>NZ_JBHMVA010000001.1:0-922623 GCF_042436675.1 Quyinboa ferrireducens | reverse complement strand
TAAAACACCAAACATGGTCTTTAAAAATGTAGCTTAAATTCAATTATTAACCTGTAGCCATATTTCAGTATAAGACACCAAATAAGCTAACTCCTAAATAAAATGAAACATCTTTTAACTACTCTTCTTTTATTAATCCTCACTTTTAATGCAATATCACAAGAATTGGACTTTAAGCGTCCAGATTATAAGTCAATCGAAAAAGAAATTAAACAAAAGTCTTCAGATTTTTATTATCCAGTTTTAATGAAAAGATTTGTTGAGCTTGATACTACATTAACTCTGGATGATTATAGATATTTGTATTACGGTTATATTTTTCAAAAAGAGTATGAAGCGTATTGGACTTCTCCTTATCAAGAAAAATTATTAAAATATTATCGTAGTACTAAAATTAAAAGAAAAGAATATGATAAAATAATAGATCTATCTAACAAATCAATTAATGAATTCCCATTTGACTTAAGATCAATGAACTTTTTGGCCTATACCTATCATTTGAAAGGAGATGAAGAAATGGCAATAAAAGTTTCTAAAAGATTCCATGGAATAATAGAAGCAATTCTTTCAACGGGCTCTGGGGAAACATGTAAAGACGGTTATCATGTGATTTCAGTAAGTCACGAATACGTAATATTAAATATGTTTCTGTTCCAAATGAAGTCTCAAGCTCTTATTGGAAATTGTGATTACTTAGAGTTTGAAAAAGACGAAAGAAACATAGATGGTCTTTATTTCAATATTGAAAAAATCTTAGAAACTCAACGAAAAATGTTTAAATAATTGGCAACACACAACACGCGGTGCATAGTGCATGCGGTTTTGTTTTAACCTGTTAATCCAAATTCCGTATGTCGTCGCTTTCGGCTTGACAGTCTCCACTTCGTGGGACAGTCAACCGCACGACACCATACCGCGGGAACGTTAGCAGTAATATTAAATGAAGCAAACATTTAACCATGAATCATAACAATTTAACTAAGTCAATAGTCATATTATTTTGTTTTTTGATTGCTTGTACAGTAAAAAATAAGCCTGAGAAAACAGAAATGGAAAACAATCAAATTACATTGATTTTCAAAAAACCACCACCCAACTGGAGAGTATATAAAATTAATCAGGTAGATGGACCTTATACCCCTGCCCGCTGTGAAATTAATTTCATTGACGACAACTTCATCCCAATTCAATTTTTCCCAAATTCAGAACATGAATTTGATACTCTGATAGTTAAAACCAAAAGAAAAGTTGTTGAATTCAGACACACTTATAAAGGCATTGATAAGCTTTCCTATTTCTTCCATAATGGCGATAGTGTACTTTTTACCTATAACGACAAAACACCTGTTGCATCTGTATTAAACCGGCAATCAAAAACTCATGATGTTAACCTGGATTTATTCATCAAAGAAACATTATACCCAAATGACTATTCATCTGAAACAAAATACAGACAACCCTTTCTGTTCATGAATAACACAAAAGATCTTCAAAAAGAATTAGACAGAGTGGTTGCATTAGCAGATGCAAACCTTTCATCAGAAATGAATACGGAAATAAACCTTATTGATTCCCTTTATCAAAATGATTTAATTTCCACTGAAAATTACAATTTAACTAAAACGCAATACATTTATCAAAAGAAGTTAATCGAACTGTTCAAAATCAATGGAGGTCCCCGTCCTGCTAGAAGAATAATCCCAAAATTGACTAAAGAAAATTTCAATATTCAATTGGGGTACGATATTGAGTTGGGATTTTTGGATGGCGGAAACATTTTGGATAGTAAAAATGATAGTTCTTTATATTTTGGTTTTCAAAAAGATATAATTGATTGGATTTATTACAACTATTTAAGTCGTAAAGTTGGTAGTATAAGCTCAACCCATTACATAAATGGAATTGCCAGTGCAGGTGGAAGCATTCCTGATTATCTATCACTTTATGATTCTATACAGGCTTGTTCAATGCTAAGCCAGCAAACTAAAAATATTTTAAAATTTAAAACTGTTCAAAACATAATTGAAAATTACACCATCGATGAAGCAAAAAAAGCTTTTAACCAATTCAAAATTGATGTTAAGGATACGGCTCTAATTAATTTTATAAACATCAAGTATTCCCTACCAACCGATATAAGCGTAGATTCTTATGATTTAGAACTGAATTCGTTTTATTCAGAAACAATAACTTTTAACGACCTTCTTAAAAAGCATAAAGGCAAGGTTGTTTATTTGGATTTTTGGAGCAGTGGTTGTCCACCTTGTATAAAGCAATTTGAACATGCAAAAAAATTAGAAGCATTATATCATGACAAAGATTTAGTTCAAATTTATGTTTCAAGCGAGCCGAATAAACAACAATGGGAAAAGGCATGCCGTAGATTTGACATAATAAATGAAAGTTATTTTGTCACAAACCGATTCACCTCTAAACAACTTGAGAATATGGATATTAAATTTATACCTAGATATATGCTATTTGACAAAAATGGTAAAATGGTAATTGAAGCTGCACCGAGACCTAATGATAAAGATTTAATAGAAGTAATAGATAAATACTTGGATGGGAAATAAAATACTACTGCTAACACGGTATAATGCATGCGGTTCTTTTAACTCGCAAAACCATATGCATCCTGGTATCGTTTTCGGCTTGACAGTCTCCACTTCGTGGGACAGTCAACCGCACGACACCATACCGCGGGAACGTTGGCTGTAATTTTGATGAATATCGTAAATTGATATGGAAAGAATCTATAAACTAAAACCAATATATTTCCTGATTGGTTTTATCCTGGCAATAATTTTAGCTTTTTTTGCTTTACAAGTATTTGATAAAATTATCAGAAATAGTTTTATATTTTTGACAATTTCAATTGTTTTCATAGCCTTTATCGGATATTATTTTTTTTGGTTATATATCATTGGATATGGTTTCCATAAAATAAATGAGAAATTAGGAACTAAAAGCACCCTTAGGAAGCTAAAAAGCATATTGACTATTTCAGTTTTTATAATTATTAGTACTCTTACGACACATCTCTACTTTCTTTTTAAACTTGAGCAAGAATCACCAATAATTTTGAATATCGTTTATGCTATTGCCGTACTTTACTGCACTGGTTATATTACAATAAAATTTAGTCAAGATTTTAAATTTTATGACAAAAAGGAAGAACCAAAAATATTTGATTATATCATTACGTATTTTTTACTGGGAGCTTTCCCTTTCGGAATTTTAATTATGCATGCCCATATAAGACTAATCCTTAAAGAACATGGAATACTAAGAAAATAAAAAACTACAGCCAACACACGGTCATACTGCATGGCAGTATTTTTAAATAAAATATTTCAACATTCGCAGTCGGACTATTTCGTCCTGACAGTTCCTTTCCCGTTGGAAAGAAACTGCCACGACAGCATACTGCGGGAACGTTGGCAACAATTTTCACAATCCATTCAAAAAACACACCAAAATGAAACATATTTTCCAAAGGCTGATATTGATAGCATTTGTGGTTATATTAGGAATATTTAATGTAAATGCTCAAAAACAAGAAGGACTTGAAATAGGAGTGAATATAGGTATAAGTCAAGCAGGGGTAGTTGCACCAGGAGAAAACAACACTGGAACTAGAATAACCTATAACAATGGTGCATCTGGGGAATACTATTTATCTGATAGATGGGGCGTTAAGTTGAAAGTTATTTGGGATAATAAAGGTTATTCTAATGGTACAATTATAGACAATAACGATAATACCTTAACAACTGATATTAATCTGAATTATATTACTATTCCCTTAATGGCAAATTGGCATTTTAGTAAACATAGGAGATGGTATTTAAGCTTTGGTCCTTATATGGGACTATTAACCAGTGCAAAAGATTCAAAATTACTTGAAGATATAAAAAATCAAATGAACGGCTCAGATTATGGTTATGCGTTCTGCATTGGGTACAAATATGAAATAACTAATAACACGAAACTATTTCTTGAATGTGATGGTCAATATGGTATTAAAAATATAATAGCTGGAAACTATAGGGTTTGGAATACTAGAGGTGCTTATAATTTTGGAGTATTGATTAATTTATAGAGTATAAAAAAGAGAAAAAAACTGTTGCCAACACGCGGTCATAGTGCATGGCAGTACTTTTAATCAAAATAATTCAACGTTCGCTTCTAGCTCTTTCGTCCTGACAGTTCCTTTCCCGTCGGAAAGAAACTGCCACGACACCATACCGCGGGAACGTTCTGGCTCATTAGCGAACAACACAGCAAGGAACTAAAATGATAGAATTAACTAACGGCCAAAGAAAATATTTCGGACTTGAACCTGTGATGGATTCGTGGGATAAAGTTCAATTCAAAGGTGATACATATCGACCTGATTCAATATTGTATTTTGAGGGAGAGACGATTAGGAAACATGTAGTTTCAACCGACAAAGAATATAAAGAAGTACAATATAACGAACAGACTGAAAACAGAGAGTTGATTTTACCAAAAACTAAAAAGGGAAAACCTAAAAAATTAACGGCTTCTGTTTTGGAATCGAAAACGGGAATAGGCGTTTATTTGAATGCCAACACCAACGGAGACTTGTTAATTGGAAATTATACTTCTCAAACGACATTTTACTCAAGAGCCTGGGAATTTAAGCGGTCTGATTCAAAAATAGAGACGATGATTAAGGAATTTATTGAAAATTCTCCGTCTGACCATTTTAAACAAATAGAAAAATTTCGACTTGAAAAACGCAAAAATGTTAAATACAAATCGGGTGATTTCTTTGCCTTTAAGCTAAACCGTACAGAATATGGATTCGGTAGAATATTATTTGACATTAACAAAGCGCGAAAAAAGAAACTGATACCTGAAAATCATGGTCTTCACCTGATAATGGGACCTCCTTTACTAATAAAACTTTATGCATTTAAATCAGAAAGTAAAGCAGTTGATATTGAAAGCCTAAAGAATCAAAAGTCTTTGCCATCGGATTTGATGATGGATAATGCTATCTTTTATGGAGAGTTTGAGATAATTGGCAATTTACCACTTGAAATAGCCGAATTTGAATTCCCCATTTCTTATGGAATGCGAATTGACCAGACACCAAACGTTTTTCTTCAGTGGGGACTGATTCATAAAGAATTACCAAAAAAGAAATTTAATAAATACGTTATGCCCGAAAACGGTGGTATAGGCGACCATAATCCTTATGGTTATTATGGTATTGGATTTCGACCAAAATTTGACTCACATGATATAAAAGAGACAATTGAAAATAATGGAGATTTTGATTTCACAAAAGGAGAGCATTATAAACTTAAATGGGATTTACGAAATCCAAAAAACGACAAGATTCGAATGGAGATTTTTAAAACCTTCGGACTTGACCCTAAAAAGAACTATGAGGAAAACAGTAGACTAACTGGAACGAAAAATATTATTGACTTGATTAAAGAAATGAATTAACGAGCCATAACACGCAATATACGTAAGCCGGGCAATGCGGGTAATTGTAAGTTTAGTACATTTACTCAAAAACGCAACGGTTTGACAGGGTGGAGCTTCGAAGTGCCCTACGTTTCTTATTGCCAAACGTAGCAACAACCATAAAAAAGCACAAAAAAACGAATTTAAAAACATGAAAATACCTAAGATTTTAATATTTAATATTTTCACCAGACAATCTTTTAATGGTGGATTTAAAACTTTACAAATTTTCGGACGAAGATTGAATTCAATGTCAATGGACTTTTCTTTTATGCTTGGATTAATATTCCCGTTTTTTATAATATTATTTATTCCAGTGTCTATATTAGTAGACTCAGGAAATGAGACAAACTTTTTATTACCACTGTGGATAGAAATTACCCCTTTTACATTTATTTCATTTCTAATTCTAAATAAGGACTTCTTTAATGGGAAAAGTATTGCGAAAAGACAGTATGGATACCAAGTTATAGATTCAAAAACAAATCGACCAGCCAGCGAATTTCAATGTATAATTAGGAATTCTACAATGATAATCTGGCCTCTTGAAGTGATATTTTCAATGGTTAATCCCACAAAAAGATTAGGAGATTTTATAGCTGGGACTAAATTGGCAAACTCTGAAAAAGAGGACCCCGAATTAATCATGAATGAAATTTACGAAAAGAGAAATATTGAAAATAAGTCAAGGTTAATATTTACTTCCATTGTGATTGCATTGACATTTAGCATATTATCTGCATTGCCAACTATAATTACATTGAGATAAATGGCAGTTGCTAACACGCAGTCATAGTGCATGGCAGTACTTTTAAACAAAATAATTCAACGTTCGAAGCCAGCTCTTTTCGTCCTGACAGTTCCTATCCTACCTTGCTCCGCCGAGGCTACGCAAGGCAAGGCGGACAGAAACTGCCACGACACCATACCGCGGGAACGTTAGCTGTAATTTCATAAAATACAAATCAAGTTAAAAGGATTTGACAATTATACCAAATATTGGTATTTTTGTAAAAATTGACAGTTATGAATAAGAATACATCTATAACACTAGGACAGCATTTTGATTCTTTTGTTCAAAGCAGTATTTCAGGAGGAAGATACAAAAATGTTAGTGAAGTCGTCAGAGCTGGCTTGCGTTTACTTGAAGAAGAAGAAAGTAAAGTAATCGCTTTAAAAAATGCAATCCAGGAAGGATTAAATAGCCCACGAATTGAAAACTTCGACTTTGACAGTCATTTAAAAAAATTAAAAGCTGAAAGTAAGAAAAATGGCTAAAGTAATTTTAAGAGAAAAAGCCATTAATGATTTATCCGACATTTGGAATTACACTACATTTAGATGGTCTGAAAATCAAGCTGACAAATATTATAAAGCAATAAAATCAGCTTGTAAAGAAATTGAAATAAACCCTAATATTGGGAAAGAATATCCTGAAATAAGTCATGAATTACTAGGTTTTAAAACTGGAAGACATGTTATTTTTTATCACACAATCTCAGACAATGAAATTGAAGTTATAAGAATTTTACATGAGCAAATGGACCTGAAAAATAGATTAAAAGAATAAAAACTTCACCTAACACGCTGTCATACTGCATGGTAGTTAAATTTTAAAAAAATGTACTAACATTCTCGTTATGCTTCTTTCGTCCTGACAGTTCCTATCCTACCTTGCTCCGCCGAGGCTACGCAAGGCAAGGCGGACAGAAACTGCCACGACACCATACCGCGGGAACGTTGTGTGCAACTGTGATTTCGCGAGAATGATTGACAATGAAAAAATACCAGAACCCCTAATAAGTGATTTGATCGAATTATTAGGATATGATGAAGCTAAAAAGTTTCTTTATAAAGTACAATATAGCTTTCCATCGGTTCAAAATAAAATAGTTGGAGAAAGACTAAAGAAAAAGTATGGGAAAAGAATTTTAGTTTATATTCTAATCATATTTATTCTTCTGTTTCTCGCAAGTGAATTCCACTAAGAAAAATTGGGATTAGAATTTGAATGAAAATCAGAAATAAACCCAGGGAATGTTTAATCAATAACACAGCTTATAAATTTGAATTAAAGATAAAGATCCTGCTAACCTTAAATTAGCAGGATCAACCAATTAACTAACTAATTCTAAACAATTGAGACTTGAATTAAAGTTCTTTAATTCAAAAAAATAAATACCGTTTTAATTTCCTGATAAAGCCATAAGTGATGGCTCCTAAATAGTCAAATTTTTAATCTGTTCTCAACAGATTAAAATAAGCCTTCCGGGGAGTTAATCCGGAAGGGCTTCAATCAGATCCCCTGCTATTCCTTCATAACTTTAAAGAACATACTCTTTTCTTCTAATGAGCATTTTAAAAAGTAAACTCCCGGGGATTGATCAGAAATGTCCAAAACAAAATATTCATCCCGTACCATCCGGGTTAGAATTTTTTCTCCATTCAGATTAAACACTTCTAAAGTGTATGGTTTATCTTCATCTAGAATTATATTCACAATGTCAGTTGCAGGATTTGGGAAGACTTCAATTTTATTAACCGGATTCGATATGCCTGTAACAGATTCTATCGTAAGAATCCCCGAATCAAAAACGAAACTGTAATTATTATCACTACCACCTGAAACACTTATTGTATATTCACCTGTAACGCTGGTTTCGTCGGCCTCGGTTGTGGCAACCGGCACCTCATCAAGAGCAGACGGATCTTCTCCTTCTATAAAGCCGGAAAAGATCAACCTGAATTCCGGATTAGGAGTTCCAAAAAAACGACTTGTATCCGCTACCGAGACTGCCAGATCCTTCTTACTAATGGTTGCATTTGCTTCAGGAAGGTCTTCTAACGACAAATTATACCTGGCTGTATCTGTTCCTGTAAGTTCAATATCTATGATTGTCACTGTAATATTTTCACCGGCATCAGTACCTGAGAATTGAACTGTTGGTTCTTTCAGATCAACATCATCCCCTTCAATAATTCTATCCAGAGACAAATTGTTCTCCTGGACCGTTGCGTCCGAAGTTCCATCATATTCCTTATTAAATATACTAAAACTACCTTCAATATTTATCACCCTCTTAGGTGTTGTAAAGTTTAATTCATTACCATATCGTATTGCTAATTCATTTTTAACAAAAGTTCTTACATAATAGCTGGTATTTGGCATTAAACCTGATAGCCCAGCAGAGAATTCTCCTTCCGAAATTACCTCCCCAAGATCAATTATACTATCATTTACTGTTGGTTCTCCAGCCGTATTCCAACAGAAACCGTGTTCTGTTGACATTAATGCTCCCAAACTGTATACGTCACCGGAAACATTCACAGATGAATCTGTCAGTTCCGTGGTATTTAAAGTTTTTACAGAGTCAGATGTTAGATATTCCACCGTTCCACGAACCTGAATACTATCAATAATCCATAAATCTTTTTGAACAGCAGTTCCAAGTAACGACTCAAATCCGTAGAACCTGAATGTAACAGGTCCCGTACTTGAAATATTATTTACCAGTACCTCATCAATACTGAAAGATGATCGAGACAGCTCAACTGTCGCCACACTGGAAAAAGTCTTTGCGCTGTCAGTTGAAACAGCAACTAACAGCTTTTGCGGCCCCAACTCAATGGTATTTGATTTTTGTCGCAAAATAATCTTATTGATCCCCACGCTAACAGCGGAATCCGGAGTAACCGTAAACTCTACATACCGTGCGTCATTATAATCACCGTCCGGCCAGCCATAAGGCCTGAAAAAACCGTTTGCATAATTATAATCGAAAAGAATATCTTCATAAAGCAGATTAGAAAATGAAACACCCTCTTCAACATCCTCAGCTTTAAAGATCTCTTCTAATGGTGTCACATTAGGAGTTCCTGTCGGCAAAGGGTAGCTAGCCAACTTTTTTTCAATCAGGGTCCTTGGTTTTGGTGAATCACTGATGATTATATTATCAAAATAAATATCAATATCTTCTTCCAGTCTTTCCGAAGTCACTGCATTCTCAAAATCCGGTTTTATTTCTATGTATGAAAACAAACCGGTTGTTTTTATTTCAAAAACAATATCTTCCCATTCATTAACCTTGGTCTGATCTGTTGATACAATCTCTTTAGTATTATTCCCATCAGTTGGAGTATGTCCGTTTTTAACCTGTACACATATTTTAGAAATAACAGGCTTATAGATCATCATATGAAGATACTTAGGAGTCTCCTGAATACTTATTTCTTCAAATTCGAACCATGCATATGCCCACCAGTTTCCAAGTCTGTTACGTATAAATTTACCTACACTATCGCTCGGGTTTATACCTGTTTTATCCGGATTTTCTGCAATCACGAATTTATCACTACCGCTTACAAGTCCTCCTTCATAATTTCCGTTTGTACCGTGATCAGCCCAAAATCCGTCTTCAAAATCACTTATCAGGTAGATGCCTGAACTAACGAAATCCTCTGTGTTATTTTCAAAAGTACTGTTTGTTTGGGTATATGTTGCACCCTCGGTATTATAAACACCACCTTTTAAATTAAAGGCATGGTTATTCCTAATTACTGAATTCTCCAGTGTCAGGCTTCCATCGTTATATATTGCTCCGCCATTTAAAGCAGCATTATCCTCCAGTATACAATCCTTAATGGTTAAATCTGCAAAATTCTTCAGGCCCCCTCCAACATTTGTTGGTATTGTTTCTTTTACAGGAGCAGCACCATTTCTGATTGTTACACCTTGTATCAGTGATACAGGAAGTGTATTATCACATCCTTCCGGTTTTTGATTGTAAAAGACAGAGAACGTATATACTGATTCTTTATCCAGCACAGGATTTTCTGATGCCTGAATAATTGTTTTGTCTGAACCTGCTCCTGTAATTGTCAGTGAGCAGTCCCATTCAAGTGTTCTGGAAATTGTGAATACGCCTTCTCCGATAATAATTTCATCACCGTCGTGAATTTCTAAAAATGCTCTGTTAATAGTCCTGAATGCATTTTCTACAGATGTTCCGTCGTTATTATCGTCTCCATCTATCGTTACATAGAATACACTGGCATTTATTATAAAACTGTGAAATAATATTGCCGTTATTATTAAGATTTTATTACAAGCTTTCATCTCTAAAATTTTAAGGTTTCATTCCTGATTAATTTGGTATGGTATATGGAAGTCTGTCAAAAACTGAAACACCTTCAACCATTCTCGGATCATTGGTTTCCGTTAGCACAGTTTCCAACTGATCAGATAGTTCATCTTTTATCACAGTCATTTCAACCTGACCTGCAAGATTATTAACCTCCCATGGGTCTGTACTCAAATCGTACAACTCTTCATAAGGACGCTTCGCAAATGCCAAATCCATGTAATATGAATACTCAGGATTACAATAATTATTCAGATACCAGGTCTTGGCTGGGCCGCCATCCAAATCGGGAAAGTTGTTACCAATGTGTCCAACCGGCCATCTTTCAGGTCTGAAATTTCGGATGTACTTATACTGTTTCCCATCAATTACCTTTATAATAGCTCTTTGAGGATAAGGAAGATTTCCAGGCCGTGCTGATGCAACGTGCCGTTCACGTCCGGTCACAACATAATTCCTCGTCGGGTCAATAACTCCACTACCAGGAGCTTCCATTACAGGCACAAGGCTTTTCCCTGTCATTACATCCGGTATATCAACCTCTCCCAGCTGGAGAAATGTAGGAGCCAGATCCATCAGGTTTACCATATCTTCAACTACCCTGCCACTGTCTATCATCGAAGGATATCTGATAGCTAATGGAACATGTGTTCCAAGATTATAAAGGTTACATTTTGCCCGTGGAAATCCGGGAATACCATGATCCCCACTTACTACAATGACTGTATTGTCAAGCTCGCCGATTTCTTCCAGTTTTTGAATGATCAGTCCCAATGCATAATCAAAGGCCAGAACTTCTCCGAGATAATCTGCAAAGTCTTGCCGTATCTCCGGCTCATCCGGCAAACCAGATGGGAGCTTACCTATCAGGTCATCAGGATTTATATTCCATAGTTTTGATCCCGAACCTTCAGCCCAGGGCCTGTGTGTGTTCCATGGACCCCACCAATAACAAAACGGCTGCCCGTCTTCCCTGTCGGACAAAAAACCTTCAAAATTTTCTACCACTTCATTAAATAACCGCTGCCGTTCGGTCGCCATAGCTTCGTCGGTGTTGTACTGATAAATAGTTTGGGAAAATGTACAAAAGTCACGACCACTAACTTCATAGGTATTGTCTGCTCCACCATAAGGAGCATTGGCCGGTGTTCCCGGGTACCATACTTTATATGTTCTGCCGATGTGATATCCGTTATCCTTTAATATCAGCGGATACGACGGAATCTGATCATCCCAGACAGCGCCCTGCAATATGGCACCTCTGCCGGTCCGCCAGAAATATTGCCCTGATAACAACGAACTCCGGCATGGGGTACACGATGGAGCAGTTACATGAGCATTCATAAAAACAGCTCCCTCTCTGGCAATCCTGTCAAAATTAGGCGTTTTAATGATCGAATTCGGAGTATTGCCTCCTTCAATCGAATCGTAAATACTTTGGTAACGCCCCATGTCGTCTCCAAATGCAAATAAAATATTTGGCCTGTCCTGGGCACCTGCACCATTTAAACATGCAAAAGTAGATGCCAGGGTCAAAACCGATCCCATTGTCTTTGTAAGGTTCATAGTACTATTTTTAGTTAAACTTTATTTTTTAATCTCATTACGGATTCAAATATTTTCTCAGTTCGCAATTGTATACGGAAGTCTGTCAAAAACTGAAACACCTTCAGCCATTCTCGGATCATTGGTTTCCGTCAGCACAGTTTCCAACTGGTCAGATAGTTCATCTTTTATCACAGTCATTTCAACCTGACCTGCAAGATTATTAACCTCCCATGGGTCTGCACTCAGATCGTACAACTCTTCATAAGGACGCTTCGCAAATGCCAAATCCATATAATATGAATACTCCGGATTGCAATAGTTATTCAGATACCAGGTCTTGGTTGGACCATCTCCCAAATCAGGGAAACTATTACCAATATGTCCAACAGGCCATCTTTCTGGTTTGAAATTTCGGATGTACTTGTACTGTTTCCCATCAATTACCTTTATAATAGCTCTTTGAGGATAAGGAAGATTTCCAGGCCGTGCTGATGCAACGTGCCGTTCACGTCCGGTCACAACATAATTCCTCGTCGGGTCAATAACTCCACTACCAGGAGCTTCCATTACAGGCACAAGGCTTTTCCCTGTCATTACATCCGGTATATCAACCTCTCCCAGCTGGAGAAATGTAGGAGCCAGATCCATCAGGTTTACCATATCTTCAACTACCCTGCCACTGTCTATCATAGAAGGATATCTGACAGCCAATGGAACATGTGTTCCAAAATTGTAAAGGTTACATTTTGCGCGTGGAAATCCGGGAATACCATGATCTCCGCTTACTACAATGACTGTATTGTCAAGCTCGCCGATTTCTTCCAGTTTTTGAATGATCAAGCCCAGTGCATAATCAAATGCCAGAACTTCTCCGAGATAATCAGCGAAGTCTTCCCGTATCTCCGGTTCATCCGGCAAACCAGATGGGAGCTTACCTATCAGGTCATCAGGATTTATATTCCATAATTTTGATCCCGAACCTTCAGCCCAGGGCCGGTGTGTGTTCCATGGCCCCCACCAATAGCAAAACGGCTGCCCTTCTTCCCTGTCAGACAAAAAGCCTTCAAAATTATTCACCACTTCATCAAATAACCGCTGCCGTTCAGACGCTATGGCTTCATCAGTGCTGTATTGTAAAATGGTTTGGGAAAAGAAACAGAAATCACGTCCTGCCCCTTCATACTTGTTTTCTGATGGCCCTCCATAAGGAGCATTGGCTGGTGTTCCCGGGTACCATACTTTATAGGTTCTGCCTATGTGATATCCGTTATCCTTTAATATAAGCGGATACGACGGAATCTGATCATCCCAGACAGCACCCTGCAATATGGCACCTCTGCCGGTCCGCCAGAAATATTGCCCTGACAACAACGAACTCCGGCATGGTGTACATGATGGTGCAGTTACATGAGCATTCATAAAAACAGCTCCCTCTCTGGCAATCCTGTCAAAATTGGGCGTTTTGATAATCGAATTCGGAGTATTGCCTCCTTCAATCGAATCGTAAATACTTTGGTAACGTCCCATGTCGTCCCCAAATGCAAATAAAATATTTGGTCTGTCCTGGGCACCTGCACCATTTAAACATGCAAAAGCAGATGCCAGGGTCAACGCTGATCCAATAGTCTTTGTCAGGTTCATCATATTAATAATCTGATTTTAGCATTACTCACAATTTCAAAATTTTGAATTTCCTTATCTCTTCATAATTACTACAGGTCAACAGATAAACCCCTGTTTTTAAACCATACATATTTATGATGTGTGCTTCTGATCCGTTTATCACCTCATTTCTGATATGTGAACCATTGATATCATAAATACTTACCACTGACGGAAGATCACCTGAGGCCTTTATATTCACATTTCCATATGTTACCGTTGGGTAAACCATGAAACTTTCCATTGTGACTTCTGCGGAATGAGTTGGCAACAAATGCCTTGGCGTCGGATCTGTATTCAAAACAATGTCATCAAAAAAAATACCAATATCCGAATCCAGCCGGGTATATATGTCCTGATTCACGAAATCAGGCTTAAACTCCATGTAACAATAAGTCCCCGGAGTGGTAATCTTAAATACCAGATCCTGCCACTTATCTATATAATTCTGTGTCTCATTTTTAATTTCACCTGTATTACTTGAAGGTTTGGAATGTCTGTCTTTCAGTTGTGCACACACCGTTGAGGCAACAGGTTTGTTGACCAAAGCATGTAAATAAACCGGAACATTTGTAATGTTAACCGTGTCAAATTCAAACCAGGCATAAGCCCACCATTTCCCGTCAATTTTCCGGTTGAACCGACCAACAGAATCGCTTTGATTCAATTGGGAAATTTGTGGATTATCTATAATATCAAATGCCTCATGATCTTCCAGTAATCCATCCGGATTTCCATTTACACCCCATCGGCCTGCAAATCCGTCTTCAAAATCCTGCACAACGACCTCTTCAAATTCAAATACTTCTCCGCCTCTTGGCTTTGGGTCATCATTGATAATAATCTCATCAAAATAAATATCAATGTCATCTGCCAAACGATCAGGATAAGGTGGATTTGCTGAATTATCAAAATCCGCTTTTATTTCAAGAGAAGAATAGAGTCCCGGCGCCGAGATCTCAAATACCATATCTTCCCATTCATCTACTTTTGTATTAATACCAACCACCTCAGGGGTTGCAGCATTATTCCCACCTTTAAACTGGACACAAACTTTGGATAAGATCGGTTTGCGCACCATGACATGCAGATATTTCGGAGTTGTTTCAGTTGCAGACACATAAACCGGATCAAAATCAAACCAGGCGAATCCCCACCAATACCCTGTTTTCAGTCTTTTGAATTTCCCAACCGTTGACGTGGTATTGATTCCTTCCGAAAAAGGATTCTCCACTTTATTGAAATGGATGTGGTCCACATCTTCATCATCTGATGTAGCATTTGGCGGCTCAGTCACATTACCTTTGGTTCCGTAATCTCCATAAAACTCCTGTTCAAAATCAAAAATTTCATCCTCACCTAAAGCCCATTTGGGAATATTCATTTCATTCATCCAGCTATCCAATCTGCTTTTTAATTCTTCAGCCTTTTCCGTATTTGTGGAATAGAGATTATTGTGTTCTCCCGGATCATCCTTTAAGTTATAGAGTTCGTAATAATCGGGCGATAATGCATACCGATAAATCAGCTTATAATCACCTTTTCTTAGTACGCAAGCCTTCCGTGGATTCCATGTTGATGCTCCGGCCGGATAATACCAAAAGATCTCGTCCCTGTCTATATCCTGAGCATTAAAAAGCGGAACCATGCTGACACCATCCAAAACCTGGGATGTTGCTCCTTCTGCCAGATCTAAAAATGTTGGATAGAAATCAACAAAACTTACAGGGGTTTCATTTACTTTATCTGCAAGGCACCCTGCAGGGTACCTAACAATTAAAGGGACACGGATACCTCCTTCATAAAGCCACGTTTTAGCCTCCCTTAAACCACCATTATTAGCTACCTCTTCTGCACCACCATTATCAGATGTTACTACAAGCAAGGTATTCTCATCAATCCCCAACTCCTTTAAAGTTTCTACAATACTTCCTATCCCGGCATCTATTCTTTCCAGCATTGCTGCCAGATAGGGATTATCTATGGCTCCGGCATGACGTGGAGATGAGGAATCAAAATAATCCGAGGTACCAGAACCGTATTTGTCTTCATATTTTTGCTTATATTTTTGAACCAGATTCTCCGGTGCCTCCAACGTCATATGCACGCTATAAAGCTGAAGTGCTAAAAAGAAAGGGGTATCTTTTTTATCCCTGATAAACTGATCAGCCTCTCTAAAAAGCCTGTCTGGTAAAAACTCATCTGTTTCGCCCTCAGTTACAGTCGATATCTTATCGTAAGGATAAAAATAATCACCTCCGGCAATATATTTTGTTTCTGTTGCAATTACCTTGTCATAGCCATGAGCAGCAGGACCACCCGGATTATTTTCAAAATCTGTATCCAGATGCCATTTACCAATTAATCCTGTATAATAGCCTGCATTTTTTAAAGCTTCATTTACGGTAACATGATCCTCAGGCTTCAGGTATTCATCCGAATTTTCTGATACAAAATCATATATGCCATGTCTGGCTGTATACTGTCCTGTTTGTATAGAAGCTCTGGATGGTGAACATACCGGTGCCGAAGCATAGGCATTTGTAAAGGTCATCCCTTCCTTTGCCAATTGATTAATATAAGGAGTTTCATTAAAGGTATTGCCGTAAGTCTCAAATTCTCCGTATCCAAGATCATCAATGAGCACCATCACAATATTGGGCTTCTCTGCCTGAGCCTTTGCAATCCCACTGTTAAAATAGAACAGAATATCTACCAGAATAAACAAATTAATTCGGAGGTTCAAAAATCCTCTTTTAAGCAGAGTCCCTGTTCTTCTTGTAACTTCTTGTTCCATGATCACTATAATTACTTCCTGTTTTTACCTTTTGAATTTCAAATACTTATCCTGCACATTCAATACATACACACCACTTTTTAATCCTGCAATATCTATGCTACGGCCTGTTCCATTTAAAAGAAGCCGGCCATTTACAGAGAATATTTTATATACATCATCCTCTGTCATTCCTGTGACCGAAATGCAATGGTTTCCATTGCGCTTTATTTTAAAGCTATTAGCAGCAGGTTGATTGGGTGATAGTATACCCGTCGATATTTTTTCGGGATTAAAAACGATATCATCAAAGTACCAGTAATTATTGGCAGCAGTACCTCCTGCATCAAATAGCAAAACTATTTTCCCATACAATTCAGACTGTGGATCCAGAGCCGAAAAGTCAAACTCCATATCAACCCACTTATTTACAGTAGTAAGTTCCTGTTTTACTTCAAGCTGCCCATATTTATAATTTGAAGGATGTTCTATTTTAAAAAATACCTTGCCCGGAGTTTCTGTGAATACTTTCATTGTAAAAACTGATCCATCAGAGAAATCAAACCTGTTTTCCAATGGTTCAGAATAGAGCAACTCATACTGATCTGTGGTTGTAATGATTCTGCCACTCTGGTTGCTTGCATTGCTATTATCAGGGTTTGGATTATTTACAACATCGTAGAACATGCTGTTGTTACTATTAAATAACATTAGGTTTCTATCTTCAAAATTCACTATTGTATCGCCTGACAGAACAACTTTGTTTTGCCATTCCGGCTTAAAACCACCATCTACCCAGAATAAGAAATCAGATGTGGAAACACTTGCGATACCGGTTCGTGAGTTACCGGGGAAATAAGGTTCATCCCTGTCTTCCGGTATACAATAACATCCCCAGCCTTCATAAAACATATAAAGTGTATCCCGGTATTCAAAAACTTCGCCAAACCATATTCCTCCCTGATCCCAGTCTCCCGGATCACCTCTCATTAAAAGTGGAAATTCGTTATCTACCTTTGTCCAGTTAATCAGGTCATCTGAATAAGCCGCATGGAATCTGTTTGGAAAATCAAAATGCTGATTACTGCCCTGGTAAATCATATACCACATATTGTTCAACCTGAAAATGCGGGCTCCATTAACGGAGTAAGAATCAAAATTACCGGGTCCCCCACCTACTCCAAGTACTTTTATGCTGTCTCTATCTGAAATATTCTCCGGATCGGAGGTTACTTTAACATATATCTCCAGGTTGCTGTCAAAACGATGCGTTTTTCTGTTGTAAAGTCCGTCGCCATAATAAATGTAATACTGTCCGTTATGATAAATGGCATCATTGGCACCAACATCATTTTTCAGTGGATTAGAACTAAATTTTTCTGACGTAAGGCCATCGCTACCAAGCCTGGCTCCTGCAAGCGTCGAAGTACCGTTACTGTTTACAGCTTTATAATAAAAATAGACATCTCCGTTTTCGCCTACTACAGGTGCACAATCCAGAAGATTCTGTTCGTCATAAGTCCCGGGATTGCCATAAGGTATTACCGGATTATTTTCGTACTCCAGCCAGGGACCATATGGAGAAAAATTATTTGTATCCTGATATAAAACACCAATCTGATCATGATATTCAGGTGTTTTACCACTACCTCTTACATATAAACGCCATAATTTATCGGGACTCTCGTCAGGTGTTAAGATTGCAGCATTCGCAACGTGAATAGCCCTCCAGTCAGGCAGGGAAGAACCGATGTTCAACACCGGATTTTTTTTGTATTTTTTGAATAACGAATTTTGAGATATTCCGCCGGATAAAAATACAAAACAAAAAGCGACCGCTAATCCGAGAGTTTTATTCATAATTATAATCAGGTTAAATCCAGTTTTAACACAAGCCAAAAATATTCATTGATTACCGGATTGGCATGTACATCCTGATTCAAAACAATGGATTAATTAATCAAATAGTATGTTTTTCAACTACAGTGAACTGATTTTACATGCAATGGACTGAATTGTCCAGTTTTTATAGCTATATCATAATATTTTTGTCATACGGTCTTTTCAGTTGCTGAATTGCCAGATTTTATAAAAAGTATTAGCTTTACTTACGATGCAAATCCAAAGAATCATAGTAACCTTTTTAGGTATATTTTTTACCATCACGTCCAGTGTTGCACAGGACATATCTTTCAAACATATTACCGATAAAGAAGGCCTCTACTATAACTGGATATGGGATATCTTTAAAGATTCTGAAGGATTTATGTGGTTTTGTTCGCAGGAAGGCGCTTTCAGATATGATGGTAATGAATTTGAAACATTTGTTTTTAAATCTTCTTCAGGTATTTCAAATGTAAATATCAATTGCATCAGCGAAGATAATAATTCAAATATCTGGTTTGGAACCAACGAAGGCTTGATCCAATACCAAAGAAAAACAAATAAGTTTCAACGATATTTTCTTGATTCTCTGGGAAGCAATTCGTCGAATCTTATTAATGCAATAACTGAAGATAACAAAGGATATCTCTGGATTGCCACCGGAGACGGGTTATTTTCATATAACCAAACAAAAAAAACCTTTAAACGATACTTCAGTGATGCAAGAAACAATTCCTTAAACACCAATGTTTTGAACGCATTACTTTTCGATTCAAAAAACCAGCTTTGGATTGGTGGGAACGATGGCTCGCTTTATATGTATGTCCCTTTAAATGACCATTTCATAAATTTCAGAAACCAACAAAATAAAAACTACACCGGGATTAATGTAATTTATGAAGATCATCAAGGCTACTTGTGGGTTGGGTACAACGGATTTGGTGCATCTAAATTCAATTCATGGACCAAAGAATATGTACGAAACATTCAGAACACAAATAAGCCTAACCAGATTGTCAATAACTACGTAAGAGGAATTGTTGAAAATAATGACCATACCATATGGTTTGGAACAGAAAATGGCTTATCTGTTCTGGATCAGGACAAAGATAAATTTACGACTGTTAAATCAGAATTTGAATACCATAACGGATTAAATGATAATGCCATATATTGTCTCTATAAAGAACAAAACGGAGATATATGGATCGGAACTTTTTTTGGTGGCGTAAATGTGTTTTATAACCGTCCTGAGTTTATTCATACGTTTCAGCCAGACGGATCAAAAAATAACATTAGTGGTAATGCTGTCGGACCAATAATAAAAGATGGGAACAATCTGTGGATAGGAACAGAAGATAATGGTGTAAATAAATTCAACCAACCTAAAAGAATATTTGAACATTATTCACATAACAACAGTAATTTATCATATGATAACGTCCATTCATTATGCATGGATCATTTAGGAAACCTATGGGTGGGTACGTTTACAGGAGGGCTGAATCTGTTGGCCAAAGGTTCCGCGGACTTTGTTCACTTTGTTAATTCCGATGATCCGCAAAGCATTTCAAACAACAGCATTTATGCGTTGGTAAACGACTCGTTCCAAAACTTATGGGTAGGAACCAGAGGCGGTTTAAACCGGTTTAATTATGCAAACAAGACTTTTGAACGCATACACGAAAATATTTTAGGTGGAAAATTTATCTGGGACATAAAAGAAGACAAAGACGGAAATATATGGCTTTGTACTTTTGAGAATGGAGTTTATTTTCTTGACAGAAAAAACAACTACGCCCCAAATCACATTGATCTTCCGGTAAACCGAACAGTAACACTGATAATTACAACCAGCAATACTGTTCTGATTGGCACAGAAAAACAGGGTTTAATTGTATATTATCCGGATAGCAGAACTTACAAACACCTGACAACTGCAGAAAACAAGATCCCCGACAATACAATTTACGGTATAATAGAAGATAACAGTAATACAATATGGTTTACGACTAACAAAGGATTATGCAAAACAAAAGACTTTAATAAAATAGAAACTTTTACTACGCACGACGGACTGCCAACAAATCGCTTTAATTATAACTCGGCCGCTAAATTTAACGGGAAACTATATTTTGGCAGTACACAGGGACTTGTGGTCATTAATCCTGATTTACAGACTACCGAGGTTATGCAGCCACTGTTGCATATCACATCCATAGAATTTCCGAACAGAAAAGATAACTTTCCCGAAATGGGAGAAAGTATAGATCATATTGATAAACTTGAACTCAATCATAATTTCTCTTCTTTCAGCATAAAATATGTCGGCATTAATTTCAGGGAAAGCAACAAAATAAAATATGCCATTAAGATGGATGGTATTGATGATACATGGAACTATGTAGGCGATTCTAAAATAGCAAATTATAATAATCTCGTCCCCGGGACGTATACTTTCAGGGTAAGAACGGTTGACAAATTCGGAGAGCTGCAGAACTATGAAAAATCACTGAATATAACTATAATACCACCCTGGTGGGGAACCTTCCTTGCCAAAGTAATATTCATTTTTGTAGGCGTATCAATAGTCTTTTTTATTCTGTACCTCCTTTTTTTAAGAACCAAGGTTAAACATGCACTGGAGATTGAAAAACTCGAGAAACTCAAAATCAAGGATATCAACGATGCCAAAATAAAATTCTTTACCAATATCTCGCATGAATTAAAAACGCCACTGACGCTTATCAAAGGTCCCGTAAACAGGCTCATAAATGATAAAAGCCTGACCAACAAGCAACTTGTGTGGTATCATAATCTTATCAAAAAGAATACTGAACGGTTATTGCATTTGATAAACGAGCTGCTGGAGTTTAAAAATGTAGATAATGATCATCTGGATATACGCCTGGAAAACGTCAACATTAATGAGGTCATAGAAGACATCTGTGAGAATTATTTCTGGCTGGCAGAGACCAATAAAATTAATTTCACGGTTAACATTGAAGATGCCGTCTCATATATTTGTCTGGACGCGGTAAAACTTGAGAAAATCCTTAATAACCTTCTGCTGAACGCTTTCGGGAATACTCCAGAAAATGGTTATATTTCAATTGAAGTCTATTTAAATGATGACTTTTTGAAGATACTTGTTAAAAACTCCGGTTCAGGACTATCGCCCGAAAAAATAACAAGAATCTTTGACCGGGATTTTACACAGAATAAATATAACGAACTCAACAAAGGAACAGGCATTGGATTAGCTTACACAAAAACACTTGTAGAATTACACCAGGGAACGATTAATGTTTTTAGTCTTGAAAATGTAGAAACGTCATTTATCGTAAAGATCCCTACAAATCTTGACAAAACCTTTTCTTTGGAGGAACACAAAAACGAGTCTGTTCCGGGATATAACCCTTCACTGGACATTGATCTTGACCCAACCTATCCTATTTTTGACGAAAATATTAAGCCCAAAATATTAATTGTTGAAGATGTAAAAGAATTACGGGATTTTATTTGTGATGCTTTAGAAAATAAGTTCACATTGTTAACTGCTTCGAATGGATTGGATGCCTACAAACTGGCGCAGTCTGAGAACCCGGAACTTATTGTAAGTGATGTTATGATGCCTAAACTCAACGGATATGAGTTGTGCTCAAAAATAAAAAACACATTTACAACAAGCCATATCAGAATCATTCTTTTAACGGTACTGTCTGATGACACAAACAAATTAATCGGATACAAAGCAGGGGCAGATGCTTATTTATCCAAACCTTTTGATATTGAGTTGCTCATATCAAGAATAAACAACTTACTTAAAGATAGTTACGTTCTAAAACAAAAATTCCAAAAGGACTTAAATATTACACCTAAGGAAATAACATTCTCAAATCCTGATGAAGAACTTTTACAGGTAATAATAAATACGGTAAATGAACATTTAAACGATTCAGAATTTGATGTAGATAAATTTGCCAAGGAAATTGGGTTAAGTAAATCAACCCTGTACAGAAAGATGAAATCCATCACCGGCTTATCAACAAATGAGTTTGTACAGATTTTACGCTTAAAAAAAGCCGCTCAGTTGTTAAATGAAACCCAAATGAGTATCTCTGAGATTGCTTATGAAACCGGTTTTAGTGATCCCTATTATTTCAGCCGGGCTTTTAAGAAAAACTTTAATGTTTCACCCAAAAAATACCGTGAGAGCATAATCAGCCAGAATTAATATTCAATTGTGCCGGGAGAAATCAGAACCCGGAATGGTTTTGATTGATCATAAATTATTGATTTTAATGTTTTGAAAGCAAGCCCTATATTAATACTAACGATGTCGCACTACCGGTAATACTTTTTGCCGGACAGCTGTGGTTATAATGCCTAATTCTACTCTCATCAGAATACTCATAACGCTTGCTTTTAGAATTGCCAGGTAATTCCAACTATCAGAAACAAATGTTGTAAACAAAAAACGCATCGCTTTTGAGGGCGATGCGCTGATGAAAAGAATATCTGTTTGTGTACCTACTTTTTAATAAAGCTTGCGGTTTGCTCATTAATTCTTATAAAATAAATGCCTTTATCCAGATTTAGTTCCGATACGGATAATGAGTTTCCGGTAAATCTTTCTTTGAATACTACTTTACCATTTAACGATGTTATGGAAACAAGCGCATTTTCCTGTGTTTCATAAAAATTGATCCTGTTATCTACGGGATTCGGGTAGGTTAACGCCTGGTTCACTTCAATATGCTGAATTGCAGTAGCATCTTCTCCAGGGCCCTGAATATCGTCGAAATACCATGTATCTCCCTCAACAGGAGAGTTGGCATCAAACAACAAAATAATCTTCGTCATAACCCCGCTTGCCGGTAACAAATCTGCAAAGTCAAATTCCATTTCGTACCACTGATTTGCTACAGGGCAATACAATTGAGCCTCTTTATTAGAACTTCCCTCGGTATTCTGAACTTTAAAATATACATTTCCCACTGTAGGAGCATAGACTTTCATTTTAAATTTAAAGCCATACTGTGCAAAATCAAATGGAGTATCCATTACATCAGATGCAAGCAGTTCATAATTATCAGATGTTGTAACAAGCTTACCACAGTAGTCACTGGTATTTATACCCGATTTATCAGGATTAGCCACCACTTCGTATTGCATATCGTTTTCTGTATTCTGCTGGGTAAAATTGAGTGTTATATCTTCAAAATCACTATAGGTAATAAAATTTGTTTCCGGAATTGTTACAGTTGCCGCATTTGGTCCTATAATGTCATCGAAATAAAATGTTTCGCCAGACCCTTCATTACCCGCATCAAACAATAAAACAAATTTATTATAGACCATACTTTGAGGATCCAGTGAGGTAAAATCAAAAATAAGTTCCTCCCATTCATTAACCTTCGTCGTTGTTACGGTTGTGACTTCTTTGGCAGGAGCGCCACCTTCGACTTTAAAATAAACCGGCACACCACTTCTTGGAGAATATACTTTCATTTTAAAAATCTTACTTTCATTAAAGTCAATAAATTCTTCCATTGACGCCGAATAAATCAATTCCCACTTACCTCCGGCAGAAATAACTTTCCCACAATGTGCACTGGTATTAATCCCTCCACTTACAGGATTCGCCACTACTTCGTAAGTAAGGGAATTATTGGTTGCAAAATTCAGATCTTTGGTCTCAAAATCACAGTAAACGTAATCTGCTGCCAGAATATTTACGGCAGAAAGACAAAAGAATAATAATAGTAGTCTTGTTTTCATAACATTAATTTTAAAAGTTAATTATCTTACTTGTTTATATCTAACCCTGTCCATTCAATAAAATCACTCGTTAACACCCATGCGGCGCCAGTCTGCGAGCCTCCCGAAAAATATGCGACATCACGATCTGCCACAATACCGTCCTGACCCCAGCCTTCATAATACAAATACAGCTTATCTTCGAACTCAAATATTTCACCGTACCAGATACCTCCCTGATCCCATTTCCCATAATCGCCACGTTCAAACAAAGGTTTATCATTATCCACCTTAGTCCAGTGGATCAGATCATCAGAATACGCAATATGAAATCTGTTTGGAAAATCAAAATACCTCCGGCTACCCTGGTATGTCATAAACCACTTATCTATTCCCTTTATTCTGAATACCCTTGCACCGTTCACGGCAAAGCTGTCAAAATTATCAGGACCACCACCCACATCTATGGCCAGATGAATATTACTCTCATCCAATACGGTAGGATCTGTGGTAACCCCGACATATAGTCTTAAAGTCCCAAATTTGCTTCCGTCCCAGTTTCCGTCACCAAAAAAGAGGTAATATTTTCCATCATGGTATATTGCATCACTGCAACCCACATATCTTTTTACAGGCTGATCGAATTTCTGAAATGAGAAACCACCATCCAACGAATGGGAGCCTCCCAATGAGCCTACACCGGTATATGCCTTTGCATTATAAAAGAGGTACATATCGTCATTTTCACCCATAACCGGGGCACAATCCAGCACATTTCTTTCACTGTAAGAACCAGGTTCGCCATAAGGTAGAACAGGATTATTTTCGTATTCTATCCATGGGCCGAACGGAGAAAAATTATCAGCTTCCTGATACAATAATCCTATCTGGTCATGATATTCCGGCACATTACCACTTCCGCGTACATACATTCTCCATTTACCGTCAGGTGTATTCCCGGGCTCCAGGATTGTTGCATTGGCAACATGAATATTCCGCCAGTCAGGATTCCCGGCTTTAAAGCGTCTAAGAACCGGATTATAATCGTAGCGTTTAAAAACAGTGGTTACAAGATTATTGCCAGGTCCGGTGATGTCATCGAAATACCACATGTCTCCGCTTTTTTCTGAATCGGCATCAAACAACACAACAATTTTACACATCTCACCACTCCCCGGAGGTGCTGCCAGTTTTTCAAAATCAAAGACAAGTTCCTTCCATTGATTTGCTGCATTCAGGTAGACTTTTACCTCAGAACTCAACACTTTTCCTCCTCCATTCTGCACTTTAAAATACACATATCCGGTGCTTGGAGCATACACTTTCATTTTAAACGCGTAACCGTTTTCCAGAAAATTAAACTCGCGGTTTAACTTTTCGGATAACAAAAGTTCAAAACGGTCTGACGTTGTTGTAACCCTCCCGCATTTTTCACTTGCATTTATTCCTGCTTTGTCAGGGTTAAACACAATACGGTAATCCAGCGAAGATGTATTATTGTTTTCAGTGAAACTCAGAACCTTGTCCTCAAAGTTGCAATAGGTCATGGTTACAGGATCATTTGGTTCCTCCTCTTCAGGTATCTTCGGTGACTCTGATTCACAACTGAGTAGCAACACTGAAATTATTATACTTAGTACCAGATCCATTGTTTTAGCTTTATTCTTCGTTATTCCTATCATCATCACGTCTGTCTTCTCCACTCTTTTTATGCACTACTTCTCTACCGGATTATATGTCTTCGTTGACCAATCCGGCCATGGTAATACATTAGTATCATATGCCATTTCAGTCCACTTTTTTATCATTTGTTGCCTGATCTCCGGATACTTATCCGATAAATCGTGCATTTCTGTCCTGTCTTTTTCCATATCATAAAGCTCCCAGGAAGTAGCATCTTTAGCATGCAGGTTCACTATTTTCCATTTAGCGTTCCTCAATGCGCCGTGCCCTTCATGTTCCCAAAATATATAATCGTGAGGCAAAGACTCTTTCCCTCTAAGGTCTGGCACCAGACTTATTCCCCTCATTGGTTTTACGGACTCCGGGTATTGCGCTTTTCCAAGATCCACACAGGTAGCCATTATATCTACTAAATGTGAAGCCTTATTATTAATCCTGTCAGTATTAGTTATGCCATCAGGCCAGTAAACGATAAGCGGGGCTGATATCCCTCCTTCATGCGTAAACCGTTTATTTTTCCTGAAAGGCGTATTGCTTGTTACACTCCAGACTCTGCCCTGACTTCCTCCTTTTCGGGACGGGCTTTTACGCCATTCATCATAGTTGCCTTTTCTGTTTTTATTCCAGTAAAACCCAAAATCACTATTCATTGGTTCCGCCGAACAACCGTTATCAGATAAAAATATAATCACGGTATTATCCAGCATTCCTTTTTCCTTTAAATGTTCAACTATCCTGCCTATATTTTGATCCAAAACTTCAATCTGAGCTGCATATATTGCTCTGTAAAAATCCAGCGTTTCCCTGTCATCTTCCGACAGTTTCTCCCAATCGGGTGTAGTCTGAGGAGGCAGCTCCCAGTCGGAGCTTATAATACCCGTTTGGATCATTTGCTCATATTTTTCTTTTCTCAACGCTTCATAGCCATTCTTATACATCCCAATGTATTTTTCAACAACTTCTTTTGGGGCATGTAAAGGCCAGTGTGGTGCGTTATAAGCCAGATACTGAAAAAATGGTTTCCCTTCAGCCTGAGCCTCATCCATATACTCCATTGCCTTAGTGGTAAATACATCTGTCGTGTACCATTCCTTACCATTTTCAGCGTATAGTTCAGGGTTATCGGTAACAGGTATCACCATCCTGCCATCCTCATAGATTTCAGAATCATCCAGAACACCGTAATAACTATCAATCCAGTGATGGATACCAAAAAATTTCTGGAATCCGCGATTTTCCGGCCAGGCTTTTTTTAATGAACCAATATGCCATTTACCAACCATAGCCGTAAAATACCCTGCATCACCAAGCACTTCAGCAATCGTAGCACATGAATCGTTAAGATATCCACGATAACCCGGACTTACATTTAAATCAGACATATAACCGACACCCGATTCATGCGGATAAAGACCGGTCATTAATGATGCCCTGCTGGGGCAGCAACGGGCTGTATTATAAAACTGGGTAAAACGTACACCGTTATGAGCTAACCTGTCCAGGTTGTACGTATTCATTTCCCCGCCAAAACTACCCAGATCTGAATATCCCATATCATCAGCCAGAATTAACAAAATATTAGGTCTGGTCTCTTTTTCTTTAATACAGGATGAAAGAGACAATGATGTTAATGCAAGTAATGCTACAGATTTATTCATAATATTGTTATTTAACTTTATGTTCTCCAAGTAATGGAAATTCAGTTATTCTTAAAGCCGTACATCCATACGGAATCAATGTTATCTCTTCCTTCTTTTCACTGACTTCAGGCCCCCACATAATACTGTATGGCAAAGGCCCTGTCATATCATTATATCCTTTCCAGAATGGCAATCTTTTTGCCTTTGTTTTAATCCGGATCGGCGCATTTTCAGTATTCCACGGATAAACATTTTCATTAAAGGACTCTATCACCTCATAATGTTTTTCCAATTCATCATCAGGAACCTCTATCAACCCATAATTCCATGGTGAATCAGAATCTACTGTCCAGTATTCCTTTCCCTGCCAAACCTGGTGCTCCCTATTTTCAACAAGTTTCCATTTCTCATCCATTTTCAATGCATAAACCAAAGGTCCGCGTTCAACAGTTGCAGAGTTTTCATACCATCTTGAGATTGAAACCCGGGCTGCGAAATTCAGCTCCAGCTTATCTCCTTTGTGCCACTGCCGGTCAATTGTAATATTGTTGTTGGCATCCTTTATCACGTCTTCCAGCAATTCACCATTCAGTTTTACCTTAAAGCATTCGGATGACCATTCCGGAATTCTGAGTGTAAGCGGAAATCGTGTTGATTTTTCCATACTCTCAATTGAAATATTTACTGAGTTTTCAAACGGATAATACGTGTCTTCCACCAGTGATACTTCTACACTATCTCCAACAAGAGCACGCACCTTCGAAGGAGCATATACAACTTTGGCTAAACCCTTATCTGCGGTCGCATACCATAGATTCTGCGTAAATTTAGGCCATCCCTGATGCATATTTGACGTACAACACGGGTAACCGTTTAACAGTCCAAAACAGTTATCCAGACCATTATGGTTAATATCAAAATTTCTGATATGCTTGCTGACTTTCACCTGATTTACCTGTTGAAAATACTGCCGGTTCATAAAATCATCCGTAACCTGTGCAGGTAAAGCATTAAAAGCAATCCTTTCAAGGTGTTCAGCGAACTGATTATCGCCCGTTATCTGCAACATGTTTTCCAGGGAATACATAAATTCTACGACGGAACACAACTCAATACCCTGCACCGGATTATTACCGTGCAAAGCCTCATCTCCACCGTACATACCGTTGGGATAACCATTAAAATTCCTGAGATCTTTTAATCCTACCTTAACGGCGTCAAGATAGCGATGATCTTTTGATTGTTGATAATAAATGACAGGTTCTTTAAATCCCTGCGCAAGATTAACACAGTGAATTGATCCTTTCTGGCTCAGCCTTTCTCTTTCGAGAAAATCATCAGTAAAATTTTCTGTTTGTTCATGGATCATCTGAGCTAGAAAAAGCAGATACTTTTCTCCGGTAATATTGTATAACCAATATACCATCATCAGATTATCACCTCCTCTGTATCTGGCCCAGAACGTCCAGTTATCCAAAGGTTTCTTTTCCAGATTATTATACTGATATTTGAAGTAATTTGTCATTAAATCGATCACCCTGTCATCTCCCGTTGCCGAATAGTACTGTTGTAATATTTTCAATGCAACCATTTTGGGCCACCAGTCTTCTGCATTATCCCGCTGCAAGCCCGGTTCATTATTATCATAATCTTTTGAGGGGCCAAAATAACCATCCTCACGCTGACTGCTGATCATCCACTCAACCCAGGGTTTGGTAAGATTGATTAGTGCTGTATCCTCAAGAATATACGCTAAAGGAAGTAAGCCGTCAATCCAGTACGGACCTCGTTCCCATTGATCTCCGTCACCACCAAGCCATCCGTTTCGGTGATTCATAACCTGAGGATAGAGTTCATCCAGATGACCTGTAGCTCCAGTTCGCTGAGCCTCAAGCATCATAAGCAGCCATCCGCGGGCCTTGATATTACCCAGAGGTAATTCTATATATGGTTTTGTGATAAGTGGAGATCTGTTATTACGATAATTGGCAGAATTATCCTTTGAAGAACAGCTCAATAAAGCCAACAACACTACCACAAAAAACACCTTGTCTATTCTAAATCTCATATCTGTTAAAATCTTATTAATTCGGGAATAATGCCAATTCGTTAAATCGTTAAAAATCTGTTATTTTTAGTATCCCGGATTCTGAATCAGATTAGGATTCGCTAAGATCTCATCACGTGGAATCGGGAAAAGATTTCTGTAATCTTCGTTAGACGGAGTATGCCAAAACCACCTTTTTGTTGTAAACTGACCAAATCTGATCAGCTGCTGGCGTCGGTGCCCTTCCTGACAAAATTCCCATGCATATTCAAGTAAAAACCGGTTATCATTCAACTGTGCTGCCGTTAACACATTATTACCTGAAAAATCAGTAAATGCCCTCTGTCTGACTTTATTTATCAAATCAACAACTTCCTGATTGGCAGCCTTTCCGTTTTTCCGGTAAATAGCTTCAGCCTTCATAAAAAACACATCTGCATAGCGGAAAAGGACAAAATCGTTTTCTAACCTGTTTTTTGCACCGGTCTTTATTTCATATTTCTGCATCCGTACTCCATCGGCTTCACCGGTAGTTCTTCCATCACTTCCCAATGATCGGATATTCTTGGTATGAACTATTGGTTTGCCGGCATCAGCTGCCCAGGAACCATCACAAAGAAGTGGTGCTCCTATTGTACCGGTTTTTTCTCCTGTATTATCATAAAGTGGCCCCTCTAACCAGGATTTTGTATATCTCAAATCATCCGGGTCATAACTCCAGGCCAGGTCAGGTGTGGCACATGGACCACCCCAATAAAACGTTTCGGTATTCGCATGATATTTATACCACCAATGCATCGTCCACATATGCATCCTCCAGGGAAAATCTTCATGGTAAACCTCATCGTTGGCAATTCCCATTATGATTTCCTTTGAGTTTTCGTTTTCGCTTTTAAAAGGTGTACTGTAATCTGCTTCCAATACATATTTTTGTGATTCAATGATAGTATCGCACAATGCTATAACCTCATCCCAATATGTCTTACCAGCCCAGACCTCAGCATTTAAATATGTTTTAGCGAGTAATTGTGAAGCCGAGTATTTATTCCACCTTCCATATCCGTCTTCCTTCAGATATGGTATATTCTCTTCTAATTGACTGACCACAAAATTAAATACCTCCTCTCTTGAGTTTGTTGCAGGCAAATAATCGTCCGGTACATCATATTGAGTAACTACTGGCACATTTCCGAACATATCAACCAAGGTATAATACCAAAATGCCCGTGCAACCTTTAATTCTGCCATAACCATTGCGGTATCTTTCAGTTCCTGTTCTCGAAACTCATAAATCAACCGGTTACAATTATTTATGGACGAGTATGCTCTACGCCAGTCCTGCAAGAAATGTTGTTCATCAATATTCCATTCGTGATTGTTTAATCTCACATAAATTCCGGCATCATACCATGCACCACCTCTTTTAGGTGTGATCCAAAGGTCTCCCACCTCTTCGTTTGTATATAACCAGCAACCATTTTTATGGACGCTTCCTCCTGCATACAAGTTTCTTAAATCACTATAGACTTTACCAATGGCTGCGGGAATATCATCTTCACTAAAATTAGCATAATAGTTTTCTGCTATCAATTCATCATGCACAGGCACGTCCAGATCGGTACAGGAATAACAGAACAAAAATGTTATGATACTTAATATATATATGTTTCTCATTTTCATGATTATTAATTTTAATGTATGGTTTTTACAGGTTCAATTTTAATCCAAGTGTATATGTCCTTACGGTAGGATAACCTCCAACATAGTCAATGCCAGGAGTAAGTCCGTTATAGTTAACTTCCGGATCTACACCCTTATAATTTGTAAACGTGAACAAATTCTGTCCTGACAGATAAAGTCGCAGTGAGTTAACATTTTTCTTAAATTTGAACGTATACCCAATGGCAACATTATCAAGCTTCACATAGTCGCCGTTTTCGATATAGTAACTCACATAAGCCTGGGCCGTATTTACATACTGACCGTTATAAGTATCAAGAATTGAAGTCGGATAATTGTATTGGGTTCCTCTTATAAAGTTTTCCCATAACATTCTGTACTGATTTAATATCTGGTAGTCGAATGCGCCTCTTAACTCAACACTCAGGTCCAGGTTTTTATACCGTGCAGCCATAGAAAAACCTGCAAAGTATTTAGGAATACCATTCCCCATTACCTGCCTTAAACTGTCAATCCCGTATTCTCCTTCTGTCATCCATTCTCCGTTCGGATCCAAACCCGTGCTAACCCAACCATAAAAATTTCCGATTGCGTCGCCTTCTTCCAGATAGTGTGTATTCTTCTGAACCGGTGCTCCCGTATTTCCAAGTTCAAGAAAATCACGTTTGTACTGATTGTTCGATAATTTTGTAAGAATGTTGGTATTATAAGACATATTACCCGTCAGTCTTAATCCAAAGTCCCTGGTGTTAACAACATTTCCGGATAATACAACCTCCACTCCTGAATTTTTAATTGCTCCAACATTAGCTACTGTAGTAGGGGCAAGGTTTGGAGGAACCGGTACATTATAGCTATATATAAGATCTTTGGTATTTCGCTGATAATAATTCACTTCACCTGAAAGTTTATCCTTTAAAAAAGCAAACTCAACACCTGCATTAAGTTCATGTTTTGTTTCCCATCTTAAATCCGGGTTTGCGTTTGCAACAGGTGATATGGTATACGTCCACTGACCATCAAGGAATACAGGATTTCCATAGGTAAATCTCAGTTTTGAAAGATTTGCACTGGATGGTTCTGTTCCTGTAACACCATATCCTACTTTAATTTTCAAATCATCGAGAAAGGTTATGTTTTCCATAAAACCCTCTTCGCTTAATCTCCATGCCGCAGATACGGAAGGGAAATATCCCCAGCGGTTATTGGTACCGAATTTTGATGAGCCCTCTGCCCTCAAGCTGGCAGCAAACAGGTATTTTTCCTTAAAGCTATAATTTAAGCGTCCGAAAAAGGAAACCAGTCTGGTTTGGCTTTTACTGCTTCCCATTGATGCGAAACCTTCGGACAATGCTAAGCCGAGATCCATTCTGTTATATCCAAAATATTCATTCGGGAAATTATAGTTATAGGCATTGAACCCTTCTCCCTCATAATCCTGATAGCTGTAACCTGCCAGTGCTGTAAAATCATGATTCCCGATTTTTTTTGAATAATTTCCAAACAGTTCCAGTGTTTTTGAGGTATTTGTACTGGCGTTTCTCCATGCCTGTCCGGTAAAATCAAGATCGAAACTATGGGTTGCATAGGACCCATTCAAATGGTTGAACTTTTTAAAACCACCAACCAGGTTTAGGTTCAAGCCTTCTATTATTTCTGCCGTTATTTTTCCGTTTATGAATACCTCATTCCAACCTATATCCTCTTTAAATTCATCCACCAGACGAACAGGATTGGCAACACCGGCAAATGTTTGATACTCTCCGGTATTTGGATTAAATACCGCATCTGTTGGATTGGCGATTAATGTTCCAAAAAGTACATCTGAAGTACTTACGGTATTACCTTTAACGTTAACGTTTGACAGGTTCATGTTGATCCGTAATTTATCCTCAAACATATTGTGATTAAATCCAACCCGTGTGGTAAAACGATTCTGGTCAGTATTCCTGATGATTCCTTCCTTTTCGGTATAGGTAACCGATCCGTAATAGTTGGAATGTGAATCTCCTCCTCTTAATGAAATGTTATGGGTCTGATTTAACGGTGACTGTGAAACTTCATTCCACCAGTCGGTATTATATCCGTTATCTACCGGCGTAAATACTCCACCTGTTGTTTCTGCCAGATTTCTGTATTCATCAGCACTGAATACCTGTATTTTATTTGAAATCTGCTCCGTACCAAAATATCCGTTATACTCGATCCTGTTTTTCCCGCTACTTGTTCCTTTTTTGGTATTGACCAAAATAACTCCGTTCGTTCCCCTAACACCATATATAGCTGCAGCAGAACCATCTTTAAGAACGTCAATCGATTCAATATCATCCTGTGAAACAGAACTAAGACTTCCGCCAGGAATCCCATCAATAACAATAAGAGGCTCCTGATTTCCACTTAAGGTACTAACACCGCGAAGCATCATTTGTACCCCATTATTGTTCGGGTCACCGGATGTAGTATTTATACTTAAACCGGCAACTTTCCCTCTTAATAACTGTATGGGATCTGATACAGTACCCTGCTGGAAATCTTCAGCCGTGACTCTGCTTACTGAATTAGTAAGTGTGCTTTTTCGTAATGTACCATACCCTACAACGACAAATTCATCCAGTACTTCCTGATTTGTTTTTAATGTTACATTGATTTGATTACTGCCATTTACCGGAATTTCTTCTGTTTGAAAACCAATGAACGAAAAGACAAGAATGTCATTATCATTTGCAGTAATTTCATACTTACCATTAATATCTGTAACAGTACCATCAGAAGTGCCTTTTACCATGATATTTACACCGGGAATAGGTTCTTGCTGTAAATCCGAAACTATACCTTCTATATTAATGGCATATCCATTAAAAGCTGTAAAAAGTAAACTGCATAAAAGTAAAAACGGAGTTTTCTTATTCATTTCTAAGTGTATTTAATAATTTCATTAATTAAAGTTCTGTACTAAAGAAATTCATTGCTGTGGTTTAATACAATGATTAATATCCCAAAAGTATAGCTATAGAAGTATTTTATAATGGATTTTTATATCAAATGAATGGATATGTAAATCTTTAAATAAATCCATCATTTAATTAAATGTCTGACAGAGAGTCAATTTAAATTCAGGCATATTATACTTTGTAATATTGATACAGTAAATATCTAGAAAACGCTGATCACAAAACATGATATATAAAATTTTCAGCTACGGTAAAGATCAATTGGGCTACGGTTTAGAACCTCTCCATTTAGTATACCCTTTAAAGCATAACCGATAGAAAGAAAGTAATCCTGAGTTCTAAAAATGAAAATATTTTTTACATCCTTCTTTCTGGAGTTGATATTCACATAGTTGAACCAAACACAGTTTGACGGCACGTTTCGAGCTTCAACTTTAAGTATCCCTGAGATTGAAACTCAATTTAAAGAGATTGGGCACTAATAGTTTAAACAAAGACAAAATTTCTGATTTGTTTTTGTAACTTATATCTGCTATGTCCGTTTCTCCGTACAAAAAACACAACATGAAAAAACTATTTATGCTACTCATTCTGATGGTTGTTATATCATCCTGTAAAAAGAAATCCCCGGTAAGCTTTGGTTTTGATTCTGATATAAACACAAATTCCAGCGGTCTTACACTTATGGATGTAGATAAAGGTGCAGATTTGATTTCTCTTACCGGAAGTGTAGTTGTACATACAGAATCTGTAGAAGTTATTCTAAGTGATCCGGCAGGAGCTGAAGTTTATAAAAATTCCTTTGCTGGGCCTGAAACATTTTCTATTAATGAAACATTTTCCGCAGCGCAGGGTACCTGGAAGTTACAATATACCAGCAACAATGCAACCGGTTCTATTGACTTGCATATGAGTTATACTAATTAAGCCTGAGTAATACAGAAATTTAGATCTCCTGACTCAACAATTTACCTGCTCATGGTGTTTTAATAATAAATTCTGTACCATGAAGTTAGGCGCATTTTCTGTTAGTCTGTCCGTGAAAGATCTGGAAACGTCAAAAGCGTTTTACGAAAAACTTGGATTTACGGTTTTTGCAGGTGATCCGGATAAAAATTACCTGATCATGAAAAACGATACAACTCTGATCGGGTTGTTCCAGGGAATGTTTGAAAAAAATATACTGACCTTTAACCCGGGCTGGAATGATAAGGCACAGCCTCTGCATGAGTTCACCGACATTCGTGATATCCAGAAAGAACTAAAGGTTAAGGATATTGCTATTGACATGGAAGCCGATGAAAATTCCAAAGGACCGGCCAGTTTTATGATCACAGACCCTGATGGTAACCAGATTTTGATTGATCAACACCTTGAAGCCCCATAACATGAAAGCAGTACTCCGCACCCAATATGGTTATCCCGATGTCCTTAACCTTGGTGATGTTCCCGTGCCTGTGCCAAAATTCAATGAACTCTTGATTAAAGTTTATGCTACAACGATCAACAGGACAGATTGTGGTATTTTACGTGGAAAGCCAGCTATAATACTAGCCTTTACCGGCTTTGGCAAACCAAAACAACAAACACCCGGAACAGATTTTGCCGGCGTGATTGAAGAGGTTGGCACTGGTGTAACCGCTTTTAAACGTGGGGATAAAGTGTGGGGATTTGACGATAACGGACTGGCATCGCAGGCAGAATTTATGGTAATACGCGAGGACAGGGCGATCTTTCCTGTTCCGGAAGGATTTTCGTTTACACAAGCTGCAGCATGCGCAGAAGGAGCACATTACGCCGTGAACTTTGTTAATAAAGTTTCTCTCTTTATGGATCACAAAGTGATGGTTAACGGTGGTACCGGAGCTATCGGGTCAGCTGCCATTCAATTGTTGAAAGCCAAAGGATTAAAAGTAACAGCGACAGCACCAACAGATCATCTGACAACTGTAAAAACCCTCGGTGCAGATCGTGTCATTGATTATCAGAATGACGATTTTACCAAAGATCATGACGTGTATGATTTTGTTTTTGACGCTGTGGGTAAAAGTTCATTTTCACAATGTAAACCTTTGCTTAAATCCAACGGGACATATATTTCATCGGAACTTGGTCCACATTCCGAAAATCCTTTATTAGCGCTAATTTCTCCTTTTACCTCAGGAAAGAAAGTGAAATTCCCTCTGCCAACGAATATAAAAGGCAGTCTGGCTGTAATACTGGATCTGATGAAACAAGGGAAATTCAAACCATTAATTGACAGGTCATTCCGTTTGGAAGAAATCAGGAAAGCTTATACGTATGTATTATCTGAGCAAAAGATAGGGAATGTGATACTGCAGGTTAGAGATGAAAAATAGCATCAGTACTTTCGTTTCTCATTTAAGCAAATCATACTATCTTTGGTGCTGAAAGCGGGTTATGAACAATACAACACAGCATCAAATCTTTTTTCATGTGGGAACCGGGAAAACCGGCACTACCTTTCTGCAATACCGTGTATTTCCAAAGTTGCGCAATATTTATTACATACAGCGGACACGATATAAAAAGGTAAAAAAGATTATTGCCAGAACCGCGGTTCACAAAATTCTGATTTCGCGGGAATTCGATCAGCAGCTGGAAAAAGAAATTGCATGGTTTACAGAATCCTATCCCGACACAACTCCGGTTATCGTATTCAGGCGACACGACAGTTATATTGCCTCGCAATACAGACGCTTTGTAAAAAACGGTTTCAGTGGAACATTTTCAGCATTCTTTGATCTGGAGTCAGATAAAGGTTATTTCAAACATTCAGACCTGAATTATTCACATCAGGTTGAATTGTTGAAAACATATTTTGACAAAGAACCCGTGGTGCTGTTATACGATGATTTAAGGAATGATCCGAAAGGTTTTATCCGAAAACTTGCAAAGATTATGGATGCGGAAATTGATACTGAGTCTGTTGATTACAGCCGAAAACACCGCTCATATTCTGAGAAACAGTTGAAAGTTATCCGGTCTGTTGCAAAATCTGTAAACCTTACTAAGCGCAGGAAGTATAAATCAGGACTCCTAAATTTTTTCTGGCGTATTGGTTTAGGAACTCTGAGATATTCCTTGCTCTTTCTTGCAAAGATTGTTCCTTCGGTATGGATTGATCCAAAGCCATTTATTGATCCAAAAGAACTGGAAAAAGTAAAATTGCATTTTTCACAGGATTGGGACAGAATTAAAAAAATAAGTTCTTAATTTAGTTTCCGGGTGAATAGTAACACTTCAATATTCACCCAGTGACTAAAAAATATAAAACATACTATAATGAAAAACCGAATAATTACAGCATTAACCGTTTTACTATTTATTCCAACGTTTGCATCAGCTAAGAAAACAGCAGTAAAAGATACCATCATGGTATTTTACCTTGGTGGCCAGTCCAATATGGACGGTTATGGTTTTGTGAAAGATCTGCCCGATTCACTGAAAAAGACGAATAAAAATGTATGGATCTTCCAGGGAAATACAGCAAGAGACAACGAAACGGGCGGCGGAATCGGGATATGGGAACAACTGAAACCGGGTCATGGACGTGGGACAAAAAGTGATGCCACATCCAATACCTATTCTGACCGGTTTGGCGTAGAGTTATCCCTTGCCCAACGTTTACAGGCATTATATCCGGATCAGAAAATAGCCTTGATAAAATACTCCAGAGGCGGTACTTCCATCGATCAGAGAGCAGCCAGAGGAGCCGGAAGCTGGGACCCCAACTACACGGATAAGACCGGTATTAATCAGTATGACCATTTTCTGGAAACTGTAAAAAATGCCTATGCAGTAAATGATATCAATGGCGATGGCGTTGAAGACGTGTTGGTACCGGCAGGTATTTTCTGGATGCAGGGAGAATCGGATGGTGATTTTACCGAAGATGTAGCTGCAGCCTATTACGATAATCTGAAACAACTTATGGGACTGATCCGTGCGACTTTCAGATCCAATGATCTTCCGGTTGTAATCGGTAAAATATCTGATTCAGGTGTGAAGAATAATGGCATAACATGGCCTTATGGTGACCTGGTTCAGTATGGCGAAGAAAAATTTGCCCGGACAGATGCCAATGCAACAATTGTCCGTTCCACCAAAAAATATTCGTATTCCGATCCATGGCATTATACCAGTCCCGATTATATCGATTTGGGAATTGAGTTTGCAAATGCACTTTACCAGTTAAAAGACAAAAAATAAATCAGCGGGTTTGAATTTCAATGGTCCGGTTGGCAGGCAAGGTGACTATAATTGAGGTGGTCTTTTCTTTTATTTCAGTCTTTATCCATTTCCTGTTGATTTTCACTTTTTCAAAATCAGGTTGATGGACTACAAATTTTAGCAGTCGATGTGGCGGTCTGCCCGGGTAATTATATCCTGAACTTTTAACCGTAAAAATGCCGTTTTTATATGTGAAATCAATCAACTCATATTGGTTCTTCTCATAAGCGCCAAAGGTATGGCCATCGTCTGCATACATTATAAAGTGTGATGCTTTACGTTCCGGGTCAGTAAAGAAGTGAACAATAAGAGTATCGGTTTTATAATCATCCGTAGACTGAATCGGAGAAATCATGGGAATAAAGCTGCCTGCTTTTACAAATACAGGAATGTCTGAGAGCGTGACCGCAACATCAATAGTTTTGCCACCTTCTATCATATCTCCGGTATGAAAATCATACCAGGTTCCTTCCGGTAGCGCAACTTTTTGCACGCCTGTGCCTGACCGCATGACCGGCGCCACCAACAAATTGTCACCCCAGAAATAGATGGAGTCGTTAGCTGACAGTTCGGGATCATCATATACCATGAACAATGGTTTTGCCATTGGTTCTCCGGAAGTATGGTTTTGCCATGCTAAAGTGTAATTATATGGCAACATCGCATACCTTAGCTTGATGTAATGCCTGACAATGTCCTGAATGGAATCCGCATAATAGATGGGTTCCGGTTCAGCATGCGAATCGGAATGCGGACGAAAAACCGGCGTAAAAACAGCATACTGCAACCACCGGGTATAAAGTTCAGGATTCTTCGTTCCACTGGCAAAGCCACCGGCATCGGAATGCATATAAGCAAGACCCGACAGCCCCATGCCAAGCATCACCGGTATCTGCGCACGTAATCCACTCCATGTTCGTCCCACATCTCCCGACCATGGAACTAATCCAAAGCGTTGTGACCCGGCATAACCGGCCCGACCTAACACAAACAAACGTTCGTCAGGATACTCCTTCCGGTAATGATCGTAAAACACTTTAGTCCAGTTATGCCCGTAAATACCATGTACTTCCGATGCCTTTCCATTCACATGAATCATGGAATCAGGATGAATTTCCGGTTCTCCCAGATCGCACCACCAGCCTTCAACTCCCTGCTGTTTTAATGCATCGTATCGTTGCCACAACCAGTCCCCTCCTTCAGGATTAAAAATATCCAGTAAACCGGCTTCGCCAAAATAAAAGTTGGGAAGTGTCATGGTTGTTCCGTCAGAATTTTTGCCAAATAAACCGTGTTGATCCAGGTAGGAATAATGATTTGACTTTTTAGTAAAAAACGGTTCACTGATCAATACGGTCTTCACGCCTTTATCTCTGAACTTACGGATCATTCGTTCCGGTTCCGGCCAATGTATTGAATCCCATGACAAATTACCCATTAAACCATCCTGAACCTGAGGGCCAAACCAGAAAATATCAAGGATAATGGCATCCATTGGATAACCAGCCTGAAACATGGAATCCACAACATTTTCGGTTTGCATCTGTGACCTATATCCAAATCTTGATTGCAGGTTTCCGAGCGCCCAGACCGGCGGAATAGGTTGCATCCCGGTAAATTTCACATAATCAGACACCAGCTTATCATAAGAATCATCAGCAAAAAAGTAAACTGTTGCATTTCCTCCCATGCTTTCAAATGAAAAACGATCCACATCACGATTCCCGATATCGAACCATGCTCTGGCAGGATTATCGAACAGCAACATGTATTTTTCAGAGGACATGATTTGCGGAATGGAATAATTGAGAAAATCTGCACCATTACCATAACCGTAGTTTGCCTGGTTATAGCACTGAAAACGGTATCCCCGGCGATTAAGAGGCAAAGCTCTTGCTCCTGTGCCATAAATCTGTTCTCCGGGCTTCATCCTGTTCTGGTATATCATTGTATCAGTGGAAGTTTCAAATTTTAACCCACCCAATTTTAATGCTCCCCTGTAAACAAAATTGATAGAGACAGGGAATTTATTAATGTGCACATCTATTTCATCAGTGGACAAAACCAGTTCATTATTCAATTCTGTTAAATGAGTTTCCAGAGTGCCTGTTATGACTGGTGCATAGGTCTTATTGGAATAAATCCGTTGATTTCGGAAAGACACTTTAATTATATTCTCTTTCACAGCAGACAGGATGTACTCTCCTGAATCTGTTGAAACTAACAGATCTTTTCCGTCGTAAATTTTTGATATATACCGATTTTTAGCATTGCCGGGAAAGAAGGCAAACCATAAAAAGAAAAAGTATAATCCAATGTTTCGCTTCATTCCTGGTAATTTTACTGCAATTACATCCGAAAACCTGCTTTTAAATTCTATATTGGGTCAATAAACTAATAATGTATATTTATAAAGGTAATACCTATTTATTATACATGCCCAAATATGCCCTTTTTAACCACCGTTAGTTTATCACCATTAAATTTCCATTTAAAAATAGCTCGAGGTCGCTTCCCTGTTCAAGTGAAAGTTCTACGCCACTTTCATTTATGGTTACACTAAGGATGCGCTCCCTGAAGTTTATCTTAAAAGAGAACTGTGTCCAGCCACTTGGAAGCACAGGATTGATATGCAATTTCCCATTCCGCACTTTAACACCACCAAAACCTATTACAACGGACATCCAGGTTCCGGCCATACTCGTAATGTGTAGACCCTCTGCAATCTCCTTGTTATAATCGTCAAGGTCGAGCCGCGAAGTACGCAGATAAAGTTCATAAGCTCTGTCGATTTTACCAAGACTCGTAGCCAGTATACTATGAACACAGGGCGACAGCGATGATTCATGTACGCACCTCGGTTCATAGAATTCATAGTTGACTTTTATCGTATTGTAGTCAAATTCATGTTCAAAAATGAACATTCCCTGCAGGACATCGGCCTGTTTTATAAAACATGAACGAAGAATTCTGTCCCACGACCAGTTTTGGTTAATTGGTCTTTCTGAAGCTGGAATATCTTCAGCAAGGCTATCCTCTTTATCCAGAAAACCATCCTGTTGCAAAAAAATACCACGCTCTTCATCGTAAGGCAGATACATTTTATCAGTAATATCCTTCCATTTCCGAATCTCTTTTTCTTCGTCGAAAGATGTTTTGCCCAAAACTGCAAGTAATTTCTGAGGCCTTGATTCCTTCAATTCACTGATAATTTCCATCGTATAACGTAAACACCAGGTTGCAATATAATTGGTATACCAGTTGTTATTAACGTTATTTTCGTATTCATTCGGACCGGTCACGCCAAGTATTACATATTTTTGCTTTTCTTCGGACCAATTGATCCGCAAAGACCAGAAACGTGCGATTCCAATAAGGACCTCAAGCCCGTAGTCTTCCAGATAGCTTTTATCGCCGGTATATGTTGTATAATTGTAAATGGCGTAAGCAATAGCCCCATTTCTGTGAATTTCTTCAAACGTAATTTCCCATTCATTATGGCATTCTTCACCATTCATGGTCACCATAGGATACAACGCAGCTCCGTTATTAAATCCTAATTTACCTGCATTTTCAATGGCTTTACCAAGATGCTTATAGCGATATAATAACAGATTCCTGGTTACCTCAGCCGGAGCTGTACCAAGAAAGAACGGCACACAATATGCTTCGGTATCCCAGTATGTAGATCCACCATATTTTTCACCTGTAAAACCCTTCGGGCCAACATTTAATCTGGGGTCATCACCGGTGTAAGTCTGGTTTAATTGAAAGATATTGAAGCGAATTCCCTGTTGTGCAGCCACATCACCCTCTATGGCAATATCGCTGTCGTGCCACTTTTTTGCCCACCATGCTTTATGGTTCTCTTTTAATTGCACATAACCCGTACGTGCTGCATTTTTAACTTTTTCCACTGCCAGTTTGGGAAGCTTCTCCACCGGATGATTCAAAGAACTTAAGACTGATACATACTTTTCAAGAGTCAGTTCAAGACCTTTGTCAAGATACACTTCATAAGCGGATTCAATTTTTTTATCTGTGGCAATGTGATTGGGTGTGGCAGTCAATTCCACCTGATTTATAAAAAGTTTATTATGCATGGAATATGCTACTCTGAAATCCAGTTTCTTCGTCTGGGCCACCAGGTGATTAGTAAGCGTTTTATTCTCTGTCTCAAGGATGTTCCAGAAAACTTCATCATAATTGGAATCCCTGTTTTTCACATCACCATAAATGCCTGGTTTTATTAGAATATTGGCACCTCCATCGGGTAAAAGTATGGAATATTTTATGGCTGCCACCTCCGGTTCATCCATGCTTAAGAATCGCTCAGCTCTTACCTGAACCTTTTTCCCTAATGGTGAAACAGCAGTAAATGACCTGCTTAAGATACCCCGCTGCATATCCAAAGCACGCTCGAACTCCACCACCTGCCAGGTCGCCAGGTCAAGCACTTCATTTTCAACGGTTACGTGAACCGGAATAAACGAAGGAGAATTCAGCACCTTGGCAAAATATTCCGGATACCCGTTTTTCCACCATCCTACGCGGGTTTTATCCGGATAATAAATGCCGGCAATATATGATCCCTGGAGGGAATCACCGCTATAGTATTCTTCGAAATTTGCCCGTTGCCCCATCTTCCCGTTTCCAATGCTGAAAATACTTTCAGCAGCTTCCTGCTTCTCCGGGTCAAACCGGTATTGAATGATTTTCCAGTTATCTTTTTCTATGATACTTTTCATATTGGCATTGTTAAAGATTTACCACAATTTCACGCAGTTTTTTCAGCGTAAAATCCTTAAATCCATCTGCAACATAATGTGCCTTTTGCAACACAGGTTTGTCACCTATACCAATTGCAACCATGCCTCCGTTCAAAGCAGCCTGGATGCCAGCCTGTGCGTCCTCGAATACCACCGATTCTGTCGGCTGAACTCCAACCAGTTTCGCCCCAAGGAGAAAGACCTCGGGATTAGGTTTGGCGTGTTGAACCATGGAGCCATCTACTATAGCATCAAACAACGATAGAATTCCAAGTCGTTCCAGTATAGTTTTCGCATTTTTACTCGCCGAACCTAAAGCGATACTTATCCCTGATCGTTTCAGCTCATCCAGAAATGACAGAACACCGGGCAGGATCTCATCTGGGTTCATCTTAAAAATATATTCCCTGTAACGCTTGTTTTTTTCTTCAGCCATCTGGTGTTTTTTTTGAGCATCAAATGTTAAACCTCCTATTTCCAGCAAAATATCCAGTGATGCCATTCTGCTTACACCTTTCAGCCGTTCATTGTCTTCAGGAGTGAACTCAAATCCAAGACTATCTGCCAGCTCTTTCCATGCCAGGTAATGATATTTTGCGGTATCACAAATCACCCCGTCCAGATCGAATATGCATGCTTTGACTTCCACTAATGCCCAGTCTTTTTATCCAACTTATCCTCCACAAAGAATGTACTTGCTGCTCCCAGCAACATCAAAACTCCTGAACCAATAATGGCATTAAAAGGATTATCATTATAAATGTGCTTAAGAATAAGCGTCCCGAAAACACCATTTGTAATTTGAGGAATTGTAATGGACATATTAAACAGTCCCATAAAGACACCCATTTGCTTTGGCGGAATTGTATTCGCAAGAATAGAGTAAGGCATGGCCAGAATACTCCCCCATGCAATACCGATGCCTATCATTGGTAAAATCAGCCACGTGTCATTTCTAAACAACATAAATGACAGGAAAGATAATCCACCAATGGTCAACGCTAAAGCATGAGTATGACGTCTTCCAATTCGTCTTGCAATGACAGGCAGTGATAACGCAATAATGGCCGAAATACCATTATAAACTCCGAACAAAATACCGACCCAGTCTCCAGCTTCCTGATACCCTGTGCTGTTGGCATCAAGCGTACCATAAAAATGATATGCTATTGCTGGTGTGGTGTAAACCCACATAGAAAATAATGCAAACCATGAGAAAAACTGAACCACCAGAAGCTGTATCATCGTTTTAGGAATCTTGAATTTTGTCTTAACTTTTGTTTCAACCTTCTCCTCATCGTAAAATTCAGGAGGATATTCTTTAGTTGTAGAAACAGTCCATACAATGGTTGTTATCAAAACCATGGCTCCAATATAAAACGACCAGTATACATTGGGTGCTACCCTTCCTGCTTCTTCAGCTTCTTTTGAAAAACCTAAAAAATTACCCAAAATATAAGGTAGCCAGGAACCAATAACCGCCCCAATTCCAATTAACAGGGTCTGTACTGAAAATCCCAGAGTATGTTGATCTTCCGGTAGTTTATCAGCAACAAGAGCACGAAATGGTTCCATGGAAATATTTATGGATGCATCCATAATCATCAGCAAACCGCCTCCAATAAACATTGGGGCAAGATATTGTGCAAAATGCGGAGCATTCGGCATCATGATTAATGCAATACTGGTCAGTATAGCACCAATAAGGAAGTATGGTCTCCTTCTCCCAAGTTTGTTCCATGTTCGGTCACTGTAATACCCTATAATAGGTTGAATGATCATTCCTGTTACGGGAGCAACCAACCAAAACCAGTTAAGATGTTCAACATCGGCTCCAAAAACCTGAAGGATTCTGCTGGCATTGGCATTTTGTAAAGCGAAGCCAAACTGGATTCCAAGGAACCCGAAACTCATATTCCATATCTGCCAAAAACTGAGGCGGGGTTTCGTTTTCATGAATATAGCATTGGTTAACAATTAATATTTCAGATTATTAATTGGCGGGAAGATGTTATACGGGAAATCTCTTTTATAAAATCAGTGCAACAAATATATGGACAATCACACCAAGTAAAAAATTACATCTCTTATATCGACCTGAATTTAAATGACTTAATCATTTTTTTTGAAATTTCAAACGTTTGCAGAATCTTTTACCAATCTGGTTGACTCTCGAACAACGAGTGTTGTTTTTATCATTTTGGTGATGCTGTTAGTCGTAGCTCTGCCTTCAATACGGTCAATCAGTAATTGTGCAGCTGCCTTTCCTACTTCAAATCCATGTTGTTCCACGGTAGTCATCGGTGGTTCGACCACCTGTGCAACCAAACCATCTGAAAAACCACATATTGACACGTCATCCGGTACACTAAATCCTAAACGTTTTACAGCAGTCAGTGCCCCTGAAGCGGTAAGATCGTTTATGGCAAAAATTCCATCCGGGTTTTCACCTTTTGTAAATAATGTCGGGGTTCTTTCCAATGCGCTTTCCCTACTGTCACACTCAAGAATAATACCTTCATCAACCGGTAAACCATATTTTTTCAGGGCGTCGATATAACCATTCAACCGGTTACGTGCAATTAAAAGATGTTTTGATGATCCTAGGTGAGCAATACGCCTGCATCCGCCTTTGATCATATGTTCTACTGCATTGAACGCACCATAGTAATCATCCACAACGATACGATCTGCTTTTACACCTGGACAAACCCTGTCGAAAAATACCAGAGGGATATTATCCTCAAGTATCTTTTCAAAATGATCATATTTGTGTGTATTCTTTGACATGGAAACCAGAATACCGTCTATACGGCTACTGATACAGGTATCTACGTTACGGATCTCCTTTTCGTAACTTTCATCCGATTGGCAGACCATAACATTATATCCATATTCTTCTGCGGCTTCCTCAATACCACTTATGACGGATGAAAAGAAAAAATGTACAATCTGAGGAATAACTACACCAATCACATTACTCTTCTGGCTTCTTAAGCTTAGTGCTATAGAATTAGGCGTATAATGATATTTGGCCGCCAGATCTCTAACTGCTTTTTTTGTTTCTGCACTAATATCGGGGTGATCTTTTAGCGCACGGGAAACGGTTGAAGGAGATATGCCCAGTTCGCGGGCAATATCCTTAATGGTTATCTGAGTTCTTTTCACCAGTATTGAGGTGTTGTGCTATTACAATATTAGGTATTAATATTAAGTTAAACAAGAAAACGCAATTCAACTGCTTACCTAATCCATAACTAACTTATGTGCAGAACACTAATTCCGAAAACGTTTGCGGAAACGTTTTCGTTAAAAATTGTTGCCTTTTGCGCAAGAAATCTATGCAATCGCTTTAAACAGTCATAGTTTTGTACTGGCTTGGGAAGGCTATACGTAAAAAATCTCTAAAAAAATCTCAGTTAATATTCAGGTTTTTATTGTTAACGAAGAAATTGATTCTATGAGACAAAAAATCAAAAAGCAGGCAATAATATTGTTGAGCACACTACTCTTATTTTCAACAAATATATTTGCTCAAACTGTAACTGTGACAGGTACTGTTACAGATGCAAAAGATGAATCTCCACTCCCGGGGGTTTCTATTCTTGTTAAAGGAACAACAATGGGTGTAATTACTGACTTTGATGGAAATTACAGCATTACCATTCCTTCAGCAAACGAAACCCTTGTATTTAGCTTTATTGGCTATAATACTAAGGAAGTTACTACCAAAGGTCAAACTGTAATTAACGTAGCCCTTGATCCCAAACTTGAGCAACTGGAAGAGTTTCTTGTAATTGGTTATGGTGTTCAGAAAAAGGAGGATAAAACAGGGGCTGTTTATAACGTGACTGACAAAGACATCCAAACGGTCGCCGTTCAGGATCCTATTGAAGGAATACAAGGTAAAGTTGCCGGTGTTACGATTAGAAAAGCCGGAAGTGACCCAAATGCAGGATTTAATGTAAAAATCAGAGGAGCCTCAGGATTATCGGCTGGTACAGATCCTTTATATGTTGTTGATGGTGTTGTTGGTGTTGACCCAACAACTATTGCACCTGAAGATATTGCAAGCTTTAACATTTTAAAAGATGCATCATCAGCAGCAATCTATGGATCCAGAGGCGCAAATGGCGTTATAATTATTACCACAAAAAAGGGTCAAAAAGGAGAATCAAGAATTGAATTCAGTAGTTATGGTACCATTGATCAAATTGCATCTAAAAGCAGACTTGATCTTATGTCTGCAAATGAATACAGAGCCTATGCTAATGAACTAGGAATTGAAATTAGAGACTTGGGATATAACACTGACTGGCAGGACGAAATTTACAGGACAGGATATTCCAATAATGAATCTCTGGCATTTTCAGGAGGAAATGAAAATGGCAATTACAGAGCCTCTGTATCTCACAATAATATGCAGGGAATTGTATTAAATTCAGGTAAACAACGTACAATAATGCGATTAAATGCAGAAACCAAAGCATTTAATGATGTTGTTACGCTATCCATGAATATTGCAAATACAATTGAACATAACGATTATATAAATTATGGAAGCTCAGGAGCTGACGGGGTATTGTTTCAGGCTTTTCAACGAAATCCCACTATTCCGGTTTATAACGAAGATGGGACATATTATCAGGATCCTACGCAACCGGTAAATAATTACAGTAACCCTGTTGCAGTTTTAAACGATATTCAAAATACACGGGATGCCAAGCGTTTCTTAGGTAGATTAAAAACAGATATTGACGTATTTAATGGTTTCAAAATTACCTTAAACGGTGCGTATACCCGTGATGACTCTGAATCATCATACTTTGAACCTGCATCTAATGGACCAATAAACGGAGAAGGTTATGGCAGACGGAATTACGGGAATAATGCATCCATTTTATTTGAAGCTTTTGCAAATTACAAAAAGGAGTTTAACAATCACTCTTTAAATCTGGTCGGTGGTTATTCTTATCAGAAATTCCTTTGGGACGGATTTAGTGCCGAAGGTAAAAACCCAGGTTCAGATTATACCAGGGCTGACGATTTAGCTTCATTGGCATTGGTTGTTCCGGGAGATGTTGATTCTTACAAAGGTGAAAGTAAACTTATTTCCGGTTTCGGAAGACTCGTTTACAATTATGCCGGAAGATATTTTGTGACTGCCACTTTAAGGCGTGACGGATCTTCCAAATTTGGAGCAAATAAAGAATGGGGACTGTTCCCATCAGCTTCTCTTGCCTGGAATATGAAGCAGGAGTCATTTATGAAAGATGTTGACTTTTTAAGCCTGGCCAAAATCAGATTAGGATACGGACAAACAGGAAATCAGGAGATCGATTCCTATAGGAATATTGCATTGTATGGTGTTACAGGTTATACACAGGATCCAACCACCAATAAATATACGGTTAATTACGGGGCAATTCAGAATCCCAATCTCTATTTAAAGTGGGAGGTAAACACTGAAATAAATATTGGAGCTGATTTTGGATTACTTAACGACAGAATTACCGGATCTGTGGATTATTATAACAAAAAAACCACAGACCTAATATATTCCTATACTGTTCCGGTCCCACCTAACCTAGTTACCAGTACCCTGGCTAATGGAGGTGCTATTGATATAAATGGTTTTGAGGCCTCATTAACAGGACATATCCTTGCCGGTCTAAATGCAAAATGGGCAAGTACAATCGTTGCCACACATGACAAAGCTATTATTACAGCCCTTGGAAACGAGCAATATCCGGCAGTTGAAAAAGTAAATGAAGGCTACTTACAGGAACCACTTGGTTATGGCACCTATACTCAAATTATGAAGAAAGGGGAAGAAAGGGGAACATTTTTTGGTCCTAAATTTGTCGGCATAGATAAGAGAACAGGTTCTTTTTTATATGAGAAAGCGGATGGAACTTATGCCACTATTGATAATATTGAAGAAAAGGACAAACAAATTCTCGGACATGCACAACCAAAGCTAGAGTTGGGATGGAGTAACAATATTACTCTTTTTAAGGATTGGGATCTAACCTTTACACTGCGCGGAATGTTTGGACACGATATCCTGAATGCTACTAATATGGTATTTGATAACCCAAGTTATTTCCCAACCCGAAACGTTCTGAATTCGGCACCTGCCAGGACTGAACTCAAAGAGGCTTCTACTTTTTCTGATTATTTTCTGGAAAAAGGAGATTTTGTAAGGCTGGAAAACATTACCGTAGGCTATACATTTAATACAAAAAATATTAACTGGCTGCAAAGAGCACGAGTATTTGCCTCAGGAAACAACTTATGGACACTAACTCAATACTCTGGTATTGATCCAAGTACAATTGGCATTGATATCTTTAATGTTTATCCAAAAAGTACAACATTCACCGTAGGGTTTAATGTTACTTTTTAAAATTAACCATATCAAATAACTGAATAAGTGATGAAGACATATAGAATATTAATTATTATAGCCAGTATTTTCTGGATCTCGGCTTGTAATCTTGATACTGAAATATATGAAAATTTACCTGCCGATAAGTTTCCGGAGAACGAAGGTCAACTGGAGTCAATTACGTTAAGTGCCTATACAGAACAAAGGCATTTGTTAGATGACTGGGGTTGGTGGCTATATATGCAGGAGGTAACATCTGATTTTCTGGTTTTCCCTCAGCGTGGAACAGACTGGGAAGATGACGGGAAATGGCGTGTTCTGCACAGACACACATGGAATTCTACAACAATAGGCGTGCAAAGCATGTGGTCTCATTTATACTCAGGTGTGGTTCGTTGTAACCAGGCTTTAGAGTATTTTCAGGCTGACAGTGAAGCAGCAACTCTGGCCCGTGCTGAAATGAAAGTTTTAAGAAGCTATCTTTTTTATTTGCTCATCGACAACTACGGAGCTGTGCCTTATAGTGAATCGTTTAGCAATGCCGAAAGTAATCCCTATCGTGTTAAACGAGCCGATATCTACAACAGATTAATTACAGTAGTTACAGAGGCAATTCCTGATTTACCGGAACCGGGAACGGTTGACAACTACAAAATTTCCAAAGCAATGGCCTATATGCTATTGGGCAAATTATATTTGAACGGAGCAATATACAAAGGCGATAGCAATTTCAATGTCAACGACATGGATTCCGTAGCAAAGTATATGAATTTAGTCATAAATTCCGGTTATCAACTTGAATCAGACAGGCTTGGACCATTTAAAGTTGATAATGCCGCTTCGTCGGAAGTCATCTTTTCAATCCTTGGAGATGAAAATGCGGATGATGGAATGCGTCACAATTTCAGAACACTGCATACACTGCATCAAAAGACTTACGACCTCCAAAGTTCGCCCTGGAACGGATGTGCTGTAAAACCGGACTATTATGAAAAATTATTTGCACCGAATGACGGTTATGACAATCCGGATGATAACACCTCTGTAAACGATGAGATAGTTGATCAAAGGGCAAGTGCTTTCCTTCGTGGTCAGCAGTATGATATTGATGGTAATGAATTATCCAATGACAATGGCAAACTAATTCTTACACAGGATATTAAAGCCGACATAATGACAGACGCTACTGATGGAGCTGCAGTTACACGATTTTCAGGTTACCGGGTTGTTAAATTCGAAGTAGAAATCGGATCAGGACCAATTATGAATAATGACTTTCCGGTGTTCCGCCTGGCTGATGCCTACCTGATGCGGGCCGAAGCAACATTGAGAGGAGCCACACTTGCTGATGCTTCAGCTGATGATGATCTAAATCAAACGCGTACCAAAGCAGGTTTGCCTTCTGTAACAGCTACATTGAGTGAAGTATTGGATGAAAGAGGAAGAGAATTATTTCTTGAAGGTCACAGAAGAAGTGATTTAATCAGGTTTGGACTTTTTGCTGACAGAAACTGGTGGCTGGGTGCAACAGAATCAGGAGAAGGTGCTGAAAGACGTGTGTTCCCTTTACCTCAGGATCAGCTTGATGCAAATCCTAATTTAAACAGTGATCCTGTTAATTTACAATTATAAAACGCAATTATTTTTAGTTACTAATTAATATAAAATAAAAGTTATGAAGAAAAATCTTTTGTATTTGTTCATGTTACTTATTGGGGGAGTTTATTTTACCTCATGTAATAAAGATGACAATGGCCCTACTGTAATAGATAATCCTATCTATGGAATGCAGATTAAAGGAACAGCAACCGGAGATGAAGTATTGGTTCTGGACGCAAAACAATATGTTGAACCTAGTAGTGATTATGCTGTAAAAGCTGTTAGGGAAGGTATGATGTATGGCATTTTCTATCTCTCAGCAGGCGAATTTGCATTTTCAGAAGTTACAGCTGATGAAACCATCAGTTACAGTGCTGCAAGTGTTGAAACAGTTTATCAAAATGCAGAGGTAGGAACTGCAACCGACTCTATCATGTATAAAAAAGGTAGTCTGGTTTCTGGTGGTACTGATACTTATTCAATCTCTGAAGCCGGTTTGTATTATGTGATGACCGATAAAACGACTTCACAGTTCTGGATTATGAAGATTAATGAATTCGAAATCAGTGCAACAGGAGATGTTGCTTCTTATGTTTCAGGTACTGCAGAATCAGCAACATTTACAACAAGTAAAAGCGTAAATTTAAGTGGCAAGTTTAAGGTTCGTATCAATAAAGCCTGGAAATTTATTTTAGAAGATGTTCCATGGACAAACCTTGATGCAGGAGGCCAGGACGGTGATCACTGTCGTCCTGATATAAGCTACGGAGGATCTCTGGCTGACCTGACCGCAGATGGTGATGATATTGAAGTTGATAATGGAGGACAATTACTAAACTTCACTTTTACCTGGACTGCAGGAGAGAAAGGTATTGCAGGTGTTGTCGGCACAACTGAAGATGCTGGCGAATTGCCTCCTCCAGAATACCCGGAACAAATGTATATGATTGGAGCTTCTATTGGAGGCTGGGACTGGGCTGCTAATAGTATCGAAATGATACCTGTAAATAGTAATCCTCATTTATTCTGGCGTGTTGTATGGATTGAAGCTGGGGTGACAGATGCAGGCATTAAATTTTGCCAGGAAAAAAGCTGGGGTAAAGATTTTGGTGTTGATGCAGCAGCAGGAGCTACTAACGGAGTTTATGCAAAAGGAACTGACAACGTACCTGATGTAGCTGAATCAGGATATTACACGGTAGTTGTCAATCTTGCTGATGAAACCATTGAAATAAATCCTCCTTCTGTAAATGGTGTTGGTCCTGTATTTGGGGATGACACATGGGCAGGAAATGTAGAATTCACAGTTGATAATGCAGCTAAAACAATTACATCTCCAGCATTCAGTGCAGATGGAGAATTACGTATGTGCGTTAAGGCAAATACATTAACAACAGATGCAGAAGTGCCAAGTGCTATTGAATGGTGGCAAGCTGAATTTATAGTTCTTAACGGTGTAATTGAATACCGTGGTACCGGAAATGACCAGGAAAGAGTAAATGTTACCGCAGGACAAAAAGTTACGCTTAACTTTACTGATGGAACAGGAACTATTGAATAATACATCTTTTTAAATAAAAAAGCATATCCAGTTTTGGGTATGCTTTTTTATTGTTTCTGAATTCTTGCATCATAAATTAGTCACCTTTTAAAAAACACCATGAAGGCATGAGGAAGCTCGTATTTATTTTACTTTCCTTATTTGAAATTGTCTCTTATGCACAGGTTGTGTATACCGATCCGGGCATACCAGTGGATTCGAAACCGGTTACTGTATATTTCAACGCATCAGAGGGATCAGGCGGCCTCGAAAATTATACTGGTGACATATATGCACACACTGGTGTTATCACTGATAAAAGTACCAGTGCAAGTGACTGGAAATATGTAAAGGCAGAATGGGGAGTAAATATTCCTGACTGTAAGCTGACCCGGATATCAACCAATCTGTATAAACTGGAATTAACGCCGGATATTCGATCTTATTATGGTGTGCCTGAAAGTGAAACGATCCTTCAACTTGCGTTTGTATTTCGTAGTGCTGATGGCACCAGAGAAGGTAAAGGAACCGGGGGAACCGATATTTTTGTGGATGTGGCCACAGATGAGTTCTCTGTTGCTTTCATCTATCCTGATGCTTCACCTTTACTTATTGATCCTACCCAAAGTATTGCTTTTAAAGCCTCTGCATCCGACACTGCTGATTTAAGCCTGACAATCAACAACAGCACAGTTCATTCCGTAAATGATATAAATATGGAATTCAGTTATCAGTTTATTGATCCGGGAAATTATACGGCTGTTATAAAAGCAGAAAAAGATAGCAATACAGATTATGATACGACTTTGATTTTTGTCAGGGATACTCCGGTTGAAAAATCACGACCTGAAGGCGTTATTGACGGAATTAATTATGTCTCGGATCAAACCGTGACCCTTGTACTTTATGCTCCTTACAAACAACATGTTTACCTGATCGGGGATTTTAATGACTGGACGCCGTCTTCTGATTACCAGTTATACAAGGATGGTGACTACTGGTGGATTACACTGAATAATCTCACTCCAGGGATTGAGTACGCATACCAATACCTTATCGATGACGGACTTCTGATCGCAGATCCTTACACCGAAAAAGTACTCGATCCCTGGAATGATGGTTACATTTCGGAAAGTGTATATCCAAATTTAAAACCATACCCTGCAGGAAAAACCACAGGAATTGTAAGCGTTTTACAACCCGGCAAAATCAATTACGAATGGAGAATTACGAATTACGAATTGCCGGAAATTTCTGATTTAGTTATCTATGAACTACTAATCCGCGATTTTGTGGAGTCTCATACAATAAAAGAAGTCCGGACCAAACTGGATTATCTTAAATCCTTAGGCGTGAACACCATTGAACTGATGCCTTTCAATGAATTTGAGGGTAACAGCAGCTGGGGATATAACCCTTCTTTCTTTTTTGCACCTGACAAATATTACGGCACAGAAGGTGACTATAAAGAGTTCATCGATTCATGCCATGCCAGAGGAATGATAGTAATTATGGATATGGTATTGAACCATGCTTACGGACAGAATCCAATGGTTCAGATGTATTTTGAAAATGGGAATCCCTCACCTCAAAATCCATGGTTCAATGTTACGAGTCCCAATACCTTGTTTTCATGGGGATACGATTTTAACCACGAATCACCGGCAACGCAGTATTTTGTTGACAGGGTAACCGATCACTGGTTGAACGATTATAACCTGGATGGATTCCGGTTCGACTTTACCAAAGGGTTTACAAATACTCCCGGAACAGGCCAGGCCTATGATTTATCACGCATCAAAATACTGGAACGTATTTATGATAAAATGAAGGAACAAAAGCCTGAGGCCTACATGATCTGCGAACATTTGGCTGATAATTCCGAGGAAACAGTGTTGGCCAATTATGGAATTCTGCTATGGGGCAATATGAATTATGCCTATGGTGAAAATGCCATGGGATATGTAACAACATCAAACCTTAGCTGGGCGTCATATAAAACCAGAGGATGGAATAATCCAAACCTTGTAAGTTATATGGAAAGCCACGATGAAGAACGTTTAATGTACAAATGCCTTACATGGGGAAATTCAAATGGGAATTATTCTGTTATGGATCCGGAAACTGCCTTAAAAAGAATTGGCATGGCTGCATCCTTGTTTTTTACGATTCCGGGTCCTAAAATGATGTGGCAATTTGAAGAACTGGGTTATGATTATTCCATAGATTATAACGGTAGAATTGGTGAGAAACCCATCTTGTGGTCCTATCTGGAAGATACTAACAGAGTCGCACTGAAAAATACATTTTCGAGACTCATCAATCTTAAGACTCAGAATCCTATTTTCAAAACCACCGACTTTACCACAGATATTGGGGCAAAATCTATTAAAAAGATAATTCTGAATGATAACGACACGGCTTTTGTGGTTGTGGCTTCCAATACTGACGTTTCAAATAAATCCAGTGTTGTTTCTATGCCCATGAACGGATGGTGGTGGGATGCCTTCACCGGGGACTCAATAGCGGTAGCCAATGAGACACTACAAATGGACCTGTCTGCCGGACAATTTAAAATATTAAGTTCATACAAATTAAACGGCGCTGCTCAGAAGGAAACAATTATCGACACACCGTATGTTGATCCCGGTAAGATTAAGATATACCCCAATCCGGCGACAGATAAAATTACCGTTGAATGCAGGTCTGAAATCCTTAAAATAAAAATTTATGATAGAATTGGCAGGTTAATTGAAATAAAAAAAGCAGATAATACGTTTCCTGTAATGAACACAAATCACTTTATATCAGGTCTGTATTATTTACAGGCTCAAACGTCTTCCGGGATAATAACTTCACCATTTATTATCATTCATTAGATTCACTACTGTTTCCGGAAGATACAAACTATGATTAGTTTGTTTTTCAGAGAGGTACCGTTTTCCCCTTTACGGTACCTTTTTATTTTGCATAAATGATCACGTCCAGCCAGGATATTTATCCGGTTTAGCTTCATTCATAATATCATATACATACTCAAACACATCATCAGCATTTGGATTTGAAAAATAATCACCATCGGTACTGTAGGCCGGACGATGGTCCCTTCCGGTGAGTGTTTTAGGGGATGAATCAAGATATTCAAAAGCTTTCTGTACTTCCAGTACCTGCTGCATCATAAATCCGGTAGCACCTCCTGGAACATCCTCATCAAAAAAGAGTACCCTGTTGGTTTTTTTGATAGATTCTGCAATAACGTGTTCCACATCGAACGGAAGCAGTGTCTGAACATCGATCAGCTCCACAGATATATCAAACGATTTTAATCGTTCGATGGCCTCCTGAGCGATCCTTACGCATGAGCCATATGTAACCAGAGTAATGTCTTCTCCTTCCTGTAAAATCTCCGGTTTGCCCAAAGGAACTTTAAACTTCCCCAGGTTGTCAGGAAGATATTCTTTAAGGTTGTACGCATTAAGTGGTTCAATTACCAACGCCGGGTTATCGTGATCAAGCAAGGTATTGTAAAAACCTGCGGCCTGCGTCATATTTCTTGGTACGCAAATATAGAAACCACGCAGACTGTTTATCAGCAAACTCATGGGTGAGCCGGAATGCCAAACGCCTTCCAAACGGTGCCCGCGTGTACGGACTATCAAAGGTGCTTTCTGTCCCCCTGCAGTACGCCAGGACAGTGAAGCCAGATCGTCGCTCATGGTCTGAATGGCATAAATCAGGTAATCAAGGTATTGAACTTCGGCAATGGGACGAAGTCCCCTAAGTGCCAGCCCTATGCCCTGTCCGATAATGGTTGTTTCCCTGATACCTGTATCACCCACACGCATCTCTCCAAACTTATCCTGCAATCCCGCCAGTCCCTGATTCACATCGCCCAGTTTCCCGGAATCTTCACCAAATATCAGAATCCGCGGATCGTTAGCCAGCAATGCATCAAAATTCCGACGGATCACCTCATTGCCATTCACCTGTATTGCAGCATTTGTTATTCCGGGAGGGACACTTTCACCCACCAGTTTTAGCCACGGTTCATCATAAAGATGTTTGGAATAGTTTTCGTAATTTTCTTTTCGTTTCTGTTTGAGCCATACATTCAGCTGATCCCGCAATGAACCTTTCAGCTCGCAGGTACGACAGGTATGCCAAAGAATTGTTTTGGCCGCACTCAGCAAATGTTCTTTCACCGGAAACTGCACTGCATCAAGTTCTTCCAGTACCTTATCAATCTTGCCTTTATTGACAATATCGCAGGTACAGGTTTTACCGGTCACAATTGCTCGTAGTTCCTTATAATAGGTGTCAAATTCTTTTCGGTATGCATCCCACGCTTTCTTGCGGGCATCACGAACCTCCTTCTTCGCTTCAGATTCCAGTTTATCCAGATCTTCCTCAAGCGCAAGATTATTTTCCAGAATCCATTCCTTCATTTTCACCAGGCAATCGTGCTCCTTTTCCCAGTTTAGCTGCTCCTGACTTTTATACCTTTCATGGGAACCTGAAGAAGAGTGTCCGAGTGGTTGTGTCAGTTCGTTCACATGAAACAAAACCGGCGTATGTGTTTTGCGACAAAGCTGTATGCCTTTCTGGTATATTTTTATCAACTCAGGGTAATCCCAGCCTTTAACTTTGTAAATCTTTAATCCGTTGGTACCGCTTTCTTTTTCAAATCCCTTTAAAGCTTCCGAAATGCTGTCCTTTGTGGTTTGCACACTCCGCGGAACAGAAATACCATAACCGTCATCCCAGATGGAGATAGCCATCGGGATTTGTAGCACACCTGCCGCATTGATAGATTCCCAGAACTGACCTTCTGATGTGCTGGCATCCCCGATTGTTCCGAAAGCCACTTCATTCCCGTTTTTACTCATAGATTGAAGATGGGAAAGATCCGGATTATTCCTGTATAATTTCGAAGCCTGCGCCAGACCTACTAAACGTGGCATCTGTCCTGCAGTACAGGATACGTCAGCTGAAGAGTTCGGTTGCTTTGTCTGATTTTTCCAGGAACCATCGGCATCAATTATTCTTGACCCGAAGTGGTTGTTCATTCCTCTTCCTCCGGTTGAAGGATTACGGTTTATATCAGTATCACCATATAGCTGAGAGAAAAATTCTTCCGGAGTCAGCATGCCTGTAGCCAACATAAACGTTTGGTCACGGTAATAACCCGATCGCCAGTCACCATTCTTAAATGTTTTTGCCATTGCAATCTGGGCGACCTCCTTACCATCACCAAAAATGCCAAAAAAGGCTTTTCCGGTAAGGACCTCCATTCTGCCTGTAGTACTTAAATTACGGCTGACCCAACCAAGTTTGTAATCGTTTAATACCTCTTTTTTGAAATCTTCAAACGAAAGCTCTTCCATATTCCCAAGTGGTGCAATATTGCTTTTAAGTGCCATGCATTTTAAATTATCACAACTTATAATAAACAGTAATTTTGATCAATGAGTTCACTTTGGGGTTAGCGAACCTGTTTATTCATTGTAATAATCCTTAAAACCTTTCATTGTATTACCAGCAAAGATAAATGCCCGGACCTCTTCGTCCTTTGTCTTCATGATCTCATCGCTGGTTCCTTCCCATGCCTTCTTACCCTGGTTGATGAAAATAATCTTTTCACCCAGCTCCAGAACAGAGTTCATATCGTGGGTATTTATAATGGTAACTATATTGTATTCCTTTGTTATTTCCTGTATCAGCTGATCAATAACGATCGATGTCTTCGGATCAAGTCCGGAATTCGGTTCATCGCAAAACAAATACTTTGGATTTAAGGCAATGGCCCTGGCGATAGCCACCCTTTTCTGCATTCCGCCACTGATTTCTGCCGGCAACAACTTATGAGCCCCCTGAATATTCACCCTGTCAAGACAAAAATCTACCCTGTCCTGTTTCTCCTTTACAGTCATGTTTGTAAACATTTCAAGGGGAAACCGTACATTGTCTTCAACGCTCATGGAATCGAACAGTGCAGATCCCTGAAACAACATCCCCATTTCGCGTCGGACTGCTTTCTTTTCTTTACTCCCGGGTTTTAAAGCTGAAAAACAGCGTCCGTCCATCAGTATTCTACCTTCGTCTATGGCATGAAGTCCTACAATACTTTTCAGCAAAACCGTTTTACCGGAACCACTTTGCCCGATAATCAGGTTGGTTACTCCCGGTTCAAATACCGCCGATACATTTTTCAGTACTTGATTACCGTCAAAGCTTTTTGATACATTCTTTACTTCTATCATCCCAGCAACATTTGAGTGAGTAAAACATTAAAAAGCAACACCGTCACTGTGCTGTGAACAACTGCTTTTGTACTGGACTTTCCAACATCCAGCGCTCCACCGTTGGTGAAATAACCGTAATAAGCTGAAATGGAAACAATGATAAATGCAAAAAAGAGCGATTTTATAAGCGAATAAACAATGTAATACGGAATAAAATAGTATTGGATCCCAAATAAATAATCAGTTGATGTTACTGCACCTGATAGTGTAACACCTCCCAGATAGCCACCTGCAACTCCCAGAACCATGCTTAAAAGTACCAGAAACGGAATGATAATAACAAAAGCAACTAGCTTTGGCAGTATAAGGTAATTGGCAGAATTTATCCCCATAATATCCAGTGCATCAATCTGCTCCGTCACTCGCATGGTTCCAATCTCCGATGCTACGTTAGATCCAACTTTCCCCGCAAGGATCAATGATACAATGGTAGATGAAAATTCGAGTAATAATGTATCCCTTGTAACCAGCCCCACAGAATATCTTGGTAAAAGCGGATTTTCCATGTTATAAGCCGTCTGGATGGCAATAACGGCACCTATAAATACTGATATTATAGCTACAATACCGGCAGACTGAACTCCCAGCTTCTGAAACTCAATGATCGTATTTTTCACAAAGGCTCTGTGTTTGTCGGGCTTGGATAAAACTTTTCCCATTAACGTACCGTATCGGCCAAGGTGTTCGAAAAAATTCATTCTTACTGATTTTGTACAAAAATATAAAAACTATTTGAAGTAGACTGTCGTAATTTCCCACCTAATATTTCCGCCCTACCAAAATTAATTAATAACTTTCGGGTCTCACTTTATAACTTTATGAATATACGATCAATGTTTTACAACAAAAAGAATTTAAACATTTTAATATGAAGAACATAACCATACTGACTTTTTTATTGCTGACATTCACGGTGTCCGCGCAACAAAATGACTGGGAAAATCCTGATGTCATTTCAATTAATGCGGAAAAAGCACACGCTACCTTTCTTGCATATCCGAACTCCGACCTTTCACAGAAGGATTGTCCATCTCTGAATCCGGATTATATCAACCTGAATGGCACCTGGAAATTCAGTTTTGCAGATCGCATTGCTGACAGTCCGGAAGATTTCTACCAGGAAAACTATGATGTTTCAAAATGGGATGACATTCCTGTACCGGGAAACTGGGAGATGTTTGGTTACGGATTTGCCAATTATGTAAATGCAGGATATCCATTTCCAAAAAATCCACCGTTTATCGACAAAAACTACAACCCTACGGGATCGTATGTCAGAGTGTTTGACATCCCTGAGGATTGGGACAGGAAAGAGATATTCCTGACGTTTGGAGCTGTAAGCTCTGCTTACTATGTCTGGATCAACGGTGAAAAAGTGGGCTATGCACAGGATTCCAAGCTTCCTTCTGAGTTTAGAATTACGGATTATGTAAAACCCGGGAAGAATAAACTGGCTGTAAGAGTTTTTAAATGGAGTGATGGCAGCTACCTTGAAGATCAGGATTTCTGGCGCCTTGCGGGCATACAGCGTGATGTTTACCTGACTGCCAGACCACAGGTTTATATCCGTGATTTTTTCGCCAAACCTGGACTCGATGCGCAATATACAAATGGTATATTCTTCCTTGATGTTGACGTTGATAACCTGCAGAGACGTTCGGCTTACCGGTATAAGCTGTCTTATGAAGTTATGGACGCAAATGGGATCAGTGTACTTGAAGGAGAAAAAGACGTTACCGTTAAGCGGAAACAATCAATCACAACAACATTTAACGGCACTGTTAAGAATGTGAAGCAATGGTCCGCAGAAATTCCTAACCTTTATACGTTGAATATTGTTCTTAAAAACCCTAAAAGTGAAGTTCTGGAAGCTGTCAGTACAAAAATCGGCTTCAGAACCAGTGAAATTAAAGGCGGACAACTGCTTGTGAACGGGAAACCTATTCTCCTGAAAGGTGTCAACAGGCATGAGCATGACATGGTCTACGGGCATGTGGTGGATAAAGAAACCATGATAAAAGATATTCAGTTGATGAAGGAAAATAACTTTAATGCTGTCCGTACGTCCCACTACCCTAACGATCCGCTATGGTATAAACTGTGTGATAAATATGGCATTTATTTGTACGATGAGGCAGACCTGGAAACGCATGGTTTTGGCTATGACCCCAAATACACACTTGCTACCAAACCGGAATGGGAAAAGGCTCATATTGCCCGCAACATAAACATGGTGGAACGCGATAAGAACCACCCTTCTGTTATTGTGTGGAGTATGGGAAATGAAGCCGGAACAGGCATGAACTTTTTGAATGCCTACAAAGCCATAAAAAAACGAGATATGTCCCGTCCGGTTCATTATGAAAGAGCAGAAAAACAAACCGACATCAAAGAACGCCATACCGATATTCATGGCGACATGTACGCCGGTATCAGATATGTAAAGGAAAGATATACCGGAAATGATCCGGAACGGCCATTTATCTGGTGTGAATATTCGCATGCCATGGGCAACAGTAATGGAAACTTCCAGGAATACTGGGATCTGGTGGAATCGGAACCACAGATCCAAGGTGGTTTTATCTGGGACTGGGTGGACCAGGGCATTGTTAAAAAAACAGCTACAGGAGAAACATTTTTTGGTTATGGTGGCGATTTTGAGCCGGAAGGAACAAAAAACGATGGTAACTTTTGTCTGAACGGCGTGGTTAATCCCGACAGAATTCCGCATCCTGCACTGCATGAAATTAAAAAAGTGTATCAGAATATTGGATTCAAAGCAGTTAATCTGAAGCAGGGAGAGATAGAGATTACGAATAAGTTTTTCTTCACGTCCCTTGCCCCGTTCGTTTATCACTGGGAACTGAAAGGAAACGGGAAGCTTGTACTTCAGGGAAACCTGGCCGGTTTAAACATCAGGCCCCAGGAGTCGAGAACCGTGAATCTCAATCTAAGTAATTTTAAACCTGAACCGGGCGTGGAATACTTTTTAACCATTGAGGCGATGACCGGTCAGACATCGGATCTTATTCCTCTGATCCATACCGTTGCAACTGAACAGTTCAGGTATCCTGAATACATTGAACCGAAACCGGTGGAAAGGCCGATGCGCAAACTGACAATTACAACAGACGATAAAAAAATCAGTGTTGCAGGTCTTAACTTTTCTGTTGGTTTCTGCAGAACACATGGCGTGATCAGCTCATATATTGTAAATCAGACACAGTTGGTTAAAGAACCGCTCGAGCCTGATTTCTGGCGAGCTCCCACGGATAATGACTTCGGAAACCGAATGCCACGAAGATGCAAAATCTGGAAGGATGTCACCACAGATCTCAAAGCTACCGATGTGTATTCCAAACAGGTTTCTGATGATGAAGTAATTGTATATGCACATTTCCAGCTGGACAGTATCGATGGGTTTATCCATATGGAATATGATATTAAGGGCGATGGTTCAGTTCACGTTTCATACGCCTTTAAAGCACGCAAGGAAAAACTGCCGGAGATTCCGAGAATCGGCATGACCATGCAACTGCCTGCAGAATTTGATAACCTGAGTTATTTTGGACGTGGCCCGTGGGAAAACTATGTCGACCGTAACACTGCAGCCTTTGTGGATCTTTACCATTCAAAAGTGGCTGACCAGTACTGGCCATATATCCGTCCACAGGAAAACGGATATAAAACGGATACGCGCTGGGTGAAACTGATCAACCACGATGGGATTGGCGTATGCATAAAAGGTGATGAGCCTATCGGGTTTAGTGCCCTGAATAATACGGTTGAAGATTTTGATGCCGGAATGCGTAAGGCACAGCGTCATACCACGGACATAAAGCCACAAGACCTGGTGGAACTGAGAATAGATAAATTTCAAATGGGTGTTGGCGGTGACAACAGCTGGGGAGCCAAACCTCATCCGCAATATATGCGGTATGCCGGGGAACAGTACGAATACGGATTTACGATTTATCCGGTAAGATAAGAACATAAAAAAAGCGGGCAGTGCCCGCTTTTTTTACATATCTAAAACATCTAATATATTTATATCCAGTAAACGAGATACCGTAATTATTTCCTTCATGGTCATGTTTCCTGAAACACTGAGAATTAATTGTTCATCATCTTCCAGCGCCATTACAATCAGATCCTTAATGCGATCCGTCTTTTTATCTTCCAGGATATAAACCGTAAGGCTTTCTCCATCATCCACCATTTTAACAATCTGTTCGTAGTTCTTGTCCCTGATCTCATTTTTCAGTTTCTTCATGTCATCATCAGGAATAAGCTTATCATCTTCACCGCCAATCAGGATCATCTCGTTAAAATTATTGATGAGATTTTCCGGATTAAAATCCGAATAATTTTCCTTTAACTTTTGCCCGAACTTCAGTTCAAACATTTTTTTACTCATATACATCATATTCATATCCGAGTTGTCTTCATACTTTTCGTACAGCGTTCTTACAGGAGATTTAAACTGCTGTGCCACTGTGGTCTGGGATAAGAGCAATACTGATATCGTCACCAGTAAAAGTCCAATGTGTTTTGTCTTCATAACTGTTTGTTTTGTTGTTTATACTTTTTCATTTTTGCATTTAACCGGTTTACCATATCATCCTTATTCATTTCTTCAATTTTCTGATTCAGTTTATTAATCTGGTTAATCCTGGTGTCAAACCTGAATGTCTCTGATGGTGGTGTAAACTCCATATTGCTAACCATGGTCTGAAAAGTTTTGAGTTGCCTGTCCTGCTTCCCTGAGGGATTGAAAATCAGAAACATTGCAACAATCGCTGCGGCCACAGATGCATAATATACGATCCGCCTCACCCTCACTGTTTTATCAGATTTCATATTTATCTGAATGCTGTTACCTTGTTCAGTAAGTGCCTGCCTTTCACTTTGGATGGCAGCCTTATATAGTTCGTCAGGATTTTTCTGTGCGCTCATAACTATAAATTTTAGTCAGTTCCTCCTTTATCATGTTCCTGGCCCGACTCAGAATAACGCGAACATTATTTGTTTTCAGACCGGTCAAATCCACAACCTCAGCTGTGTTCATCATACATACATCCACCAGGTAAATCACTTCCCTGTAATTTCCAGGAAGATTATCAATAGCGCTCCTGAAGTGCATGGACAGTTCCTGCTTTTCAAAGGTATTCTCAGAGAACGTTTCATACTCCACGGAAAACTGCAAGTCCATTGTCCGTTTAATTTTTCGAAGGGCATCAATACTTAACGATCTTGCACTGCTGTAGAAATAGTAACGGCATGTCTCCTTTTTAATGGAATCCCTTTTACGCCATAGTTTGAGATAAAGTTCCTGAAGCACATCTTCAGCCTCTTCCCGGTTTTTTATCAATCCGAATATATAGCCAAACAGCGCCGCTTTATGTTCCAGAAAATGTGTATTGAATTCCTTAGTTCTCAAAAAAATCGCTTTTAAATAAGATACGTTCCAGAAAAAAAAACATTACAGTGCAAGGTATTATTTTTTGCAGTTTTTATTCTGCTGTGCAACTTTTTATCTAATTATGCGTCGTTAATACAGCATATACTGATGAATTTAGATGATGAAACACTATCTTTGGGTGTTAATAATCATATTAACCTAATAATAAAACCCTAATGAACAGGATTTTAATATTGCTATTCTTACTCCCACTCCCACTCTTCAGTCAAAAAGTCAATATAGGCGGTACCATCTCTGACAAAAGCTCTGGGGAACAGCTTATACAGGCTAATGTGTACATCCGGGCTTTGCAGCAAGGAACCGTTACAAACTATTACGGGTTTTACAGCATCAGTGTTGAAGCCGGTAAAGATGTGGAAATCGAATATTCTTATATTGGTTATGAACCGGTTAAGCTGAGTTTGAACCTTAAAAAGGATACAATCATTAATATTGAGCTCAGTCAATCTTTAACCCTTAAGGAAATCACCGTAATGGACCGTTCTCCCCAGCAAACGGTGGAGACTTCACAGATGAGTACGGTATCCTTGAATCCCAAACAGGTAAAGTCCATGCCGGTTTTATTCGGAGAGGTAGATGTATTAAAAACATTACAGATGATGCCCGGTGTTGCAGGAGGAACCGAAGGGACTGCAGGGATTTATGTTCGTGGCGGTGGTCCTGATCAAAACCTGTTTTTGCTGGATGGTGTTCCGGTATATAACGTCAGTCATGCCCTTGGAATATTTTCGGTATTCAACGCAGATGCCATAAAAAGCGTGGACCTCGTAAAAGGAGGCTTTCCTGCACGCTATGGCAGCCGTTTATCTTCGGTAGTTGATATAAGAATGAAAGAAGGAGACCTGTATAATTATCACGGAGAAGCGACACTGGGTTTAATCTCTTCCAAAATCTTATTGGAGGGACCAATCAGCAAAGGCAAAACATCCTTCCTCTTTGCTGCCCGGCGAACTTATATTGATGCTGTTGCAGCGCCATTCATTCAACTTTCTAATACAGACCCAAACGTCGATATTAATCTCGATCTTTATTTTTATGACATCAATGCCAAAATCAATCATAAATTCTCTGACCATGACCGTCTGTTTTTAAGTGTCTATAACGGTCGGGATGTGCTGGGTCTTGGGGTCACCGACAAATACAGCTACTCCAATTACGAAGACCGGGACGGAACACAAACCTTAATTACTTACGACAACGAAAACACCATTGGTTTCAGGTTTTTCTGGGGAAACCTTACCTCGGCACTACGCTGGAACCATGTTTTCAACAGTAAGCTGTTCTCTAATACAACACTCACCTATACCAAATACCAGTTTCAGACTAGTCTTGGTTTCGACTATAAAAGTAAAGTAACCGGAGAGGAAGAAGAATCGGAAAGTTTTGATCTGTCCTATTACTCCAACATAAGGGACTTTGGGATCAAACAGGACTTTGATTTTATTCCGACGCGTAAACAGTATATTCGAATGGGAGGATGGTACACTTATCATACCTATACGCCTGGAACATCTGCATTAAATTATAATTCATCCGGTCAAGGTTCACTGCTCGACACCACACTGGGATTTGTCAATATTCCTGCTTTTGAAGTGGCACTGTATGCCGAAGATAACATCGAATTTTCAAACCGGCTAAAAGCTAATATCGGTGTGCATTATTCTGGTTTTAACAAAGGGAAAACCTACTATCAGTCCGTTCAACCCAGAGCATCACTGAGATATAAACTGGATAAAAATATATCAGTTAAAGCCTCGTTTGCGCAAATGACGCAGTACCTTAATCTGTTGGCCAATTCCATCGGTAATTTACCGACTGATTTATGGGTTCCCGCTACAGAAAATATCAAACCACAGGAATCCTGGCAGGCGGCACTGGGAGGAGCTCTGGCTATAAACGATGTGTATGAGATTACACTCGAAGGCTATTATAAAAAGATGGACAACCTGGTTTCCTATAAAGAGGGAGAATCCTTCTTTCTTATAGAAACAAACTGGGAAGACAAAGTGACACAGGGAAGTGGCGAAGCCTATGGCATGGAGCTGTTTTTTCAGAAAACACAGGGCAAACTAACTGGTTGGTTAGGATACACACTGGCATGGAGTGATCGGTATTTTAAGGATCTTAACAACGGGATGCCTTATCCATTCAAGTATGACAGACGCCACGACCTGTCTGTTGTCGGTAATTATAAATTAAACGATAGCTGGGAGATTTCAGCCAATGTGCAGTTGAATTCAGGAAATTCATTTACACTTTATGATCAGAAAATGCCTTTACTTAACAGTCCTGACACCAAACAGTACTGGAATAATTACTATGTATATGGCCCCGATGACGGGAATATCCCGTTTTTTGTGGATGACAATTACTTTTTTGAGTCTAAAAACAGCTACAAAATGCCATTTTACAAACGGGTTGACCTGGGTATAACTTATATAAAAGAAATGACCAGAACCACTCATAAATTCAATCTTAGTGTTTATAATGTAACGGCAGCTAAAAATCCTACTTTTATGTTTCCCGGAACACGGTGGGATCAAAATCTGATGCAGGATTTATTCGTGGTCCGTCAGTTCAGTCTGTTACCCTTCCCTTTGCCAACACTAAGTTATACTATTAAATTTTAGATCATGAAGTCAATATTAAGAATATATCTGGTTTTAGTACTGATCATCATTAGCTCATCATGCAGCAAAGTTGTGGAAGATTTTCCATTACAGGTACATGAACCTCAGATCGTTATCAACGGAATGGCACAGTCTGACTCTGTTTTCAGCTTTATGATTGCCAGAACTGCTATGCGGAATAACCTGAATATGGAATGGTCCAGAGTTACTCCAACAGAACTGGAGCTGCTCCAAAACGGAAGCAATGTAAATGTGAGATACAGTAGTGATTCCAATCTGTTTGTTGCCGATAATATTCACGTTAAACCTTTGGATAAATTTGACATTAATGTATCCGTAAACGGACTGGAAACTGCTCAGGCTGATTTGACTGTTCCTGATTCCACGTCTTTTTCCGTTGAAAATATAAAAATCACAAAAGAAGAATCAGGAACTCCCTGCTATGACTGTCCACCGGATTATGTTGAGACAATCATATACAACATAAGTTTATCCGTACTTCTGGATGATGCTCCGGCAACAGATAATTTCTACAGCATCAAAATAGAAAGAGCTTCATATACTTACATTATGGACGATGGAGAATATAAATACACCAATGATTTCCCTCCGCCTGACCCCGAAAATTATGTTTCAGTAGATAGTATTCTCGTGTTCAACCCGGTAGAGATTAGTTCCTGGGATGGCATATATGAGTTTAAAAACGATTACGGACTTTACACTAATACAGATATCACGGAAGAAACCGGTGGAAATATTCTCTATTTTAAAGATCAGCTGCTGCCGGGACTAAAGAACCAAATTTCCTTCAGTTCAGATAATTTTTATTTCTATACCGATGTTGATATTCTGAATTTAAGAATTACACTGACTTCTTATACCAAAGATATGTTTTATTATCTCAGGTCTCTGGCATCGTATAACAGTTATTATGATTTTCCGCTTTCTGAACCAATATACATTTATACAAACATTAAAAACGGTCGTGGAATTTTTGGTGCTGCCAGCCAGACAAGCCGAAGTTTAACGATAAAACCAGACTAAATAAACAACATAATTCCAGACTACAAAAGCAGATTTCCTGATAGATATTACGCGTGAAACCAGCTGAGAAAGGCTATTCAACAGTCCTTAACAGAAGTAACGGTTTTTTACATTTTTTACATTCAACTTTTTAAATATTTATCCTACCTTTGTTCCCCATTCATGAATATTCAAATATTTAATAACTACATATTTAAATAATAACTATGAGTAACAAAAGAGTTTACACTTTCGGAAACGGCCAGGCTGAAGGAAAGGCCGACATGAAAAACCTCCTGGGAGGAAAAGGTGCCAACCTTGCCGAAATGAACCTCATTGGGGTTCCGGTACCTCCGGGATTTACTATCACAGCAGACGTATGTACTGAATACAATCAACTGGGAGAGGAAAAAGTGGTTGAATTGCTTAAATCAGATGTGGAAGCCGCTATTGCCAACATTGAAAATCTTATGGGCACCAAATTCGGCGACAAAGAAAACCCATGTCTTGTTTCTGTTCGTTCTGGCGCGAGAGTTTCAATGCCAGGTATGATGGATACCGTTTTGAATCTTGGACTGAACGATGCTGCCGTTGAAGGTATTGCAAAAAAATCAGGTAATGAAAGATTTGCATGGGACTCATACCGCAGATTTGTTCAGATGTATGGCGATGTGGTATTAGGCATGAAACCTGAGAGCAAAGAAGATATTGATCCTTTCGAAGCCATCATGGAAGAGGTTAAAGAAGCCAAAGGTGTTGAACTGGATACTGAACTTGAAGTTGCTGATCTGAAAGAGCTGGTTAAGAAATTTAAGGCAGCCGTTAAAAAACAGACAGGCCACGATTTTCCTGAAGATGCATACGATCAGCTTTGGGGAGCTGTGATGGCTGTATTTGACAGCTGGAACAACGAACGTGCCATTTACTACCGTCGTCTGAACCGTATTCCTGATGAGTGGGGAACAGCTGTTAATGTTCAGGCCATGGTATTTGGAAACATGGGTAAAAACTCAGGTACAGGTGTTGCTTTTACGCGTGATGCCGGAACAGGTGAGGACATTTTCAATGGTGAATACCTGATTGATGCTCAGGGTGAAGATGTGGTTGCAGGTGTTCGTACACCTCAGCAAATTACACTCGAAGGTTCACGCCGTTGGGCAAAGTTAGCCAATGTAACTGAAGAAGTTCGTAAAGAGAAATATCCGTCACTGGAAGAGGCTATGCCTGAAGTGGCTCAGGAATTGTTCGATGTGGAAACAAAACTGGAAAACTATTTCAGCGATATGCAGGACCTTGAATTCACCATTCAGGACAGAAAACTCTGGCTGCTCCAAACCCGTAACGGTAAGCGTACAGGTGCTGCCATGGTTAAAATCGCTGTTGACATGCTCGAAAGTGGTATGATTGACGAAAAAACAGCTTTGTTACGTCAGGAACCACAAAAACTTGATGAATTACTGCATCCTGTTTTTGATAAAAAAGCTGAAGCTTCTGCCAGTGTTATGGCAAAAGGTTTACCGGCCTCTCCGGGAGCTGCCACAGGACAGATTGTGTTCTTTGCTGATGAAGCAAAAAAATATGACAATACCATTCTGGTTCGTATTGAAACTTCACCGGAAGACCTTGAAGGAATGAACATTGCCAAAGGAATCTTAACAGCCCGTGGTGGTATGACATCGCATGCAGCTGTAGTTGCTCGTGGAATGGGTAAATGCTGTGTGTCAGGTGCCGGATCAATTAAAATTGATTATAAAAACAGAACCATCACCATGGAAGGTAAAACCTTTAAAGAAGGTGACTGGATTTCATTGAACGGATCAACTGGTGTGGTATACGAAGGACGTGTTGCTACAATGGAACCCGAACTGAGCGGTGATTTTGCTAAAATCATGGACCTTTCTGACAAGTTTACAAGAATGAATGTCAGAACAAATGCTGATTCTCCCAAAGACGCTACTGTAGCTCGCAGGTTTGGTGCTACCGGTATTGGTCTTTGCCGTACAGAACATATGTTCTTCGAAGGTGAACGTATTAAGGCCATGCGCGAAATGATTCTTGCCAACGATGTTGCGGGAAGAGAAAAAGCATTGGAAAAATTACTTCCTATTCAAAGAAGTGACTTCGAAGGAATATTTGAAGCGATGGCCGGTTTTGGAGTAACGGTTCGTCTGCTTGATCCGCCTTTGCATGAATTTGTTCCTCATCAGCTGGCTACGCAAAAAGAACTGGCTCAGGAAATGGGCGTAAGTCTTGATTATGTAAAAAACAAAGTGGCCGAACTGGAAGAATTCAACCCTATGTTAGGTCACCGTGGCTGCCGTCTCGGAAATACCTATCCAGAAATTACTGTAATGCAGGCACGTGCTATTATTGAAGCTGCTGTGAATCTGAAGCAAAAAGGCGTGGATGCGCGTCCTGAAATCATGGTGCCTTTAGTGGGAACACTAAAAGAACTTGAACTGCAGTACGACATTATACATGCAACAGCTGAAAAAGTGTTCGCTGAAAAAGGTACTAAGGTTGACTATTTGGTAGGTACAATGATAGAGGTTCCGAGAGCTGCTGTCACTGCCGACCAGATTGCGACCAAAGCACAGTTCTTCTCATTCGGCACGAATGACTTAACTCAGATGACTTTCGGTTATTCCCGTGATGATGCCGGGAAATTCCTGCCGGTATATATTCAAAAAGGCATCCTGAAAAACGATCCTTTTGAAGTACTTGATCAGGAAGGTGTTGGTCAGCTGGTGAAACTGGGCGTTGAAAAAGGTCGTGGTACCAATCCAAAACTCAAAGTCGGAATTTGTGGTGAACACGGTGGTGAGCCAAGTTCAGTAGAATTCTGCAACTCTGTTGGAATGGATTATGTAAGCTGTTCACCTTACAGGGTACCTATTGCCAGGTTAGCTGCTGCTCAGGCCGCTATAAAACAGGCATAGTTATAAAAATTTATATCATAAAGGGGGTACTTAAAAAAAGTATCCCTTTTATTTTATATCCATATCAAAACAAAACTTAGGTGAATGTTGTTAGAATTAAAAGACCAGATATTTATCCTTACATGCACTTCACCCAATCCAATCAACCTGGATTAAACGTATGTTGTGTTAGTGTTTCACCTTAACCAATAAACACCAGGCATTTATTATTGTAAATTTCATTTAATTATTTTTTATGGCAATACATTTTAGTCCTGGAAAAAATGATCCCATCAAAGATTTCCTTAACGAAAGGAACTCACTGGAAAACTTTGAAAACCTTAAAGATCTTTTAAGCAATTTATCCTATATAATTTTTATTCTTAACGAAAAAAAGGAAATTGTCTTTTCAAATGAAAAACTTCTGTCGAAGTTTAAGGTTATCAATAACCAAAAAATTGTTGATGGCACTCCGGGAGAAATCTTTGCCTGTATTCATGTAAATCAAGGTCCGGCGGGTTGTGGCTCATCAAAATATTGTCGTTACTGTAGTGTTATAAATTCAATCTTAGACACGCACGCAGCAAATGTCCCGAATACAAGAGAAGCAAGAGTTATTGTTAACAATAATGGTATAGAGGAACAACTTGACCTGGAAATTACAGCAATTCCGTTCAGATTTGCCGGACATGATTATACAATTTTTTCAGCTCAGGACATTACAGATAAAAAGAGAAAAGAAATACTGGAACGCACATTCTTTCATGATATCATTAATATGGCAGGCAGTCTTGACGGGATAATGGAATTGATGGAAGAAATGAATTGTCAAGAAAAAGATCGCTTGCTTGTAATAGCGAAGCGCATTAGTAATACTTTAATCGATGAGATTTCAGCTCAATCTGAAATTTCAAAGGCAGAACACAATGAGCTGAAAGTTAATCCTGAAAATGAAAAAATTAATACCCTTATTCAGGAAGCTATTGAAAATATTGGCCATCATCATGTTGCTGATGAAAAAATTATTACATATAAGCCAACATTGCCGGACCAGTTTATAATTACTGATAAAGTTTTGTTTAACCGGGTTCTGATTAACATGATAAAAAATGCCCTTGAGGCAAGCAATTCTAACGAAACTATACGGATAAATCTTTCCAAAAGCAATAATAAATTTAACGTTACTGTTAACAATAAAAAATTCATGCCTATACATATTCAACAACAGGTATTTCAACGTTCTTTTTCCACAAAAGGATCAGGCAGAGGAATTGGAACCTATAGCATGAAGCTACTTGGAGAAAGATATTTAAAGGGCTCTGTAAGTTTTATATCAACTCAGGAAAACGGAACAACCTTTTCTTTCAGTGTTCCTAAATCGATTCAGTAAAGCAAATTCAGATAAAATTAAGTTTAATTCTGTTAATTTTATGTTAATTAATTTTGAATTATGATAATTTTCAGTTAATTTTGTACTAATTAATAGTTAGTATATGACATTTGCTCCTGCAAAATACAACTCCGTGAATGCTTTTTTATCGCAAAATATTACGTTAGAAAACATTAATAAAATTAAGGACCTGCTAAATTCGTTATCGTACGTTGTTTTCATATTAAACGAAAACAGGGAGATAGTTTATGCAAATGAAAGTTTTCTGAATGACCTGAATATCCCTGAGGAGACTTTAAGCAAAGGTATTAAACCAGGAGAAGCTCTTTCCTGCATACATCATACTGAAGGGCCTGACGGATGTGGAACGTCTTTATATTGTAAATACTGCAACCTCCTGTCTGTTATTCTAGATGTAGCGGTTACAAAACTACCAGCCGTCAAAGAGACAAGGATCACGACAAAAAAGAATGGTGTTGAAGAACAACTTGATCTCGAGATCAGCGCATCTGCTTTAGATATTGACGGATCGGAGTTGATTGTTATTTCCGCCAAAGATATCACAGATAAAAAGAGAAAAGAATTACTGGAACGTACCTTCTTTCATGACATCATCAATCTTGCCGGCAGCCTTGAAGGCATCATGGAAACCCTGGAAGAGATGGACGATTTTAACCGTAAAAAGTTCATTCAATCAGCCAAAAGAATCAGCAGTTCACTACTTGAAGAGATTGTATCACAACAGGAGCTTGTAAAAGCTGAGAATAATGAATTATCCGTAAATCCTGAGCCATTTGTCATGCATGAACTACTGGCCGATTCAATTGAAAAGATCAGTCATCATGATGTTGCCAAAGGAAAAGATATAATTTTCACTCCCCCATTTGACGATGAAGGCATAATTACAGACAAGGTTATATTTAACCGCGTCATGCTCAACATGCTAAAAAATGCTTTGGAAGCGAGTCAGGATGGGGATAAAATTACTTTGAATATCTACAAAAAACGGAACAATTTTATGATTGAGGTTCACAACGGTACTGTTATCCCCGAAAAAGCACAAAGTCAGATTTTTCAGCGTTCATTTTCCACGAAAGGTTCAGGAAGAGGTGTAGGTACATACAGTATGAAATTATTGGGTGAAAGGTACCTGAAAGGCAAAATCGGATTTACTTCAGCAGAGAAAAAAGGAACCACTTTTTCCTTTGAGATTCCACAAATTTTAACAGCCTAAAACGCTTAATTCTAATAAATTTTAATACTCAAACTTTTATTTTTTTTGCTCATCTAAAACCGCTATCTTCGCTGCTTAATTTTTAGAAAAGTAAAATGGAGAAATTAAGTTACGCATTAGGACTTAGTGTTGCAGGTAGTCTTTTGGGAAGTGGTGTTAAAGAAATGGATTTTGAAAAATTCAACAAAGGCTTGCGCGACGCAATGGAAGGAAAAATGCCAGAAATTTCAAGTGAGGAAGCACGTCAGGTTTTAAATGATTTTTTTGAATCGGTTCAGAATAAAGCCAGTGAAATAAATAAAAAAGCCGGTGATGATTTTCTGAATGAAAATGCAAAACGTGAAGAAGTAACCGTATTACCCAGCGGTCTACAATATGAAGTTTTAACGGATGGAGAAGGAAATAAACCATCGGCTACTGACAGTGTGAAATGCCATTATCATGGTACATTAATCGACGGTACTGTATTTGACAGCTCTGTTCAGAGAGGAGCGCCTGCCACCTTTGGAGTGAATCAGGTTATTAAAGGCTGGGTAGAAGCATTACAGTTGATGACAGAAGGAAGTAAATGGAAACTTTTCATCCCTTCTGAACTTGCTTACGGCAACCAGGGAGCCGGACAAATGATCGGTCCCGATACTGCGCTGGTATTTGAAGTGGAATTATTAGAAATTGTTTAATTATTATAGAAAACTCATGAAATTAAAAAATTTATTCGTCGTTGTATTGGTAGCCATTACAATAGCATCGTGCTCCAGCAATCAATCTTACAACAATGTTCCTATGAAAACTCAAGCAGACAGTACATTCTATCTGATTGGTTATAATTATGGAAGCGGCCTTTATAAAAACCGTTCCACTGTACCTGGCGATAGTGTAAACCTTGATTTGGTTGCAGCAGGATTTGTTGAAGGTGTCAAAGGGAATGACAGTAAAATAGACGTAGAAGACATCCAGGGCTTTATTAACAATTACTTTATGGCGGCTCAGAAAAAACAAGCTGAGGAAAACCTTGTGAAAGCGGAAGACTTTTTAGCTGAAAACGCTAAACGTCCCGGAGTAACTTCTTTAATGGATGGAAAACTTCAGTACGAAATCCTCAAAGAAGGTGACGGACCAAAACCAACAGCAGATGATCAGGTAGATGTGGATTATGTCGGAACATTAATAGACGGAACAGAATTCGACAGTTCAATCAAACGTGGTCAGCCAGCAACTTTTGGCGTTAAGGGCGTAATTAAAGGATGGACTGAAATTCTACAGCTAATGCCTGTCGGTTCAAAATGGAAGGTATACATTCATCCTGATCTTGCATACGGTGCAAGAGGCAATCAATCAATTCCAGGTAATTCAGCTTTGATCTTTGAAATGGAGTTAATTGATATTAAAAAATAATATTAACAAACGGTTTTAAACCGTTTTTGTAAAAATTTTCTTTTATTGTATCCCGGTTGCTCCCGCAACCGGGTACATTTTTATTATAGAACTTATGTTAACAGCAGAATTTCATACATCAAAAGGCGTAATGGTGGCCGAACTTTACGAAGATGACGCCCCAAACACAGTAGAAAATTTCGTAAAACTTTCAGAAGACGGTTTTTACGACGGACTGGCATTTCATCGTGTAATCCCTGATTTTGTGATTCAGGGCGGATGTCCTTTTTCAAAAGACATGAGTGATCCTAGAGTGGGAACAGGCGGACCCGGTTATAAAATTGATTGTGAACTTGATGGCGAGAAACAATTTCATGACCGTGGTGTTTTATCTATGGCCCATGCCGGAAGAAATACCGGAGGGTCACAATTCTTTATTTGCCACAGTAGACGAAATACAGCTCATCTTGACAGAAAACATACCTGTTTTGGAAAGGTATTTGAAGGAGTAGATGTAATTGACTCAATCAGGCAGGGAGACGTAATAGAAAAAATAATTATTGTAGAAAAAGACTAACATATCTATGAACTTTGAAATTGAAGGAAATCTTATTTTAAAAGAAAACGAACAGCAGATTTCGGATAAATTTAAAAAACGTGAGTTTGTAATTGAAGTAGAAAATGAACGAAATTCTGACTGGAATGATTTTATAAAGTTTCAGTTAACCCAGGATAAGTGCAACCTTATTGATCAGTACAACAACGGCGATAAGATAAAAGTGAGCTTCAATATTCGTGGAAGGAAATGGGAAAAGAACGGGCAGGTTAACTATTTCTCAAATCTTGAGGCGTGGCGCATCGAAGGTGCTATGGCACAGAATTCACCTGTTCCTGCAGATGTTCCTCCACCGGATCTTGATAACATTCCTCCGGAAAACGACGATTTACCATTCTAAAATCAGTTATTATGATACGTAGAGCATTTCTTTTTGTGTTCCTTGCAACACTTGTATTATCAACCACAGCACAGAATTCGATCCGTTCGAAGGCAGATGTGCAACTGTATAAATTATCCGTTGCTGCCAGAACAATCGGGGCATATTACGTTGATACTGTTGATAAGGAAGAAATTGTTGAGGGCGCGATAAAAGCAATGCTCGAGGATCTGGATCCGCATTCGGTTTATATGAACCGAGAAGAGGTTAAACGCATGAATGAACCTTTGCGGGGAAATTTTGAAGGGATCGGGATTCAGTTTAATATTCTGGATGACACCTTAATGGTTGTCAATCCTATTCCCGGGGGACCTTCCGAAAAAGTAGGAATCCTGGCAGGGGACCGGATCATTTATATTGATGATGATATGGTTGCCGGAATCGGAATAACAAATAAGGATGTAACTGACAGGCTCAGGGGAGATAAAGGCACCGAGGTCACGGTAAAAATAAAACGGAATGGAACGAAGAAGTTATTGGAATTTACCATTGTACGTGATAAAATTCCGCTTCACAGTCTTGACGCTGCTTACATGGTTAATGACGATATAGGCTATATTAAACTGAACCGGTTTTCTGGAACAACACTTGACGAATTTTCAACCGCCCTTAATGATCTGAAAAAGGATGGAATGAAAAGTCTCATTCTTGATCTGCAAGGTAATGGAGGTGGATATCTGAATGCAGCAACTGGTCTGGCTGACGAATTCCTTTCAAATAATAAACTTATTGTTTACACAGAAGGTCTTAACAGTCCACGTCAAACCTTTCGCGCTACAAAAGGCGGAAAATTTGAAAAAGGCGAACTGGTGGTATTGATAGATGAATCATCTGCCTCTGCCAGCGAAATATTATCCGGTGCAATACAGGATTGGGACCGGGGACTGATAGTGGGTCGCAGAAGCTTTGGGAAAGGGTTGGTACAAAGACAGTTTAATCTACCTGACGGTTCTGCCATGCGCCTGACCACCGCAAAATATTATACCCCTTCCGGACGGTTGATACAGAAGCCTTACAATCATGGCCGGGCTGAATACCGGAAAGAAATCATTAACCGGTATAATAATGGCGAACTCCTTTCAGAGGACAGCATACATTTCCCCGACTCATTAAAGTATAAAACGCTTGTTCTAAACCGGATAGTATATGGAGGTGGTGGCATTATGCCAGACGTTTTTGTTCCTATTGATACATCTGTTATCACCGATTATCACCGCAGTCTTGTAGCCAAAGGTGTGATGAACAAAACGGTTTTAAACTATGTTGACAAACACAGACAGGAATTAAACAGCCTGTATCCTGACTTTGCCATGTTTGATACTAAATTTTTCGTGACACAGGATATGCTGGATGAGCTGATTGCGAATGGTGAAAAAGCAAAACTGGAATATAACGATGAGCAATTTAAACATTCGCTGCCGCTAATCTCTGCACAGTTTAAAGCTCTGGTTGCCCGCGATATTTTTGATATCAGTGAATACTACCAGGTAATGAATGAACAGGACGATATTTTTCAGAAAGCGGTAGAAATTCTTTCTAACTCAGGCATGCTGGAACAAAAACTATCTGAGAAATAGTTGGTGCTCTGTCAGTAGTTTCCATAATTAATTCCTGCTGATATTCTTGAAAAACATATAAAGTTATACGCATGAAAGTTGCAAATAGTGTTATTGATCTGATTGGTAATACACCACTTGTCAGATTAAATAAACTCACAAAAGGTATAGATGCCAACGTGTTTGTTAAGCTGGAATCTGCAAATCCCGGAGGATCAGTAAAAGACAGACTAGGGCTTGCACTTATTGAAGATGCAGAAAAAAGGGGTGTACTTAAACCGGAAGGAACCATTATAGAACCTTCATCAGGGAATACAGGTATCGGACTTGCAATGGTTAGCGCTGTTAAAGGTTACCATGTTATCATTGTAATGCCTGAATCTGCCAGCATAGAACGTCGAAAGCTCATGGAAGGTTTAGGAGCAAGAGTTGTTCTTACGCCTGCTACCGAAGGGATGAAAGGTGCCATTGCCAAAGCCAATGAATTGCTGGAAGATATCGATGGCTCCTTCATGCCCATGCAGTTTGAAAATCCTGCTAACATAGAATTTCATAAACGTACTACCGCCGTTGAGATATGGAACGACACAGATGGTACCGTAGACTTTTTTGTTTCCGGTGTTGGCACCGGTGGAACATTTTCAGGGGTATCCACAATACTTAAAGAGAAAAAACCATCGGTTACAAATGTGGCGGTTGAACCAAAAGATTCGCCGGTGTTATCAGGAGGGGAGCCTGGATCACATAAAATACAGGGCATCGGTGCCGGATTTATTCCCGGGAACTGTAAAACGGAACTTATTGATGAAATTGTTCCTGTTTCAAACGATAACGCATTTGAAACTGCCAGAAGGCTGATGAGGGAAGAAGGCATCATTTGCGGAATATCTTCAGGAGCTATAGTTTGGGCAGCACTGTCTTTAGCAAGTTTACCCGAAAATAAAGGAAAAACATTTGTCGCAATTGTTTGCGACACAGGAGAACGCTATCTAAGCACGTCCCTGTTTCACGAATAAAAAAAGGCGCTTATTGAGCGCCTTTTTTTGTGAATGATACTATGGATTAATATGTATCAATATTATTAAGATCGTTAAATGCCTGCACTAAACGTGCAACCAACGTCTCCTCACCGGCACGTAACCATTTTCTTGGATCGTAATATTTTTTATTTGGTTTATCATCACCTTCAGGGTTTCCGATCTGTCCCTGCAGATAATCATGGTTTTTAGCTTCAAACTGACGCACACCATCCCAGAATGCCCACTGTGTATCAGTATCAATATTCATTTTAATTACACCATAACCAATGGCTTCACGAATCTCTTCGAGTGATGATCCCGAACCTCCATGGAATACAAAGTTAACTGGCTTGTCAACAGATAATCCATCTTTTTCCTTAATATATTCCTGTGAATTTCCAAGGATGGAAGGTTTCAATACCACATTTCCCGGCTTGTACACACCATGAACATTGCCAAAAGAAGCAGCGATAGTAAAATTAGAAGAAACTTCGCTTAACTCTTTATAAGCATAATATACGTGTTCCGGTTGTGTATACAGTAAGGAGTTATCAACACTTGAGTTATCAACACCATCTTCTTCACCTCCTGTAATTCCTAATTCAATTTCAAGGGTCATACCCATTTTGCTCATGCGTTTCAGGTATTCCTTGCTGATTGCAATATTTTCTTCAAGCGGTTCTTCAGAAAGGTCAAGCATATGCGAAGAAAACAGTGGTTTACCAGTAGCTTTAAAGTTTTCCTCACTGGCATCTAACAAACCGTCAATCCAGGGAAGTAATTTTTTAGCTGCATGGTCAGTATGTAAAATAACAGGAATACCATAAGCTTCAGCCACAGTATGGATGTATTTAGCAGCAGCAATACCACCTAAAATAGCTACTTCCTGGCCTTCACCAGATGCACCTTTACCAGCAAAAAATGATGCACCACCATTTGATAACTGTATAATTACCGGAGAATTAACTTTTTTTGCTGCTTCCATAACTCCATTCACTGAGTTTGAGCCAACAACATTAACTGCAGGAAGTGCAAACTGACCTGCCTTTGCTAATTCAAATACTTTGTTTACATCATCACCGAAAATTACACCCGGTTTAACATAGTCTGAAATTTTACCCATTGTATTTTATTTTTCTGTAATTAATTTTTTGCAAAAATAAGTTTTAAATGTTGAATAACATAAAATGTTTATCTAAAAAGCCTTAATAAGACGAAATTGTCAGGGATGGTCTCAAAAAGTGATCATAATTATAAAATCCTCACAATAAAAAACCCGGATAAATTTTACCCGGGTCTTTTATTTATACTACAAATATTTTTTACTGCTTAATAAAGCTTCCTACAGTAACCTTATCCTGACCAATACCTTTAACAATATATTTACCGGTTGTCAGTTCATTAACATCAAGAGTTACATTATCTTCAATATTGTTGACTGATTTAACCAGCGCACCGGTTAAATTGTAAATCTCGATGGTGTTAAAATCAGAAACTTCCTGTATCGATAATGTATTATTAACAAAAGTTGGTTGAATTTTCAATGCCCCTACAGACAGTTTAGGAGCATTAAAACTGGTAGCTAAATTATTATATAGTTCGGCAACCTCATCAGCTGATAACGCTTTATTCATGATCATAACTTCATCAATAGGTCCCATGGTTACATTGGCACCGGTAACATAATTGCCAATTACCAAATCCTGTCCGGCAATATTCAAATCACCTGTACCATCAACCGATTCACCAATTTGTGCTCCATTAAGATATAGATACAAATTACCTGACTCCCGATCTCTTACACCTACTATATTTACCCATTCTCCTGTGGGATACGGAGTTGCAAGATCAGCAATATTAACACCTAATTGCGTTTTCCCACCAAAATCATCATTATCATCAATTGCAAATCGAATTTCACCTTCTTTCGTTTGAATTGTATACCTGTATCCATTGGCATTATTTACGGCATTCCCCTCAAAATCTGTCGCATCCGGACCATTCGTACCTTTAATTATCTGCGTTTGCTCTGCTGCAGATGGATCAACAATGGCCCATAATGAAATTGAAAACGATTCAGTTGTAAAATTAATCGCATTTAGATTTGAACCATCATCCTTAACCACCACACCGGCAATGTCACCTGTCACGTAACTACTAAAGTCAATAGCTTTGCCCGATATTCCATCTGTGAAAGTCACAGCATCACCTACTATTTCTCCCGTTGCCCCTGTTTTTGAATCCGTTGCCGCTTCGTCATCAAAGGACCAGTGGGAAACAATATTAGCATCAAAGGACAACTGAGCCTTTGTCACTCCTGTACTAAATATCAAAGCAAAAGTAAATGCAAAAAGTAAATGTCTTTTTCCCATAATGTATATTTTATCGTTAGTAAAAATAAAAACTGCATTTATGCAATCGATTACAATATAAAAGTTATAAGTCAGGTTTCAAAATCCTACGAATTAAAATTGTTTTATAAAGTTAACAACAAATAAAGAAAGCCAGAAATTTCAGGCTCACGTTATTTGTAAAAAAGTAATTAATTCTTAACGCATCGCACACTATTCCCGTTCCACTTCCAGGTGCCGGCCCGACGTATCTCCATCCGGTCGAACTGAATATATCTGGACCAAATATTGTCACTTTTCAGACTGGTTGATGTCCACCATGTTCCATATACACCATCGCCATAAAAAATACTCTCATCATCCCAGGTGCGATCTCCGGATGGCAATCCGTTAAACCCTGATTCACCAAACTGTTCATCAGTGATCAATACACCCTTCGTCCAAAGATGACTTTCCCCTGCCAGTTTAGAACCTTCATTCGTACCGTTCCATCCGGTTTCTACGGTCTCTGTGGAGCTCATACCAAGTGACTGTTCCAGTATCTGCCACTCCATGTCGCTGGGTAAATGCCAGCCATCAGGACAGACTCCCTGCACACCGCTGGGGACCTCTGCACTGGTAAAACTCCCATTCATAGCTGCCCCCCAGTTATAAAGAGCGCCATGGCTTACAGCATATGCAGCACTATCGTTATTATACCAGCAAAATGCAAGAGAATCAGTGTAAGCCCATGAAGAATCCGCCACACCATTAAATATTGGCTGACCGTACGGATAATGTGTTACACGCAGATTTTCCGCCATCCATACCTGATTTCCTATCTGAATCGTTTTATACGTATTACCATCAACATCCGACATTTCACCATACACCGTAACACTTCCTAATTCAGATGTATCTGGTAAACAATCATCAACGGTGGAAATTACACGGAAATAAGTGGTTTGATCAGCCACAAATTCCAGTTGACCTGTTACTCCATTGATAACCTCCCATGTAATTTTATCATTCGATTTTTCCCAAACAACAGTTCCCTCTGTTCCTTCCAGTTTTATAATCACTGTCTCATTCTGATTAACTGCCCTGTTTTTATATCCATCTATCTGTGCCACGGAATATATTGTAGCCATAGTTAACAGGAATGTTATTATACTCATTCTTTTCATTTTCCAATGTTTTTATTTGTTACCGGATTATTTTAAAATAACTATTCCTGAGTAATTTTTATGCTCAGAATGTACATTGACCATATATTGCCCTGCACTAAATCCTGACAAATCAATTACGTTATCCATCCTTATTTGGTCCGCACTTAATGCTTCTGAATAAATCCGTTGACCCATAAAATTATAAACCTGAATCAATACAGGCTCCTTATCCGGATATCCCCGAAAACTTAAAGTAAACCTGCTCTCGGCTGGATTTGGAAAAACGGACAAACCATCACTGATTGAAATCTCATCAGTTGCATCATAGCAATCATAAATATTCTGGTTTAAAATAATAGGTCTGATGTCATAAGGTATTTCAAGGCTGATGGTCTGATCATTCTGGATATTTACAGTATAAGCTTTGTGCGTCGCTTTATATTTTGAACTCACGACCACAGTTGCAGCACCCGGAATCTCCTTCGGATAGATGATCCTCACTTCCATATCTGACGAGACAGGAACAGCTTCCAGTACAGGCCATTCCGTTGTTCCTGATGGTAACGTCACCGTTATAGCTTCGTTTGCAGGATCAAATCCCGGCACATCCTCACCATTCAGTTTAAGTGCTGAAAGATCCGCCTTGGTGACATCTTCATCCAGAAATGATTTAAAATACTTTTTAACAGCAATATATAAGGGATCTTCTGCCACATCCGGCGACCATTCTGTTTTAATTAAAGCCGGATAATTATTTGTGCCAAAAACTGTATCCATAACATAAACACTTGCCTCTTCATCGTTTAACCTTTTACTGTAGCTTATCCTGTTATCTGTAGCAGATCCGGGACCATAATTATTATATTCATAAAACTGCACATTGCCGATATCATCAGGATTATACCAGGTATTATCCCAGCCCAGCGGACTGATACAATCGGTCAGATAACAATTCATAAACATCACCTTGGGATAGTCTTTCCAGGGTCGTCCGAAGTAAACATTCTTCACTCCATATTCAGCTGTTACCCAACAATTCTGAAAGACATACCCAAACCTGCTTCTGGAACTGGTGCTGGCTGCAGTTATCCAACTGCGGTCTCTCAGGTTATGGATCTGGCAACTGTCAAAAATAACCGTACTGTTTCCAAAAATATAATCCACTGCTCCTATAATAAGGCAATCTTTAAAATAGTTACGGTAAGGCGTTCCTGAATAGTAGGTATCCTGAAAACCGATAAATCTGCAATGCGCAAACTGTTGCCTGTCTTTTGTGGCTGTAGCCAAGGCTTCCGCCTGGTTTCCAACGCCGTAACTGTTTTCGATAGTCAGATTTAAAGCCAAAAAGTCTTCTGAAGCAATCTTCACAGATGCAGTCCCAAACCCACCATCTCCATGGGTTGGTTGAGCTGTAATAATTGTATGATCGACATCCTGACCAACGATGGTCAGGTTTTTAACTATTGAACTCACAGAAATTTTTCCCTCATATACGCCATTCTTTACATATATTACAGCATCCGGAGTGGCAGCTTTTTTAATGGAGTCTATGGCAGCCTGAACCTGGTCAAAATGACCTGAACCATCCCTGGCAACGATCAGGGTTACCTTATCAGCTATTTCGTTATAAAGCTGATCCTGTGCCTGTACAGCTATGGTAAACAAGAACAGTATCAGAATAAACGTTATATTTTTTTTCATCTAAATGTGTTTTAATATTCACTATTCAAAAAAGTTGATATTTCAGGATTTATTAAAGGTCAGCCTTACATTGCATTTATCAGATTCCGGTTAATGGTTACATCGGAATCGTTCCTTTTAATCCTGATAATACAGAAGAAAACAAAGGCATTCATGATTCTGCAATTAATGCAAAACAGCCCATCACATAACTTTCATTATGCCGATGGGCTGATACATTATCTAACCTTAATAAGATTTTTTCTCAGATTAACGTAATTCCGTATTACTGCTTTACAAATTTAGAAGCAACTACAGAATAATCCGTACGATAAGCTTTCACAATATATGTTCCCTTCGACAAATCAGACACATTCACACTCACACTTGGAGCTATAGAAGTTTTGATGGTTTTAACCACCTGACCTGTCAAACTATAAATTTCAACTTTGGTTAACTTCTCTGCATTGTTTACCAGTAGTATATTGCTGTAGGGATTCATTGTAACTGACAGTTTTTCAATTTTTTTGCTGTCCACACCCACAGTCATGTAAGCATCGTAAATTGATTTTATTTGCGCATCCGTCAAGGCTACATTATATAGTTGTACTTCATCAAGTGATCCTAAATAGTTACTGTCCCAGAAAGGATTTCCAGGATTACTACTACCACCAGGGCCTGCAACCGTTTGTACACCATTAGCAACGCTACCGAATGTTAAATCTTCGTTATTGAGTATACTTACCTGCATTCCATCAGCATCAGAAGAAATCAACTCTCCGTTTAAGTAAACATTCATCAACGCATTGTCTTTATCACGAACAATAGCAATCTGATACCAGGTATTTGCATCCCAGGTCATATCGCTAGGAAGATCTCCTCCGGGAGAAGAAAAATTTTCATCCTGATCCCACAACATAAATCGAATTGCGCCTTCTTTTAAAGACAGATGATACCATCCTCCATCAATATCACCGGTTGTTAAATATGGAACACCTTTACTGATAATTGAATATTCAGTTTGCCCATCTGGTGACATAGGCGTTTTAACCCACATGGTCATTGATAAACTTCCATCAATATTAGCTACACCATCACCTGCAAATCTTGCATACGCTGGATTACCATCTGTCTGAGAAAAATCAAGTGCTTTCCCCATGTATCCATCTGTCCATGTTGCTTCAACAGCATTGACTAATTCACCATTTGTAGTTCCCAATTCATCACTAACGGTAGTACCTGTTCCTTCATCGAACTTCCAGTATCCCACTAATCCTTCCTGCGTTTGAGCTAGTCCAATAGCAGTTGATACCAGAAATAACAACATTAAAAAATGTAAAGGTTTTTTCATAATATTACGTATTTAAATTAACAACTAAACTTCATTACAAATTGAGAAAAAAATAAAAAAGAACAGGTTTTTTGTTTGTTTAATTTAGGGGAAGTTTTCCCAAAAAGCGGGATAAATATCATAAAAGTCAAGTAACTGACGCAATAGATTCCAAGTACTCACATTCCGCACTCTGATATTCATGCCTGACAGTCAGTAATTTACGCAATATTTTTTCAATTTTATTATCCTATAAACGTTTAATGTTAGAGTAATATCTATTATTTTTTGTGAAACTTTTTAATAATTAACACTATGAAATATCTGGTTATTCTTTTAAGCTTTGCTGCTTTTATTTCGTGTAAATCAAAACCAAAACAAGCTGAAGAAACTGCAAAGTACAGTCTTGAAAAAATCTGGGAAACGGACTCACTTCTTACAACTTCTGAGTCTGCCGTATTCGATTCTGTAAATAATGTGATCTATGTTTCCTGTATAAATGGTGACCCGAGGACAAAAGACGGAAATGGTTTTATTGCCAAAGTAAGCCCGGAAGGGGAAATAATTGACCGGTACTGGATCACAACTCTGGATGCCCCAAAAGGTCTGGGACTTTATAAAAGCATACTTTATGCGGCTGACATTGACAATATAGTTGTTGTGAATATAGCTGAAGATAAAATCAAGGAACGGCTTCCAATATTCGATGCAGGAATGTTGAATGACATTACTGTAGCCCCAAATGGCAGAGTCTATGTTTCTGATATGGATTCTGATAATGTATATACTGCGTTGGATGGTGGAGTTGATCTGTTTCTGAATAAAGAGATCAACCGTCCAAATGGATTACTGGATCAAAAAGACGATTTATTGATTCTTTCCATGAGTGACGGAGAACTTTATTCGGTTGATTTTGACAGTATGACAAAATCAAAAGTTTTGGATGGTTTACCAAGCGCAGATGGTATTATTGAGGTTGCAGATCAGACTTATATCGTATCAAACTGGAATGGGGAGTTAACCCTGATTACTCCCGACATGAAAAAGCAATCTCTCTTAAATACTATAGACAAAAAGATCAACACAGCAGACATAGGATTTATCAAGGATAAAAATATTGTTTTGGTGCCAACTTTTGGTCATAATACACTTGCTGCTTACAAACTGGTAAAGAATTAAAATCCTATATACTCACCGGGTGAATATTTACATTTTTTTGAAAATCACCCGGTGAGTACTATGGAGACTAAACCTCTTTAAGCTTCCACTTACCCTTTTTGAAGGCCATATAGGCGAAAAAGGTCATAATACTTTCAGCTGTTATAATGGCAAAATAGACACCATGCTGTTCCCAGCCCACCCAATTAGATAACAACCAGGCCAACGGTATTTCGAACAGCCAGAAACTGATTACATTAATCCTGAAAGGTGTCCGGGTGTCTCCTGCCCCATTCAAAGCAGAAACCATCACCATTCCTAGTCCGTAAGAAAGAAATCCCAGACTGATGATTCTCAGGCCTTCCGATCCATACCTGATAATTGTTTCGCTGGAAGAAAAAAATTCCAGAAATACAGAAGGGAAAATCACCAGGATCAGTCCAAGAATTCCCATCGTAATCATATTGGTTTTGCCAACTATCCATACCGATTTCTCCGCCCTGTCGTGTCGTTCGGCACCCAGGTTTTGCCCCACTAATGTTGATGCAGCATTTGCTATTCCAAAACATGGCAACAACGCAAATACAACAATACGCAGTGCAATTGTATAACCTGCCAACACATCACTGCCATAAATGGCAATTATGCGCACCAGAATAATCCAACTGGAAGTAGCCACAATATACTGGCTTATAGAGCCCCATGACAAATCAAGCAGTCTCTTAATCAGAGCCTTGTCGGGCAACAGTTTTATCCCTTTAAATTTAATGCTCCCTTTGCCCTTTATCAAAAGATAAAGCTGCAGAAGTACTGCAAGACTCCTTCCGATAGTTGTTGCCACAGCAGCACCTTCCACTCCCATTTCGGGAAACGGTCCGATTCCGAATATCAGCAAAGGGTCGAGGATTATATTGATGCCATTGGCAAACCCCAGCACATACATCGACAACACAGGATTTCCGGCACTACGAAATACGCCGTTAATAATAAACAATAGTATTATACTCAGGTTTCCGCCCAGCATAACCGATGTATATCCTGACATCTGATCAATGATTACCTGTTCAGCTCCCATTAACCGCAGAATGTCTTTGGCAAAAATTATTCCAGGTACGGCAATCAGGGCCGAAATAAATACCCCGGTAATGATGGCCTGATAAGCTGATCGTGCAGCAACGCCATATCGTTTCTCTCCAATCCTTCGGCTCACCATGGCTGAAACACCGGTACTTAATCCTATACCAAGCGCATATACAATAGTAATCAACGACTCTGTAATGCCAACAGTGGCTATTGCCTCTGCTCCCAGCTTACTCACGTAAAAAATATCTGCAATGGCAAATACAGATTCCATCAGCATCTCCAGAACCATTGGAACTGCCAGAATAAATATGGCTTTTTTGATGCTTCCGGTAGTAAAATCTTTTTCGTTACCACGCAGGGCATCCATAATGTCATGTTTGATTTCCCTGTAGTTTAAGCGGGTAGTTCTTCTTGTTATATGTTGTTTCAATTTTTCCATTTTTGTTGTCGTAATCGATTTTTATGTCGGTTAATTTTCTCTGAATAAACAGCATTATTCACTCGTTTTGATAAATCCGGTAAGCACCGATATAAGAATTCGATTGTATTCATAACAATTCCTCCTGATTAAATGATTAATAAATAAAAAAATAAATGGTAAATGTGGATGTGGGGTCTACTGTTTAGCAGACCAGATCCGGGGTGATATGAAAGCGATTAATTTTCATGATGCGCAAATTTATGAAAATTGATCTTTAATAACCAAATTTATCTGTGGTATATTTGTAGATGTACACCGCACTTTTTACAAAACATAGGATACATAGAAGAGATGTAGGGATTTAACACCCTCTCCTTCGTTAAACTTCGGATTCACCCAGTTAATACTTTTGACGCATCAAAAGTATTCAAAAATGCTTACTGCAAATAAACTACTATTACTAATCCGTCTAAACAAAAATAAAAGAATGCCATCCCTCCAATCCACACAATTTGCAGCGGCTAACGCTCATTTAAACTAATATGATCGTTAATATTCAACTCAAAGGAAACGTATCAGGGTATTAATTAAAATCAGTCCATTTTTTAATTTCGGTAATAATCTGCTCCATTTTATCATTCACTTCTTTCCCTGTATAACGCAACACCCTGTAACCCAATTCCTGAAGTTTTCTGTCAATGTTTCTATCCCTTTGTGCCTGTTCTTCTGTTCTTTCATGATAAGTATGCCCGTCAGTATAGACACATAATTTTTCTCCCCGTTTTGTAATATAAAAATCTGCTACGGTGAGAACATTCTTAAAATTATTAATCGGATCGGAATAAGACTTATTGCTCACATCAATACTATTTCCATTCCAATCCAATGCATATTGAACCTGAAAATATATCCTGTTTCTTTTTAATTCTTTAAATAATTTTCTTTCCAGTGGACTTTGAAGCTCAAAAAGACATTTTATGCAATCTTTGGATTGTTTCATTTCACAATCCGAACATATTCCATCATTTTGATTATGGTCGTCAATTTTTTTTGCTCGTTCTGCATAAATAGAAAGTACTTCCGAAGTATTCAAAGAATCAAGGATTTCATTTAGTTCATCCCTAAGTCTTTTCAGTTCTTCAATATCCGCAATATAGCTCTTATCCCATTTTTGTCCTTTTTCAGTGATTGTTACCAGGAAATCAACAACTTCAAAAACGTCCTTTGACTGATAGGGATTTTTTTCTCTTTTAATTTTTTCAAAGTTAATGGGTATCATTATTCAATTTTTTTAACGGTTGACTAAGGTAACACATTTTACTGTTTTATTATTTCATTTGAATCATAACTACCATTAAAGGGATTTATTTATAATAGTTCTAATAGATAATTGGAAAGGAATTAACTATATTTCTATTGTTTAATCATGATTAAATTTCATTTTATCCATGATTAATTTGTAATTTTTGCCTGATTAAACACTTAAAACCAAACTTATAAATTATCAAAACTATGGCTCTTAGATATAAAATTGTCTCAACAAATGTGTTAGAAAACGGACAAAAAGGACGCAGAATTTGGTTTCCAAAGCTGACAGGCTCCCAACAGATGAATCTGAACCAAATTGCAAAAGAGTTACAAAAACGGACCACTGCCAGTGGCGCTGATGTTTACCTAGTTATAAAAGGACTGGTTGATCTTATACCTGTTCTACTGGCTGATGGTTACACGCTTAAACTTGACGAATTAGGCACCTTTAGGCTCCATGCAAAAGTAGAACCTTCAGATTATGAAGACGCAGTAACCGTTAGAAACATTAAAGAACTGCATTTAAAATTCAGGGCAGACAATGCACTAAAAACGGAGTTGAAAAAAATTAAGGTTCTGAAGGGATAGTTTATTTACCGGAAGCCTTGGAGTCATCCGATGAATTGCATCTTTCCATTCACCACTAAACCATCCAGCTTCATAATACTGGCTACATTTATTGCATCTGTTTCGGTGTGTACAATGGGCTCACCACGCCGATTAAAAGAGGTATTAATCAAGGCTTTAATGTTATATTTCTGATCCAGTATTTTCAATAATTCGTACATCCATGGATTATCCTCCTTTCGAAACAATGCCTGAATTCTTGCTGTGCCATCCACATGCGTAGCACCTTCAAGCTCAGACTTATGTTGCGTAACCGGAGCATCATAAAGCATATATTTCATTAAAGGGTGTAATGGCTTATTTGTAAAATACGATACATTTTCTGCCAGCATAACAGGTGCTACAGGTCTGTACCATTCACGTTGCTTCATTTCACAACTCACTTTTTGAGCCAGTGATTTGGAATCTGCCCTGGCAATAATACTCCGGTTACCTAAGGCTCGCGGACCGCATTCGCCATAACCATTACATATGCCAAAGACTTTGCCCCGTGCAATACCATCCGCAACATTGCTGACCACTCCAGTATCTATTTCTACTTTATAGTCTTCAATTCCCCATGAATTAATATATGGCGGGATTTTTTCTATTGTATTCCCTTTTTGATATTCCATAAAAGCCGCTGCACCAAGTGCCAGTCCGCTGTCATCCGTACAAGGGGGAATATATATCGAACTAAATAATCCGGAATCTACTAACCTGCTATTCGCAACTATATTCAAAGCTGAACCACCGCTGTAATATAAATGATCAGCTCCTGTTTTTTGTTTCAGCATTCCCATCTTCGCCAGTAATGTTTCCACCCAATACTCATGCATGGTGGCAGCAACATTCTGTATGTATGAATTGTGCTGATCATATTCGTTCAGCTTAATTCCAAATTCTTTCTCTGACGATTTAAAGAAAAATGAGGATTTACCCCAGATATCCTGAAAAAACTTATGCTGTTCTAAAAATGCACGAATCTTTTCATCCGGTTCACCATATCCTGCAAATCCCATAAATTTTCCCGGAACACTGTGTTGATCTGTAAATGTTGCTCCTATAATATTAAACGTAAGCGCATTTGCATTAAAAAGTGAACTTAACTGTTTCAGTTCCCAGTGGGCTTCAACAGGAATCAGTTTTTTATTTTTAAAATACCAGGCAGAAAAGTTGCTTTTACTGGCTCCACCGTCAAAATGAATTAACAGGCTGTTTTCCTTAAACCCTCCATAAAAGGGCAGATTAGAAAAAATGTGTGCCAGTTCATGGTTCAAGACATAAGCCTGCTTCAGACCATCAAGAAACCAACAACCTGCCTCTTCCAACCCGGCAGATAATTCTTTTACAGGACCAGCCTCTAACCGGATTTTACCATCATTTGTAATAAAGCTTCTACCCTGCACGGAATCAACAGAGACCAGGTCGAAATCTTTTTTCAATAATCCGGCATCTTTCAGTAAATCATATAAATGATCCTGCAGACGGTTATCGCGCTTTATCCTTGTTTTGCGTTCAAGGTGCAGATATTTCATTAGCTTACCATCCTGCATGACGGCGATAGCATGATCGTGCGCATACGCAATTGTGCCGGCAGAATAGCATTCCGGAATGGCATATACGGCAACAGTTGGTTTTCCCATCCGGATCAGAATTTAACGATGAAACTGATCAGCAACATGATAAGATAGGTGTAGTACATCAGTCGTTTTGCCCTTACGCTGATGCGGATCCAAAGGCCTGAGAGAATTATTCCGGCTGACAGTGAGCCATAAACGAGACTGGCCTGCAACGGCAGAATCCCAATAATAAATAACAGAAAATTAGCCAGCATGAACACGATAAAAATTTCCATGCTGCGCCGCGAAATGGTATTCAAACGTTCCCGGTATCTCAAAAATGAAAAAAAACCAATAATCACAAACAGTGCTACACCCAAAAACATGGGCCAGAAACCATCAGGGATGCTCTGCATATCCCAGCCTTTAAACTGCATGGTTTCTTTAATCGGGATAAGGATTGTATCAACTGATCCGAACACATAAAATGCCCCTAGAACTATCATGTAAGGCAGAATCACCCCCAGTAAAGATGCCTGAAAAGCCCTGAAATTAAAACTTTTCTGCATTGATGCAGCAATCCATAACACCGGAAGAAAAAACAAGACCTGGAACTGTATAAAACTGCCTATCGAAAGGATTAATGAAGCATTAATAATGTTATATCTGTTATCGCTACCTTCTTTGATGGATAAAATCTCATACAGTGAAAAAAATACAAATAAAAAGCTGAAATGCGTTGCACATAATGTTTGCATATACGGTCCGGCTACGATCAGTGTTCCGGCAATAAAATAAGGGAAATAACTTCGTTGCGTAAGAATGATAAACCTGTCGTTGATTATATAGGAAAAAAATGCAATGATATTGGCAATCACAAACAGAGTAACCGCATTCACATATTTATTTTCAGAAAATCTGCTGACCAGAGAATCTGCCAAAGGCAAAAACTTAATTGTTGGATGATAATCATAAGGGACATACAGATTCAGTACAATAAGTGCTATGGTTAATAACACTGTAGTTAAAATGGATACTGATTTTAAATAGTGACTGATTATCATAATGTCTCAATCGTTTGGCTCAGCCAGGCCTCAATATCCTGGATGACTTTTTTTTGTGAACATGTAAATTTATTCACCATTATCGAAAATGCAAATGTCTTCCCGTCTTTTTTAATATATCCTGCATAACAGCGGGTATTGTCCATTGATCCGGATTTGGCAAGAACTATCGCACTTTTTAAATCCCTGAGAAAATAACTGACCGATCCTTCTCTGCCTGCCTGTGGAATGGTTTCCATAAATGGTTTACCCGCTCTGCCGGTTGTAGCCATATAGACCAGAAGATCTGTCATAAACTTTGCAGACACTGCATCGGAAGGCGACAAGCCTGATCCATCATACATAAAACATGATGTCGTAGGGATACCTCTTCTCTCCCAGAATGTTTTCAGATCATTGGTAATGTGATGAATATCTCCGTCGGGCTGTAATGCTCTGAACAGATGTTCAGCAAAAAGATTGTTACTAATAAAATTGACATTTTCAGCAATTTCATGTAAAGACGGAGAAAGGGTTTCTGTAATTTTTAGTCCGGCCTGAACCGGATTGTAAGAGAGTACCACATCTCCACTCACCTTGACTCCTGAAGTCAATAGCTTTTCTTTCAGCATTTCCAGTAAAACCTTCGGGGGATCAGGAATTGAACCCTTTATGGAAAAGTCAATTTTATTGGCAGGAACTGAACCTCTAACGACCCTTTGCAGCTCAAATGGTCCTCCATAAATATAAGCGCTGTCCCTATTCAATGAACTTCCGACTGCCTCTATATTAAACGTCATGTCTTTGATTTTAGGATCAACAGAAGCAACCCTTGCTTTAGCACCAATCTTTGCAGGATAAAACGTTAATGTGTAATAGTTATCAAAACAACTTAAAGGATATACACCCGCACCATAGTAATTCCCAATATCCTCCCAAATCCACCTCGATGGGATGGGTTCAGGGTAAAATAATGAAAGGTCAGCAACAATATCCTCTTTTATTTCTGTAATTCCTTTATTTTTAATTGCTGTGACCCAGTCTTCTAAAAAGCTGTAAATATTGTTGTTAAAATATCGGGATCCCAAAGTTGGATCACCACCTCCTTTTATGATCAGATCACCCTTCAGGACTCCTTTTACTGGCATAGCTGAAGCCAAAACCTCAGTTTTAAACCGGTAATCCTTCCCGAGCTTTTCCAAAGCTGTGGCTGTCGTAATCAGTTTTAATGTTGAAGCCGGGACCAAACTTTTATCCTGGTTTAATGATTTAACCGATTCACCGGTTGCAACATCAACCACAGAAAATCCTAAAGATGCATGTTGATATTCCTCAGTTTGAAATTGCGAATGGCATTTAAATGCAAAAAATATTAGACTAATTATGATAAAACCGGATTTTCCCATTCAGAGTTTTTTGTAAAAATATTCAATATAATGCAAGCAGGAAAATAAAAAGCAGAGAGTATCGGTATATTGACGAAAATTACAGGGCTATAAACTTTTCCAAAGTTTTAAAACTTAGGAAAAGTTACGCAACAGAGATTATCCGGTTCGTTTTCTTTTAAAACTGTAATGGAATAAAACCACTTCTATTGCTTTCAGGATCGCTTTATTTATGGGTAACATAGGAACGCATAGCGATCTGTCAATATCCATTAACCGGTAATAAAATTCCGACATTACTGGTGGATTAACAGGTGCGGCAGCTATTTTATTGCCTTGTCCCTCCTTAATTATTTTACAGGTAGACAATTGAATCTCACCATTTTTATTCGAAAACCCTGAATACCCAAACATGCGGCATATCAGTCCACGGTATTTATAATTAGAACAACCCTTAATTTCACCTCCATTTACCGCAAAGGGAACAAGTAGTTTACAAATAGTATTGAACCCATTGTTCTGAAGCTCATCATAAAACGTTTCCGCTTCACCCTTTTTATAAAGGTCATATGCTAATGGCAAAAACTCAAGAACGGTCGCCTGAATATCAGGTTTTGTACAACAGGAATAACAATTCAGCTCACAGAATATATGAGAACTTTTACGGTATGATACAACAACCTTATCGGCTTCCGCAAATACTTTGCGCACTGCCAGAACTTTATGGTACATTCAGAATTAAAAATCATTCTGACGCCAAAATTATACATAAAACAATTTCCATATTCAGGTGATAGAAAATATTTTTTAAACCAACTAATGCACACATTTTAAGATAATTACATGTTTATTTTTATTTCCGTATATTCGTAAAATGAGTAGAATAACACAAGTCGCCATCGAGTTTAGCAATTTTGTATGGGGAACACCCCTTTTGATCCTTTTACTTGGTGGCGGTTTATTTTTCCTGATCTACTCCCGTTTAATTCCTGTACGTTACATTGGCCATGCCATAAAAATCCTTTCCGGGAAATATGACGATAAAAACGAAAAGGGCCAGATCAACCACTATCAGGCCTTATCTACTGCATTGGCAGCAACCATCGGAATGGGAAATATCAGCGGTGTTGCAGTAGCAATAACAATTGGCGGCCCCGGAGCCATTTTCTGGATGTGGATCAGTGCTTTGCTCGGCGTATCCACAAAATTTTTCACCTGCACACTGGCTGTCATGTACCGCGGGAAAGACTCCAGGGGTGAAATTCAGGGTGGCCCCATGTATTATATCACTGAAGGGCTAGGGAAAAAATGGAAACCTATGGCTGTGTTTTTTGCATTCGTCGCATCTATTGCTGTCTTCCCTATATTTCAGGCGAACCAACTTACGCAGGTTATCCGCGATGTGGTTTTGATCCCAAATAATTTAGGCGGAAACTTTACGACAGACCTGATTACAGGCATTGCCATTGCTGCGTTGATGGCTGTGGTTATTTTCGGAGGTATTAAGCGAATCGGAAAGGTTACCGGTAAATTAGTTCCGCTAATGGTTGTCATCTATGTTGCACTGGTATTGTTTATAATCTTTTCTTCACCGGATAAAATTTTGCCCGCATTTAAACTGATTTTCGAAGATGCGTTCAGCGGTGATGCCGTTTTGGGTGGCGCTATTGGAGCGATAATCATAACCGGTGTTAAACGGGCAGCATTCAGCAACGAAGCAGGCATGGGAACAGCCCCACTTGCTCATGGAGCAGCCAAAACAAACGAACCGGTTCGCGAAGGACTCGTCGCCATGCTGGGACCCATTATTGATACACTGATTGTATGTACCATGACTGCCCTCGCGATCATCGTTACCGGCGTATGGCATTCTACCGATGTGGACGGGATTACGTTAACAGCCATGGCTTTTGACGCGGCACTTCCCGTCTGGGGACCTTATATTCTGATTGTTTGTGTATCATTTTTTGCTTTATCCACATTATTTGCATTTCCCTATTACGGATCCAAATGTGTATCATTTATGTTCGGACACAGGTATACAAATCTGTATAACGGATTAAGCGCTGCTTCATCAATTGTAGCTGCGGTAATATCTATTGACCTGGTTGTTGCACTTATTGACTCGGCGTACGCCCTAATGGCATTCCCGAATATGATAGCTGCCTTGCTTCTGGCTCCTAAAGTGAAACATGCCTCAAAGGTGTATTTTAAAAAGCTGAAAATGGGCGAATATAATTCTAATATTTGATACAATGTTTGACCCTTAACAGGGTCATGGATTTCCTTCATTATTGGAACTACAAATGTTGGACTCCTACGGAGTCATAATTATTGGAATACTTTTATACCGTAAACATATTGAACATTGAAGGAAAACATATTTAAAGCAAAAACTGACAACGACATAAGGTAAATAGGAAAAATATACAGGTATAAACTTTTCATTTTTGAACGATGTATGTTTGTTATAGAAGAATACAAAAATTCAAAGTGAGATAATACATAGAATGACCTCGTTAGAGGTCAAACATTTGTAAAATGAATTGAATGAAAATAAAAAGGACTCCTGCGGAGTCCTACATATACTTTAATAATCCCTTCCTTTTTTATTGCTCACAATCCTTCAAAACCCTCAATAGCTGAACGCCATTTGTCTGCCAGCTGCAAAGACTGGCTGGTTTTGGGATCAAAGCCTACCATCACCGATTTGCAGGTAGCTTTAATTTCACCAGTCTCTTTATCTGTAAGGTGTTGCATCATTTTCAGACTTTTATTACCCAGCTTATAAACCTTAGACAGCACCTCAATTTTCTCATCCAGAAAAATAGGACGCAAAAACTCAATATGAGTAGATGCAATTATCAACCGTGCCTCGTGCCAGTCCACAGGCTGACTGTCGTTTAGTATGTTGAAATAATGCATCCTTCCCTGATCGAAATACTGGGAATACACCGAATTATTCACGTGTCCAAGTCCGTCAATATCGTTAAAACGGATCTGAACCTCAGTATTTACTTTAAAATCACTTCTTTGAAGCTCCATGGTCTGAAAAGTCAAATTTTACCGGATGATCCACTTTTTGTTTTAAAAGTGCCAGATCAAGTACTTCTTTTACATTTGAAACAAAGTGGAACTTAACTCCCTTTATATAAATATCTTTTATCTCATCCAGATCCTTACGGTTCTCTTCACACAAAATAATTTCAGTAATACCAGACCGTTTTGCAGCCAGAATTTTCTCCTTAATTCCTCCAACCGGCAACACTTTACCTCGCAGTGTTATCTCGCCCGTCATTGCCAGTCCCTTTTTCACTTTCCGTTGTGTAAAAGATGAAACCAAAGACGTCAGCATGGTTACACCTGCCGAAGGACCGTCCTTGGGAATTGCACCTTCAGGCACATGCAAGTGCACATTATAGTGTTCAAAAATACGCTGATCCAAACCAAGTTCCTCGTTATGAGATTTAATGTATTCAAGAGCCAACATTGCTGATTCCTTCATCACATCGCCAAGGTTACCGGTTATTGACAAACGACCTCCCGAGCCTCTGCTCAGGCTGGATTCCACAAATAAAATTTCTCCCCCAACGGCAGTCCATGCCAGACCGGTTACTACACCCGCATATTCATTTCCCTGGTATTCTTCTTTTGAAAACCGTGATGTGCCAAGATATTCTTTAATATGCTCAGGGTTAAGCGTTTTCTCAACCGCCTCTTCATTTGCAACCTTTCGTGCCAAACGACGCATTAAGGTAGCCAGTTTTTTATCCAGTTCACGCACACCCGATTCACGTGTATACCCTTCAACAATAGCTTGTAACGTTTTATTCGGAATCTTAACCACACCTTTCTGAAGCCCATGGTTTTCCATCTGACGCGGAACAAGGTGCCGTTTGGCAATCTCCACCTTTTCCTGCATGATATAGCCACTCACGTCAATGACTTCCATACGATCAAGTAACGGTTGCGAAATTGATGCAACCGTGTTAGCGGTTGCAATAAACATAACCTTACTCAGATCATATTCCACTTCAAGGTAGTTATCGTGGAAGGTATTATTTTGTTCCGGGTCAAGCACCTCTAGCAATGCAGATGCCGGATCACCTCTAAAATCCGAACTTACCTTATCAATCTCATCCAGAATAAACACCGGATTTGAAGTGCCTGCTTTTTTGATATTTTGAATAATGCGGCCCGGTAATGCCCCTATGTAGGTTTTACGGTGACCACGAATCTCTGCTTCATCGTGTAAACCACCAAGCGACATCCGTACATATTTCCTGTCCAGTGCTTTAGCTATAGATTTCCCCAGCGATGTTTTACCAACTCCGGGAGGGCCTACTAAACACAAGATAGGCGATTTCATATCATTTTTCAGCTTCAGAACAGCCAGATATTCCAGAATTCTGTCCTTCACTTTTTCAAGTCCGTAATGATCCTTATCCAATATTTTCTGAGCCCTGTTCAGATTGAAATTATCTTTGGAATACTCATCCCACGGCAATTCAACCAAAGTAGAAACATAGTTTGACTGAACCGAATAATCTGCTGCTGCCGGATTCATCCGTTCCAGCTTGGCAACCTCTTTATCGTATACATCACGGATTGCCTTACTCCACTTTTTCTTTGCTGCCTTAGCATTCAGTTCGCGTATCTCAGCTTCAATCGGATTACCACCCAGCTCATCCTGTATGGTTTTCATCTGCTGATGCAGGTAATATTCGCGCTGCTGCTGATCGATATCAACCCGTGCTTTAGCCTGAATATCGTTTTTAATTTCCTGTAACTGTGCCTCACGCGCCAGAACTTCAAGCAACTGGTAAGAACGGTCCTTGATTTTATCGCGTTCAAGCAGCTTTTGCTTATCCTTAATTTTAAAGGGAAGATTAGAGCTGATAAAATTGGTCAGAAACGGCAGTCCGTCGATATTTTTGATGGCAAATGTTGCTTCATTCGGCAAGTTATTAGAACCGGAAACAACCTTAACGGCCAAATCCTTTATGGCAGCAACCAAAGCTTCATTTACGTCACCTTCATCTACATTCAAAACATCTTCCCGGTGAGTAATTTTAGCAACAATAAACGGATCTGTTTTTACAAATTCCACCAGATTAAACCGTGCCCTGCCCTGAAGGATAACAGATGTTGATCCATCAGGCATTTCCAGAATTTTAGCAACCTGTGCAACTGTTCCAACAGCGTAGAGATTTTCTGCCTTTGGATTATCAGTGTTCACTTCGCGTTGGGTAATCACACCAATGTAGGTCCCGTTGTTAAAAGCTTCGCGAACCAGTCGCAGCGATTTTTTTCTTCCCACAGAGACCGGCATAACGACTCCCGGAAACAATACCATGTTTCGTAGCGGCAATATTGGCAGGGTGTCAGGCAATTCCGACACTTCAAAGATCTCCGGATTATTCTCGTCAACCAAAGGGATAAACCCTGCTTCACCATCCAACATATCCGTTAAAAATATATTATCTAAGCGCATGTAAATTATTTTTCAATAAATTGTGACAAACTGTCACGCCCGATCCGTTAAATACAGGCGTCGTGTAATTGTTCAAGAATTGTGCCAAGCCCCTAAAGTCTTGATCTGAATTGCTCCGTTTCGTCAAATACTGCTTTTAAAATGGATTTATCCATATCTGTAAGCGTAATATTTCTCCTGCTCATCACACGTTCAGCAATCTGAAATACAGTTTCAAGCTTTACCTTCTCTACACCTTTCGCTGTGGTCAACGTAAACGAAGGCACAAAATTCCTTGGAAATCCACTTACCGCAACATTTGCTGCAACTCCGGCAACTGTTCCTGTGTTGAACATCGTATTAATACCGCATTTGGTATGGTCGCCCATTATAAGTCCGCAAAACTGGCGACCGGTTTTTAAAAAGCGCTGTGTGGCATAATCCCACAGTTTTACTTCCCTGTAATCATTTTTAAGATTTGAATTATTGGAATCGGCCCCGATATTACACCATTCCCCGATTATTGAATCTCCCAGGAAACCTTCATGCCCTTTATTGGAGTAACCTGTAAAAATAACGTTGCTCAACTCTCCTCCAACTTTACACCATGGTCCAATAGTTGAACTACTGTAAATCCGGGTTCCCATATTTACGGTGGCATGATCGCATATGGCAACCGGTCCCCTTAAATGGCTTCCTTCCATAACCTCTGCATCCTTACCGATATAAACAGGCCCTTTTTTAAGATTCACCGTAATATATTCAGCAACAGCACCCTCTTCCATAAAAAACTGAGGATTGCCTTCCTTGTCATACTGCTCGCCAATGAACCGCACAGAATCGCTGACAACAGCACTTTTTCTGTTTGCGGTTAACCGCTTAAAATCAGCTTTAATTTCATTTTGGTTCCATCCCAAAAGCTGGTACGGATATTTCAGAACATGCGGTTCACCATCCAGCAACAAGCGTTTCCCTTTAGTCTGACCCGATTTTTTAAAGTCCAGCCACTCAAACGGATTTCCAAACAGTGCGATCAACTGATCATCGTGCCATATGGAATCTCCCGGATTCAATGCCTCTATTTGCGCGATGAGTTCCGGTGTCGGAAGGCAACCGCCATACAAATAAAGTGTTTCCGGTTCAGACTGATCCGGAAATTTATCTTTCAGGTATTCATGCGCATCCCACGAAGTATTGACGTCGAATATCAACTCCCATTTTTCGCGGATAGTTTGAATGCCTGCGCGAATTTCGGATACCGGCCTTGTAAAGGTGAGTGGTTTCAGCGTATTCCTGAATCCTGCATCAAAGAAAGTAATGATTTTAAACATGACATGAGGAGTGGAATGGTTCGAAAAAAGAAACGGATAAAAAAAGAGCCCCGTCGTACGGAGCTCCAGGAGAATTATTTTTTAGTTTGATTTGCGTAATGTTGTTTGTACCTGTTACGGAATTTATCAACACGCCCTGCAGTATCAACCAACTTCATTTTACCGGTATAAAACGGATGTGAAGTGTTTGAAATTTCAATTTTCACCAAAGGATATTCAACGCCGTCAATTTCGATTGTATCCTTTGTTTTCACAGTTGATTTTGTAAGAAAAGTCTCTTCGTTAGACATGTCTTTAAATGCAACCAACCGATATCCTTCTGGATGAATGTCTTTTTTCATTGCTCTATAATTTTATTTTCTATTTCCTCTTTTCGAATGGCTTGCAAAATTATAACTGATTTTTATAATTACAAAATAATACCACAAAAAATTTAAATGTTAAAATGTTGGTTTTCAAACAGAATAGAAAATAAAAAAATAAATACTATTTTACTTTAAAAAGTTTAACTTTAAAATTTATCAAAAAAATTGTCTTTTAACTAAAACGCTTAATGAATACAAATTTTAATATTTTTAGAATTAATTGTTGGCTTGATGATATTGATGGTAATAATTTTACAAATTCTATTACATCATTAATTTACGACTTTTTATTTTCCAATGAAAATAAAGAAACCTTGGCAAGTGACATTTTTATCAATATAAAGGATAATTTATCAATTAATTTAGACGAAGATTTTTTTAATAATATAATTGACAAAAATAAAAAATTAGAAAAATACCCAACAGATAACGATGTATTAGTTAAGTTATCCCAAGAAAAATATGATGAAATCAATGAAAATATATCAAACAATTCGTTAGAATATCATATTGAAAAGTTCATTATTAAAAAAGGTTATGATTCGCACATCAGTGAAAAAATAATTCAACTTTTAGCAAATACATTATATGAGAATATTCTAGTCTTTTCTACAGAAAAAATTAAAACTTTTCTTTCAAATTCATATACTAATAATTTTACTCAAAATGAAGTTGATGCTTATAATGAATTTATTGATTATGATAATAGAGAAAAAAATAATGCAATATTTTCGACTTTTTTAAAAGCTGTAGAATTTGCAATTTTGACTTCGGGAAGAGGGGTAAAAAATATTTCAAAGGACATTTTTAAAAATAAAACGTATTACCTAGATACAAACGTAATTATAAGAATCTTAGGAGTTGGAGGAAAAGAAAGACAAAAAACCGTTGAAAAGTTATTGGATTCCTGCACTCATGAAGGCATTAAATTTGAAGTATCTCACTCCACGGAAAAAGAATTAAATAATAAAATAGAAGAAAGATGTGAAAATTTAAGAAAAAAAAGTGATCTCCATTCAATTACCATTTTACAAAAACTAACAGAAGAGATCGGTCTAAATCAAGATTTCGAATCTCATTACGCCAAATTAAGAGTAAACGGTGACGTAAAAAGTGTAAATAGCTATGAATTATATCTTAAATCTAAATATCAACAATTAAAGGCTAATTATAATCTTAAAGGTGAATCTTTATTGTCTAAATTAGAAGGTATTGAAATTAATGAACTTACACATAAGTTGTTTTCAGCAAAAAAAGATGATTTCAGCGTACGATACACTAAAACCGCAGCCAAAATTGATGCAATTAATGTACTCTATGTAAGAAAATTACGTGGACGTAATGATTACAACTACAATGACATAAGATCATTTTATTTAACAACAGATAGAACTTTAAATAAAGTTTTATCAATGCAGAATAATAAAAAAATACCCGAAACAATTTTGCCTTCCCAACTTTTTTTACTTCACAATTCAGCAATTGAAACAGATGAAAATGACATCAAACAGTTTGTTAAGTTCATCAAAAAAAGAACTACTGAATTTAAGCTTAATGGAACCGAAGTACTAAAGTTTGCTTCTGAGATAAGGGATATAACGTCCAATGTAGAGGATCTAACTTCAATTTTAAAAGCTTATTCAGACACAAAATACAAATCAACAGTTCAAGAAGTCAAAAAATTTAGCAAAATTTCAACATTCAATGATTTTGCAAAAACCCAAGTTGATAAAGAACTGTGGGAAACTAGAAAAGGTAATAAAAAGTATTCAGATGCATTAGAAAGTGCTATTACATCTTTGAATAATAAATTAAAAAGATCCAAAAGTATTGCTTATATATTGGAATATACGATTTATTTATTGTTTAGTATAATTACGTATTATATAACAAATCAAGAAAAAATGGGTATTTTATCGTTCCTGTTTCTTTCTGTCATAAGTCTTAGTGTAAATTTCATATTTAAAGATTCTTTTGGAATTCATAAATTTCTCAAAAACAAAATATATTTCTGGTATATAAAAAATTCACATTTTTATAAATTATTTGGCAACGATGACCAATACATTTTAAAAGCAAAAGAATTAATTGAAAACAATACAAAATGAGCAAGCGCACATCATTCCCAAAAGTATTCTGGACAGCCAACTCCATTGAAGTACTGGAACGTTTCGCCTATTACGGCATATATATGAGTTTTGGCATCTATTTGCAACAACTTGGTTTTTCCAAAGGTGATCTTGGCATCATACAAAGTATTTTCCTCTTATTATCTTATATTACGCCTCTTTTTTCAGGGACCATAGCCGATAAGTTCGGATTCAAGAAAGTGCTTATTGTCTCGTACATAGCCTATCTGCCTTCCATATTATTACTTATAGTCACAAAATCGTTTTCAGGAATAGCACTAACAATGTTGTCCATAGGTTTTGCTGCAGGTATTTTTAAACCTTTAATATCAGCCACTGTTAGGGCTACAACAGATTCAACAAACAAGACACTGGGTTTTGGAATTTTTTATGCCATGGTGAACCTGGGTGCGTCATTAGGCCCTGTTGTTATGGGAAATCTAAGAGCCATGTCCTGGGATTATGTGTTTTATACTGCTGCCGGAACCATTGGATTAATGCTTATTGTAACCCTTCTCTTTTACAAAGAACCACCACGCGAAATTGAAGGTGTATCACTTAAAAAGAAATTTCAGGATATGGGTGAAGCTTTATCTGACATAAAATTCCTGGTTTTTCTTATTCTTTTAGGCGTATTTTTCTGGTTGCCGTTTTGGGCTTTTTTCAATGTCCTTCCTGTTTACATTGACGATTACATCAATACTGCCAGTCTGTATGAATCTGTACGATCTGTTCTTGGCACAACCTTTACCAATATTATCTCAAGTCAAAAAGATGGAGTATGGCACATTAATGCTGAATCCATATCGCACACGGGTTACATCATCATTGTTTTTCAGCTGTTAATATCCAGCCTGTTTGAGAAGCGACCAGCAATCCCTTCTTTTTTACTCGGATTATTCATTGCTGCTGCAGGGTTCGTTGTGCTGGGCTATTCAGTAACTTCAGTCCCTTCGCTTGTATTTGTTGGTGTATTCTTATTTGCTATCGGCGAAATGATTTCGTCTCCGCGTATCCAGGAATATATTATGTGGATAGCTCCTAAAGAAAAAGCCGGCCTTTACATGGGAACCAATTTTCTTGCTACTGCAATCGGTGCTCTTTTAAGCGGGCTTTATACCGGATTACTTGGGAGATTTGAGGAAGCAGGAGATCCGCAAATGATTATGTACACACTGGCCGTTCATGCCATAATCGGAATTATTGCTATCTGGATCTTTACAAAAACACTGGGAGAATTTAAAGAAAGAACCGAATAAATAATAATAAGGGTTCAACCTTTGACTGCCCCTCTGTTATTATTATACAGCTATAAATAATATACCGGTATGGTTGATGACATAATTCACTCAATTTATCCTTTATCGCAACAAAATATTGCAAAGATCAAAGCTCTGGTTGAGTATCAATCAATTCCTAAAGGGGAAGTCTTTATTAAGCTTAACCAAATAAATCGCAGCGAATACTTCCTGATAGAGGGAATTTGCAAAAGCTTTCTTCATAATCCTGATGGAGAAGAAATTACCATATCTTTTTTTGATGACAACTCTGTTTTATCGCCATATACAACACGTACATCAGGTGAACGATCTATTTTAAATTTCAAAGCACTTACAGATATTGAACTTGGCGTTCTTAAAGCTGAAGATTTTGAAGCCTTAATGATTGAAAATCTGGAAATCAGAAGCTTTGGAAACCAGACCCTGAGAAATGAACTTATGCATAAAATTCAGAAAGAAACCGGACTGGCTACTTTGACTGCCAAGCAGCGATTAATCAATTTCAGACAACGGTTCCCTTTACTCGAAAATATGATACCGCATACCGATATAGCCACATTCCTGGGAATTACCAACATATCGCTAAGCAGGCTTAGGAAAGAGCTTATCTGACTTTTGGCTCTTTTTATCAATTGTTAATGGAATCGGATATTATCCACCATAATTTTGTTGTAATACAATCATTTAAAACTTTTCATGATGAACAACAAAATAAATCCTTACTGGTATTTAGTGGCAGGAATCCTCCTTCAAACAATAACTCATATGACCTTTAGTCTGAGCTTAGCCGCCTGGATTGCATATGCTCCCTTCATCGTATTTCTGTATCAAACCTCGGGTATCAAATCCCGTGTTTGGTTTGTTACGGCATTGATGGTTTCCTGGTCTTTAGTAACCGCAAAAATTATTACACCTCCACTTAAATTCTATTTCGTGTTCATGTATTCTATTCCTATGACCCTGGTTCAAATTCCTGGATATCTGATCTGGGACAGATTTAAAGCCAGAAGATTCGGCTACCTTCTTTTCCCTTCTGTAATGACAATAATGGAATGGATACAATACACTTTTACGCCACTGGCCAGTTGGGGAACTGCAGCCTATACCCAAAATGACAATCTTGCAATTCTCCAAACGGTATCGTTATTTGGCATGCCAGGCTTAGGCTTTTTAATTTACTGGATCAATATTTCATTTGCCAAAGCTTACTTAAAAAAATCTAATACCCTATTTACATTATCCGTACCATTCGCAACTCTTGCAGTACTGATTATTTTCGGAGCTATCCGTTTAAATATCTATCATTCCAAATCTCATGATACAATTTTAGTAGCGGCAGTTGGAACAACCAGTACAGTAAATGGACTGCCACTCCCATCCGATCAAACAGAAATAAAGGTCCGAAACACATTGTTTGATGATACAAAAAAAGCAGCGAAAACAGGTGCAAAACTTATTGTTTGGAACGAAGCAGCAACTTATGTGTTACCCGATAATGAACCACACTGGAAAAATGATCTTAAGCAATTGGCCAAAGGGTGTCAAGCTTCTCTCTATGCATCTTATATTGTGCCAATATCCACAGATCCTTTAACATATGAAAATAAATATCTCTTTATTAATACAGACGGAAGAATTAAAGCCGAGTATCATAAACATGAACCTGTTCCGGGAGAACCAGCAATAAAGGGAAAAGAAGATTTTACAACAAATACTGTGAATCATACCGCAACGGGAGGTGCAATATGTTATGATTATGATTTCCCTTACATCGCAAAACAACTGCGAAAATCAGGAGCAGACTTAGTTGCTCTACCATCTTCTGACTGGCGTGGTATTGATCCGGTTCATACAAAAATGGCTGCATACCGGGCAATTGAACAAGGCCATTCCATATTGCGATCAACCAGGTTTGGCCTTTCAGCCGCTATTAATCCATTGGGTGAAATGGTGGGGATGATGAGTAGCTTTGATACAAATGAAAGGTTACTGTTGGCATCATTACCCGCAAAGAAAATCACATCGATGTATTCAGTAATAGGAGATTCTTTTATCTATATCCTTTTTATAACCATTCTTCTGGTTTTTATGTCCTTTACTAAATAACATAACAGGATATCTTGAAATTTAAATATTTGCATTTTTTGCCAGTCGTAATTGATAAGTTGGCTAAATTGCTGAACTCCCTGATTTTTCTCTCACAATTGACATTTTGTAAGTTGTTAATCCCTTTTTCAGCCCTTATTATAGATATCAAGTACTATTTAGACTAATTATTTATTTTTAAAACTTTACAGTCTTCTTTTTGTATAAAGTTGCTAAATTTGCAACTTCTTTTAAGATTAAGTGTTATACTTGAAAATAACAGGTAATATGGCTGAAGATCAAAATCAATTAATAGACAATATAACTCAGAAAGAATATGCTTATGGATTTCATTCCAACATTGAAACTGAGGATATTGGGAAGGGCTTGAACGAGGAGGTAATTCGCATCATTTCTGCCAAAAAAAATGAACCGGAATGGATGACAGAATTCCGGCTAACCGCATACCGGAACTGGTTAAATATGAAGATGCCGGAATGGGCTCATCTGAAGATTCCGTCCATCGACTATCAGGATATTATATACTATGCTGCTCCGAAGCAAAAAGCCAAGTTGGAAAGTCTGGATGACGTAGATCCGGATCTGCTGGAGACATTCAATAAACTTGGAATTCCTTTGGAAGAACAGAAAGTTTTATCAGGTGTAGCCGTTGACGCAGTACTGGACAGTGTTTCGGTAAAAACAACGTTCAAAGAAACGCTGGCAGATCTGGGCATTATCTTTTGTTCGTTCAGCGAGGCAGTTCAGGAACATCCTGATCTGGTGAAAAAATATATGGGATCGGTTGTCCCTGCAAATGATAACTATTTTGCCGCATTAAATTCTGCAGTGTTCAGCGATGGTTCGTTCGTTTACATTCCTAAAGGCGTACGTTGCCCAATGGAACTGTCAACCTATTTCAGGATCAACGCAATGAATACCGGACAGTTTGAACGGACGCTTATTGTGGCCGATGATGAAAGCTATGTGAGCTATCTGGAGGGCTGTACCGCGCCGATGCGGGATGAAAATCAGCTTCATGCGGCTATCGTTGAAATTGTAGTAATGAATGATGCCGAGGTGAAATACAGCACCGTTCAAAACTGGTATCCCGGAGATAAAAACGGCAAAGGTGGTGTTTACAACTTTGTGACCAAACGAGGCATGTGTAAAGGGGATAATTCCAAATTGACCTGGACACAGGTGGAAACAGGGTCTGCAATCACATGGAAATACCCGAGTACTATTTTAATGGGAAACAACACTAAAGGAGAATTCTATTCCGTGGCAGTCACCAATAACCATCAACAGGCCGATACAGGGACCAAGATGGTTCATCTTGGCAAAAACACCAGCAGTATCATTGTTTCCAAGGGAATTTCTGCAGGAGTGAGTGAAAACAGCTATCGGGGTTTGGTAAGAGTAGGGAAACGTGCTGACAACGCCCGTAACTTTTCACAATGTGATTCTCTGTTACTGGGGGATAAATGTGGCGCTCACACATTTCCGTACATTGATGTTAAAAACAATACAGCGGTGGTGGAACACGAAGCCACAACCTCGAAAATCAGTGAAGACCAGATATTTTATTGTAACCAAAGAGGTATTTCTACCGAGGATGCCATCGGGCTGATCGTTAACGGATATGCCAAAGAAGTTTTAAATAAACTGCCTATGGAATTTGCAGTTGAAGCGCAGAAATTGCTGCAGATTAGTCTTGAAGGAAGCGTTGGTTAATGATATTGAAGAAAAATAGATTAAAATGTTAAAGATAAAAGATTTACATGCCTCAATCAACGGCAAAGAGATATTAAAAGGGATCAACCTGGAAGTTAAGGCAGGCGAAGTACATGCCATAATGGGACCCAACGGTTCGGGCAAGAGTACCTTGTCGGCAGTACTTACAGGTAATGAAGCATTTGAGGTAACCAAAGGCGAAATTACCTTTAACGGACGGGACATTATGGAGATGTCTCCTGAAGACCGTTCGAGAGAGGGAATGTTTCTGAGTTTTCAGTATCCGGTTGAGATTCCGGGTGTAAGCATGGTTAACTTTTTAAGGACAGCCATCAATGAACACCGTAAATACAGAAATGAGGAACCTCTTTCTGCATCTGACTTCTTACGGTTAATGCGTGAGAAAAAAGAAATGGTGGAAATGGACTCTAACCTGGCCAACCGTTCGGTAAACGAGGGCTTTTCGGGTGGAGAAAAAAAGAAAAACGAAATTTTCCAGATGGCGATGCTGAACCCGAAACTGGCCATTTTGGATGAAACTGATTCCGGACTGGATATCGATGCATTAAGAATCGTGGCGAACGGCGTGAACAAACTAAAAACAAAAGACAACGCTACCATTGTTATTACACATTACCAGCGTTTACTGGATCATATCGTACCTGATTATGTTCATATTCTTTACCAGGGGAAAATTGTAAAAACTGCCGGAAAAGAACTGGCTCTGGAACTGGAAGAAAAAGGATATGACTGGATTAAAAAAGCCGTGATTTAAACGGGTAAATTTAATGGATAATGATTGAAACCGTTAAGATAGAAGACGAATATATTGACTTGTGGAAAGAAAACCTGCAACAGATTTCCGCACCTTGTCCTGAAGTGCTGAATGCACCACGGGATGAAGCTGCTGTAAAATTTGCAGAGAAAGGATTTCCGGATACAAGTTTTGAAAATTACGAGAATACAGATATCAAACGTATTTTTAAACATGAATACGGCATTGATATTACCCCGAGAAATGAATTTGGGTTCAACCTGCATGATGTATTTAAGTGCGATGTGCCGAACCTGAATGCGCACCTTATTTTTACGGTGAACGGCTGGTATTACAAAAAGAATATTCTGCCGGAAAATCTGCCGGAAGGCGTGATAATTACAAGCATTCTAAAGGCCTCGAAGGAGTACCCTGAACTGTTTGAGAAGTATTACAATAAACAGGCAATGTTGTCTGATGATTCGATGGTGAACCTGAATACCATGTATGCCCAGGACGGGTTGTTCATTTATGTTCCCAGAGGTGTGGTCATTGAAAAACCAATCCAGATCATCAATATTCTCAACAGTAATCAGGATCTGTTTGTCAGTCAGAGAGGGCTTATTATTGCCGAAGAAAATTCTGAAGCCAAAATTCTGGTTTGTGATCATACCATGACAGACCAGCGGTATGTAGCTAATCATGTGCGTGAGTTATTTGTAGCTGAAAATGCAAGGTTGGATTATTACCTGATTGAAAATCAGCACAATTTTGTAAATCAGATCATTTCCTCTTTCATTGATCAAAAGGCAAATTCAAATGTGGTAAGTAATTTTATTACGCTGCATAACGGATTGACCCGGAATAACACATTCGTAAATCTTGCGGGAGAACATTGCGAAAACCATCTGTATGGTATGGCGCTGACCGACAAACGGCAGCACGTGGATAATTTTACAAATGTGGTTCATGCCGTTCCTAATTGTGTAAGCGATGAGTTTTTCAAATATGTACTGGATGATTCATCATCAGGTGCTTTCAGAGGAAGGATATATGTGGCAAAAGATGCCCAGAAGACAGAAGCATATCAGACCAATAAAAATATCTGTCTGACGAAGGATGCCAAGATGCACACCAAGCCGCAACTTGAGATTTATGCGGATGATGTAAAGTGTAGCCATGGCGCAACCGTTGGACAATTGAATGAAGAGGCGCTGTTTTATTTGCGTTCACGCGGGATACCGGAAGCAGAAGCACGCTTACTGCTGATGTTTGCCTTTACCCACGACGTTATAGAAAGTATCAGACTTGAACCTTTGAAAGAGAGGATTCACGACCTGGTAGAAAAACGTTTCAGAGGTGAGTTGAGTAAATGTGTTGGCTGTGCCATTTGTAATTCGGTGGATACAGATACCTATCACACGCACTAATATATGGAAACATCGAAACCGGAGGTCAGAAAAAAAATAAGGGAAATAACTGCCAGTTTTACCAGGGAAGAAAAGCTTTCCATGTCTGACCGTACAACATACTTACTTGAAAACGATCCGCTGTTTCAAAAAGCGGAAATTGTCGCCTTGTACTGGTCACTGGATGACGAAGTGAACACTCACCGTTTTATTGAAAAATGGAACGACAAAAAAACGATACTTCTTCCGGTTATTGAAGGTGACAATATATATTTTGCCACTTACGATGGCATGAAAGACATGGTGAAGGAAGACAGGTTTGGTGTATTGCAACCGGGAAACAACAATATTTACAATATAAAAACCATTGATCTTATTGTAGTTCCGGGTGTGGCATTCGATCAAAAAAACAACCGGCTGGGACGAGGCAAAGGATACTACGACAGGGCTCTGAGTTACAGCAAATGTCCCAAAATAGGCATTTGTTTCCCACATCAGTACATTGAACAGCTCCCGGTAGATATTCACGATGTGAAAGTTGATAAAGTGTTGTTTGCCTGATATCTTCCCTTTTTATTCAGATTATTTACCTTTGCAAACTCAGTATTATGGCTTTAGATGTACAGAACATACGACAGGATTTTCCAATCCTGAAAGAACTGGTTCATGGTAAACCACTGGTTTATCTTGATAATGCGGCTACATCGCAACGTCCGGTTCAGGTACTGAAAGAAATTGAGGATGCGTATCTGAAGTACAACAGCAACATTCACCGTGGCGTACATCATTTAAGTCAGAAAGCTACTGAGGCGCATGAAAATTCGCGCGAGGTGATCCGTAAATTTATCAATGCAAAAAGTACAAAAGAGATCATCTTCACCCGAGGGACAACAGAATCTATCAACCTTATCGCATGGTCTTTTGGCGAACGTTTCTGCGAAAAAGGTGACGAAATCATTATTTCTGCGATGGAACACCACTCAAACATTGTTCCGTGGCAAATGCTGTGTGACCGCAAAGAATTAAAGCTTAAAGTTATACCGTTTGATGATTCCGGAACTCTGGATATGGATGCGTTTCAACACCTGATCTCTCCTAAAACAAAACTGGTTTCTGTGGCGCATGTTTCCAATACGCTGGGAACGGTGAATCCGATAGAGAAAATTATCAGTATAGCTCACGAAAACAATATTAAAGTATTAATTGACGGTGCACAGTCAGCACCACACTTCAAACTGGATATGCAGGCTCTGGATGCCGACTTTTTTGTGTTTTCTAGCCATAAAATGTACGGCCCAACCGGAATGGGAGTTTTATACGGAAAGGAAGACCTCCTGAATGAACTTCCGCCTTATCAGGGTGGTGGCGAAATGATAGAAACAGTTACGTTCGAGAAGACAACATATAACGAGCTGCCTTTCAAATTTGAAGCAGGCACACCGGACTTTACAGGATCTGTAGGTTTTGCAGCCGGAATTAAATATATTGAAACGCTCGGTATTGACAATATTCATGCATACGAGGACGAACTTTTGAAGTATGCAACTGAACAACTGAAAAGCATTCCGGGTTTGAAGATATATGGTGAAGCAAAAATGAAAAGCAGTGTGATATCGTTTATGGTAAATGGTATTCATCCGTTTGACATGGGAACATTGCTGGACCAGATGGGTATTGCCGTGAGAACCGGGCACCATTGTGCTCAACCCGTTATGGACCGGTTTGGTATTTCAGGAACGGTCAGAGCCTCGTTCGCTATCTATAATACTAAAGAAGAGGTCGATACCCTGTTGAACGGAATTAACAGGATTGCAGCCATGTTTTAATAATTATTATCTTTGAACCACAAAAGAGGAGAAAAGATGACAATCAACGAAATACAGGATCAGATAATCGAGGAATTCAGCATTTTTGATGATTGGATGGATAAATATGCCTATCTCATCGAAATAGGGAATGGTCTGGATCCGATTGATGATTCCAAAAAGAAAGAACAGAATCTGATTAAAGGCTGTCAGTCCAAAGTATGGATTGATGCACGTTTCAGGGATGGAAAGATATTTTTCGATGCCGACAGCGATGCCATTATAGTGAAAGGAATTGTAGCGCTTTTGTTACGCACACTTTCAGGCCAGAGCCCGAAAGATATTATGGATTCTGATCTTTATTTCATTGAAAAGATAGGATTAAATAACCATCTTTCACCAACGCGAAGCAATGGTTTGGTGGCTATGGTTAAACAAATGAAGCTTTACGGATTGGCTTTTAATGCTAAAAACGCTTAACAAGTTGATTATGGAAAATGAATTTTTGAATATAGAGGAGGAGATTGTAAAGCAACTCAAAACGGTTTTCGATCCGGAAATTCCGGTAAACATATATGACCTTGGACTCATCTACAGCATTGATGTTAAGGATGATAACAGTGTGGAAATTGAGATGACACTGACTGCTCCGGCATGTCCGGCAGCGGATTTCATTATGGATGAAGTAAATGATAAAGTCAACGCTGTAGATGGCATAAAAGGCGCAACTGTAAACCTTGTTTTCGATCCGCCATGGGATAAAGATATGATGAGTGAGGAAGCAAGACTAGAACTAGGATTTTTGTAATAACATCAGCCCGCATTGAACACCAAAAAGATATATTTTGCTTCAGATCTCCATTTGGGTGCACCCTACATCACCGATCCGAAACTGCACGAAAAACGGTTTGTGGATTGGCTGACGTCCATTCAACCAACGGCAAAAGAACTCTTCCTTTTAGGTGATATTTTCGATTTCTGGTGGGAATACAAACGTGTGGTTCCGAGAGGTTTTGTGCGCTTGCTGGGCAAACTGGCAGAATTTTCTGACAGCGGCATTCCGGTTCATTTTTTTATCGGAAACCATGATATATGGCTCAAAGATTATCTGGAGAAAGAAATCGGTATGAGCATCCACAGAGAACCAACAGTGTTTGAGCGAAACGGGCTGAAACTGTTCCTGGCGCATGGTGACGGACTGAACGACACATCTCTGGGATTCAGAGTTGTACGGGGAGCATTTCACAGTAAGTTTCTGCAAAAAATGTTCGAAACATTTGTGCATCCGGATCTGGCTATAAAAATCGGACAAACCTGGTCCAACAGCAGCCGTAAAAGTCATGACCAGAAACATACAGCAACCTATCTTGGCGAAGATAAAGAACACCTGGTTCAGTATGCAAAAAAACATTTAAAGGAGAACGACATAAACTTTTATGTTTTCGGGCACAGGCATATCACACTCGACCTGATGCTGACGAAAAATTCAAGAGTTATAATTCTGGGTGACTGGATCACTCACTTTTCGTTCGGATCTCTGGAAGACAAAACATTTAAGCTCGAATTTTTCGGGCATTGATCGTACCCCCATTACTTTCTCTCCTCATGAAAGGTATTAATATTTTAAAGCAAACAAAAATGAGCGAACAGAAGGTAATAGCATACCCCGATTTCGGACCTGTTACATTTAGAAAAAATAAAAACGCCAAACATATTTCCATTCGTATTAAGCCTGGGCCACTGGTCTTTGTCACCCTGCCATACAGAGCAAGCATTAAAGAAGGGCAATCCGTTTTGGTACAGAAGAAAGCCTGGGTCATTAAAAAAATGTATGAACTGGAGGAAACCGAAACGATTTACAGAACCGGTAAGGAGGTTCCTTTTAAATACCATACATTCAACATAATTGCGTCGGATACAACAAAAATTTATTCCGAAACCAAAGAAAAGGATGTAACACTTTACTATCCTGATGGTATTCCCGTTGAAGCAGAAGAAGTGCAGGAAGTTGCCAAAGAAGTGATTAGGGAAATATGGCGCAATGAGGCCAAAATATATATCCCGCAACGCATCACCTGGTTATCACACAGCTTCGGATTTATGTATCAGAATGTTAGTATCAGGGATGCACGCACGCGCTGGGGTAGCTGCACGGGATTAAAGAATATTAGTATCTCACTTTACATCATGAGATTGCCGCATCATTTAATAGATTATGTACTTTTACATGAATTATGCCACACGGTGGTACCGAATCATGGCAAAAATTTTTATGCCTTAATGGATAAGGTTACCAAAGGCAGAACCACTGAGTATCAGAAAGAAATGCGTGCTTATAAACCCTGGTTATGATGAACTGGAACTCACTGCTCTCCACAAAACGACTTGGTCTTGAAGACTATTTTAAAACCGATAAACAAAACCGTACGGAATACCAGCGCGATTACGACCGGATCATTTTTTCATCTTCGTTCCGCAGGTTGCAGAACAAAACACAGGTATTTCCACTCCCGGGACGGATTTTTGTCCATAACCGGTTAACCCACAGTCTTGAGGTTGCCAGTGTAGGAAGATCCCTGGGGAATAATGTGGCCATACAGATTGTAGAAAAAGACAATACTGTATCCGAAACACTTCATGAAATCGGGAGCATTGTATCGGCGGCCTGTTTGGTTCACGATTTGGGGAATCCTCCCTTTGGTCATTCAGGTGAGAATGTACTGAGCAGCTATTTTACAGAAGGGAAAGGCATTAAATACAAAACGGATGTAAGCAATGAGGAATGGAGCGATCTTACCAATTTTGAAGGTAATGCCAATGCATTCAGGCTACTCACCCATCAGTTTAAAGGCCGCAGAGAAGGTGGTTTTGTCCTCACCTATCCAACTTTGGCTTCAACCATAAAATATCCATGGGCATCGTATAAATTCAATAAAAAGAAATACGGATTTTTTCAAAGCGAGGAGTCGCAATTTATGCGGATTGCTAAAGAATTAGGTCTTGAAAATCCCGAACAACCGGGAGAATATTTCAGGCATCCACTGGTTTATCTGGTAGAAGCTGCCGACGATATATGCTATCAGATTATGGATATTGAAGATGCGCATAAACTGGGAATGCTAACCACCAGGAAGACAAAATCTCTTCTGCTGTCATTTTTTGATACTGAACTTGAAAGCAAACGCATTGAACGACTCCGGGAAACCATGAACCGGGTGACAGATAAAAATGAACAGATTGCCTACCTGAGGGCTTCTGTTATCGGGAAACTGATAGATGCATGTTCGCATGAATTTATGGAAAATTATACAGCTATCATGTCAGGATCATATCAGGGAAGTCTGATTAAAAATATTCAGGGTGTGGTTGGTGAAGCTTATAAAACCTGTGCCGGTCTTGCCGTGCGTAAAATTTACAAAGCCCCTGAGGTGGTTGAAATCGAAATTGCCGGGTACCGCATTCTTTCAACATTGCTGGATGTGTTTGTGGAAGCCGCTTTAAACCCAGATAAATCTTACTCAAAGCAATTACTGCAACGTCTGCCTGAGCAATACGAAATTACTGAAGGATCAATCTACAGCCGAATCCGCAATGTACTGGACTTTATTTCAGGAATGACGGACATTTATGCGCTGGATTTATACCGGAAGATTACCGGCATTTCTATTCCGGGTGTAGATAAAGTTTATTAATCCAACAATCTGCAAAAACATTATAATTGGTGAACAGGGCAAATATATTGACTTTCTCCATAAGGTTTATTAACACCTTGCTGTTGTGTGTTTAAGCTTAAAAATTTACTTTTGAGCACTAAATAAAAATACGTTGCAAAAACTCATCCACATATTTTTTGTTCTGTTGGCCGTGGTTCTTTTTCATGCATGTGCCAATCCCGGAATGCCTTCAGGAGGCCCTAAAGACGTTGATCCGCCTTTATTGATTAAAAGTAAACCCGAACAAAATCAGAAAAATTATACCGATCCTAAAATCCAGCTCTATTTTGATGAGATTGTTGTATTAAAAGACACCCGGAAAAACTTTATCGTTTCACCACCGCTTGAGGAAGAACCAATTATAAATGCACTGGCAAAAAAAATATCAATTGATCTGAATAACGAACTACAGCCTAATACCACTTACACACTGTATTTCGGGAGTGCTATTGTGGACAATAACGAAGGTAATCCGCTTGAGAACTTTACATTCAGCTTTTCTACGGGAGAAGTAATCGACAGCATGATGATGTCAGGAAGGGTAATCAGGGCAAAAGATCTTGAGCCCATAGCAAATATCATTGTCGGAATTTATAAAGACACATCAGATTCTGCCTTCATCAAGAATGTGCCGTTGCGAATTGCACAAACCAACAGCAAAGGAGAATTTTCCGTCAAAAATATTGCTCCGGGAAAATACAGAATTTATGCACTGAACGAACCAATTAAAAATTACCGGTACGATGCGGGAGAAGAAATTGCGTTTCTTGATACAATTTATGAAACATATTTCGACACCATACAGTTGAGCGACACCGTCTGGGTAGATTCAGTGACCGTAGATACTATCATGTACCGTGATACACTGATCTACGGACCTGAAAACATATTATTACAAACATTCGAAGAGTTTCATCTGGTTCAGAATCTTAGGAAGAAAGAACGTTCTTTTCCGTATCAGTTTCTTTTTTCTTTTAGCTCACCGATACAGGAAGATCCTAAACTACACATTGACGGTACACCAGACAATTACGGAGGTATATTTTCGGAATATTCAACCACAAGAGATACGATTTACTACTGGCTAACGGATTCCAACCTTTATAAATTGGATACACTCATGGTTGAACTGCAGTACCAGAAGACAGATTCGCTTGAGCAACTTTTCTGGCAGCAGGATACCATTCAGATGATTTACCGTGAACCCAAAAGCGGTGGCAGGAAAGGCAGAGGGAAAAACAAACCGGACGAACCCAAAACAGCATTGTTGAAGATAAATCACAATATCTCTGCGACGATGAATCTGAAAGGCCGGATTATGTTTGAGTTTGAAGAGCCAATCAACCGGTTTAATAAGGATGAAGTCCATCTGTATCTGAAAGCTGACACCCTGGAAAAACCACTAAATTTCACACTCGATCAAAGTGATCTTTTCCCTCGTAAATTCTTCCTGGACTATAACTGGGCTGAAGGGGAAAGCTATACTTTATCCATAGATTCAGCAGCTATTGAAAATATTTACGGTATTCATTCCGATAAGTTTAAATCCTCTTTTACCATTCGTAAGCTGGATCAGTATGGCAATGTAAAATTCAACCTCACCAAACCGGATTATCCTGGTGTTTTATACATGCTTGATGCCAGCGGAAAAATTTTACGAAGCCAGCCCTTCAGTGCTTCAGACAATACAGTTTCTTTCAGGCTCATTCTTCCTGGTAAATATTATTTCAGTCTGTTTTTTGATAAAAACAGAAATGGAGAATGGGATACTGGAAACTTATTAGAACATATTCAACCGGAACCCGTAAGGTATTTCAGTAAACAAATTGAGGTGAAAGCTTACCGGGACTACGAAGAAGACTGGGATACCGAAAAATTATTGCTCTGGAAACAAAAACCTGAAGCTTTACAAGGGAAAGAAGAAAAGAGATAATTTATTTCTGGCATTACCGTTGTAGTATTATCCGAATCAAAGACATTATATGATCAGGTATCTGAAAGTTATCATATTATTTTCTTGTATCATTCAGACGTTGTCTGCACAACAAAAAACCTTTAAAAGTGGTGAAAAAGTTGTGTTTGATGCATACTACAACTGGGGTTTTATTTGGCTGAATGCAGGCCAGGCAATGTTTACAGCAAGCGATACCATTTTTAACGGCAAAGATGCGTACCAAATGAAAGCCACCGGCGTAACATATAATGGATATGACTATCTTTTCAAAGTTCGCGATACGCTGATTTCAGTCATTTCAAAAGATTCATTGCAACCACTTTGGTTCACCCGAAAAACAAACGAAGGAAGTTACTCGGCAGAAATTACATATAATTTTGATCACGAATCCAACCTGGTAAACGGCACTAAAAAGCGAAAGGGCAAAACTGAATACGCTTCTTATATTCTACCGGAGAACACAAAGGACATTGTCTCCGTGATTTACTACCTGCGCGAAGTAGATTTTACAGGAATGAAGGAAAACGACCGGATTTTATTTAATATGGTGGTTGATAACGAGATGTGGGAATTGTATGTGCGGTATCTTGGCAAAAAAGTCATAAAGCTTAAATCAGGTCGCCGGTTCAGATGTATCGTTCTGGCACCGCTGCTCCTGGAAGGATCGGTGTTTAGTGGTGGTGAAGGTATGAAGATTTTTGTTACTGATGACCGTAACCGACTGCCTGTCTATATTGAATCAAAAGTTCTGGTTGGAAAAGTGAAAGCCAGCCTTATCAGCTACGAAAATTTGAAGTATCCGCTTAGTTCTGAGGTCTATTAACCCCAAATTTTAGTAAAAATACGTAGTGCTTCAGCAGAAATAGTCTTATTTAAAAGAATTATTATTCGTATTTTTATGCGAAACCTGTAGGGGAATAAACTTTGCATATGAGATTGGTTAAATTGATTATAGCAATTATCCTGATTGCATTACCACTAAATGCTGTTAATGCTGCTGTGATCGGTGTAACTTCCCCAAAGAAAAATTCAGTTTATACTGCCGGCTCAACCCTTTATATCTCCTACGTTTTTTTGGATGTGGACACCGTAAATATTGAAGTGTTTTCCCCATTAAACGGTGGAACGTGGGAAGTTGTGGTCGATAGCCTGCCAACGGTGGAAGGAAGTAAAATTCCCATTCAGAACCTTAAGGCTCCGGACTGGGCTCATTACGAAATCCGTATTATTGATTTGCATCATAAAGCAGACACTGCTTATTCCGGACCGTTTACTATTCTAAATCCGCCATCACCGGTTTTGCGTCTGAAGATACAGGAAGACACTATTCAATCCGGATCCGACCTGAATCTCAACTGGGATATCTCACCTTCCATAGATTCAATCGCGTTTGAACAATATGATCCGTGGAAAAAACGCTGGATCAAACAGGACTTTGACTATCTGACCAGAGATAGTTCCAAAATGATCAAAACAGGTAAAGGCCTTATGGGAGGGCTACATTACTTTCGTATATATGATGTGAACTACCCTGATAAATATTCCAACACTGATTCATTTTATGTCAGGGATAACGTGTTCGGTGGCATCGATTCTCTTTTTCCTGCTAATGACGCCGAAAATGTCGATATCCGACTGGAATCCGAATCAGACACGTGTGTCTTTCTGATTTATTTTAAGGAATTTATAGAATTGGTTCCGGGTAAAAATATTGAAATCAATAACGAAGCACAGGGTGTTGTGACTACCATTTCAACAAGCGACACTGCTAAAGTAAAGGTTATTAATGATATAAACGGAGACCCAACGATATTATGCATAAAGCCACCACTGCCACTTACACATTCTACCAGGTATTATATTTTATCGGATAAAGGAATTGTGAAGGATATGTTGGGGAATATTTTCAACGGATTCAGAAGCAATCTGGACTGGAATTTCCATACGGAAACACTGAACGACTTTAAGGGGACACTGACTTACAATGGTGCTTTGAAAGGAAACCTTGTTATTGGTCTGTATGATCAGAGCGATATAGAAAGTAACATTACTAACCATCCTGAAAATTTTGAATACAACGAGGATACTGAATTTCCCTATAGTTATGCCATTGGAGCACCGGTTGACGGGACCTATGGTATATTCTGCTTTCTTGATCTGAATAATAATTTTGAAGCTGATGCCGGAGAACCAACAGGTTTTCTGGATAGTCTTTCGATGAACGGAAAGGACACAACTGGAATCAATATCCTGCTGACGGACAATGCCAGTGTTGACGACGTTTTTGTTTTCGATCAGGCCAAATCATACTGGGGGAATAATGAAACCTTTGGCTATAATGCATTCCTGAAATCGTACTATGCAGGTGATTGGTATTCCGGTTCAACACCGGTCATTTCGAATGCATATAAAATTGAGGAACTTCTATGGGGTGTTAGTTTCAAAATTCGCGAAAATGGTTCGGATGATCTGGCAAATTCCGTACTTAAACCGGGAACTGTAGCACATCTGGAATTTGGATTCCCTGATTCCCTGACCATAAATTATATTGCAGCAGGCGGTATCATAACCAAAGCACAAATGTTGAGTAACCGACTGGTGCTTGACTTAACGGTGGTAAATCCTGTGAGTTCTAACAGTGGAAATCTGAAAGCCTCGCTGGGCTTTATTATCAGCTGCTCTCCGGATCATAGTGCAGGTGTTAATGCATATGGCTCTTTGTTCTTTGGAGATAATTATATTAAAGATATAAGTCCGGTTTTAAGTGGTAACGGCAATGCCATAGGCGTAAGGATCAATGGCAAAAACGGCGTTGAAAGTCACCTTATTGGTATGTTGTCAGACAACTTCCTTATAAATAATTTCAGCCAGATTGACCCGAAACATTTGCCTGCAAACAGTAACAGCCTCATGGCTGTAATCCCTGAATTGGATCCGGCTCAATACGAAGTAGATAACTCGTTTGATGTGTACTCTAAAAGTTATGATGTTGACGGCGACGGAAAGCTGAATAAGATGTATCGCGTTGTTGTTTCCAATAACAGTTGGTCGGCACACGATATTTTGTTTACTTACGATGTTACCACAGATATTAAAAATCCTGATGCCCAACTACCGGATATTTATTACAACGGTCGCTTAAATGCATTAATAGCAAACAAAGTTATTCCGTGGCTGACGGTTTACGACATTACAGGGAAAGTTGTATTCATCTCACATACAAAAGGTTCAGAATTTAAACTACCGGACGCTCCAACAAAAGGTGTTTATTTTGTCAAAACACAGAACAAACAGGTACGTAAAGTTTTGATCCAGTAAATTATTTTTCAAAAAAGGCCTCTACTCCGGGATATTTGAATTCGTTTTGAGCTTTTTCAACCGGAAATAAAAAATAACTTACTACAGATTCCGTAGCAAAAACACCATCTGAGTTATAAAGTTTTACATTCACTTTGGCTAATCTTGTGGTCTGTTCCGCCACCTTTGCAACAAGTTTTACCTTCCCATTTATTGAAGAAAGCGGTTTTTTGTATTTAATTTCCATGCCTGTTGTTACGCCTGCTGTACCACATTTTACATACACCGTCCAGGCAGCAATCTCGTCCATCAACGTTGCCTGCAAACCTCCGTGAACCACACCGTGATAGCCTTCAAATGTACGCTCAGGTTCCCATTCGCAGGTAAGCTCTTCCCCTTCTTCCCAGAATTCCAGTCGTAATCCGTGATCGTTATGAGGAGAACAGGCAAAACAATTGTACAACTCCCCTTTTAGTTCCACAAACGGATTCAGTATTTTTCTTTTCATATTGCCCTGGTTAAAATTTTAATGCATATTCACAAGCCTCTGCCATCAGTTTTACAGCACGCTTAAAAACGTCGGGATCTTCGAACCCATAGGATAAACGAAGCTGATATTTTGCCTTTTCCGTTTTGCTGCAAATGGTTCCGGGAATATAAACCAAACGTGGATTCTTTTCGCCTTTTCCGTCCACATCCGGATCACCAGTCATACGTGACAAAAAATTAAAGAATGGAGATCCTTTATCCGTACGAATATTTTTAAATGTGATATAAAAATAGAACGCTGCATCGCCACCGGAATACGATTCAATGTATGGACCAAGATGTTGTGCAAACTGACTTTTAATAAATGTCGCCTTCTGCTGATAGCCAGAATTGACCGCTTCCTTTTGAATATGTATATAGTGATCCAAAAGCCATCCTGAAATTTCCTGATTGATGAGCGGAGAGCTAAAGCCGATATCCGAAGTGCGCTGCATGAGAATTTTTGCAAAATCGTTATCCGGACAGATAATATAACCAATACGCAATGCCGGAGCCAGAATTTTGGAAAGAGTGCCCACCTCAAACACCTGGTTCCATTTATCATACTTTAAACCCGATACCGGCTTTTCCAACTCCGGATTGTGAATAATATCCTCGTATGCTTTATCAAAAATAACAGGTATTAATTTCCCGCTTTCTTCGCTCAATCTTTGAGCGATCTTCACAATAGCTTTCCGGCGAGCATTGGATAATACAACCGTGGTGGGATTATTAACTGTTACAATGTAGAAGAAACTGATATCATTCGAATCAACTTTTGTTAATGCATTTTCTAAAAGTGCTGTATTCAGTCCTTCCGCATCTTCAGGAACAGCCAGTATTTTAAATCCTTTTCGTTCAAGAGTTTCGGTGTAGATGTAGTAATACGGATCTGCCGTAATCACGATTCCCGGCTGCAAAATATCAGAAAGTGCATCAAGAATACTGGTGGCACCGTTTGCTCCAATCAGAATTTTTCGGTTTGTAAAATCCTTTTCTTCAAGTCCTCCAATATTGTATCTCGTATAATACGACCGGATGGAGTTGCGCAGATTTGGTGAACCATCCGCACCACCATAATTCAGCGCGTTCCGGTAATGGTCGGGATGCGCCATAATATCACTGTAAGCTTCACGAATGGCTTCCACAGGAATGGTTTTATCGTTCACATAACCTACACCGAGATTAATATCAACACCTTCCCTGAAATCCTCCGCAAATTCAGCTGTCAATTGATTGATGGCAGAAGGTATCAGCGATGCCTTCGCCAGTGAGGAAAATGGATAGTCCATCTGATATTTTTTTCAAAGTAAATCAATAATGGTGGGAATTAAAATAATTTTAGTCAGTGTTGTTGCGCTAAATTTGTTTCTGTTATCCTATATTTTAGAATGGTTATAATTTAAGGTTTTCCATTAAAATTCTGTGACAATGGAATTGCTCACCCGAATATTCTTCATATTTTAGCGCTTTAGTACGAAACAAGCTTAAGCTTTTGCCTGTAAGTTTATTCGTTTACTAAAGTCTTAAACCATTTGAAATATTAACTTAATTCTACCTGTTCTATGGGAAACTTTAAAAAAATTATTGGATTGATCCTGCTAGGATTAACCTTGTGGTCATGCACTAAAGACAATGTTCTGGAAATTATTGATTACGGCACCTTAACCTTTAACATTACTGACAAGAGCGATGCCCCTCTTTCAGGAGCAACAATTTATGTTTTTGATTTTGAACTATTCAAAGTAACATCTATTGATATAAATGATAGTTACGATCTGGCAATAAAAAAAGGAGAAACTGATGCCAACGGTAAAATTGATTTCGGCAAACTCAATACTGGTCTCTATTTAATTTATGGAGTAGTAGAAGATGAAGACAACAGAATGTATCAGATCAGTAAACTGGTTCAGATACAATCCGGGGAAGAAACAAAACAGGAAATTAGTCTTGCAGACTATGTAGGATCTGTCACAATCCGGGTGAAGGGATTTGAATATACTGCATCATCATCAACCGACAAATACCTTGATACAATCAATGTTATTCTGGTACCGTATGAGCAGATGCATTCGGCATCAGGCACCAATTTTAGTGAAATGCTGAATCAGGGTATTGTACTGGGCAAAACCGACAATTCCGGTTTTGTATCATCAGAACAGGTCCCGATAGGTAGATATTATGCCATTGCATATTATGATGACACACGGTACGATATTCTTTCTTTAAACCGATATCAAAACTCTGAAAGCTACTTTGAAATTCAAAAAGGTTCAAAAATGAATATGAGTATGTATGCTGAAAAAGAGGATCTTGCTATTCATACGCCGGAGTCCATGTCGTTTCGTGTATATTACACAGAATACAATACCGGTACCGGGAAACACGATACCACATTTCTGCCCGATGTAAATATTCTTCTAAGCCAGACCAGCTCTTCTTATCTGGATAACGCTATTTCGTCAGGTTTCCTGACCATGTCAACGAATGATCAGGGGACTGCTTCTCTTGAAGACATTAGTAGCTTAAGTAGTTATTATAGTTATGCCTATCTTTGGGTTTACAGTGATATGAATACCTACAAAAGATTCGGACAGGTGTCTTTTTCTTCATTGAAAAACAAAGTGACAGACCTTGAAGTCGACAAGGAGGTGTTTTATAAAACATATGGGAATGTACAGGTAAATGCCAAAGGGAAATATATAACAGGTGTGACCCTTGACACGCTGGTATTTTCGAATATAAACCTTAGATTAACCACAAGTTCTACAACATATTTTAGTAATACTTCATCGTATTACGATGTAAAAACGGACGAAAACGGCAATGCAACTTTCACTCACATTCCTACAGGAACTTACTATTTATGGGCTTACTCCGATGCAGACCATGCAGATCGTTCAGTTGTTCTGGTCACCGTTGTCGAAAATGAAACCACGAATATTGAAGTTGTATTTAGTGCTGAAAATGCCTTAATCTTATCCGGAGACCTTAATTTTGAGTTTTATGGCTATAACAATGGTACCGAAGAACTCATTAAAGATGCTTACGTCATTATATCGAAAAATTATACTTCATCTGTAAGCACGGCATTAAATTATGCCTACAAGTCTGGTAAAACAGACCAGTATGGGAAAATCACATTTAAGGACCTTCCTGTTAATGAAAAGTTTTATGTTATTGTTTACTATGATGCAGATCGCTATTCATCCTCTTCAAGTAGCTATACCGTAAGATATAAGTCAAGTGACAAAATCAGAATTCAGTGCAGCAGCAGAATTTTTAACTAAAGAATTAATCCACCACAGCATTTTGTTGTGGTGGTTCTTTTTGTATCTTAGCTGAAGACCGGAATTAAACATCGTTATTACGGGTAAAGCAGTAATAACAATTACTTTATTTGATGATAAATCCTTATGTGCTTTTCAGCTGAAGTCAGTTTTGGTGCCAGTGCAGTTATATCAACGGTTGGTGTTGTTGCAGTTAAAAAAAGTGCAAGAAAAGAACAACTTTTTTTTGCATTGATCCCGTTAATGTTTGGTGTTCAACAGTTTTTTGAAGGCTGGCTTTGGGTTGCCTTACAGAACGAAGGATATCGCACCACCGAAATGCTCGCGAAATACGGGTTCTTAATATTTGCACAGCTTATCTGGCCGGTTTGGGTACCGTTATCGGTTTATAAGATTGAGAAGAACCGTAAACGAAAACGCATGATCGGCGGATCGCTGATATTGGGAATTGCAATGTTTGCTCTTCTTGCCTATCGGATGGCCGCATACGATGTCAGTGCACATATTGATCATCATCACATCTATTATACCGTAGGACATTTTAACAGCACAAACTGGTGGAGCGGCGCACTTTATCTGCTACCTGCAGTCTTCCCTTTTCTGTTTTCCAGTCATAGGAGAATTAATATTCTTGGTACCATCATGTTACTGTTTTTTGTGATCTCAAAGGTATTTTACCTGAAGTATATGATTTCGGTGTGGTGCTTTTTTGCAGCGGTAATGAGTATATACATATTGTATATTCTAAAAAAACAGGAACCTGAAGTAAAACAAACGATACCAATATCATGAAACGTTTAACCCTTTTTTTTGCAACATTTATCTTAACTGTCAGTGCAGGTTCAATGACTGGAAATGATTCTGCAGGCGCACGTTTTAATATGGACAAAGACTTTCTGCTGGTTCAGTATGATTGTAAAACAGATGTTGACGACCTCCATACCATTGCCGCTTTCAGGTCCCTGATTTCCGATCCTGCATTTTCAAACCTTCATTACTATGCCGTTGCCGGAGCCTACGGCATCCAGGATGGTTTGTATGTTCCGCCGAATAACCTCTTCAGACAGGCTTTTGGGAATAACTGGTCCAATGCCCATGAGAACGCAGAAAAGGCAGTTAAAGAAGTGATAAAGAAGGTAAAAGCTACCATCAAGAATTATGGTGATGTCTGGATTGCGGAAGCAGGGCAATCTGATTTTACGGCTAAACTTGTGAGCGAATTACAAAATGCATTCCCGGAATTAAATACACAAGGACGCATTCATGTGATTCAGCACAGTGATTGGAATGAAAAGTCTACATCGCCGGAAAGCCTTGCATATGTAAAAAAGAACTGCGACTACATTAAAATTCCGGATGGGAACACCGTAAGCAATGGATCACCCGGCTTCAGGGACGAAGATTATACTGATTGGAAACAGGATATTTCCAATGAGAAACTGGCAAGCATCTGGCAACTGGCCTCTGATATCTCAACAAAATATAACGGTAAAGACGGCAGGTACAACAACAGCGCCATTGCAAATGGCGGCCTCGACTTCTCTGACCTCTCTGAAGTATGCTGGATTTTTGGTTTGGAGGATATAAAGGATGCCAGACAGTTTTTTAAGCTCTATGTAAAATAACCAGGTCGGTAACGCGCTTACAGTTGACCCGTTAATCAGTTCAAATCACTTAGAATTTGTATGTTAATGGTATATTTTACAAAAATAAGAGATTTATACGCAGCAAAAAAGGTGCATCTACATCACAAAACCGGATTTTTATTACCTTTAAACGATTAACCGAAAATCTGTTGAATATATAACCGTATATAACACTAACCTTTAATAAAATAACCCGGAAAGCAGGAGTTTAAACATAACTATATTATGGCAAATACCGGAATATAATTAATAGTAATTTATATTACAACGTTAGGCAACATTTTGAAAAAAATTCTACATAAATTTAGCTTATGAAAAATTTAAAAGAATTCCACACTAATATTGCGGGAAAAGTTAGAAATACCAAACTCCCCAAAAGAAAAGCCTTGCTCCCACTTTTTGAGACAATAAGTAATTCGATTCATGCCATAGAAGAAAAAGGAAATGTAAAGTCTGGACAGATACAAATCTTTATCGTTAGAAATGGTAGAGATGAAACATTAAAAGAAATCAAGGAAATTGAAAAATATCCAATAAAAGGATTTAGTATCATTGATAATGGTATCGGTTTTAACGAAAAGAATTTTGATTCTTTTCTGACTGCTGAATCAGACTACAAAATAGAAAAAGGAGCAAAAGGGATTGGACGTTTCGTTGCGTTAAAAGCATTCAAGCAAGTTAAGTATTCAAGTTGCTTTCATGATGGAAAACAATTCGCAAAAAGAGAATTTACGTTTAAACCAGTACAAAATGGAATATTTAACTATTCGGAGATGCTGATAGAGTCAGACAAATCATGGACGAATGTTGAACTCCAAGATTTTCGTGAAGAATATCAAAAATTTTGCCCTCGTACATTAAATGATATTGCTGAACAAATCGTTGAGCATTTTTTAATTTATTTCTTGCAAAACAAATGTCCTTACATAACTATTATTGACCAAAATGGCACTGAACTCTTACTTCAAAATTATTATGGTAGTACTTTTAAGGGGTCAATCAAAAATCGCGAATTTCATCAAAAGGATGAGATATTCAATATTTATCTATTAAGAGTTTATAATACTCGAAAGTCTCATCAAATTCATTATTGTGCAAATAATAGAGAGGTAAAATTTGAACTACTAAATACTTTTATACCAGATTTGGGAAGGAGAATAGATGAAGAAGACGGAAATCATTTTGTATATCACGCTTACATAACAAGTAATTTTTTTGATAAAGCGGTGGACAATGAAAGACTGGATTTTAATTTACCCGACAGTGAGGAAGATGGAGAAGACGAAAACGATGAACTTTCATTAAAATCGATTAGAGATAAGTCAATTGAGAATATTGAGGACTTATTAGAACATTATTTGAATATTGTCAGGGAAGAAAAGTTTGAAAAATATCAAACACATATTTACGAATCAGCTCCACAATACAGAACAATCCTAAAATATCATCCAGACACAATCAGAAAAATGCAACCCAACCTGACAGGTAATAAACTTGATATTGAATTATTTAAAGTACAGAGTGATTTAGAATCAGAGATAAAAGAGCTTGGTGAACATGTACTTAATGCAGATGAAGATTTTAGAAGTTCTGATGACTATCAATCAAAGTATTCTGAGTACATTGAAAAGTTCAATGATATCGGTAAAGCTAATTTGGCAAAATATATTGTTCATAGAAAATCAGTAATTGAGTTATTGGATAAATTTCTTGGGATGGAAGATGAAAAGTATCAAACAGAAGAAACAATTCATAATATATTCTTTCCCATTAGAACAGACTCAGACGAGATAAACTATGATAAACAAAACCTGTGGTTAATTGATGAAAGATTAGCATATCATAACTATTTATCTTCAGATAAATCTTTTAAAAATATCAAGCACACAGAAAGTCTAGACTTACAACGCCCTGATTTATTAATATTCAACGATAGTTTTGCTTTCGTGAATGACGATGCACCACATCATTCATTTACTATTGTTGAGTTTAAGCGTCCTGAACGTGAAGGCTACTCTCCCGAATCAAGCAAAAAGAATCCTGTTGACCAGGTACTGCAATACATTAGAACCATAAGAACAAATCAAGCTTTTGATAGAAAAGGAAAAAGGATTGATTTTATAAGTGAAAACACACCTTTTTACGCATACATTATTCTAGATTTCAACGAAAGTATTAAGTATGTTTTAGACGATAAAGATTTTAAGAAAACTCCAGACTTGATGGGCTATTTCAAATTTCATGAAAATTATAATGCATACATGGAAGTTATTTCATATCAAAAATTAATAAAGGATGCTAAAATGAGAAATCGAATTTTATTTGATAAACTCGGATTACCAACAAATTAAAAAACGTTACCTAACAAATTGCAAATTGCATTGCGGGTGCAGTGGTGTTCGTTGTCTCTGCTCCTTCCTTGACCGTCACGTACTATCAACACTGACGCTCTCCGAAATCCACCCCGACAACATGTACCAACCGTTCTAGCTAATTATACCCAATCAGGTATATTACACCTTAAGCCGAAATAAAGTATACCTGAAAAGGTATAAAATCTATTTTTAAAAAATAATTTATACCCGAAATGGTATATTATAAATAAAAATCCTTATATTTATACCCTAAAGGGTATAGCCGCATGAATAAATTAAGTCAATTCGTAAAAAAAAGAAGGAAATCCCTTGGACTAACTCAAGAAGACCTTTCTTTCAAAGCTGGTGTAGGACTAAGGTTTATTAGAGATTTAGAGCAAGGAAAAGAAAGTTTACGAATGGATAAAGTTAATCAGGTCCTAACGTTATTTGGCCATGAGCTTGGTCCAATACAATCAGAAAGAAATGAAGAAAGCTAGAGTATATATGTATGATAAGTTAACTGGGACATTGACGGAGGACGAAAATGGATTCCATTTTGAATATGACCAATCATACCTAAAATCAGATAATGCAGAGCCAATAAGCTTGACATTGCCACTCACGGATAATGAGTATATAAGTAAAGTGATGTTCCCCTTTTTTGATGGATTAATACCTGAAGGGTGGTTACTCGATATAGCCCAAAAAAATTGGAAGTTAAACCCTAGAGATAGGATGGAGATATTGCTAAAGACCTGTCATGATTGTATCGGTGCAGTATCAGTAGAAGAAATTTAGACCTATGAAAAACAAATGTTTATACTGCTACAAAACAATAAATTCCACAGATTTAGATACTTCTGCAGGTCAGGAAGGCTATCATCCAAAGTGCAGCAAAAAGTTTTACGGTAAACCTACACCTCCATTATTAGACTTTACAGAAGATCAAATATTACAATTGGCAGAACAAGTAATTAAAAGCCATAAAACCGTAACAGGGGTACAACCCAAACTGTCACTTGGGTTGAGTAATGAAATTAATGCACCTGAACGTTTTACCATTGTTGGATTATGGGGGGAATACATATTGAAACCCCAAACTGAATTATATCCAAACCTGCCTGAAATAGAAGACTTAACAATGCATCTAGCCGAATTAAGTAAGATTAGAACGGTTAACCACTCATTAATAAAACTCAAATCAGGACAGCTAGCCTATATCACAAAAAGGATTGATCGGAATAATGGCAAAAAAATACATATGGAAGACATGTGTCAATTAACAGAAAGACTAACCGAACATAAATACAAAGGATCTCACGAACAAGTTTCAAAGGCAATAAAGAAATATACTGCGAACCCAGGATTAGACGTAACAGATTTTTACGAATTAGTTCTGTTTTGCTTCCTAACAGGTAACAATGACATGCATTTGAAAAATTTCTCATTGCTAAAAAGTAATCTGAAATATGATTTGTGCCCCGCATATGACTTAGTTGCATCAGAATTAGTTGTAGAGGGAGACGATGAAGACCTAGCATTAAACTTGAATGGTAAAAAGAAAAAAATTAAGAGAAAAGATTTTGAAGCTGCAATGGCAGGAGCAGGCATAGATCAAAAAGTAATTGAAAACATATTTAAAAAATATAAAAAACTAGTTCCTAAATGGGATCAGTTTATAATTGAAAGCTTTTTACCAGAGAAAATGAAAGATGAATACATCTCTCTTATTAAAAGAAAATCTATTCAAATTGAACTATAAAAACTAGCTACAAAAATGTCTATAGTGCAAAGCACCCTGCGGGATGCGACGACACCATACACGAACTGTTGTGTTTAATGCTAAAAGACATCGTGCTACTCATAAAAGAATAAGCTGAAAGATGATTTTAATACACCATTCAGCTATTCTGAAAATTTAATCGTGAGATTCAACGTGCCAAGCCTGTTCAACAGTGTGAAGATTAGCCTTGATGTCTGTTGTCCAACTTTTAACCTTAGCAGACAAACCTGATTTCATGATTTTCTCAGCGTGTTCGCTTTTCATGAAGTTTGTAAATTTATCACGACTTGTCCATAAAGAGATACCTGTAATAGGACCGTTCTTTTGTTCGGGTTTCAATGACATGCTCATTAATGCACCGTCCTGTTCTTTAATCATTTCAGAAGTTTCTTTTAGCATGTTTAATACTTCATCAAAATGTTCATCTTTTGGATAATAGTTCTCTGTTACTAAGTACGGTTTTGTATTCATTTTATTCAAATTTTAAGTTATTGGAAACACAATACTATGTTTTCGATACAAATATACGAATTATAATTCAATTACATACTTAAATTGTAATTGTTTTGTATGTTTTTGACATATTACGTATATTTGGATTATGAATAATTCATTACATATTGTTACAGAGTTGGTTGAACAACTTAAAAGGTTTGAAAGCGAAAAGGGGCAAGAACCGAAGGACATTAAAGAATTTACCGTTTGGTTAAATCAAGTTGTTTTTGAGCATCATACTTCATTGGAGTCAGGTAAAGAAGAAACTGATATTGATATGGAGTTAACTTTTCTTCTGATAATGCAAAGCAAACATTACAAAACATATTGTAAAGAAGCATTAGTTGAAACCGAAATAAATTCTCCTGACGAATATAGTTTCTTATATCATTTAAGCTTAGTTGACAGTTTTAGAAAGATGGAATTAATTCACATTCACCTCTTAGAAGCTCCATCTGGAATAGAGGTTATTAAAAGACTGTTAAAAAGAGACTTTATTGAGGAATTTGGTGACCCCGATGATAAAAGAGCCAAACGTGTGAGAATAACTGAAAGAGGTAAACAAGAAACCGAGCGGTTAACACCAAATATGAAGAAAGTTTATTCCAAAATGACGGCAGAAATGTCATTTAAAGAAAAAACTCATGTAATAACATTTCTTAGAGAACTAAACGATTATCATTCAACCCCAAAAGACAAAAGGAAATAACTATTAACAATAAGATATGTTTAATAACTGGTTGCAATTCGGGTATTGGAAAAGGTAACGCATTGACCAGCCAAGATTTTACTGACTTTATCAGGGAAAACGAAATAAGCGAATTTTATATTACCGGAGCAGACGCCATTGCCTGCGTGAAATCAACAGTATTTAATATGTGCAGGGAAAACTATAAAGTTACAGTCCTATCAGATTGTATTACGAGTTATGATAAAAGGAAAATTGACGAAATGCTGAATTATTATGAAAATAAAGGCAGCAGAATAATTAGATCGAATGACCTGATAGATTCTGAATAAAGATGACAGCGACTAGTAAAGTGTATATACCATAAGGGTTTCACCTGATATTCAGGCGTTGTAGCCCGCCCAAATTTTCCTGTAGACGGGCAGGAGTATTAGAAATACCGTACGTTTCATATACTTATCCATTAGCAACAATTTAAATACGACGCAACAGAATCCGGGAAAAGAGTAACTGATTATTTATTGTAGCGTGTAATAACGCATTGAATTATCTTTGCCTCTCAGGGCAAACATGGCAAACATGAAAATAACAAAGACTAAAAAGAGGTGGGGCATTCTTATGCTGTTGATTGCAGTACTTATCAGCATAGCCTTTTATCCGCTAAAGCCTCAGTATCCCATTCACTATTATGAAAGGGAAAGCGGGCAAATAAAAACAGAAAAGGTAGCCGGAGAAAAATGGTTGGTATGGTTGTATTACAATCCGGTAGGAGAAGCAACCTTGTGGGCATTGGTGAAGAGAAAGCTGGTTTCATCGGTCTATGGTAAAATGATGGATCGCCCTTCTTCCGCAAAAAAGATACAGCCGTTTATTGAAGAATTTGATATTAATATGAGCATTGCTCAGGAACAGAAGTTCCAAAGTTTTAACGATTTTTTTACCCGAAAACTTAAAGAAAATGCAAGACCAATTGATACCGCTTTCAATACTGTTATATCGCCTGCCGACGGAAAAATTATGGCTTATGCCGATATAAACAATTCCGATTTTATTATAAAAGGATTTCGCTTTGATGTATCTTCCTTTCTGGATGATCCGGATCTTGCACAAAAATACCACGATGGTTCTATACTTATAATCCGGCTGGCCCCGGTGGATTACCATCGTTTTCATTTCCCGGTCAGTGGAAATTTATCTCCAAACAAAAAGATTGAAGGTGACTATTATTCCGTCAACCCCTTTGCTTTGCGAGAAAAGGCCAACATCTTCTTTTTAAATAAACGGGAATATACAATTATTTCAAATCCTTTGTTTGGTGATGTTATTATGGCCGAAGTTGGTGCTACTATGGTAGGAAGCATTGTACAAACGTATAACGGAAGTTATGTAAAAAAAGGTGAAGAGAAAGGCTACTTTAAATTTGGAGGTTCAACGATAGTGCTGCTGTTTGAAAAAGATAAAATCCACATTGATGAGGATTTTTTGAACCATACATCGAAGGGATACGAAACGACTGTTAAAATGGGTGAAAGAATTGGTGAGAAAAAATAAAAGGGTTTTAACCCTTCATTTTGTGTGTTTACCGGACACCAGAAATTCGTAATTCATAATTGTTTATCTCTCTTGCTTTTAATGATTTAATTCGCTACTTTTAGTGGCACTATTAACTTAATTATCACCCCACTGTATGCACTGCTGTATATTACAACAACAGATTGTTATTCCCAAATAAGGCTATAAAGTTGATTATACCGGTATATACTTTTCAGGGTGTTTCAGGCTCATGAAGCGTCATAAGATCTTAGCTTACAGTTTTCAGTTTTATCCGTATAACTAATGGATGAACAGATATTCGTATGTCTGTAAAAGGATGTGCGGGGATACAATACATGAATTTTCATATCCATGAACTGAAAAACTGAGCCGGTGCAGGAAAAATGCCAAACTTATTGGGGTAAATCCTCTGAAATATTAAACTAATACTTACCAAAATGAAACACTTCAACAAAACGCATTTTAAACTTCTATCTGCATTATGCCTCATTCTGATAATTTCAGTATCCTGTTCAGAACAAAAGAATTCTGATGGGCCAAGGAATCTGGCAAATATTGCCACTGCCAATGGTTCCTTTCGTTATATGTCCCGCCTTGCAGCTCTAAATGACGGACTTACACCTACAGATTCCACCAGGTGGAGACCCAGACAGGGGAACAGAAGACGAATGCCAGCAACACCACAGTGGATTGAATACAGCTGGGATCAGCCGGTAAAGACATCTGCTGTGGATTTATTTCTTTGGGATTATTATAAAGTTATTCCGTTGCCTGAATCGTACCGCATTACCTACTGGAACGGATCGGACTTCATACATGTACCAAATGCAAAGGGTTTGGGCCTGGAAGCAGGAAAGTATAATAAAACAACCTTTGACTCCGTAGAGACAACAAAACTACGGATTGAAGTGGATTCTTCCTTTTTCCTCCCGATGAATGTTATAGAGTGGAAGGTTTATGCCAGTAGTGATGCACCAACCTATCCACCCATTGTTAATGCAGGTGAAGACCGTGATGTAATGATCGGCGGTAAAACCTGGTTATCTGGCGATGTTAAAGTAGTTGATGCACTGGACAAACTAAAATGGAAGAAGGTAAGTGGTCCGGGCAAGGTATCTTTTAGTGATCCTGATTCCATTAAAGGAACAGCTAGCTTTTCAAAACAAGGTGAATATGTGCTTTCATTAACAGCCAGGGACGGCAAATCAAGCGGATCATCGGATATTATTGTACGGGTGCATGATCTTCCGCCAAAGGACAGGCTGGACGTGGTGTACACGAAGAAATACAGCATCGATAATCCGATGTGGGATTCCAGGGCAAAATCCCTTATCGTTAACTGGATACCTCATTGTATCAGGATGATTGAAAGTACAAATCTGGAACAGGGACAAGGTGGCCTGGATAATTTTATTGAGGCCGCAAAAGCACTTCGCGGCGAACCGCACGGACCACATCTTGGTTACGTATTTTCGAATGCATGGGTACACCAGACCATCGAGTCGATGAGTATTGCACTGATGGTTGATCCCAATGGTGACAAAGAAATTATGGCATCACAGGAGCATATGAAAAAAACACTGGAGAAATGGATCCCGATCGTGCTTGCAGCGCAGGAGCCGGACGGATATCTTCAGACTGCTTTTACCCTGAGGGATACAACAAGATGGAAAGAAAGATGGTCTCCTGCTCAACGTGGTACTCATGAGGGATATGTTGCGGGCTATTTTATTGAGTCTGCCATCAATCACTATACCCTGACCGAGGGAACAGATAAACGGCTGTATGACGCAGCAAAAAAACTGGCAGACTGCTGGGTGGACAATATCGGACAGGATAAAAAGGAATGGTTTGATGGTCACCAGGAAATGGAGCAGGCATTGGTACGCTTCGGCCGTTTCGTCAACGATATGGAAGGAAATGGTCGTGGTGACGACTATATTAAACTAGCCAAATTTTTGCTAGACAGCCGCGAGGGAGGAAACGAATACGACCAGAGCCATCTTCCTGTAACACAGCAGTATGAAGCAGTAGGCCATGCCGTAAGGGCAGTATATAACTATTCGGGAATGGCGGATGTGGCAGCAGAAACCGGTGATATAGATTACCAGAGTGCCGTGATGTCCTTGTGGGATAATATGGTGAACAAAAAATACTATGTCACCGGAGGTGTTGGCAGTGGTGAAACCTCTGAAGGGTTTGGCCCCAATTATTCGCTACGCAATTCTGCTTATTGTGAGTCTTGTTCAAGTTGCGGGCTTATCTTCTTCCAGTATAAGATGAACCTGGCATACCACGATGCAAAATATGCAGACCTTTATGAAGAAACCATGTATAATGCCCTGCTGGGTTCACTCGACATGGAAGGTGAAAACTTTTACTACACAAATCCGTTGGTTTCAAATTATAAGCGATATCCATGGCATGTTTGTCCGTGTTGTGTCGGCAATATCCCAAGGACACTGTTAATGATTCCGACCTGGACCTATGTAAAAAGTCCGGATGCGATTTATGTAAACCTGTATATTGGAAGCAGTATAAAAGTTGAAAACGTTGCAGGAACGGATGTGCAAATGATCCAGAAAACAGACTACCCATGGAATGGAGATGTGTCTGTTACAGTTAATCCTGAAGAGAAGAAAGAATTTGCACTCTATGTAAGGGTTCCGGACAGGCATACCAGTGTTCTGTATAGCTCTGACCCGGAAGTGCAGGGGATTGAAATGCTTACCCTGAACGGTGTTGAGATTACTCCCGAAATTGAAAACGGATATGCAGTGATTAAAAGGGAGTGGGAAAAAGGCGACAACGTTAGTTTCTCCCTTCCGATGGAAGTTCAGCGCATAGCTGCAGATGAGAAAATTCTTGCAGATACGGGCCGGATTGCCTTAAGATATGGTCCGTTAATTTACAATGTGGAAGAAGCGGATCAGGAGAATATCGATAAGAACATAAGTAATGATCCTCTGACGCCGGTCTGGAGAGACGATCTTCTGGGTGGCATAGTGACCCTGGAAGGTAAATGGAATGATGGCTCTCCTCTTGTTGCCATACCTTACTACGCCAGGAATAACAGAATACCTGACGGTGATCATCCGGAACATGCAAGATCCATGGTCTGGATCAAGGCAGAATGACAGCGTTTGACTGGCAAGAAAAGCGGACTGGTTCAGCCGGTATGTTCCGGCGGCCGGGCCTGCCTGCCGGGTAAGTCATTTAACCTACAAGGCATGAACGATAACATTTAATACCTGGTACAGTACGCTTAAACAGCATGTGAATGGATGCATATAAAATCCGTACATTCCCGAAGTCAAGAATTGCCACAAATGATGTGTGTGCCATTGGTCGTCAGAAACATCATGTTACGGCACTGATTGAAATTGACGTGTCTGAAAGCAGGGAAAAAATTAAAGCGTGTAAGAAGACACGGAGAATTTCATTCACTGCATGGCTGATTAAAGTCATTAGTATCACTGTGAAGGATTACGAAAATGCCACAGCCTATCTTAAGGGAAAACGAAAAATTGTGGTTTTCAATGATATAAATGTTTCACTTGCTGTAGAAAAGGTATTAAACGGACAACGAATTCCGATACCGGTCATCATCGAAAAGGCACATGAGCGCAGCATTGAATCGATAACGCAACAAATAAACGAGGCAAGAGATCAGCAATTGGCTGATAAAGACGTTGTTCTGCAAAAAAGAACTAACAGACTGGAACAAATCTATTATGTGTTACCCGGATTTATCAGGAGATATTTCTGGCGTTACCTCGTAAGACATCCCCGCCTTGCCTTCAGTAAAATGGGAAATATCGCCTTTACGTCTGTTGGCATTACCGGTAAAGGAAATACATGGTTTATTCCGTTATCTGTACACCCGGTATGCTTCGGGATCAGTAATATTTCCAAAAAACCGGTTGTTGTGGATGACAAAATAGTGATCAGGGAAATGCTTCAAATGACCGTTTTACTAGATCACGATGTTATAGATGGTGCACAAATGGCCCGGTTCTTAAGAAAACTGTCTGAAAATATTGAAAGAGGGATTGGTTTATAAAAAACTTGAATACTCAACAGAATTATCCAATTAAAAGCGGATCATAGCATAAAAACAGAACCAAATGAAAACGATAAAAATCATTCTGATTATTCTGACTCTTTCCTCTCAAATAAGAGCACAGGAAACTCCCAAACCCGCAATTACACCCTACTGGGGATTTGGTCACTGGATATGGGAAGATCAGTTGCATACCTCAAATACTGTCAGGTACCTCATCGATGGCTACTCCAGGTACAATATTCCTGTAGATGCTGTCATTCTGGACAGCCCGTGGTCATCTGCCTATAATAATTTTGAATCAGATACCGCCCTTTATCCTGATTTTGAAAATATGCTTAATCACCTGCACAGCAAAAATATAAAACTGATTTTATGGTATACCGGATTTGTGAACAAGGAGTCACGGGAGGTTCCTTTAAACCAGTCCCCTCTATATGAACCAGCTGTAAACATGGGATATACGGTTAATAATGGAAGCCTGCACAGTTGGCATAAAGGAAAGGGCGCACACATTGATTTTACCAATCCTGAAGCAAAAGCCTGGTGGCACAAACAGGTGGATAAGATCTTAAAACAAGGCATTGATGGCTGGAAAGTAGATGTCAGCGCCGAATGGTTAGACGATAATGTATCAACTTCCATCGGCAATTTATCAAATAAAGAATTTAAATATTATCATTACCAGGATGCATTTGAATATGCCCGGTCCATAAACCCCGATTTTTTATGTTACACGTACGGACATGTGCATGTTAGAAATCGATATCTTGATATGGCACCTCAAAACTACTCTCACTGCCAGTGGACGGGTGACTTCACCGGAGATTTTAAGGGCCTGCTCAACCAGCTAAATTTCATCTACCTGTCAGCTCAAAAAGGATATGGAGCCCCTGCATGTGAAATAGGTGGATACTGGGGCAAGCCATCCGATAATAAATCCTTCATTCGCTATGCTCAACTGGCGAGCATGGTACCTGCCATGGTGAATGGTGGCCGGGATGGTGCCCTGGGACATCATTTACCATGGAATTACAGCGAAAAAACCATAACTATTTACAGGGACTACGTAAACCTGCACCGGAAACTTGCGCCCTATCTGTTCAGTACATCTGTAGAAGGACATCTGAAAGGCCACTCCATCATAACGGAATGCTCCAATAAGAACAATACTCATCTGCTTGGGGATGCCATTTTCGTAAAACCCATCACAACCGAAAATGATACCGTCAGTATTGTGTTCCCGGATGAGCACCAATGGATTAATTACTGGGACAGCAAGGAAGTATTTTCATCTTCAGATACAATTACAAAATATTATCCCATAGAAAAATATCCTGTTTTTATGAGGGCCGGGTCTATTATACCTGTCGCAAACAGTGATAAAAACAGTATTGAACTCCTGATCTATCCGGATGGTAAATCAGAATATGTTTTTCATAAACCGGCCGGAGAGGGCGTGGATTACACGGATATCCGGGTTACGATGAATGCGACAAAAGGGACATTAGAAATAAATTCACCAGATGCATACAATTTTCAGCTGAAGCTGATGTGCTTTGATGCCCCAAAATCTGTTTCAGGAGCCGACAGGTATCAGTATAATCCCGAAAGTTCTGAACTGTTACTGGAAAAGAACGGGAGCAACTTTAGAATTAAGATCAAAGGCTTAGCAGCCTATTAACATGATATACTGAGTGAGATGAATACATGTCAATTTAGTTTAAAAACACATACAGACAGATAAAATGTTTATACTTTTCTTGTTTTTAAGCAGCTAAATAAGTACTTTTATTTTTACTAAAGCGAACTGTAAAACAACCTGTTTACATTCCTGTAATTAGATATGTGTACTTTTATTCGGGATATCGTAACCATGCGGAATGAATAATAGGGATAAATTTAAAATGCTGACAAATGTTAAAGCTAAAATTAAGTTTAACAATCCTGTTCTTTTTATGTATGTATGTTAAGCCCATTCAAGCTCAGGAAAACGTTAATACTGCCGGAGGTATGGCAACCGGGAGTGGAGGATCTGCAAGCTATTCCATAGGACAGCTTACATGCCATACCCATGCAGGAACAAATGGTTCAATGGCAGAAGGTGTACAACAGCCATATGAAATTATGGTCGTAACGGAATTAAAAGAAGCTCAAAGCATAAACCTTACAATTTCAGCTTATCCAAATCCTGCAATTAACCATTTAACACTGGATGTTAAAGACTTTAAGCTTTCAAACATGCACTTTCAACTCTATGATATAAGTGGGAAACTTTTATTAAATGAAAAGATCACCAACACACAAACAAGCATTGATGTAAGTAAACTTGTTCCTGCTATTTATTTAGTAAAGGTATTTCAGGGGCAAAAGGAAGTGAAGACATTTAAAATAACAAAAAATTAAGACCAAAACGTAATGAAAAGATTATTAATCATTTTGACAGCCATCGTATTTACGGTAAGTGTGTTTGCTCAGCCACCCGAAAAGATGAGCTATCAGGCAGTAATCCGGGATGCAAATAACAATTTGTTACCAAACCAACCTGTTGGGATGCAAATAAGCATTATGCAGGAGTCTCCCGATGGTGCTGCAGTGTATGTTGAAACTCAAACGCCGACAACCAATGAAAATGGCTTAGTAAGTATCGAAGTAGGTACCGGTATGGTTGTAAGTGGTGGTTTTGCAAATGTTGATTGGGCAAAGGGACCATATTTCATTAAAACCGAAGCAGACCCCACTGGAGGAACTGATTATACCATTACAGGTACAAGCCAGTTGTTAAGCGTACCATATGCCTTGCATGCAAAAACTGCTGAAAGAATAACCGGGGATAATGCATTAGAAAATAAAGTTGCAGCGATGGAAAATATACTAATTAGTTTAGGACTTTATACTGTTACGGATATTGACAGCAACAATTACAATATGGTAATAATAGGCAAACAAATATGGATGGAAGAAAATCTGAGAGTAACAAGATATAACGACGGTGAACAAATTGAACTTGTCACAGACGGAACAGAATGGAGGTACCAGAATAAACCTGCCTACTGTTGGTATGATAATGACAGCACTGCAAATGCTAAACTATATGGTGCTTTATATAATTGGCATACTGTGAATACAGGAAAACTGTGTCCATTTGGATGGCATGTTCCATCAGAGGAAGAGTGGATAACATTGTTTGAATATCTGGGAGGAGATACAATAGCTGGAAGCAAGCTTAAAGAAACCGGTAACATTCACTGGACAACCGCAAATACTGATGCGACTAATGAAAGTAAATTTACGGCCTTACCCGGTGGATATCGCGCTGTTGATGGTAACTTCTACCATTTGGGTTTTAAAGGACATTGGTGGAGTTCAACCTCATCTTCTGATACCCATGCAATTAAAGTGGATGTTAATGCTGAAAATGGTGTTATTAACTCCGGTGGTGGTAATAAGTCTATGGGTGGAGTGTCTGTTCGTTGTATAAAGGATTAACGTAAATATTGATTTTACTAAGAATAAGCATTCTAAAAAACGAAACGCCAATAAACAGTCATAAAATATTTGGATTAATTTTCTTAGATTGCACTAATTATTAACTTATAAATCAATAATTATGAAACACCTAACTCTTCTATTAATTGTTTTGGCTTTGTCCAGTGCATCGTTTGCTAAAAATGCAGATTTTTCAGGAACCTGGAATATCGACAAATCGAAAAGCACTTTGAATGAACAGTTTAGCATGGCACCCAATCAGCTTATTCTGACTCAGGATAAGAATACATTAACGATTGAAAAACATTCTACATTTCGTGATCAGGATTTTACATTTACTGATAAGCTTACACTTGATGGGAAGGAATGCATTAACAAAGGCTTTCGTGATAGTGAAAAGAAATCAACAGCCGTATGGTCAGATGATTCAAAAACGTTGATTGTAACAACAAAAATACCGATGCAGGATGGTAATGAACTGACACTTGTGGAAACATACCAACTGGTGGATTCGAATTTACAGATCAATGTTAAAGCATCGTCGTCGTATGGCGAATCAGAAGAAACTTACGTTTTTGCTAAAGAGTAGACAGGACATTTTTAAAAGATATTCAATTTTATAACCATTTCTGATAACACGACCTGTCCCAACAAAGGAGGACAGGTCGTCGTTATAAAACGGAATAATATTTTACTACCACGAAACCATTCTTCGCAAGTTAGAAGTGATAAGTTTACAAGTAATAATGCCCTAAAAACCATAATAAAAATCACCATGCCCAGACTTAAACTCAATACATTCGTTTTATTAAGTACTGCAATACTTTTGTTGCTGTCTGTTTCCTGCGAAACGGATTCTGATTTTACCAGCATAAATGATAGCAGAGATTGGCAGTTAAATGACGATTTTTCACAAAAAGAGAAAAACCTGTTTGACACCCTTGACTTTAAGAAGGTAGCTAAATTCACTGAACCTGACAATCAGGAGTATCAAAGCATTACAGGTCACATCTCATTCTATCCAAACCCGTTATCTGATCATGGGAATCTGTCTTATCCCAATAAGAATATGATTCTGAACATCGTTATAGTGGATGAAATGTACAATATAAAAATGTCACATAGAAGTACTGCTAATTTGTTGGGGTTTGACTTTAGTTCCTACAAAAACGGATATTACCGGATGTACTATGTAGTACAGGATTCGTTGTTTTATATTGTTCATAAAGGTCATGGTGATATTAAAAAGGAATAATGGCTGATTTTTTTATATCTTAGTCAGTGAATTAAAGATATACCAGACAAACCAGTAAGAATGAACCTTAAAACCATTCACATATCCAACATGCCTGTTGAATGCCATATTCTTAAAGGCAGGCTTGAATCGGAAGGTATTGAGTGTTATATTTTTGATGAAAACCTGGTTTGGGTGCATCCATTCCGGTCCGTTGCCATAGGCGGGGTTAAGCTTAAGGTTCCCGAAGATCAGTACGATAAAGCGAAGCAGGTATTACAGGCTATTCAGGATGTGAACCTGGTGGATGAGACCGGAAGCTATGCCATGGAAGATGCTGTTAATGGCGCCATGGAAAAGGAGGATGAGATATTGCACATAAAATCCATTTTACGCCATGATCCCGAACTTCTGGATCAACCCGAAAAAATTGCAAGAAAACTGGTGACTGACACAGAACTGGCAGATCTTATCATCGCAGAAAAGCAGTTCCTAAAGCTATCGCATAAAGATAAGACCCCATCAATTGGGGAACTCATCCATGAACTGACCGACTTTAATTTTGATGTTCTGAAAAATCTAAGACCCAATCCAACGGAATATTATCTGGACAAGGAAGATGTAGAGAATTTTACACATCAAAAGAAGGATTTTGGTATCGTAAGTTGCCCGCATTGCGCATCAAAGAATGTACGTTTTGATGATGCCATCGATTATAAATGGGATATCCCTTACCTGTTTTTTTCACTGATTACCATGGTGCCCTTTCCTCCCATCAGACATAAATACCACTGCTTTAACTGTGGAAAAGATTTTAAAGTCAAACATCAACAACCTGATCATAACCAAAATCAAGACAAATGAGAAAAGCGTTTTATCTGATTCTTTTAATGGCAATATTCACTTTGAGTTCATGTTCGTTACAACAGGTTCCCTCTTCTGCTATACCGGCAGTACCTGAGGAAGATCTTGTTTCCCGTTCCATGTTTAACAGTCCTGAAAGAACAATATCAGAAGACGATATTCAACGACTTCTGAACGGAAAGATCAAATTTGGAGATTCACTTAGAATAGCCATTTTTAATTATCAGGCTGAGGGAGAAAGATTATCACATGGCAGACCATATTATTATTACAGAACTGATGAAGAGTATCTCAAAACCCAACAGGGGTATATCGAAACATTAAAACAAAAGTTAACCACATCCGAAAAAACGGCTAAGGTCATTTTGATGCCCTCAATTATGGCAGACCGCCAGTCGTCTATCACTAATCTTCGCGAAACAGCCATAAGATTACAGGCTGATTTATTGCTTGTTTATTCCATTAGTAGTGATATTTATTACAAATACAGATCTTTCAGTGCCGATGAGGTGAAAGCATTTGCCAGTGTGGAAGCATTTCTAATGGATACGCGGACAGGAGTTATTCCATTTACTACCATAACAACACGTGAAAGTTACGGCAAAAAAACATCAGGTGACTATACGATGGAAGAACTGCGCAACAATACAGAAAAAGAGGCTGTTCTCAAAGCCCTAAGGGTACTGGGAACTGAAATATATACCTATCTGAAGGAAACAGAATAAAGAAAAGTAACTATATATCCTCTCAAATATTAGCTCAATGACATATCTTGCCACATTCATAAAATATTTATTTTTATTCAATAATTAAAACAAACCATTTAAAATGAAAAAAATAACCTTATTCATTTTCCTGTTTACTGTTAGTATCTCATTAACATATGCACAAACAGACAGGGATTCAATATCAGCACATAAAGTTACTGGTGGTTATGAGTTTTACAAATCAAATATAAAACTCACAATGCCACAATTAGTTACGGCTTTAAAACCGAATGATGCAGCTTATAAACAAATTCAATCAGCCCGTGCCAACAGTGCAATCGCAGGTATATTGGGTGGTGTTGGTGGTTTTTTGGTAGGTTATCCCTTAGGCACTGCATTAGCCGGAGGAGATCCAAACTGGACCATGGCAGGTGTGGGTGCTGGTTTGGTTGTGATATCAATACCTATAAGCATAAGTTCCAACAAAAAGGTTAGACAGGCAGTTGACACTTACAATGAAGATTTACGAACAAGTTCAACCCATTACGAAACAGAGTTAAGGTTTTCAATGACACAAAATGGAATTGGACTTAAATTCAGGTTTTAGGTTCTGAAAAGTCCTTAAAAAAGGGGTTGAATTTTGCACGTTGTAAAAACACCTGATATGTTGAATTAAAGCAAATCAGTTAGAATACTAGTAATCATTTCACAATAAATGACTTAATCTACATTAAAATATTTAATGAACCAATCAATAATTATTCATAAGCAACATAAAGTACCAGAGAAGGTAAAGGATTTTATCATGATCATGTTGCATAACAAAAAACTCAGTATCCATGGTTAAAACACTAACTCTGCTCATTAGTTTAGCAATTTTAAGCAGTTCTGTTTACGCACAAATTGAAAAAAGTACCATAACATTAAATGGTTCCATTTTTGGTAATATCGGAACAACTCAAATTGAATCCAATTCATCATACCTGTCCTATTCTTTGGGTTTTAATCCCGGAGTTGGATATTTTATTGTCGATAATTTTGAAGTTATTCTCACACCCAAACTGGTCATATCAAATACTGAATATTCAGGATCAGCATATAATGGATTAAATCTAGCTTTCGGCGCCGGAGTCAATAAATATTTCGGATCAAAACCATTATTACCATATGTGGGTGTTATGATAAGCCGTGGAAACGAAAGGTCTGATTGGGGTGGAACACCTCTCTCTGTGACGATTATAACACAAGGTGATTTGGAAGCCGGACTCGCCTATTTTATTAATGAATCAGTATGTATAAAGTGTAGCCTGAATTACACCCATTCAAACAGCAAATACATTCGGGATTATGGCGGGGATGACTCTACCAGCAGCATAACAAAAAGAAATAATATTAACATCGGACTTGGTTTTGGCTTCTTCCTTTAATTGTTTTTGAGGTTTTAATCCTGTAACTTTTCATAAAAAACCACTCATCTGCATAAATCAATCGCCTAAAAAAAATAAATTTGCAGTTATTGTGTTATTATGTAAGTAAATCGTTAACATTCATCAATTTTGAACCGTAATTTTAAGACCCACATATACTTTCTTCTGGCGTTAATCTTGATTGCTGCCGGGTGTTCTACCTCGCGTAACACCAGGCTTTCGCGTACATACCATGAAATGACCTCACGTTACAATGTATACTTTAACGGAAATGAGGCATTTCAAAAAGGTGTAAAACGTATAGAAGATGGTCTTCAGGATGATTATTCACAAATCCTTCCGCTTTTTCCGTACAGTGTGCACAGCAACCTTGGAAAATCAGATAAGGAAATGGATTATGCCATTGAAAAAGCAAAAAAACTCATCAAAAAGCATTCTATCAGGAGCAAACCAAAGTTCAAATCAACACGGTCAAACGACAAGGCATATGTAGAGTGGTTCCGCCAGGAGGAATTCAACAGCATGGTTAAAGATGCTTATATGCTGATGGGGAAAGCGCACTTTTATAAAGGTGAATTTCTTGAATCCATCGGCATTTTCAATTACATCCGTCGCCATTTCTCAACTCAGGAAGTCAGGTACGAAGCAGAGCTATGGATGGCAAGTGCCTATACCGAAATGGGATGGTACTACGAAGCTGAAGATATATTGAAGAAAGCCAACGACGATAATTTCCCAATCCGTCTGTCAGGAGAGTTTGCAGCAATTTCTGCAGATCTGGCCTTAAAACGGGAACAGTATAAGGACGCTATTCCCTACCTGAAAGAGGCCATAGCAGAACAAAAAGATAAAAAAATTAAACGTCGTTATTTGTACATTCTGGCGCAGTTATATCAGAAATCGGAAAACTTCGAAAATGCTGTGGCAACTTACAACCAGGTGCTGAAAATGAGTCCGCCATACGAAATGGAGTTCAATGCAAGGATACGCCTTACTGAAGTATTTCAGGGGAAAGGCAATGCTGAAGGCATTAAGAAGGAATTGCGTAAGATGATCAGGGATGAAAAAAATCAGGAATACCTCGATCAGATCTACTATGCAATTGCTAATCTTGAACTTTCTCAGAATAACGTGGAAGCCGCAATAGAAAATTATGAGCTGTCTGTTGAAAACAGCACGAAGAATAATGTTCAGAAAGGATTATCGCAACTTACGCTGGCCAATATTTATTTCGATCGTGGTGAATACCGTTTGGCACAGCCGCATTATGCCGGTGCGGCAACAGCTTTTGGAGATGAATATCCGGGTGTACGGAATATCCGTAACCTGGCCAATGTTTTGAACCAGATGGCAGAATATTTCGAAGTAATAGAATACCAGGACAGTATGCAGATGGTGGCCTCTTTAACACCACAACAACAGAATGTATTGATAGACGGCATTATTGAAAAAGTTAAAGCAGATGAGAAACGGGCCGCTGAAGCTGCCGCAAAAGGTGAATCCATCCTCAATCTTCCGGGTCAGAGCGACTGGTACTTTTATAATCCACAGCTTGTACAAAGAGGACGCGAAGAATTCCAGCGAATATGGGGCAACCGTAAGCTTGAGGATAACTGGCGAAGAAGTGTAAAAATGGACACTGGTTTTGGGAATATGGCCCAGGATCAGGATACAGAGGAAGATACGGCACAGGTTATGGATAACAAAACCCGGGAATTCTACCTGCAGAATATTCCGTCATCTGAACAGGAAATAAAAGCGTCAAACAATAAAATAGCCATGGCCCTGTTTGGCTTGGGCGAAGTTTTCAGGGTCAACCTGAACGATTATGACAAGGCTATTGATTATTACAACCAACTGATCAGCAAGTTCCCGAAACACGAGAAGGTACTGGATGCCTATTTCGGACTCTACCAGTGTTATGAGAAGAAGGATGACGTTGCGCAGGCAGAAGTCTATAAGCAAAAAATTATTGATGAATTCCCGAACAGCCGGTATGCAACCATTTTGTCTGACCCGGATTACATGAAGAAACTGGAACTGGCGAAACAGGAACAGGACTCTTTATATGAGGCCTCTTACAAAGCCTACATGGACGGAGATTTCAATGCAGTAACTTATAACTACCGTCAGATTATTGAGAAATATCCGGATACCGAACTGAAGCCAAACTTTATGTTTCTGAATGCACTCATCACAGGATCGAATCAGGATTCTGCTGAGGTATTCCGTAAACAGCTTACGGAGCTGCGCACACAGTATCCTGAAGAACGTGTATCGGAACAGGCTAAAAATATTCTGGCACAGCTTGATGCAGGCAAAAAATTGTCGGGTACCGGCGCTACTCCCGGATCGTTACTGAAAAAACGCGATGAACTTCTGGAGCAACTGGGGATGGAAGCATTCGTGGATACCACAGCTGTATTAAACGAAACCGGCGAACGTTCGTTATATACTTATGACGAAGATGCGCTTTACTACTTTGTAATGCTCATTCCTTCGGGCAGGGTAAATGAGAACCAGTTCCTTTACGAAGTGGCACGGTTCAACTTTACCAAGTTTCTGATCAAGGATTTTGATCTGTCGTGGCTCAGCTATAACCAGGATACCACCATACTTATCATTAACGGATTCAATGGTCTGGACGAAAGTTTGTGGTACCAGCGTACATTTATCCTGGATCAGTCATTATACGAGATCCTGAGTGCCATCCCGTATGAACGTATGGTTATTTCGGACCGTAACTTCAGGGCATTGGTAACCACTAGGGATCTGGAGGAATATGAGCGGTTTTATGACAGATTCATAAAACCAAAGGAAGGAACCATACAGGATCCTTTTAAAAAGGATGAGCCGGATAATGAACCACCCGGAAAAGCGTTAAATAACTGAACGCACTAAAACAAAAGGAATACTATGGATGATATAAAGATTTTGTGGGCTGATGATGAAATGGACCTGCTTAAACCTCATGTGATGTTTCTGCAGGGCAGAAATTACGAAGTTGTAACCGTTCTTAGTGGCGATGAAGCCATTGAAGCGTGTAAAAAACAAAGCTTTGACATCATCTTTCTGGATGAAAATATGCCGGGAATGACCGGACTGGAAGCACTGGAGACTATAAAAAATATTGATCCGGGTGTACCTGTAGTGATGGTGACCAAGAGCGAGGAAGAAAACATTATGGATGAAGCCATTGGTGGTAATATTGCCGACTATCTGATTAAGCCGGTGAACCCAAACCAGATGCTCCTTTCCATTAAAAAGAATGTGCAGTCGCGCGAAATACGGAGCCGCAAGGTGACCTCTGATTACCAGTCCACTTTTACTCAACTGAGCCTGGAGATTAACGATTCCATGGACTGGGAAGACTGGATGAAAGTGTATGAGAAACTGGTATTCTGGGAGCTGGAACTTGACGGCACCAATAATCCGATGAAGGAGGTACTACAGATGCAGCAAAACGAAGCCAATCATTCATTTTGTAAATTCATCAGTAAAAACTATGTTTCGTGGTTTACCAACAGGCCTGAAGATAAACCGATGATGAGTCCTGACCTGTTTAAAGACCGAATTTTTCCGCTGCTCGATAAAGGTGAAAAAGTATTTCTGATTGTAATTGACAATCTGCGCTACGATCAGTGGAGAGATATCAAGACCATTCTCAGTGAGTATTACTCCTTCGATTCAGAAGAACTTTACTACAGTATTCTGCCCACTGCTACGCAGTATGCACGAAATGCAATTTTCTCCGGTTTAATGCCGGAACAAATCAAAAAGATGTTTCCGGATTACTGGGTGGACGAGGACGAAGAAGAAAGCAAAAATAATTATGAAGATGAGCTACTGGGCACACAGATAGAGCGGTTCAGAAAGAAATATACACACTCATACAACAAGATTTTTGATACCGCCGCCGGAGGAAAGCTGGTGGAGCAGATCCCTAATCTTTTACATAACGATATCAATACAATTGTGCTCAACTTTGTGGATATGCTGTCGCATTCCCGAACAGAATCAAAAACCATACGCGAACTGGCTTCTGATGAAGCGGCCTATCGCTCACTGGCGATTTCGTGGTTCAAGCACTCCTCTACCATTGAAATTTTCAAGACACTGGCAGAAAAGAACTGCAAAGTGATTGTGACAACAGACCATGGAACCATCCGTGTGAAAAACCCGATTAAGGTGGTTGGTGATCGCAATACCAACACCAATCTTCGTTATAAGGTTGGTAAAAACCTGGGGTATGACCGAAAGGAAGTGTTCGACATCAATCGACCGGATCAGATCGCATTGCCATCCATTAATGTGAGCTCAAAATATATTTTTGCCTATTACAACGATTTTTTTGCCTACCCCAACAATTACAATCATTACGTGAATTATTATCGCGATACGTTCCAGCATGGCGGAATATCCATGGAAGAGATGATTGTTCCGTTTGTGGTTATGAGTCCAAAAAAATAATTTATGGAGCTGAAAATTGATTCCCTTAAAGATATTGACCGTGTTGCCGGAGAATTTGTAAACTCTATCGGTAACAACCATGTTATGGCATTTTATGGTAAAATGGGTGCCGGGAAAACAACTTTTATAAAAGCGCTTTGCAGGCAGCTGCATGTTGTGGATCAGGTAAACAGTCCAACGTTTGCCATTGTAAATGATTATGAAACAGATAACAGTTCCCATATCTTCCATTTTGATTTTTATCGCATTAAAAACCTTGAGGAAGCTTATGACTTTGGGTACGAAGATTATTTTTACAGTGGAAACCTTTGCTTTATAGAATGGCCGGAACTGGTGGAACCTATTTTACCTGAAAATACCCTTGCAGTAACTGTACAGGTCAACGAAGACGGATCACGGAGCGTAATTTTTTGAACTGAATTATGAAACAATACATCCTGATACTTTTTACTTTTTTTCTTCTTTTTTCATGTAAGAACACGAATAAACAAGCTGAATCTTCGGATGTGGTTCCTGAAGACACCATTCCTGTTGTGATCAACCGTGAATACGGTCTGCCGGTAGATTCTTTTATTGTGACTCATGATCGTGTTAAACGCAACCAGTTTCTGAGTAATATTCTCAGTGGCTATGGCGTAAGCTATCAAACCATTGATAAACTGGCCCGCAGTTACCGCGACGTGTTTGATGTTAGGAAAATTAAGGTCGGAAATAAATATACAGTATTTCAAACGCTTGATTCAGTTCCGCAGATTGCTTATTTCGTATATGAAAAGACTGAATCAGATTATGTGGTTTATGATTTCAGGGATGGGGTTCAGATTTATACCGGACAAAAACCGATAATTACAGAACGAAAAATAGCTACCGGAGTAGTAAATACGTCCCTTTGGAATACGATGGTGGATAACGGGTATAATCCAATGCTGGCAGTGGAACTTTCGGATATCTATGCCTGGACCATAGATTTCTTTGGCATCGAAAAAGGGGACAGGTTTCGGGTGATATATGACGAGGATTATGTGGATTCCACCTCGCTCGGAATATCGAAGATCATTGCAGCCGAATTTGTAAACCGTGGAGATCATTTCTTAGCTATTCCATTTGAACAGGATAGCACAGTCAGTTTTTATGATGAAGATGGAAACAGTCTGAGGAAAGCCTTTTTAAAAGCACCACTTAAATATTTTTCACGTATTAGTTCAGGATACTCGTTACGGCGCTGGCATCCGGTTTTAAAATACTACCGCGCACACCAGGGCATCGATTATGCAGCTCCAACAGGAACACCGGTTCTTAGCATTGGTGACGGAACCATTACTAAACGTGGATACCAGAAAAACGGAGGGGGCAATTACCTCTATGTAAAACATAATTCGGTATACACAACCGTATATATGCACCTGAAAAAGTTTGCTAACGGGATGTATGTAGGTACACGTGTCAAACAGGGTCAGGTAATTGGTTATGTTGGAATGACCGGACTGGCCAGTGGACCTCACCTCGATTTTCGTGTGATTAAAAACGGGAAACTGATGAATCCGCTGAAAGTAAAAGCACCTCCTGTCAAGCCAATTCTTGAAGCCAACAGGGATAGCTTTAATGTGGTGAAGAAAAATACCATTGATATGCTCAAGGCAATTGATTGGAATAAACCTGAGAAAGAAGAATAAAAATTAACGCCTGGTTTATTAAAAAAGCCACCTGAATTGAGACAGATGGCTTTTTAGGTAGGAGAGATAGAACAACTATTTTTCTTTGCTGTACGGCCAGGCCATAATTCCGCCCTCCAGTACCTTCACGTTTTTATAACCATGAGCCTTCAAAAGAACGGCAGCCTCATAGCCACGCAAAGAAATTTTGCAATAGGTTATGATTTCTGTGTTTTTATCTTCAGGAATTTCATTCAGTCTTTTTCTAAGCATTCCGATAGGTATCAACGTTTCGCCGATTCCAAGACGGGTTTGCTCATATTCGTCAGCACCACGGGCATCCAGAATAAACAGCTTATCTTCCCTGTCAAGTTTTTCCTTCAATTCCATAGCAGATATCCCATCGAAGATCCCTTCCATTTTATTTGTTAAAAGATGCGCTGTTGCAATGCTGTGATCTATAGCCAATGAGAACGGAGGGGCATAAGGGAAATCAGCATTTATCATATCATAAACAGACAGATTACCCTTTATGGCTGTTGCCCATATGGCCAGTTGTTTACTCACATCACCGGGACCTACACACTGAGCACCAAGAACTTTCCCTGTTTCCTTTTCTGCAACAAGCTTAGTTACCAAAAGTTTCCCATCCATAAAACCGGGCTTATCGGGACTTGCATTAATTACCTTCACATAATCAATACCAGCTTCTTTTGCTTTCGTTTCCGACAAGCCTGTAATCCCAATACCATAATCGAATAACTTACATACACCTGTCTGAATAGTACCCGGAAACTTCTTTTTATTTCCGCATATCACATTTTCGCCAACCACTCTTCCTTCAAGGTTTGCAAGATCACCATAAGGTGCCAGAACTTTTTTACCGGTAATAATATTTGTTATCTCGCAACAGTCACCTGCTGCATAAATATCCGGATCAGAGGTCTGCATATATTCATTCACAGATATGCCACCCAGTGAACCGATTTCCAAACCAGCTTCTTTAGCCAGTTTTACGTTGGGTCTGACCCCAATAGCTACAACAGCCAGTTCACAGGGAATTTCTGTTCCGTTCTGCAGTTTTACCCCGGTAAGCTTTCCGTTTTCACCAATGAATTCTGCCACCCCGTTTTTGGTGATCACGTTGGCTTTAGTCTTAAGATAATTCTCCACCAGTTTAGCCATTTTCCAATCGAGGAAAGTCAGTAACTGCGGTAACAGCTCAACCATCGTAAGCTCTATTCCTGCAAGGTTCAGTGCTTCCAGTGTTTCTATACCTATAAGGCCACCACCGATGACCACAGCCTTTTTCACCTTTCCTTCATCACGGATCTTTCTCAGATAATCAGCATCCATCATGGACTGCAATATGGTAATCCCTTCGAGATCAGTACCCTTAACAGGCGGCATATTGGCAGTTGCACCAGTAGTTATCACCAGTTTATCATACTGCTGACAATCTTTTTCCCCAGTAATCAAATCTGTGTATTCCACACATTTCCTGTTTCTGTCGATGCCGGTTACTTCGGTATTTACTTTTGCCACAATACCCTTGGCATTCCAGTAAAATTTCGGATCACGAACCACGCCGGTTGGTGTGCATAAAAGTTTGTTTCTGTCGTCGAAAAAGCCCCCAACATAATACGGGAAGCCACAAGAGGCCATGGACAAATCAGGTGCCTTTTGGATCATGGTAATTTCTGCAAACTCATCCATTCTGCGGGCTTTTGCAGCTGCTTTAGGACCCGCTGCCGAACCTCCAATTACAATAATTTTTTTACTCATTTTCTTTTTGGTCATTAATGGTTAGTTTTATATCATGCGTTGTTTTAACCTATAAAAGCAGGCTTTAGTGCGTCTTTAACAAAATGCGGCAGACGAACCGGTTGGCGGTTGGCTTTATTTACAAATACTACTGTGGATACCGCAGTACATACCAATTCGTTTTTACCATTTTTGATCTCAAATTCAAAGTGCAACTTTACTTCGGGGAAGTTCCTGACTGTAGTGGTTATGGTCAGAACCTCATCATACCGGGCAGGTTTTTTATACGTTATTTGAAAGTTGATCACTGGGATCATCACATTATTCTCTTCCAACACACTGTCGTTAATGCCATATTGCCTCAACAATTCCGTCCTCGCTTCGTGGCAAAAGCTTACATAATTGGCATGATAAACATATCCCATTTGATCCACTTCTCCGTAACGGGGTCTTAACTTATACTCAGCGCTTATCATTTGTAGACGTATATATTCTCTAAATGCAATAATCACACATAAAGCAGACGATTTTTCAGTACTCCTGATTATACATTTATTTATGCATTGCGCCTATTCCCTAATCTTCCCACTCTTTTAGAATCATTGGCACATCCCAATCCGTTTCTGTGTTGAGTCATCCTCTTAGCTCCTGATCCCTGATCTGCTTCTCTATCAATCAGATCATCTGATGAAGTGTTGCGGCTTTTACACCTTCCCATTCCCCGACCTGTTCCGGAACCTTTCCCTTCCGGGCCTTTTCCATTTAATCCTGGCATGTCTACCTCCCTTTAAATACAATTACATTATGAGAATATTCTCACTACAAATATATCGAGAATATTCTCATAAATGAAAATTTTTAACACGCATTTTTGTCAAATTGTTATTACGCTATTTTTAGGGCTGCAAAGCAGGTAAAAAAAACCGCCCGTTTTTAAAACGGACGGTTCAAGAAGTAAGAAGATTCTGACTTCAAATTTAAATGACTTATTCTTCAAATAAATTCCCTTCGGCATTATTGGCATAGCTATTTCCGCTCTGAGTTAACTGAGCACCACTTCTTACATATATGCCATATCCGCCGCTATTATCAATCATAGAGTTTGTAACTTCCAGTTTTCCTGATTTTACAAAAATTGCAGTTGGCTGGTTACAACAATACACGTAATTTCCACCGGCATTACTAATGGTCGCATAATTTATTTTATTATTCAGACTGTTAGTCTCTGTATGAATTCCACGCCAGTATCCCTGTACATCCTGAAAACCATACAAACTCACGCTCCCGCCTTCTGAGCCTGAAATTGAAAGAATGCCATCATCGTAAATGCCCAGACCACCATCTTCTTTAAAGACCATTTGTACCCCTGCCTGAATTTCAAGTTGTGCGGTAATATCCACCACATAATCTACAAGGTATGGTATGGATTGATCAGGATTTGTAATAACCACAGGATCTTTGACATCAGTATTGGAAATAAAAGTGATATAATTCTTTGTGGTTGTCGTACTGCTGTATTTTGAATTTGTATTCAACTCATTAGCCCGCTCTATAGCTATTAATAAAGGCTCATCTTTTGCTTCTACATTTACATTGCTGTACTCTGAAAAGGTAAACGCATCTGCAGCATAAATACCAACAGAACCGCTTGAAACATTTAAATGATCTACCGAACATTTTCCGTCTTTAAAATATAATGCAGAAGGATCAACACAACAATAAACATAGTTGGAACCTGCATCGTATACATTCAGGTAATGCAACTGATTATTCAGACTGTTGGTCTCCATATGTATACCTCTCCAGTAACCTGATACATTCTCTTTACCCTGTATGGTCACAGGCAGTGCATCAGTTCCTGTAACCTTAAGTGCTCCATTGTCGTACACGCCAATTCCGCCGTTTTCTTCCATTTTTATCTCCGTTCCTGCTTCTATGGTCAGCAGTTCAGTAACATCCAGTACTTTACCTTCCATGAGATATGGTACATTCGTGGGTTTCCATGTTGTTTCAGAGGTAATTTTATCAGCCCACACAAAAATATTATCTGATCCATTTCCGGTATAATCAGATCCTAAACCATCAATGTCTGATAACACGTTTGTGGAGAAAGCAGCCGGGTAACCATCATGTGACGTTATGGTCACATCGGAATACCCAGCAAACTCAGAACCATTGGTTGCAGCCAGTCCCGTTTCCGCACCATTGCTGATGATAACATGATTCAGGGCAATCTTACCGCCTTTAATAAATAAAGATGCCGGGTCGTTACAACAATACACATAATTACTTCCGGCATCCGAAATCATCACGTTTTCCAGTTTATTACTTACGGATGATGATTCAACATGAATACCGCGCCAGTATCCTTTACCCGGGTTGTAGCCCATAAATACTATTGGTCGGTCAGAATCGCCAACCGCATTGATTGAACCATCATCAAAAACACCAAGACCGGAATTTTCGGTAAAAGCAATCACCACTCCGGGTTCTATGGTTAAGGCTGCCGTTACATCAGCAACACAATCGATGAGATAATCAATCTCTGCAGGTCCGTTTTTCAGGGTATAATCAGACTTAAAAGCATTACAATCCAAAATCACCGTTTCAGTTGGGCCAACAGAAGATCCGGTCCCTTCCCTGACCCATTTCTGTTCATTTCCTGCACCTGTTGATCCTACAGAGATCATGATCGTACTGTCGTTTTCCAGTGAGATTTCTGCAGGATAATAATTGTTGTCACTCCCCAGTTCTTCGTAGGAATAAATGTTGTCTCCTTCCGAAATAATATCTTTCCATTTAATATCTCCGGCATTGAATGATAATGCTGCATTGGCGCTTAACAGAATACCCTGATCATTCACTACTTTTATAATCATGCCATCATTTGCAACATTGTTACTTTCCACGCGAACCCATTTGCCTTGTAAGGCTTCAGGAACCTCGCTGTTATTATTATCACAATCGCAGGTTTTCTCCTCACAGCTACTCAGGAACAAAAGGGTTAAAACAAATGTAAATAGGAAATACTTCTTCATACTATATAATTTTTAGTTGATACGCAAGACCGCAAGCATCTACCAAAAGGTGATGTGCCTGAAAAATTAATAAAATTGAATACTTAAATAGTGAGTACAGGGTCTTCCAAAAATGTGACAGAAGCCACTCTATTTAGGTTAACGTAGAATGCTTAACATTGTTTAAATAAAATATATACGACTTTCCCTTTTGCCATATCAATTGTTCATTTCAAAATATTCCCTTGGTGGTTTACCATAAAACTCTTTAAAACGCCGTGTAAAATATGTAGGGCTGGAGAATCCGGTTTCATACGCCGCTTCCGAAATATTACATTTCCCGCTGGCGATCAGTTTTACGGCTTCTTTCAGTCGTACTGCCCTGATATATTCTGTGGTTGAACAATTAATGAGACCTTTCAGCTTCATATGCAGAAGAGACCGGCTCAGACCCATTTCCTTAACCAGATAACTGACATCCATCGTGGAATCGCTGATATTCTTTCTGATAATATTCGTCAGTTTCTCCATAAAGCTCTTATCTGATTCAGAAATATCCATATCACTGATCTGTACATAGGCATCATTTTTAAACCGCTCAATCAGCTTTTTCCGTGTGGATATTATATTCTCAATATTCTTCTCAAGAATTTCAGGATAAAATGGTTTTTCAATGTAGTAATCAGCCCCTGTCGACATCCCTTTTATCCGATCCTCCACTCCACTCTTTGCTGTCAGCAGAATAACCGGAATATGGGACGTATTCAGATTTGTTTTGATTTTCCCAGTCAGATCAAAACCATTCATTTCCGGCATCATCACATCACTTACAATAAGATCGGGAATTATTTTTTCCATCTTTTTGAGTGCTTCGATTCCATTAAGTGCTGTAATAACCTGATAGTTTGGCTCAAGAACCTCTTTCATAAAATCAAGCAGTTCCCTGTTATCTTCCACCACCATAACCAATGGTAAAGAGGAAAGTCCATCTGAATCGATCCGTTTCTTTTCCTCCTTTATGTCGAACAGCGCATCGCTATTCGCCGTAGCATGTTCATACTGTAAAATATGATCAAGTATTTCTGTTTTGTCGTATGCTATTCTTGATGCGGGCAGACTTACGGTAAATGATGTTCCTTTTCCAACTTCACTGTCCACTTTTATATCACCTTTATGCAAAATCACAAGGCTTTTCACATAGGCTAAACCAATGCCTGAACCTTTACTCAGATTTTCCTCAATCTGGAAAAACCGATCAAAAACACGATCCAGCATTTCTGGTTTTATCCCCCTGCCGGAATCCGAAATTTTTATGATCAGCACATTATTTTCGTAACGTGATCGTGATTTTGAACTTTCAATACTGGCAGAAAATTCAACGCGTCCACCCGCTTCTGTGAACTTAAAAGCATTTGACAGGAGGTTAAATACAATTTTATCCAGCTTACCGGGATCAACCCAAACCATGGAATTTTTTACCGGCAGACTTGTAACAAACTCTATATCCTTCGACTCTGCGATGTTGTTAAATGAATCCGAAATTTCATCCACAACAGATCTGATATCGGTTTCAATAATCTGTAATTTTTCCTTTCCGTTTTCTATTTTTCTGAACTCCAGTAACTGGTTGATGAGCTGGAATAAACGCTTCGCATTCTTCTCAACGCCCAACAGTTTTCTCCTTGAATTAGGACTTAGCCTGTCCTCATCAATAATATACCGAATTGGTCCCAGGATAAGCGTAAGAGGGGTTCTGAGTTCATGGGAAATATTCGTGAAAAACTCCAGTTTTACTTTATGGATTTCATCGGCATGTTCCTTTTCCCTTCGTTCCATTTCAATCATAACCTTTGACTGTGCCAGATTCTTACCAACCTTATAAATGATATAAGAAAAAATCAGTGCAAGTAAAAAATAAATCATGAAAGCCCATTTAGTGAGCCAGTATGGCGGTAAGACTTCTATGGTCAGGCTGGTATCATTTGAAACTTCCTGCACATTATACCCCGATCCTTTGACATGAAACGTATAAGTTCCCGGGCTAAGGCTGGTATACGTGGCAAAGTCCCGGTTCCCCACATAATTCCAGTTCGTCTCAAATCCTTCCAGGTAATAGGCGTACTGACTTCTACCACTAAGGGAATAATTTAATGCGGAATACTCTATGGTAAAAACATTCTGATCGTAGCGTAGAACTATTTTATCCGTCTCATTAATTGACCTTTTCAGCGGTGACTTCTGGCCTGGTCTTACAGGTGTATTGAATAATTGAAAACCCGTCAGCACAACACCGTTATCCTTCGCCATCTGTGGATTTTTCTTTTCATTAAACGATACCATCCCACTGTTGCCACCAAAATAAATGTTGCCGTTACTATCTGTAAATGATGCCCTGTAATTAAACTGGTTAAAAGGCACACCTGAATTGCTGTCATATAATATACTTATACCACTCTCAGGATTAAACTTTACAAGACCTTTATCACTACTTGCCCAAAACCAGCCGCCATTCCCCTCTTCAAGACTGAACATCCATGAGACTGGAAACCCTGTTTCAGGATTAAACTTCGTTATTCTGTTTGATTTGAGATCATAACAGGCCAGCCCCTGGTAGGAATCACCAATCCAGATGCGTCCTTTGGAATCTGCCTTGACAAAATTAATGTTATTCATCTCAGGAATTTCATCGAACAGCTGAATTGACTTTGTTTCCAGATTGTACCTGTAAATAGCCTCCACCGAAGAGAGCCATATTATGTTACCGGTCCGGGTCATGCTCTCAACCTGAATGTTCTGTAAAACATCATCCTTCAGTCTGGAGAATCTTTGACTATTAGCATCATACAAAGTCACACCATAAGTTGAACCTATCAGTACAGTGTCACCTACCTTCAGAAATGCATAAATGTTATCAGAAAGAATCTGCGGAACATTGTTTTTATTCAGATGGGTAATTCTACCGGTTTCTGTATCCAATATATTTATTCCTCCTGTGTAAGTAGCAATCCAGAGTTTTGTGTCAGTCACAAAAAGAATATCGTGCAGATTATTATAAGACAGTCCGTCTTTCATGGTATAGTGCCTGACCTCACCCGTCTGTAAATCAATTCGGTTAAGCCCCATGTCTTCCAGTCCAACCCAAAGATTGCCTTTATCATCCTCTGTGAGGCAACTTACTACATTTCCTCCTAGGTGCCAGTCACCCAGACCGGAATTCCATGTCCTGAAAAATATATCTTTTGCACTCCAAAAATTAACGCCTCCAAAATATGTTCCCAACCACATATTCCCATCCTTATCACAGAATGCATCATAAATGGGATTTGTATTCAGGCCCTGTGGATTTGCAGGATCATAACTGCATATGGTGTTCTTCTCATGTAAATCATCATAAATGCTTATCCCGGCCTCTGTACCTATCCAAATTCGATTCTGATGATCCTCTTCCAGACAATGTACCAGATTATGAGGAATTGTATAAGGTTCCGGTTGATCCTTTGAAAACCTCTGATAGCTGTTGTTTTCAGGATCATACCTAAAAACACCATTTGTCTCTTCTCCAAACCATATCCTGTGAGCTTTATCAAGATAAAACAATTGTAACGAAGATGAATTATTTAACTGCGGAAGCGGGCATATTTTGAATACCGAAGAACCAAAACTAAACCAAATCAATTCATTTGAATTGGTCAGTACGACCAAATGATCCTCATCAGCAAGGGATGATAAATATGTGTAACCACCGACCGTTTTAAACTGGGGGACTATTTCATTTATATTCTTTTTTTCTCCGGTGACGGGATTCAGATAAAATATTTCTTTTGTTGTGCTGATCCAAAATCCTTTCCGGGTAACATTAATAGACTGAATGTCAGGAATATTATTAAGTAATGCATATGCATTAAATACTTCCAGATTATTATCGAAAACAAAAAAATCACCCTGATTTGTCCTGGCTATGAGTAAGGAATCTTTAAAATAGAAAAGCTTATTGCAAAAGATTTTAACTTCTCTGCCATCTTCACCATAAGCAGGAAAATCCTGAAACTGTTTACCGTCAAAACGGGAGACTGAAATACGTGTTGCCAACCAGATAAAGCCATATTTGTCCTGAGTAATGCTTTTTACATAAGACGATGGCAGTCCCATCTCATTTGTAAAATGATAAAACTGAACCGATTGATCTTTACCATATATCTGATGGTTCAGATTTAAAAGGAATATAAAAGCTATGACCCACCTGAATATTTTCATTGTGGACTGGCATATTTAAACATCTTAACTCTGGTCACATAATACCTTAGCGATACCACAACAGCAAAATACAAAATTATCTGTGCAGTAAAGCTGTAAATTTAAATGTTTCTGTCAATTTTTAATAACTATCTGAAGAATTTTATCCGGCTCTCAATCCATTTAACCAGATTAAAATGTATACAGATTTTGTCCTCCGTGGCACGATGGAGAACCTTCAAATTCCGAGAAATACTTGTGTATGAGATTATATAATTTCGGATCGTACCGCTTTAATTCTTCCCGTGTATTCACCTGGTTATGCTTTCCGTCCGTTTTTGGTACTTCAGCATTCACGTTAAACCAATCCTGTATTCCTTCAGCCCAGTATTCATATATATTGGTTTTGGCGTATGTATTGGCATACAATCCATTTGCAACAGCCTCATCAAGATATTGCTGCAAGGTATTGTTGAAGGTGGAATCTATTGGTGCGATACCTATCAGATGAATAGCATGCGCAAACTCATGGATCAGGATATCTTCTGCATGATACTTATCGATCTGATAACACAACAGGTTTTCCTCTGCACATGTTGTCAGGGGCAAATTCATATCGCCGCCGAGCCCTCTGGCCCGGAGATCCCAGTTTAAGGTAGTATCATTGGCCAGATCAGCATGTTCAGGAATATCTGTTGTTCCTTCATAACGAGCCATTACACCAACTCTTGCCCCTGCATGCTGCATTTGGGTCAACACTTCTTCAGGCAGATCATTGGTCATGAACATTACAATCTTCCACGCCTGTATCAGGGCCGAATCGGGTACCCTCCACGATGAAATGACAGGAATACCATTGGCGCCCATGTATTTTTTATAAAACGGATCCAGCTTTAAAACCAGTGGTGGTTTTGTTATTTCCGGCGGAATATTTTTATCCCCGACAATACACTGCCCGTAAGAACTTAAAGGTAACAGTACAATATACAACAATGCGACTAAATATATTGAGCGTTTCATCATTTCATCTTTTTATGGTTAATATTATTTCCCCCATTTCGGCGGCAGTTGGTTATACAAGGTTTTCACAAAAAAGTCCCTGCGTTTGTGTTCGCCATAATCCCCTCCTAGTGTATGGTTTGATCCGGGAAGAACCACCAGTTCAAAATCTTTCTTCGCCTTTATCAGAGCATCTGCCACCTGCATGGTTGATGCCGGATCCACATTATCATCCACCTCACCCACAATCAGCATCAGGTCACCCTTTAATCTGTAAGCATTATCCACATTGGAACATTCTGCATATTCCTTCCCTATCGGATAGCCCATCCATTGCTCATTCCACCACATTTTGTCCATGCGGTTGTCATGACAGCCACAGGATGATACGGCCACATCGTAGAATTCAGGATGAAACAATACAGCACCGGTAGAACTCTGTCCTCCTGCAGAACCTCCGAAGATACCAACACGTGTGGTATCCATAAACGGATGTGTTTCTGCTGCAGCTTTGATCCATAGTATTCTGTCAGGAAAACCTGCATCCTTCAGGTTTTTATAGCACACATCATGAAAGGCTTTCGAGCGGTTCGACGTTCCCATACCATCCATCTGAACTATGATGAAGCCCAGTTCTGCCAGTCCCGAAAACGGGTAATTGTAAGGACGGAAACTTTTCTGTGCAAATGATCCCTGTGGACCTGCATAGATGTATTCTATAATCGGATATGTTTTCTCCGGATCAAAATTCGTAGGATAATAAATGTTACCCCAGATGTCTGTTTTGCCATCCCGTGCTTTTGCAACAAACACCTCCGGTTTACGCCAGTTTGCAGCAAGTAAATCTGAGATATCAGCTTCTTCAAGTATTTTCAGTATTGTTCCGTCAGCTGTTTTCCTTAGTACGGTAACCGGCGGTGTATCAACAGTAGAATAGGCATCGGTGAAGTATTTGTAATCGGACGAAAAGGTGGCATCGTGGTTCATCTTTTCAGGTGTCAGGTCCTTTAATCCTGTGCCATCGAAACTGATGCTATAATAATGTATAAAATACGGATCTTCTCCCTCGTTCATTCCTGAAGCAGAAAAAATGATGTTCCGGTTATCATCATCCACATGCTCTACACCTCTTACCAGCCAGTTACCCTTTGTAATTTGATTTTTTACTTCACCGGTTTTGGCATCAATCAAATATAAATGGTTCCAGCCATCTCTTTCCGATGCCCAGATGATTTCCTTTGATTTATCCAAATCATGGCGAAAGTGTTTCCCGCTGTAATCTATAAAAGTTTTACTGGTTTCATTAATAATAACCCGAACGTCTCCTGTTTCTGCATCAACTTCGGCAATCTGGTAAACCTGATGTCCGCGCTGATTGAATTCAAACGTAAAAGCTTCACTACCCGGCCACCATTTAATTCCAAACAAAGAAAACTGGTTCTCAAAAGGCTGACTATTGACCGGTATTTGCTTTAAGTCCTCCACATTAAAAAGACAAGGTTTAAGTATCGGAAGTGCGTCGCCCGGTTTCAGATATTCTCTCTTTTCCAGTTTCGGCTGTAACTGATCTTTAGGTGAAGACTCCACGAAATAGATATAGTGTTTTTCGTTTGGACGTACTTTGTTTACTGCAATTTTTTTGGAATCCGGGGACCAGTCCATATGTCCGGAATAAAACTCTCCGGCAGAACCGTCGAAACTCAACTGTGTTTCGGATCCGGATTTCAAATCCTTCAGCCAAACATTATATTCCCTGACATATGCTTCCCACTTTTCATCAGGCGATTTAACGGGATCGCTTTTATACTCCCCTTCAGTTTCTCCCCAGTGACGGTTGCCCCAACCTTGAACATCGCCTTTTATGTCAACTTTATACTTTTTCAGATCACATTCCAGTCTTTTATCACCTGCTTCAAAGGCAATAGCCTTACCATCTTTAATAAACCGCAGGCGTCTGAGATTAAGTTCAAATGGTTTATAGTCTTTCTTCAGGGATTCATTCAATGCTTTACACAATTTTTCCTGATCAAAGGCCGGTGTAATTTTCAAATGCTCTGCATCCACCAGTTTATACTCCGTTCCTTTACGGGTCTTTATACTGTACCAGAAAACAGGTTTATCCTTTATCCAGTTTACATCAGCATAGGCATTATAAACCAGACTTCCGAATTTAGCTGTAGAATCTGCCCTGGCATAATCTTCAGCAGTCACCTGTGCAAAGCTTGCATAATGTGCAACAAAACTTCCCAAAAACAATAGTACTACTAACCTTTTCATCCTGTAAAAATTATATGTTATTCGTTATGTCCTTGAATATTACAACCTATTTTTTTGTTAATCTGACCATCAATACCCCATGTGCCGGAATTTCCTTTTTCAATTGTTCCTCTGTATCACCAACTGTTTTATGATCCCAAACATCATATACCTGATATACATTCCGGTGGATGCTCACGTCGCGTACAAAATACATTGTATATTTTTTCCAGTTATAATTCAGTTTCCAAGGTGTATCGGTCCGGTTGAGGAAACAGACCGCAACCTCTCCGTTACTTAATGGTTTGGCCCAAATTTCATGCTCCCCCATATCCATAAATTTTCGGGCCTGTACTCCCCTGCTATCCTGGTTTATGGCGATAACATCTTTGTTTGTCAGAATTTTCTTTGTGCTTTGGTCCATTGTTCTGAGATCGTTGCCAGCCATGAGAGGTGCCGCCAGCATGGCCCACATTGAAAAGTGTGTGATATACTCATCCTCCGTCATTCCACCATTTCCGACTTCCAGCATATCGGGATCATTCCAGTGCCCCGGACCTGCATAAGGCCATAATTCGGCTTGTTTATCAATGATATCCAAAACACCGAGACCACCCCAGTCAAAGGTACATTCATAACAATCTCTGATGTCCGCTGTTGTCCGCCACAAATTTCCAATACCTTCTCCCCATTCCCATGGTTTACTCTCACCCCATTCGCAAATGGAAAACACAATTGGTCTGCCTGATCCCTTCAACGCATCGCTCATTGTTTTGTACGCTGCTTTGGCATCCTGACCTTCATTATAGCACCAGTCGTACTTCAAATAATCCACACCCCAGGATGCGTAGGTCCTGGCATCCTGAAACTGATACCCCCTGCTTCCGGGTCTTCCCTGACATGTTTTAGAACCTGCGCAGGAATAAATACCAAATTTAAGTCCCTGATCGTGTATATAATCGGCCAGTGCTTTCATTCCCGATGGAAAGCGTTCCGAATCCGGAATGATATTGCCAGAACTGTCACGGCCCGTCTGCCAGCAATCGTCAATCACAATATATTCATATCCGGCATCACGCATGCCACTGATAACCATGGCATCAGCCATCTCCATAATCAGTTTCTCACTGACATTACATCCAAACTTATTCCAGCTGTTCCATCCCATTGGCGGAGTAGCTGAGATTATAGCGTTATCCTGGGCCTTTAAAGTTAGAACCTGTGTCATCAGCACGAAAACGAGCCCTGCTGTGATGTAATGCCATTTATTCTTCATATCTGTTTTCTAAAGTTTCACCTCCACTGATTTTTTCTTCAGGGGCACAACCCATGCTCCCCTGCTATCCTTCTTATATTTCTTAAGGGAATCAACGGGTTTACCATTCTTTTCCAGTCGCAGATAAGCTTTTGGTGTAAAGTCGTTTTTCGGGGCCAAAACAAGGATTACTTCATGTGTTTTTGAATTGTATCTTACTGCATCTACATTTCCTGCATCCAGGGTGATCCAAAGTTTTTCCGGCGCGATAAATATTCTTGATTTTGATGCCGTTGTGATATCGGTTGTAACCCAGTCGCCATCCTCGCTGATATTACCACCAAACGCAAGCCAGCCAAAGTCATCGTCTCTGGTAATAAATGTGGCGCTGTTGACCGCATATCCAAAGAATCCTGTTCCATAATCGCCGGAGATACCATCGTTGGCCAGTGTGGAAGGGAAGGAATGGAATGCACAAGGTGCAAATCCTTCTTCATTAATATTTGAAATTGCCCCCATTACTCCGCCGTAACCCACACGAAGCAGATAGAGGTTATCCGGTTCAAGCCTGTATTCATGCAATACCGGTATGGCATTCAATGCTGAACCGTAATGATGGATCTGCCGTTCAATACGTGAAAGTTTTCCTCCAAACAGAAAGTCCCAGTATCTGCGCGCGTTTCCGTTATAAGCCCAGTGCGGAATTGTAGGCATATAGGCCATTATTGCCTTCAATGTTACCATCGCTTTATCAGAGAATCCAAAATAGCGCGACCACATATATACTTCTTCCTGTCCGGTTGAATCCCAGGGCATCTCACTTCCAAACGGATAATTCAGCGTGGCCCAGTGATCAGCTCTTTTCTTCATGGCTGCTTCAAGTTTATCAGCCATATCCGCAAAACCTTCATTTCTCAGGTCATTCAGGATCAATAGAAAAACAGTCCCTTCCATTTGCCCGAACTGTGCATAATACGGCGCCTTTTCTACCATGGCCATAGAGGTATAAAAGGCATTCTCCAGGTAAAACCTCCACTGACTGTCATCCACAAGGCCTTTATAGTTTCTGGCCAACCGGTACATCACCCAGTGTGCTGCAGCTACGTGCGGATAATTATAGGACCGGCCAACTGACATTGCTGCTTTCTTCGACCAGGCGGCCCAGGTTTTATAATTTATATCATCTCTATATGTTCCTGCCGGCATGCTGTCCGGTTCATAATAGAACATACTTTTACGAACGCCATATTTATGATCGCCGCTATTGTACTGAATGCCACCCCACAATGTCTGACTTACAAACGAATCCAGCTTTGCGATCTCTTCAGGATCCGGTTCAACCAGTTGCTTCATAATGGCATTTAACCACGCACCTGCACCACCTTCATCACTTAAGCCACAAATCCACGAACGCGAATCCTGCAGAACTTTCTCTCCTGTTTCATAATCGTAGGTTATCACAGACGGGCTTCTGTCAAACAGATCGTCCGAATTTTCATACCATTGTTTGGTTGTTAAGAAATGACCGTTATCTGCTACAACTTCTGCTTCAGGCTTAATCACTTTATAATTGATGGTCTGAAGCGTTCCATCATCATACGTAACAGACAGCCTTGCCCTGCCCCACTGATTTCCTTTTACAATATATTTTTTCCATTTACCATCTGTTACCTTATCAAAGGTTACGGACAGAGCCCCTTCCGGTTCAGAAGTGATTGACTTCACGCCTTTTTCAGCTTTCAGAAAAAGTGTTCCTACAACATCTTCAGGCAACACATATCCAGGGATACCAACGGCCACAGGCCTGTTGTAATCTGCCAGTGTTTTTTCGATGCTCTTAACGGAATCAGCCAGTACAAACTCCACTCCTACATTGTATTCTTCACCAGGTTTCAGCACTTTCTCTGTAGGAACATTCCATTGCTCCACACCTTCCCATTCCCCATCAGCCCAGGCTTTGGAATGGATCATCCACTCATGGAACCCCTCAAATGTTATACCTCTTGGTGTCGGATCATCAAGCAATGGCCTGTACGCTTCGAAGGGCGAATTTTCCCAAGGCAATACAAGCAGAACCTTCCCTTCTCCTTTCAGCGACACCACCTGCAGATAACCTGCATCCATACCGATATACGGGTCATAAAACACATTCTGCGCATGGGCTTCATCCAGTGATTTACCTGTCAGATCATTATTAAATATCATTGGAATACCCAAAGCGCCTATTTCTACATCTTTATCTGTGTTATTAACCAATTTAAAACGCAACACAAGGTGATCCCCTTTCTTCTGCCAGTACCTTGTAAGCTCCAAGGGAAATGTTTCAGGCATGGTAACGTTCAGATTTGAGGCAGCCAGCACCTCCGGATCATTCACATTTAACGACATAACCGGTTTGCGGTTTTCTGCCGTAGAAAAGCTGGCCCAGTCCTCGCAACCACAACTCCTTACTCTCAGATTAATATCCCCCAAATGATAAAATCTGTTTCCTGAACGAGCTTCCAACCTGTCATGGGGTGTGAAGTCGAACCCTTCATCCGTTTTTAATTCTGAAACGGTTTGTGATGCATTAACAAGTTGCAGTTTAATTTGCTGAGTGGAATAATCTGTATACCCACTATCAAGTCCCAGTGTTGGGACAGGCTTCTCTCTCCTGCGATTTTGTGCATTGATAACCGTCCCTGCAAGGATCATTAAAGCCAGAATATACTGATATTTTATCTTCATTTGATGTTGTTTTTTAATACTCCTATTTGCTCATTTATTCAATCACCCATTCATGAATACCTGTAGAAAACCTCTCCGGTAATTTAACCATCATTCGTAACGCAGTGGTTTTTACCGGTTCAATATTTACAGAATCCCAACTGTCTTTTGTGATAGTGTATTGTCCAAGGGTCTTAACCGGAACCCAGTTCTTACCTGATTTATACATTACTTTCCATTCTGCAGGAATACGACAACCTCCGAACGGTCCATCATCAAACCAATACACTTTTACCATATTTACAGTTTCTTCATTATCAAAATCGTACTGAACCCATTCCCATGCATTGTTTTCAGGCCACCAGTGATAATAGGGCCATGTATGGTCGTTGGCATCCTTAGGCATTAACTGGTCGTTAATGGCAATAAGACTTTTAGTGGGACGCGATGCTGAAAGTTTACTTTTGCTGGCAATGGAAGGTGCAGGCAAAGGTCGTACACTTTTTTCGTTATACGGAAGCCATACTGCCATTTCTCCGGGTCCACGATTATTCCATGCATAATACGGAATCAACTGAACAATTTTTTCTTCACTGTATTCCAAACCTCCATTTTTGGTTGCGCGGGCAATTCTTGCAGGAATATTAATGGTGTAAACACCATTTAAAAGATGATCGTTGTGCTCAACAGTAAGTTCTTTATCCTTGTCAAAAATCAGATTTAATACTTTTCCGTCCTCCACATCAGGCCATTCCGCAGCATACATCAATGGTCCCCGTTGAATGGCCATTTTATCGGCATCTGCTTTTATATTTTCATCCGCCTTAACTTCACGCGGTTCCATTGGCATATTTAAAGAAACAACATCGCCCTTCGTCCATTTCCGATCGATGGTTACATATCCGTGTTCCGGTTTAACCTTCATATCCTTACCATTCACATTAAGCGTTACCTCAGGATTAACACCATCCATAAAGGTATATAAATCTCCCGGAATGGCTTCATTTCTTGCCCAGCCAGGAATCCTTAATTTTAAAGCGAACCTGGCTTTGTTTTCTGGGTTAATAGTCATCTTAACCAAACCGTTCCATGGGTATTGTGTCTCCTGGCTGATAGTAACATCCTCATCACCAAGCTTGATTTGAGCAGTGTTGGCCATATACAGGTTTACATAAATGGCATCGTTTGTTTTTGCATATACATAGCCGGGTAACGAAGGTAAAAGTCTGGCAATGTTCGGAGGACAGCACGCACAACCAAACCATTTACTACGGCTGTGTTGTCCTATTGATTCCAGTACATTAGGATAGAAAAAACGGTCCCCGGTTAATGAAACACCTGATATCAACGCATTATATAAGGTTCTTTCCAGAACATCCATGTACTTTGCTTCTCCATCTGACAGAAATAAGCGGTAATTCCAGAATACGTCTCCAATTGAAGCACAGGTTTCACAATATGCAGCCATATTGGGTAAATTATACGGTTCATCAAAACCTTCGTTCCCACCTGAGGCACCAATTCCTCCAGTGACATAGGTTTTACCATATACCATATCCTGCCATATGGCCCTGCTGGCATGAAGGTATGACTCATCATTATACAAGGCAGCGATATCTGCCATTCCTGAATACATGTAAGTAGCCCGAACAGCATGTCCCACAGCCCGGTTCTGATCCACTACTTTTTCATGTGCCTGATTATACTCTGATCCGCCAGGTCCCCTGACATCAAGGAAAAATTTAGCCAGATCGAGATAGCGCATTTCATTTGTAGCCCGGTAAAGTTTCACTAATCCCATTTCAACAACCTGGTGACCGGGATAATCTTCAAGCTTTCCCCATCCAAAGGTACGGTCCAGCATATCTGCAGCTTTAATGGCTATGTCGAGAAAATTTCGTTGTCCTGTTGCCTGGTAATGTGCGACAGCAGCCTCAAACATATGTCCCAGGTTATACAGCTCATGACTCAGTTCATGCACTTTATTCCACCGGCCATCGCCAACCCACGGATGCGGGTTTGTACCGTTCTTTTCAGCAATGGTAAGGTTGGTATAAATATATCCGTCCTCCTCCTGTGCCTTTCTTATTTTATCAATAAGTTCATCCAGCTTTTTCTGCAGTGCAGAATCCGGCATGGTTTGCAAAGAGTAGCTGGCTGCTTCAATAATTTTATATATATCACTATCGTCAAACGGATACTCTGAACAGAATTCGCCTTTTGCATCACCAGCTGCAATCTCAAAGTTTTTTACACGGCCTGAAATCTCCGATTGTTCTATGGCAATCGGAATGGTCACGTTATGATTGATTTTGATTTTTGGAGCCCAGAACTGATCAGTCACATGAACAGCAGTAAAAGGAACCGGTTCAATGGGATATTGACCTTCTTTTTCAGTTTTAACCTCTGTTTTACAGGATGAAAAAAACACCAGTAAAATTACCACACCTGCAAAAGCAGTAAAATGTTTTGAATTCAGTTTTTTCATATCCATATTATTTAGTTCGGTTGTGCGTTTGTAATAGGATTAGTCTCCGATAATAACCCTTTTATTTCTGCTTCAGTCATGCTTTTATTATATAATCTGATACCCGAGATACTGCCCGAAAAGTTCTCATCAGGATTACCGGAGGCGCCAATATGTATTTCAGCAGGTGTAACAAACAGCATCAGTTGAGCCTTTTTATCCAGTTTCCCATCCACATATATACTTTCTGTCATGCCATCAAATGTTACGGCGATATGGTGCCATTTGTCTGCTTCAGGCACTTTGGAATAAGACATATCGACCGCGCCATCACCGTGAGCTGCTGCGCCGTAATTTCCTGTTCCGTAGTACATGGCAGCATAAGATGCCTGCAACATATCACGCCGTGATGTCCAGCTTAAAAGACATTCTCCATGTCCTATTTCAGGATTCTTCACCCAAACTGCTGTAGTAAAAGGTGCATTCCAGGCCATACTTTCAGGTGGAACAGCAGCCAGTCTGAGTGACGATTTTCCGTCAAAAACAGCAGCCATCACTCCATCAATATTTTGTATCGTAACATTCCCTCTTCCGGTAATTTTCCCACCAAGTGTCCCTGTATTAAGCACAGTTTCACCGTTTAACTGACCTGGTTTCTGATCCTTAAAACTGATATCTACCAGACATTCCCCTGTTGGCTGAGGCGCTTTATCCGCATTTGAAACCATTTGCTGGAATTCGGGGATGTCCATCTTCCCTTTTGTAACGTTTACATTCCATATCCCGGCATAAAGACCTGGTTTCTCTACGCCCGTAACGGTAATTCTTATAAAACGGGCCTTGGCCTTCTTTTCGTCAATAACCGGTGATCCTGAAACTTTATTATTTGTTTTATCAGCATAAACCGACCAGTTTTTGCCGTCCTTCGATATCTCTGTTTTGTATTGATAAAAATGAGAAGGGTATTCAAAATCTGTCAATATACGATCGAAGGATTTTGTTTTACCAAGATCAATTGTTAGGGATTGTGGCAACTCACAGCCATCGGCTTTCCACAATGTATTATTGCTGCCATCTGTAGCGTTTGACGGACTATAAGCATAATCAACAGCTTTGTTTCCGGTAAACCTGCTTCCCCTTGTTTTCAGATGGTAATATGATGTGGCTTCAGCTTTAGCTCCCAAAGCAAGATTTTCAGGACCCAAATTTTTTACACCTAACGCACATAAGCCATCTTCTGTCGGTTCAACTTTTGCAATGGTGTGATCATTAATAAAAGTAAGCTTGTCCACACAGGTTTGCCTGAACATGCCACCGGTACTGTGCGGATTATCATGCCGGTGATAAACAATATAATAATTCCCGTTATCTTCAAGAACAGAATGGTGACCCGGTCCGTCAACCAACGCACCGTCGCTTGACAGGACCGGATTATTTTCTCCGTATGTAAACGGGCCGGTGGGTTTATCAGAATATGCATAATGCACCGCGTAAGAATCCAGCTTGCAATCGCCGGCAGAATACATTAAAATGTAAGTATCATTCTTTTTCATCATATAAGCAGCTTCAAAAGCTCTAGGAATCTGAGAAATGGGAATAAATCCTTCCTCTTCGATGGTAAACATATCATCGCTGTTGATCTTTACCCATCCCATACCACCAAAAGATGTACACCAGGTTCCGAAAAAGGCATATAATGATCCATCATCATCCTGGAAAAACTGTGCATCCAGTGCAGGAAGATACTCTTTTCCCGTTCCTACCGGAATAACCGGTTTCCCTTCATTTAACGGCACCCACGGACCAACCGGTGAGTTTGAAACATAGCCGTAAATATTGCAGCCATACTGACAATTCCCCATATAATAATAGTACCGTCCATCCTTACCTTCGAGTACATCAGGTGCCCAGCAATTAGTTAAACCATCCGGTAAAGACATCTCCATTTCCACATTGACCCAGTTTTTCAAATCCTTACTTACCCAAACGGAAGGCTCTCCGGATGCCAGCTTAATACCATCTGTTGTTGCATAAATATAATAGGTATCACCAAACTTTTTAATGGTTGGATCGGCATAATAACCCGGCAACAACGGGTTGGCAACAACCGTAAATAATGAGGTTAACAATATCAGAATCAGGCCTGCTCTTTTCCGGTGCTTCATCTTCACTAATTTTGGGATTATAAATTGAAAAAACAGTATTATGTTTCAATCCAAAACCAGCTAATTGTTCCGGATCCGGATACCAATCAGCTGGTTTTTTGAATTACCATTATAAATACTAATTATTAATCGTACGGGCTGTAAAAAGTGGTCCGGCCCTGTGTCCTTTATGCGGAACCAGTTTTACTTCAATGATATCTTTACCTGAGGTCACTTCTTCAGGAATTTTATACTCCATATCCATGAATTTTGCCTGGTTTAACGCTGAAATATTCTCAGTAGCAATTACTTTATCATCAACAAGAATATCAAATGTTTTTGAGCCGTTATAACCACCCCAGTATTCCAGTACCAACGATGTTGGTTTATCCTTGTTAATTTTCATTTCAAATGACATCCATCCACCCCTGTTCACTTCGCGGTACTTTCTTTCTTTGAACTCATCTATCCATGTACGTTCATCTTTAAACTTATGATTTCGTTCCGGCTGCATTTCGCCCAAACGGATAAAATCAATTGTTTTAGCTTCCAGTTCCTTTTTTCGTTGCAGATCGGCTTTATATTCAGCTTCTTTTACTTTCCATTCTTCCGGAGTATAGGTATCCCAAAATATCGTATAACGCCTGTCGTGTGTCCTGTAGAATGGTTTTAAAATCACTTCTCTAGGATAGGCCACATCTGTCAATTTGAATGTGTTTTTCTTACCTTCAACAGGAACCAGCCAGTCTGCAGGATTGACATCCTTTGTCATCAAAACCGGCACGTACATTGGATCCTGGGACTTCGGATCCGCCACTGGTCCTAAATCTCCGGACAGTACCACAGGTCCGTTAAAAACTGCCACTCTGTTCTTGTTATCAGGCATTGTTTCAAGCCTTAAAGAAAATGGGAAGCTGATCTCCACCACATCTCCGTTTTTCCATTTACGGCTCACCTTAACAAAACTACCCGGTTCGCTATTGACTTTTTGACTTTCACCGTTTACTTTAATATCAATACCTTTCAATGCCCAATGAGGATAACGGATCTGCAGTGCCAGTTCTACAGGCTTTTCGCATTCAAATTCCAGCCGTGTACCTTCTTCTTCGGGAAATGCCGTCAGCTGTTTAACTTTCAAACGTTTATCTTTCCAGTTTAATTCAGATGCAATAAATTGTACCAGATATAGTTCCTCGTTATTGTGATAATAAATATTCTTACTGTATTTTGAGTGATTTTCCATACCTGTTCCTACACAACATGTAAACCATTCCGGATCCTGATAAACTTTGAAACCACCCATATCCAGAGACAAATTATAGATTACATGACCCGATTCAGGATGCTGTGAAGACCTGATATGGTTGAACAATGCACGTTCGTAATATTCCATTACCGCAGGATCAGCTGTCCATTCGAACAGATGCTCTGACAGCTTTAACATATTATATACATTACAGGTTTCTGTAGTATTGTTACTCAGTTCATTGTTCAGTTTGTCCGGATAAGTCAGGTATTCATGATTGCCATTACCACCTGTTACATAGCTGTGGTGATGTACCATAATATTCCAGAAATTCACAGCTCCGTCGTGATCCAGCTGATCCCCGGTCAACTCATATCTTCTGGCCAGTCCAATAAATTTCGGAATTTGTGTATTGGCATGTTTCCCTGCCAGGATATCTTCGCCCTGTTCAATAGGATCTATGATGGCTTTATGCTGAAATACTCTTGAAAGCTTAAGGTACTTTTCATCTCCTGTATAGTTGTACAATTCTGCCAGTGTTTCGTTAATGCCCCCATGTTCGCAATGCAACATTTCCTGAATCTGATCGTCATTCAGGTCCTTAACAATGGTTGCCAGCCAGTCTGCAAATTTCACATTAATTTCGAGGGCCTTCTCATTGCCAAACACCTTACATACATGATCAAGTCCGTCCATCACTTTGTGTTCGGTGTAAAAAGGCACCCAGATACCATTGAGGTCGAAACCCTGAGCCCTGATGTTACCCTTGGCCACTTCATCTTCCAGAATTCTCTTGCCATTCGGGAAAGCCCCTATATAACCGTCGCCATCTGCCTGCTGACATTCATACAACTCATCAACAATGTAGTTGGCTCTACGCTTAAACTCTTCATTTCCTGTCGATTCATACATCAAGGTTATAGCCGAAAGATAATGTCCCAGACTATGACCGGCTATGGTTTCATCTTCCCATCCTCCATAATGCTCTGCTTTGGGTTTCAATCCGGCTTCTGATCTGAATTTAGCCAGCAAACGATCCGGTTCATAACTTAACAAAATCTGTTCATTCAGCTCTGTTGCATGCTTAAACTGTCCGTCTAAAAGCGTTACATCTTCTATTTTGAACGGCAATACTTTAAATGTAATCTTTTCCAAACCATTCTTTTTAACCGGCTCAGGAGATTTTGAGCATGATAAGAATAATCCTGTAATACTAACATAAGTAAGTACTGCTAAAATACTTAGAATCCTGTTCTTCATTTATAATCAATTTGATAATAATTATTGTATCATTATTTTGTTACTACTGTTCCCTTTACTGTTTAGGTGGACAAAATATAAACCATCTTGAACCAGTTTAGAACAATCAATGGTGCTATTCCCAGCACATATTTTATCAAGAATGCCCCAACCATTTAAATAAATTATTTTCATTGCTGGAGGCTTATCTAAATATCCCTTTAAAAGTAACACCAAAATATCATATGCTAAAATTTAATAGTAATGCAAACTATGCGAAAAAAAATGGAATTCATCCGAATAAATGTTGAAAATTCTGAAATATATGTACAAGTTCACATTTTATATAATTAAAAAATAAAAAACTATTCTTCTATTTATCAAATAGTTAACAATAAAGGCTAGTGAGTCTACATAAATTAATTATTCAATCAATAAAGCATATATTGGTGATCTAATAGAAGAATAATTTTGGGAACTGATTTCATTGAATTAGTGACGTAAGAAACAAAAGTGGATGAGGACTAAATTATCCGTCACCCACTTTGTTTAAAACTTCAATATCAAAATCAAGTAAAGATTAAAATCTTTATTTATTCTAATGTAGCAGTGATAATGAATCTGAAATAGTTATTTTCATTGGTAGTATCTCTATAACCAACACTAATTTTATAACTTGATCCAGCAGTCAATCCCGGAGCTCTGCCGATGTACAACATCTGATCAACAGTATTGGTTTCTGCGTAAATATTGAACCCAACCAATTCAGGATTCCAATTTGTCACAGCCCCAACATCATCAAGCCAGTATCCAGGAGGAGTGGCAGTGTAATCACTTGTAACATCCCATACGATGTTATCGGGATCTGTTATATCAATCGCATACATACGGATAGTACCACCATTTGCATCCAGGTTATTCAGGAAATCTTCTACACTTAATCCAAAAATCGTATTAATTGTTTCAGCGTACGTATTAAAGTCTATTCCAAAACTACTATAATCTCCATCAGGTATACTAATACTGGTAATAACTACTGTAGGATCTATAACAGACAGGTTAAATGCAAACCGGAGATACGTATCATAATCCGGCCCCGCTACAGCAAAACCAACGTTAAAATACAGCTCAGTACCTGCTGAAACATTTTCATTCATATTTACTATGAATGTTTTAGCTGTTTTATCAATATCAATACTGGCGGTTTGTGCTGTAGTACTAATACCTCCTGCTGTGTTATAATACCATCCGGTTGTCCCCTTGGTCATTGGGGTTTTGTCCCAAGAACTCCAGGTAGCACTTACACTTACATTATAAAACACAATGGAACCGTCGGCAAGGCCACTTATAACCTGATCCAGACTCATGTTCATTTTCTCCAAAAATTTGTCGGCATAGTCTGCCAGATTGATGGTCTGTGGTTCAATATGTCCTGCTGCAAATTCAAGATTTGTTGTGATAGTTGCTTCAGGATCGGTTCTTAAATACGGATTCTCATCCGGGGCGTACACATGTTTGCTTGTTGCATCCTCAATATTGTCTTCGCAGGATGTAAACACAATAATGAAGCAAGTCATTAAAACATATATTAAATTTCTTTTCATGCTGTTTAAATTTTAAAACGAATTTTACGTGTTTTACTCTCCATATCCCGGATTCTGAACCAGGTTAATATTACCATCCATGAAATCCTTTGGAATCGGATAAATATTATTATGAATATCTGAAGGATCTGCCAATGCATTTTTGCAGAACCATGATTTACCGTTGTAAACATTCTCGTTGGTTCCCTGGATATGAAAACGAATAAGGTCCTGACGGCGATGATGCTCTGCAACAAATTCCCAGGCCAGATCATCCAGTAAACCGCCTAATTCAACATCATCGCCTCCTTCGGTTGTTGTGATCCATACATCCTCCTCACCCATTTTGCCCTGATTCTCAAGATGTCCGTACTGGTAGACGCTACCTCCTTTTAACTGAGCCACAGTCCGAATAGCTTTCTCCGGATTGTTTTTAAACGCTCTGCTTCTTACTGCTGTAACCAAATCTGCAGCATCCTGTTCAGTTTCTCCTTTATAACCACCCAATCTAAGAAGACACTCTGCTTTTATCATATAAGCATCTGCAAGACGGAAGAACGGAACATCATCATAGCTAGAACCGTAATCTCCTGACAAAATCTCATACTTAATTAAACGTCCTCCTTCGAAAGGATAACATCCAGGATTATCAATACTGTGTATGGACTTGGTATAAATCAATGGTTCACCATCCACCATAATAGGAGAACCGCTTACATCATATTGCTGACCCAATGTCCAGCAGGCCTCATACCGCCCATCATCTTCATCGTATGTATCTAAGAACTGTGGTAAAACAGTACTCCCACCTGTAGCCCAGCCATTAAAATTCCATACAGCTCTACCAGCGGTGTGTATCCATTTATTGGCATAATAGTTTCCTCCGGCATAATTTTTGGCAAACGGAAGACCAAATATTACCTCAGGACTGGTAGAAATATCTTCTCTGAAATTATCCGAATAAGATGGAGCGAGTGCAAACTTTCCACTCCCAATAATTTCATTTATTTCATCAATAGCCTTGCCATAATATGAATTATCGCTGAATTCATTAAACCATGCGTTATGGTTCAAATACATCTTAGCAAGAACCATATTAACGGTGTAATCATTAATGAATCCCATATTCACTTCAGATCCACATTTCCCTTTAATATCATTCAACTCCTGAATAATAAAATCCCATGTTTGCTGCGGAGCAGCCTGATTCGGGAGCCAACCAGCAGGATGATCATACGTTGTATCCAAAGGAATATTCCTGAATAAATCGAACAGTATATAATAATATATTGCCCTATACCCTCTAAGTTGAGCTGATGACGATTCAGAAGCCTTGACGGCTTCATCTGCCAATAACTTATTACAAGAGTTTATTCCCACATATGAATAATTCCAGGCTGTCCAAAAGTGACCGATTTGAGAATGAAATTCGTGTTTGTGCATAGAAACATAGAGATCTCCCCAACCAATACCTATACGATACGGAGTACAATACAAGTCTGATGATTCTTCCATAATGTCGCAATACCCATTCCATTGCCAGTATACGTCACGAAGGCTGCTGTAAACAGGAGCAAATAAACTAGCTGCATCTTTTTCCGAAAATTCATATTTTTCCGCTGCAATGGTATCATAAATCGTCTCGCTCAGGTCTGTACAACCAGAAAAAACGATAACCATTGCCCCTAATACCGATGCCAATATAAACTGATATATTTTCGTTTTCATATTATTGTTTTTTAAAAAGTAATATTTAGACCAAATGTAAACGAACGGATTGACGGATACTTGTCCCGCCAGTCGATACCTGATGAAAGCACATCATTATTTGACAATTCAGGATCTAAACCACTGTAATTAGTTATACAGAATAAGTTATCACCCGAGACATAGGCCCTGATTTTTCTTACATATTTATTTCCTTTCAAAGGAACATCATACCCAAATGTAAGGTTGGTCATTTTGACAAAATCGCCATTCTCCAGATAATAGCTTACAATGGTTTGTTTTTGAGAAGAAGACAAGGTATATTCCCCTCCATAAGGTGCATCAAGAACAGATTCCAAACGATTATAAGCAATTGAATTATTTTCATAAAATGCTCTGGGTTCATTTAATATCTGAAATCCCAGCTGACTGGTCAAAAGAAAACTCAGGTCAAAGTTTTTATACCGGAAAGTATTGCTCCATCCAAGGTAAACTTTTGGAATAGCATTACCAAGATACTGACGGTACTTGTCATTATTTAACATGTTATCATTAAATTCCTCAGCCTCTCCTGTTTCAGGATTTTCAATTAACCATAATCCATTTTCGGAAACACCTACTGATTTCAAACCGAAAAAGTTACCGATTGATTTTCCAACCTCAAGCCGCTGAGTTGGTATAGTGATAGGTTCACCAAGCCACGCTTCGTCATGTTGATTTGCTGTTTCATACAGATCATTTGAAAGGCTCAGAAGCTTATTGTCGTTAAATGATGCTGTAACTGTAGATTCCCATTTGAATTCCATACCTTTTACAGGTGATCCATTAATGGCAATTTCTACCCCTCTATTACGCATTTCGCCAACATTGGCCAGAGTTTGGTTGTACAAATTTGGTGGCGTTGGTACATCGAACCACCAGAGCATATCAGATGTTTTCTTTGTATAAACATCCACCGATCCACCGATCCTATCATTCAAAAAACTAAATTCGAGCCCAACGTTATATTCCGTTGATTTTTCCCATTTCAGATCCGGGTTTGGATTTGATGCAATTATAAGGCCGGGATTCCACTGTCCATTTTCATAATAGTATTGGCTACCTAAACTGTAACGAGTTAATGAGAGGTAGGATGATTGCGGTATCACACCGGTAACACCAAAACCAGCACGTAACTTCAGGTTGTCAATCCAGTTAAGTGATCTCATAAACTCCTCATTACTGATTGTCCATCCTAACGAAGCAGACGGGAAGTTACCCCATTTATTATTTTCCCCGAATTTGGAAGAACCTTCATGACGTATACTGATCAAAGCATTGTATTTGTTGGCATATCCATAACTCACACGGCCAAAGAAACCAATTAAGGTATTATCATTTTTATAGCTCCCCATACCTGCGTCACCTTTCTTAAGAGCAGATCCAACACCTATATTATTGTACTCAAAGAAGTCATTCTGAAAATCGAAGTTATTCGCGTTGAATCCTTCATTTACATTATATTGATAGCTGTAACCAATCAATGCATCCAGCCTGTGCTCGTTAAAATGTGCATTATATTTAGAGGTCAGATCAAGGTAATCGGTACGCGAATCAGCAAGTGAATGGTAAGCATAGCCTGTATGATTTTCCATTTTCTGGCTGTAATATTCAGAAGTGTAATATCCTTTATCATGCCCCTTAGAACGCCGAGTGGCGAGCATCAAATTGGTTTGCCAACCTTTAACAGGTTCAAAAGTAATGTTACCGGTAATGCGGGTCCATTCTGAATCATAATTGCCTTTGCGTTCCTTTACCATACCAACAGGATTGTAGTAATAGTTAACCTGGAAGTTTTCAAAATAACTGCCATCCTCATTCCATATTGGCTCTGTTGGATTATGTATTATAGCCTGTCTATAAATATTTGATGCGCCTCCGTTACTGGCGTTGGTAGCACTGTTTTCATGTAAACCTTTAACCATATTAAGGTTGATTTTTAACATGTCATTCAGCATCCAGTGCGAAAGGTCAAAACTTATTCGCATTTCCTTATTATAGGTATCAATAATCACACCTTCTTCATTGCGATAATTAAAATCACCGGAGTAAGTAGTTTTACCTGTTCCTCCGGAAATATTCAGGTTATGATTATGCGTGAATGCATTCCTGGTCACTGCTTCCAGCCAATCGGTATCATAGCCTTTATCTTTAAAGCTGGTTAACTGCTGACGAATTTCATTTGGCCCCATAAAGTCAAGGGTCTTCCCGAAACTTGAAACAGACGTATAGCCGGAATAGATGGCTCTTGTTTTCGTATCACGCTTTCCTGACTTTGTTGTAATCAGAATAACGCCATTCGCTCCTCGTGTACCGTAAATTGCTGCTGCTGATGCATCCTTTAATACATCAATAGAAGCAATATTCTCTGGAGCAACAGTCCCCAGATTTCCTTCTATCCCATCGATCAACACCAACGGAGAATTACTTCCTTCAAGTGATAAAACCCCACGAAGACGAATAGTTGATTCGGCATTCGGGTCTCCATTTCCCTTTGTGATAGTTAAACCGGCCACTTTACCTTTTATTAATTCAGCTGCATCCTGAACTTTACCCTGAATAAAGTCCTCTGATTTAACACTGGCAACAGCACTGGTAATATCGCCTTTTCGTTGTGTTCCATAGCCAATTGCCACAACCTCGTCAATATCAATAGATCCTGATTCTAAAGTAACGTTAAGTACTTTCTGATCTGAAATCCTGATTTCCTGGGTCTTATAACCAATGTACGAAAAGCGGAGAATGTCGCCCTTTTCAACTTCAAGACTGTATTTACCATCCAAATCTGTGGCAGTACCATTAGTTGTGCCTACTACTAAAATTGTGGCTCCGGGAATTGTATTCCCTTCTGTATCCTTTACGGTTCCTGTTACTGTCATTGTTTGGGCAAAAACAAAAACCGGGAAAAATGCAAGTAGCAGAACAGAGAAAAATACTTTGTTTTTTCTTGCTAGAATTGATTTCATTTCACATCGTTTTAAATTTTGTAATTATAACTACCAATTATTAATTTCTGGAAAACTATGGCAGTTAAAGGATTTAAGTTACATTCATTAGTTTTTCATTTACGTCGAATCATATGTCAACTGCGACAATAAAAGAAAATACGGATTGTTAATCTGACTTTTTCATAATCGAATATTTTGGGTTAGTTAATAGTGATTCCACTCCATTTTAATGCAGCAAAAGAATTGCATCGATGTTTCATCAGATGCAAGTAACTCTAAATCAAACTGGATTACTTTAACGGATGTGCAAAAAACTTTAACAGATGTAAAAAATACGTAAAAGGGGTTAATTCCTGGTTTATATTAAACCTGTTACTACAATTAAAACATAAAGGACTAAAATAGAAAAAAGACAGTAGACTTAAAATGTAAAGCAGTTCCTCTAAAATCAGAAATAAAAAAAGCGATCAGAAATCTGACCGCTTTTAATGTATTGTGTTACCAGCTTCCACCGGCTCCGCCGCCGCCACCCATGCCGCCGCCGAAACCTCCGAAGCCACCTCCGCCTCCAAAACCACTTCCACCGGAAAAGTTTCCAAATGAACCTCCTCCTCGGCCACTACCCATCATTCCAAGTAGTAACCAGAAAGGCAGGCTGCTTCTGCGTCGTCCTCCAAACTGCTGCATGTTATTTCTACGGTTCGATCCAATAATGGCAAGAATTGCAATGATTAAGAAAAACAATCCACCAATCCCCCTGCCACTACCACTGTTTCTTCTGGCTCTATCAAGATACTGACTTCCCGTGAATTTTCCCGTAGTCAGCCCAATGAGTGTATTCGTAGCTTTGTCCAGACCTGCATAATAATTATCATCCTTAAAAAGCGGGATCATATCATATTCCACAATTTTTTTGGCTAAAGCATCCGGTACCACATCCTCAAGGCCATAACCTGTTGCGATATAGACCTGGCCTTTGGCATTATATATTTTAGGTTTTACGACGATTACAATGCCGTTATCTTTGCCTTTCATTCCAACGCCCCACTTTGTAAGTAAACGCGTGGCATAATCACTTATGGCATAACCATTCAGTGTATTGGTAGTTACAATTGCAATTTGAGTGGATGTCTCACTGTCATATCTCACAAGCTTTTGTTCCAGTTCTTGTTTTTCACCGTTGGATAATATCCCGGCAAAATCATTCACAATTTGTTTGGTTTTTGGCTTGTCAGGAATGCCATCCTGGGCCAATGTATTTAAACTCCCCAGAAAAAAGATAAAACTGAGTACCCAGATAGAGTGCTTTATTCTATTTGTTTTATTTTCCAAAAGATATTTCATCAGATAATTCGTTTATATCGTCTTTAGATACCGGAAAAAAGATTTTAAGTTTTTCACCGGCCATTGTTATAGCCTTTTCAAGACCTTCCGCGTATTTACCATCTTTAAATGCTTCCACCATTGCTTCCTTAGCATCTTCCCAGAAATTTTCAGGAACCTTACTGTTTATACCGGCATCGCCTATAATTGCGAGCTTCCTATCGTTCGTAGCAAGATAAATCAAGACACCGTTTCTAAGTTCCGTTTCATGCATTTTCAGCTTTTCGAATAATTCTGCGGCACGATCCAGTACATCCCCCTTACAGGTACTATCCAAATGGACCCTGATCTCTCCGGACGTTTTATTTTCTGCTTCGGCTATTGCGCTAACAATCCGCTTCTGTTGTTGTTCTGTTAAAAAACTTCGTGCTCCCATGTTTAAAATTTTACTTCAGGTGCCTGTGATGCGCCTTCCTGAGCCGAGAAATAAGGTCGTTTCTCCAACCCTGCCATATTGGCAAAGAAGCTGCCTGGAAAAGTTCTGATAGACGTATTAAAGTTTTGTGCGACCTGGTTAAACCTTCTCCTTTCTGTAGCAATTCTGTTTTCAGTTCCCTCCAACTGAGCCTGTAGTTCCAGAAAATTCTGATTAGCTTTCAGATCAGGATATTTTTCAACTACCACCATCAAACGACTTAATGCAGATGATAAGGCTTCCTGACTTTGCTGGAACTGTGCAAGTTGACTTGCGCTCATATTATCCGCGTTAATATTGGTACTTGTGGCTTTTGCCCTGGCTTCTACAACAGCAGTCAGAGTCTCCTGCTCATGTGCAGCATAGCCTTTTACCGTATTCACGAGATTTGGTATCAGATCCATTCTACGCTGATATACATTTTCAACCTGAGCCCATTGAGCTGATACGGCTTCATCGGCAACTTTTAGTTTATTGGTTTTTCCTACACCCCAGGATACCACTATAAAAATAAAGACTACTACAGCAATAATAGCGATTAACGATTTTTTCATTTCTTAAGTTTTTATTGTTTGTATTGCAATTTACAAGAATTATTCCAAATAACGCTTCCCGTCAAATTGTCTCAAATTGCTTAATACCTTTAATATTGTCGCTTTGATTAAATTATACTACTCTTGCCTTTTTTATTTATTTCAACCAAATTTTAACATCTGAAAACTGAATGGTTATTTTATTACCTTTGCATCAGATTGGTGTCTGGTTCATTTTCATGAACCGGATTAAAAGGGAACCCGGTGAAAATCCGGGACTGTTGCCGCAGCTGTAATCCCTGATGTGTTTCAGGCAATACTCGGCCACTTTCATCCTCCGAAGTTTTAACGCTGGAGGATTGTAGGGAAGGCGCCTGAAACGGGAAAGTCAGAAGACCTGCCAGTTGAATATTAATACATAACGGTCGGGCAAACCTGCATGTATTACTTAAAAAGCAATGTTTAATTACAAATTTCTTTTAACTGCCATAACTGGCCTTTTACTGTTCATTTGGAACACGAATGTTTGTGGACAAATGTTTTTTGTTACCGATACGCTGGAACTTGATGCATTTACCATTGAACAACCGAGGCAGCATACCTTCGACATAGGCAACAAAAAAGTCTATGCCGACACTCTTTTATTGGAGCAGTTTTCCGGATCATCACTTAACACATTATTAGGTACCCTGGCTCCGTTGAACCTAAAATCAGGTGGTACAACAGGCGCTGTTTCTACATTATCCCTGAGAGGAGCCGGTGGTGCTAGAACATTAGTAACATGGAACGGAATTCCCTTAAACTCCCTGACATCAGGCGATGTAAACCTCTCTCTTTTAAACACCTCAGCCTTTAATGAAATTCTTCTGAACTACACTGCGCCTTCTACTTTATACGGAGGGAATTCATTTGGTGGCGTACTGGAGTTAAACAATTATCCAAAATTTAACCCTGAATTATCTGCCGAACTAAGTCAGTATTACGGGAGTTTTAATTCTGGTTCAACTACAGCAGGACTGAAGTATTCGACCAGGAAGTTTTTCAGTCAAACCAACCTTTGGAATTATCATTCAGTGAACAACTTTCCGTACTTCGATAAGTACTATTATAAAACCATGAACCGGACATATGCCGATCATTCAAATTACGGATTAATAAGCAACAACAGCATCCGGATAGGATCGGAACAAATGATAACTGCCGGAATCTGGTATCAGGATAACGTGGCTAAATTACCGCCCGAAAACGGTACGCACCCCAACCTGAAACGCAGTAATCAGTCCGACCAGTCATTCAGAAGTTACCTGAAATGGAATATTGAACACCGCGACCTTTATGTAACGGTTAAATCCTATTTTCTGGACGAATTTTTGTTATACACGCAAAAACTCGCACCGGAAGATGTGAACTTCTCCATTTATTCTGAAATTCATCCGGTTAAGCTCGGACTTGATGCTGATGCACGTTATGTTTTCAGCGATAATCTCACAGCCGATTTTGGTTCAAGCGTATATCATAATCTGACAAAAGGGACGAATTATACTTCCGCTCCTGCAGAGACAAATCTGGCATTATTCTCCGCCTGGCGGTTTCATCTGGATCAACTCAGAATGGTGGCATCTGTACGTAAGGAATTTCATACCCAGTATGCTCCACCTGTCAGGTTTGGTTTTGGGGCCGATTACGGCATACTGAATGATGTATTAAAATTTCGGATCAACCTGAATCAAAAATACAGGGTACCGACATTCAATGACAAATACTGGCCTGGAAGCGGGAATCCAGATTTAAAGCCTGAAAAGGGCTACACGGCAGAAACAGGAGTTAATTTCACGAAACGGACGAGGGGAACTTCAATATCGGCAGACATATCTCTTTACCGAAATGATATAAATCAAATGGTTGTGTGGATACCAGCTGAAGACGGGCTGTGGCGGCCACAAAATTACACCTCGGTTTTAAGCCGGGGAATAGAAACCCGTGCCGGAATTTCCACCGTTTTGTTTCGATATTTACACTTCAAACAAGCTGCATCCTTCGACCTTAACCGGTCACAAAATGATAACTCAGATTTACAACTTATCTACACCCCAAAATACCGGGCAAATGCCACAACAATTTTGCAATTCAAAAATGTGAGCTCAGTACTGAACTTCTCATATTTGTCACGCAGACGGTATGATGAATCGTCTTTTACTTTGCCGGAATTTTACACATCCAACATTGCGATTCAATATGACATTCAACTAAATGCTTTTATCCTGTGTATTTCGGGGAAAGTAAATAATGTAATGAATCAGACAGAACCTTATGTAAAGGACTTTCCTGTACCGGGCAGGAATTATCTTCTCGGTTTGAAATTGAAATTTAATCATAAATATTAATCACAAATACAATATTCAATCATGAAAAAGTTAATTCATTTATTTTTAGTTGTACTCGTAGCAGGGCTTGTGGCCTGTGAGTCAGAAAACCCTCAACCTGAAGAAATCAGTGGATTGGGAAATGGAGCCTTCATTCTGAACGAAGGAAGTTTTGGTGCAAATAACGCGTCACTGTCATTCTTCAGCAAGGACTCAACAACCATGACCAACAACATTTACAAAAGCCTTACCGGAAACGAATTGGGGAACATTCTGCAAAGTATGACTATCATTGGAAATAAAGCATACCTTGTACTTAATGCAAGTCAGAAAATTGAAATACTTAACCTGAGTACATACGAGAATACAAGAATTACCAATTTAAGCTACCCCAGGTACATGATCCAGGCCGGAACTGACAAAGCTTACATCAGTAATGGTAACGGGTATAACCAGGATTACATTTACGTATTAAATACCGCAACAGATGTAATCTCGGATTCTATTAAAATTTCTACCGGCCCCGAAACATTTTTGAAAGATGGTTCAGATGTTTACGTCGCCTGTAAAGGCGGATACCTGACCGATAGTACTGTATATGTCATCAACGCCAATACAGATGAAATTACAGATACAATTCCGGTTGGTGAAGTTCCGGTTGAAATGGTTAGGGATGCGTGGGGAAGCATTTGGGTATTATGTAACGGAAGAATAGTATATGATACAGACTGGGTCACCGTTTTGAAGACCGTTCCGGGTTGCCTTAAAAAAATCGATCCGTTAACAAAAAGTGTGGAAAAAACCATCACATTTTCTGCTCCTGTTGCCGGCTTCAGTACAAATAATCTTGCCATCAACAACGAAGGAACCAAACTTTACATCAACGATGGAGATGTAAAGGAATACGATATTGAAAATGGTGTTCTAACCTCGCTTATTTCCAACACAAACTGGTACGGCATTGATGTTGATCCGCAAACCGGCTATATCTGGGGATCTCTGTTTTCAGGGAAAGTTCAGGTTTACAACACCGGCGGCAACAGACTTGCAGAGTATAATGTTGGAATATCGCCTAACGGAGTTGTTTTTGTAGAATAGTTTTTTATTATCAGCCCAACCTGCCTTGCAGGTATAAAAAAGCCTTAAGGAAATTCCTTAAGGCTTTTCTTAATTCATACCGTTATATTATTACTCTGCGGCTTCCTTTTTAAGGTGTTTATTAAAGAAATTAATCATCGCTTTATAAAAGTCGAACCTGTTTTCTTCGTTGTGGAATCCATGTCCTTCGTTTTCTTTAACCATATATTCCACATCTACACCACGTTTTGTTAATGCTGCAACAATCTGATCTGATTCGTCAATATTTACACGTGGGTCATTCTTACCCTGAGCCACAAATAATGGTGCTTTAATCTGATCCACATGAAATACCGGCGATACCTCAGCCATCATCAGGCTGTCTTTAACCGGATCACCCACCATCTCATACATCATATCCATCATTGGTTTCCAGTATGGTGGAACGGTATTCATAAACGTGAACATATTTGAAACGCCTACATAATCTACAGCAGCTGCATACAGGTCCGGAGTAAAAGTAACACCGGCAAGAGTTGCGTAACCACCATAGCTACCACCATAAATTCCGATTCTTGTAGAATCAGCTATTCCCTGTTTAATCAGCCATTCCACACCATCTGTAATGTCATCCTGCATGGTTCTTCCCCATTGTTTAAACGATGCTTCCCAAAATGCTTTCCCGTAACCTGTTGAACCGCGGAAGTTCATCTGAAGCACGGCATAACCGTTATTAGCCAGTAATTGTACCTCCGGATTAAAGCCCCAGTTATCGCGTGCCCATGGTCCGCCGTGAGGATTAACAACAACAGGAAGATCTTTTGGCTCATACCCTTTGGGTAAGGTCAGATAACCATGAATGGTCAGTCCGTCTCTCGATTTATATTCAATCGGTTTCATGTCGCACAGCTGAGTCGGATCCAACCATGGGCTCAACTCTGCCAGTTCTGAAAGATCGCCGGTAGTTTTATCGAAAAAGTAATATGCACCCCTGGTTTTATCGCTGAATGTACGAACCATAAACTTATCTTCTGCTTTATTTTCACTGGTGAACCGGACTTCAAGTCCAGGCAATTCAGATTCAACCTGTTCAACCATTTTCTTGTAACCATCATCCAGAAAATGAATATTACGTTTAGCGGTGGTGTAAGTTATAGCCAATAACTTTTTATCTTTTCTGGAGTATGAAATACCTGAAATATCGGCTTCGTCAGTAGCAAAAATAACGGAATCCTCTTTTGCATTGGCTATATCATAAACAACGGCAGCTGTTTTATCTCTGCCAAGATTTGACAAAGCATAAACCTTCTTATTGTCGAACGTAAAAAGCACCGGGCTTAAGGTTTCCTTGAAGTTCAAAGTAATTACCGGTCTAAATGGCTCTTCTTCAGTATCTCTGTATAAAATAGTCTGATTTACACCATCCGTGGCTACTGCTATTCTTAGTTTGCCGTCGTGGTCTGTCATCCAACCCATAATATTTCCCGGGTTTTCAGCAACCATCGTCATCTCACCAGTTACAATATTTAATCTGTATGGATCAAATACTCTCGGATTTCTCTTATTAAGGCCTATCAGGATTTCATCATCTATTTCTTCCAGGTCGTCAATAATCTGTGTTCTTACACCATCAAAAACAGTTAAACCTTTAAAATCATTTCCATCGAGGTTAACACCATAAAGGTGAAAGTTTTCATCACCACCTGTATCCTTCAAGTAAAGAATTCTTTGGTTGTTTGCCCACATATAACCTGCGATATCACGTTCCGTTTCATTGGTAATTCTGGTCGCACTATCTTCACCAATTTTTTGTACAAATACATTCATACGACTTTCGAACGGAGCCATATAAGAGAAATACTCCCCGTTTGGTGATAATTTAAAAGATGATTTTTCCGGATTTTTAAAAAAGTCCTCAACCGAAATTTTCTCTGCTTTCTGAGAACCAGGACTACAGGCCGTAAAGCCAAGCAAAAATACCATAGCTGCACTGATTAATGTAAGTTTCATGTGATTAATTTTTAGTTGATAATAAGGATATTCGATTAATAAAGTCTTCAATTGTCTATATTTGGGATTAGATATATAAAAGTCTGATGGTTAAATGCTTAAAAACGTACAATTAACCTATAAACACAAAGTTAAGACAATGAGTTCATTAAAGTGTAATAAAATCGGCGAATAAATGATTTTTAAAGGGTAAAAAAAACCCTGCGTTGGCAGGGTTTTAAAGTATTTTTCAGCAAAGTTTATACATCGATATTTGCATACGTAGCATTCTGTTCAATGAATTCACGACGAGGACCTACATCATCACCCATTAACATTGAGAAAATATGGTCCGCTTCTGCAGCACTTTCAATGGTCACCTGCCGAAGGGTTCTCATTTCCGGATTCATGGTAGTAGTCCAAAGCTGTTCAGCGTTCATCTCACCTAAACCTTTGTAGCGCTGGATATGCACACTCCCTTCATTTCCACCACCATAGTTTTCCACAAATCTCTGACGCTGAGGTTCGTTCCAGCAATATTCTTCAACCTTCCCTTTTTTACATAAGTATAATGGTGGCGTAGCAATATACAGATAACCACTTTTAATCAAATCTTTCATATACCTGAAAAAGAAAGTCATGATCAACGTTGCGATATGGCTACCATCCACATCGGCATCGGTCATGATCACTATCTTATGATACCTGAGTTTATCCACATTCAGCGCTTTACTGTCATCTTCGGTTCCAATTGAGACACCCAGTGCCGTAAAAATATTTTTTATCTCTTCGTTTTCAAAGATTTTATGCTGCATGGCTTTCTCCACATTAAGGATCTTACCCCTTAAAGGCATTATTGCCTGAAAACGCCTGTCACGCCCCTGTTTTGCAGTACCGCCTGCAGAGTCTCCCTCAACGAGGAATATCTCACACTGAGACGGATCCTTTTCTGAACAGTCCGCGAGTTTACCAGGTAAACCTCCTCCGGTTAACGCACCTTTGCGCTGAACCAGTTCGCGTGCCTTACGTGCCGCGTGACGTGCTGTTGCAGCAAGAATAACTTTCTCAACAATGGCTTTAGCCTCCTTCGGATGTTCTTCCAGATAGTTGGATAACATCTGACTTACCGCCTGGTCAACGGACAAGCTGATTTCTGAATTTCCAAGTTTTGTTTTGGTCTGACCTTCAAACTGAGGCTCAGCAACCTTAACAGATACGACTGCTGTTAATCCTTCACGAAAATCATCACCATTGATATCGAATTTTAACTTGGCCAACATTCCGGACTTATCGGCAAAGTTCTTTAATGTTCGGGTCAAACCACGACGAAAACCTGTCAGATGTGTTCCTCCTTCAATGGTATTGATGTTGTTAACATAGGAGTACACATTTTCTGAAAACGAAGTATTATATAAAATGGCAATCTCAACCGGAACATCATTCTTTTCTGTAGAAATATGAATAACCTCTTCTATCAATGGCTCCCTCGATTCATCAATAAAGGTTACAAATTCTGACAGCCCGTTCTCCGAGAAAAAAGACGTGCTTTTAGGCTCACCATTCTCATCCTTATTCCTAAGATCAGTAAGTTTTAATTTAATACCGGCATTCAGGAATGCCAGTTCACGTAAACGCGCAGCAAGTATATCAAATTTGTATTCTGTTGTAATAAAAATTGAAGCATCTGGTTTGAACGTGATGATGGTTCCGGTTTTATCGGATGTTCCTACTTCCTTAACGTTATATACCGGCTTCCCAATTTCATATTCCTGAACGAAAACCTTACCATTTTTATGTACTTCGGCCTTTAAATGTGTTGAGAGTGCATTAACGCAGGATACACCTACACCATGCAAACCGCCTGATACTTTGTACGAATCCTTATCAAATTTCCCTCCGGCATGTAATACAGTCATTACGACTTCGAGGGCTGATTTTCCCTCTTTTTTGTGCATTTCTACCGGTATTCCCCTTCCGTTATCTGTTACAGTAATAGAATTATCTTCGTTTATTATAACATCAATGTTATCGCAGTGTCCGGCAAGAGCTTCATCAATTGAATTATCAACAACCTCATAAACAAGATGATGCAGACCTTTTACACCCACATCACCAATATACATCGCAGGTCTTTTGCGCACTGCTTCCAGGCCTTCTAATACCTGAATGCTTTCTGCAGAATACTCTTTACCTTCAATTTTCTTTTCAATATCCTCACTCATAATAAGTTGTAGTTTAAACAAAAGGAACTATTTTCCTTTTTGTGCATCAAACAAAGATAACAAAACTTACCCTCCAACCGCCTTGATAAAGGGTTAAAAAGCAATAAATTTTCCACAAATTTTCCACTATTGCGACTGACTTAAAAAAGTTACCAATAAGGCCATAATAAAGGGATGGACAGAGACTTAGCAGCGAATTAAGAATTGCTTATGAATAATGTATGACACCACATCAGTCGGGTTTAAAAATAAATCTTTACTTTTGCCGCGTTGCAAGGTCAACAGGCAATTAAAAACTTGCATGTTTAACTAAAAATTAAATTATGTCATTAAAACGTAGTATTCAAGATCTGAGAAAGCGTAGAGCCCTTGTACAAAAGGGTGGTGGCGACAAAGCAATCGAAAAACAGGCTGCTATGGGAAAACTGACCGCCCGCGAACGTATTCTCGCTCTGCTCGACAAGGATTCATTCAACGAATACGACCTTTTCGTTGAGCATCAGTCTCGCGATTTCGACATGGACAAAAAAGTTCTTCATGGCGATGGTGTAATTATCGGAACCGGTACAATTTATGGTGCTCCTGTATGTATTTTTGCTCAGGACTTTACCGTTGCCGGAGGATCTCTTGGTCTGATGCATGCCCGCAAAATCACCAAGATAATGGATCATGCCCTTAAAATGAGGGTTCCCTTAATTGGTATTAACGATTCAGGAGGTGCCCGTATACAGGAAGGTGTAAACTCACTTGCCGGTTACGGAGAAATTTTCTATCGCAATACAATGGCTTCCGGTGTAATTCCTCAGATTTCAGTAATTCTGGGACCTTGTGCAGGTGGTGCTGTATATTCACCAGCACTGACAGACTTTGTATTTGTAGTAGACAATATATCCAAAATGTTTATTACGGGCCCAAGCGTGATTCAGACTGTATTGGGCGAAGAAATTACCATGGAGGATCTTGGAGGTGCACGTGTACATGCCGAAATTACTGGTAATGCTCATTTCTTTGCAGAAAGCGAACAGGAATGTTTCGATCAGATTAAAAAACTCATTACTTATATTCCCTGGAATAATACAACGAAAGCAAAAGCATTTCCTCCTAAAGATCCAACTTTTGAGAGCAGGATTGATGAAATTGTTCCCGGCGATCCGAAACAACCTTATGATGTGCGCGATCTGATCAAAGCAATTGTAGATGATTCTGATTTTATCGAAATCCAGGAACTATGGGCTTCAAATATTGTTATCGGATTTGGCCGCATGAATGGCGAAACTGTTGGCTTCGTAGCAAATCAGCCTCTTGTGCTTGCAGGAGTATTAGACTGTGACAGTTCAGATAAAGCAGCCCGTTTTATCCGTTATTGCGACTCGTTCAATATTCCAATCGTAACTCTTGAGGATATGCCAGGTTATCTACCGGGTGTAGACCAGGAACATTCCGGTGTTATTCGTCACGGAGCTAAAGTACTTTATGCCTATTCAGAAGCAACTGTACCTAAAATTACAGTTATCATTCGTAAGGCTTATGGTGGTGGTTACATTGCCATGAACTCACGCCACCTGGGAGCAGACTTTATGTTTGCATGGCCAACCGCTGAAATCGCCGTTATGGGTCCTGAAGGTGCAGCTAACATCATCTTCAAAAAAGAAATCATGGAAGCTGAAGATCCGGAAGGAATGCGCATTAAGAAAGTTGAAGAGTACCGTGAAAAATTTGCTAATCCATATGTGGCCGCTGCAAAAGGATATATCGATTCAGTAATTGAACCGGAAGAAACACGGGAATTACTCATCCACGCTCTTGAAGTTAGTAAAAACAAAGAGGATCATCGTCCGGCTAAAAAACACGGGATTCCTCCATTCTAAAATTTAAAGCTTGATTTATTATGGATGACAAACAAAAGTCAGAATTGAAATCTTTTAGGATCGGCGATACCGTTTATCACACCAAAACGACACGGAAATTTAATAACCGTAAGGTTTGGGAATATCCTGATCCTACCAAGATTGTTTCTTACATACCCGGTACTGTAGTTGCCATTGAAGCAAAAGAAGGCCAGAAATTAAAGTTTGGAGATACCATTTTGGTTTTCGAGGCCATGAAAATGCATACAAAAATTACAATGCCTTACGATGGAGAACTTGTTAAACTACACGTTGGGTTGGGCGACAAGTACCCTAAAGAATTTATTCTAGCTGATATTAAGTAATCAAATTTATCAGAATATGTAATCCCCGGTTTTTATGAGCCGGGGATTTTTTGGTTTTGGGGTTTATTTTAATTCATTTACCTTTGACAGGTATAAACACAAAACCCATAAGTAATGAAAAAGGTTGCAATTATCCTTTCAGGCTGTGGCGTTTACGACGGTGCAGAAATTCATGAATCTGTTTTGGCAATGCTGGCATTAGCCAAAAATGGCCTGGATTATTCAATTTTTGCTCCTGACAAGGTGCAGGCTCACGTTATTAACCATTTAACCGGAGAAGTGATTCCTGAATCCAGAAATGTGTTAATTGAATCAGCCCGGATTGCCCGAGGCGATATTTCGGCATTAACCGAACTTGACCCGGAAGATTATGATGCATTGTTGATGCCGGGAGGATTTGGTGTTGCTAAAAACCTGAGTTCTTTTGCGTTTGACGGGGCTGACATGGAGGTTGATCCCCAGGTTGCGGCCATTGTTAAGGCATTTGCTGAAAGCAAAAAGGTGATTGGAGCTCTGTGTATTGCTCCAACGGTAATCGCGAAAGTTTTGTCAAAGGTTGAGGTCACCATCGGTGAGGACGAAGAAACGGCACATGCCATTGAAACTATGGGAGCCAGACATATTCCTGCCGATTATACGGAGGTTGTCGTGGATAAAAACTATAAGGTTGTTACCGGACCATGTTACATGCTTGACAGTACTATTTTGCAGGTTGCAGAAAATGCCGAGAATGTGGTAAAAGCCATGATTGAATTGATGTAATTAATGTCTGAAAGCTTTCGTTTTAAGCAGTTCGAAATTGATCAGGAAGGAGCAGCTCAGAAAGTTGGCACCGATAGCGTACTTTTGGGCTCCTGGATAAAACAGCATTCGTGTAAATCAGTTTTAGATATAGGTTGCGGAACAGGTATATTGGCCCTGATGATGGCACAACGTTTCCCTGAAGCTCTAATAGATGCTGTAGAAATTGATGAGACAGCCTACGGATGTGCTGTGAAAAATGCAGAAAATTCTGTTTTCCAAAACAGAGTATCTGTTTATCACCAGAAAATTCAGGATTTTAATCCCGACAGAACTTACGACCTGATCATCACCAATCCTCCATTTTTTTCCGGCGGACATAAATCACCAACCTTACAACGCTCAGTTGCCCGGCATAATGATACGCTTACCCACGAAGAATTACTTTCGGTTAGTGCCTTATTGCTTAATGAAAAAGGGGCTTTGAATCTTATCCTTCCGGTTAAGGAAGCCGATAGTTTTAGTTTAAAAGCTGTTAAATACGGGTTATATAAAACCGGAATCTGCAATGTAATTCCAATACCTGATAAAGCTCCCAACCGGGTAATGCTTACATTAAAAAAAGAAACCACAAATCAACTTTCTGTTGAAAAAATCGTTTTGAGAAATACAGACAGAACATACAGTGAAGCGTATAAAAGTTTAACCAAAGATTTTTATTTAAACTTATGACGATTGATGTTGAAATATCAGCGGAACATGTAAATACAGCCAAAATCAAAGGAAAAACAGTTGTGGTTATTGATGTACTGAGGGCAACATCAGTCATGGCAACAGCTTTAGCCAACGGCGCAAAAAAGATTATTCCGGTAAAAACCGCTGAAGAAGTATTCCGTATAGCAGAAAAATACGAAAAGCCGGTTAAAGCCGGCGAACGTCATGCAGATAAAGTTCCGGGATTTGATGCAGGGAATTCTCCTTTCGAGTTTAATAACGAAAGCATACAGGGCAAAGTCATTATAATGTCGACCACCAACGGAACAAATGCCTTGCTAAAAACCACTGATGCGCAGGAAGTTATTATTGGTTCATTTATAAATTTAGAGGCAGTGGTAAATTATCTGGATCAGAACACAAATGACATTGTAATTTTATGTTCGGGGACAAATGGCGAATTTTCTTTGGATGATGCATTGTGTGCCGGAGCTGTTATAAATAAGTTAATGACCCAAAAAGATTATGTACTGACAGACATTGCAACGGCACATTTGCACCTTTTCAAAGCCGAACCGGATCTTCATAAAGCACTTGCGGAATGCAAACACTACAAAATTCTTAAAAAGAAAGGATTGCAGAAAGATTTGGATTATTGTCTTTCCCTAGATGTTTTAAATATTGTTCCTGTTTGGATCAACGGGGAAGTAAGGATATAAAAATACAGGAATACAGTTATACTGATTCCTGTTCATTTTCATGCAGATTTTTATTCTGTAATATACTTATTCAGAATGATGTGGGCAATTAATCCTACCACCATCAAAACGGCGGCAATAGCAAGATTCATATTGCTAGTTGTATTAAGAAATGCAGGAATAATTAAAAGTAATACACCGATTACCACTATAAAAATTCCTAAGTATTTAAGAAAATTTTTCATCAGAAAATGTATTTATGTTTGCGAATTAATTTGCTTTACAAAAAAACAACAAATCGGTTAAAAATAAAACTTTTAATTCATTTTATTTGTGAACGTAACAGAAGGGCAGGATATTATTTATGACAGCATTTAATAAATTAAGGTTTTCACTACAGGAATGGTATCAAAAGAATAAACGGGATTTGCCATGGAGACAAACTTCTGATCCGTACAAAATATGGATCTCCGAAATTATTCTTCAGCAAACGCAGGTAAAGCAGGGAATGGATTATTACCTCCGGTTTGTAAATCAGTTCCCTGATATTAATACACTTGCAAATGCAGATGAACAGGATGTTTTAAAACTCTGGCAAGGTCTGGGCTATTACAGCCGTGCAAGAAACCTTCACTTTGCGGCAAAACAGATTACCGAAAAATATAACGGCGTATTCCCAACGGATTATAAATCTGTTTTATCCTTAAAAGGTGTCGGAGAATACACTGCTGCAGCTATCGGCAGCATAGCCTTCAATCTTCCTTATGCAGTGCTCGATGGCAATGTTGCCCGGGTCATTTCAAGATTATTCGCCATTACCGAGCCGGTTAATTCCACGAAAGGGAAAAAGGTTTTAAATGAGCTGGCAGCAGAACTGCTGGACCGCCATGAGCCGGGAGAACACAACCAGGCCATGATGGAATTCGGAGCATTATATTGCATTCCTAAAAATCCGGACTGCAATGGCTGTGCTTTAAACGATGGCTGCGAAGCATTTCATAAAAATATGGTGGATAAACTACCGGTTAAAGAGAACCGGATCAAACAGCGCACCAGATATTTTCTTTACCTGGTATTTGAACATCAGGGACAAACCTGGATCACCAAAAGAAAGGGGAATGATATCTGGCAGGGACTGTATGAATTTCCTTTAATTGAAACGGACAATCTGGAGGACGAAACAGTTCTGATGACAATAAGTAATTATGCCAAAAAAGAATCAGAAAATAATGAAATTACTTTCCTTTCTGGAATGTATAAGCACATCTTGTCGCATCAGGTTATTTTTGCACGTTTTGCAGTAATAAACGATAAATTTCCCAAACAGGCTGAAGATGTGGTAAGGATAAAAAAAAGCGAGATAACAGGTTTTCCTGTATCCCGGCTTATTGAACGTTTTCTTGAAGACCGAAAGCTCTAAACTTCCGAAAGAATCTCGTAGAGGTTTTCAAATTTGGTCTTGTAATCTTCTACGGAACGTCGGATCACCTCGTAAGCTTCTTCCTTTCCATACGTATGTGTAATTTCCGCCTGAATAGGTTTCCCCGGCAAATCTTTGTATGTAAGAAAATAGTGCTGAAGACGGTCGATTACTTCACTGGAACAATCACTGATATCGTTATATCTGCCATACACCGCGTCGTTATCCAATACCGCAACAATTTTATCATCGGCTTCATTACCGTCAATAAATCTGAAACCACCAATTGGACGTGCATCAACCAGAATGTCGCCATGCGAAATAACCTTTTCGGTTAAAATACAAACATCCAAAGGATCCCTGTCCCCATGGACACCTTCTCTCCCCGTTTTTTCACGGCAATATTCCCCCACTTTTTCACTACAGTATGTCTGTGGAATAAATCCATAAAGCGCAGGGATAATGTTAGAATACTTCTGAGGCCGGTCTATTTTCAGGTAACCCGTTTTTTTATCCAGTTCAAACTTTACTGTATCCGTAGGAACCATTTCTACAAAACAAGTTAGTTTTTCTGGTGCCTCCTTTCCGATTTCTACTCCATGCCATGGATGAGATTTATACCTTAAACCCATCAGGCGGCCAATCGGATTCATTACTTTATCCATATAAATTTTATTAAGGTTTTAATGTTCACCATATAAACACCCTTTTAAAAAAAGTGTTCAGGCAATAGCAGCTTAGAAATGATTATTCCAAACTAAAATTAATACGGAATTAGTTAATTGCAAATACGTCCAAAAAAGGGTATTGAAAGTTTGATTGCCAGTGGCTCACTTTTTTGAAAGCGGGACTATTGTGATGCTAAATCTGATCTAATTTTTGCCACCAGTTTTTCAAATTCCTCTGTTGTGAATCCAGTGGTTTTATAGATTATATTTCCATCCTTATCTATCAGAAATGATCGTGGAATATACTTCGTAGCAAACTTTGCAAATACATCTCTGTCAGGATCGGGATAAAAAGGCATATCAAATTTTTTCATGGCTTTGAATTTATCCACTTCCTCCCAGGTATGTTCCCGCCCAAACACCATAAGGTCAAAATCGGGATTATTTTTATACACCTTCCATATCTGTTCCTCTACATGTGGCAATTCCTGTATACACGGACCGCACCAGGTTGCAAAAAACACAATCAGTACATATTTGCCTCTGTAGTCCTTAATATTTGCATTTTTTGTTTTGCTGACCGCAAATGTAAAATCCGGGACCCTGTCTCCTACTTCTACCTCTTTATCCTGGCCATATGCAAATACAGGAATCAGGAATAATAACACGAATATCTTTTTAATCATATGCTTTGCTTTATGTTGCTAAAGATAGCCAATAAATTTTCAGAATATTTTACCTTTAGATGGTTTAACAGAGTTCAATGCTTAATTTAGCTCAAAAATAAGTTATGGGTGATAAAAAATACCACTGTATGGAATGTGGTTGGGAAGGTGAAAATGTGGAATACGATCCGGTAGATACATGTATGGGTGCTGATGAAACAGAAATGTGTCCCGAATGTGGCAGTGTAAATATGCTACCGGTTTTTACTCAACCGAAACCGTGAAGTAAAATTTGCTCCCTTTGCCAACTTCGGACTCCATCCATATCTGTCCTCCCATTAATTCAACCAATCCCTTACAAATTGACAACCCTAATCCGGTTCCCGGAAGTTTATTTCTTCCTGTATCTTCTGCCTGACCGAATCTCTCAAAAATAATCTCCTGGGACTCCTTGTTAATTCCGATTCCGCTATCCGATACCGTTATTCCCAAATGCGTCTCATTCAGGTGATAATCAAGTTTCACATAACCGGAATTAGTGAATTTTATACTGTTATTGATAAGATTAAACAACACCTGCTTTAGTCTGATTGAATCTGTGTAAATAACAGGATCATAACCATTAGTAGAAATTTCAAACTGTACTTTATCTCTCTTCTCCCTGTAATGATGACTGTTTCTTATGGTTTCCTCCACTTCGTTTAACAACGAATTAATCTTTACTTTTTCCTTGTTAATTTCAACCTGACCTGATTCTATTCTTGCCACGTCAATAATATCGGATAGGATATTCAAAAGGTATTCGCCGTTTTTGTGAATTAAAGTGCTGAAGTCCTTTATTTGATCCAACTCCAACTCATCGTTGGAGATAAGTTCTGCAAATCCGAGAATAGCATTTAAAGGAGTTCTTATTTCATGCGACATATTAGCCAGGAAAGCCGATTTCAGTAAATCACTTTCCTCTGCTCTTTTTCTGGCTTCAAGCAACTCGGCCTCATACTTTTTACGATGTGTTACATCGTGAGCAAATCCCTGTATTAAAGTCTGGTTATTTTCGTTAATCAAAACATTGGAGCGGGTATACAGCCAAATGATTCTGCCATCTTTAGTCCTTACTTTATATTCACGCGATAATCCTTTTGAACCTTCATCGGCCACCCGCTGAATGATCTCAATTATCTCTGAATGGTGTTCAGGACAAACAACATCCAACAGATTCATTGTAAGAAGTTCTTCTCTTGAATAACCTAACACATCGGTTCCGGCCACGTTTACATCTACCAGGTTCCCTTTTGCATCGTGCAAATACACAACATCGAAGTTCCCGTTAAAAAGTGCATTATACCTCTGAAGCAAATACAAATATTCACTTTTAGGTACAACATCATCCTTAAACATGTTATAATCTTCACTGAAGATTATCGGCGAAACCGGCATATTATTATTTTTGTGTCAAAATAGCAAAAATATATGATTATTAATAAACACACATATTTAATTATTTGTATTTATAATCATTTTATTTAATATTATTAATTATCAGTCTCTGAGCGCATTGAGCCGACGTCAAACAAAAACGCATCACATGAAAAGTTTTACAACAAGGTCTTTAAACGTAGATTATCCTAAAAATGAACCATACAATGCATTGCAAATGCCGGTTTATAATGCGGTAGCTTTTGAATTTGATTCAGCGGAAGATATAGCCGATAATTTTCAGGGGAAATTACCGGCGCATGCCTACAGCAGAACCGGAAATCCAACTGTTGAATACCTTGAATTGAAATTGAAAACACTTACAAACAGCCATCAGGTCATAGCTATGGCATCAGGAATGGCGGCAATATCAACAACAATACTCACATTATGTGCTGCCGGAGATAATATTATTTCGGGAGCAAATCTTTTTGGACATACCTATGCTTTTTTCAATCAAACGATTAAAGCTTTTAATATCGAAAACAGAATTGTAGACTTCAAGAACAAAGCTGATATCATGTCCCGGATTGACCAAAATACGCGGTTAATTTATCTTGAATCAGTCACTAACCCTCAACTTGAAATTCCCGATTTTAATATGATATCGGAACTTGCCAGGGAGAACGGAATAATATTGGTGGTGGACAGTACGCTAACTCCTCCGAATATCTTTTCTTCAATACAGCACGGTGTTGATATTGAAGTGATGTCAACAACCAAATATATTTCGGGTGGCGCAACGTCTGTTGGTGGTGCAGTTATTGATAATGGCACATTCGATTGGAATAAAAATCCGAATCTGAAAGCCTATTCTGAGAAATTTGGTCCAAATGCATTTGCTGCAAAACTACGTAAAAACATATTCCGTAATATTGGTCCATGTATGTCTGCCCAAACCGCACATTACCAGATACAGGGTCTGGATATTCTTGAACTTCGTCTGGAACGCTGTTATGAAAACTGCATAAAACTGGGTGAATTTATGGAAGCAGAAACTTCAATTTTCCGCGTTGACTATCCCGGCCTTAAATCATCTGCATATTACAATCTGGCTCAAAAATATTTTACCGGAGTTCCCGGAACAATTATGACTTTTGATCTGGAATCGGAAGAAGCATGTTTCAGGTTTATGAACAAGTTGAATATTATACGACGTGCAACAAATTTAAACGATAACAAATCGTTGATTATACATCCGTGGTCAACAATTTATTGTGAATTTTCTGAAGAGAAACGTACAGGAATGGGTATCAGACCAACAATGATGCGCTTATCAGTTGGTATTGAAAGCAGTAAAGATTTAATTGAAGATATCCGTCAGGCACTAAGTTAGGTCAGAAAGGATAACCGATTGCAAGATTCAGTACCATATCGTTAGTAAACGATGGTGAACTCACCCAACGGTTTCCGGCAGGGCGGGCCGGGTCATATCCCCGAATTCCAAGATCCACACGGAAAACGAAAAAGCTGAAATCGAGCCGGGCTCCAATTCCATACGCCATAGCCAGCTGATTATAAAAGCTATTGAACCGGAACACGCCACCGGGCTGATCTTCGTTGTAATCCCTGATAGTCCAGATATTTCCGACATCAGAAAATAAAGCTCCCTCAACCACCCAAATCAGCTTAAACCTGTATTCCAGATTGAACTGCAATTTCAAATCTCCGGTTTTATTCATATAAATTGAATTGTCATCTTTAAATATACCGGGGCCCAATTGCCGTACCTGCCAACCTCTTACCCCATTGGCTCCTCCACCGAAATAGCGTTTCTCAAAAGGCAAAACATCACTGTTGCCATAAGGAAGGCCCAGACCAAATGCAGCGTGATAGACAATTGCATTCTTATTATCTATTCGACGGTTGTAGGTGCCTTCCAAATCAAATTTTACATATTGCGAATATTTGATGCCAAGAAAATTATAACCATTTTCGGGTCTAGCCGTTCCGGCTATCTGATCATACAAATACATGAAATTACCCGAGCTCTCGAAGCCAATTCTGAAATATTTGGAATCGCGGTATTTCCTAATATCCTGATCGTTAAATGCCACGTTATAACCTGCTCCCAGAATCACGTGATTCTCATAACTGTATTTCAGAAATGTTGGATTTATGTACTGCTTAAACGTATCAGTCATAAAAGGGATACTGACATAATTCAGATCAGGAAAAATAAACTGATGGCTCCAGTTACTTTTATTTTTTAAATTATACTGGGTTCCGAGACTGGCGATATAGCGTTCATAATCCGGACGCCGCTGAAAGTTAATCGAGGCCTTAAAGCTTGTATTCGATTTTATATTATCCACAAAGTAACTACTCAGAAATGGAAACAGAAAACGCGGATATTGAAGTGTTGTCTCAAAACCAAGTTCATCAGAATTAAAAGATGTTTTATCCTTTAATCCGGTCTGGGTTTCACGTGCCACACTAAACTTGGTATTGAACATCTCACCTCCTTTAAATAAATTTCTATGGAAAAGATCCAAGTTCAATGATGCGCCAATATTACCTGACTGATTTATAGCTTCAGGATTTACAGAATATCCTACTGCATTATTAAACGTAATCTGGATAAAGCAGTCCAGTGTTGGTTCAATAGTTTTATTTTCATTAAACCTGATATTGACATATCTTATGATAGGAATTGCTGCCAGCAAAGCATGCGTTCTTTCCACATTGCGATAGTTAAATAACTCTCCTCGCCTTATCAGATTATTAACAGACAGAATAAGCGGTTTAATTTTTAATTTATCCTGATACAGGATTTTTAGGCCGTTATACTCTGCTGTATCGAATGCTTCATAATAGGTAGCCGGTTCCTTTAATGCTTTTTGGGGATCAAAATCAGTAATAAAATAAATATCCCTGATGGTATATTGCAGATGCGTGGATTCCACCTTTTGGTTCAACGCATTAACTATTGTAGGATTACGCAAGATAAGTGTATCAACAATACTTAAAGGTTGTATGCTGCTGTCAGCCATATAATAGATGTAATCCCGGGAAAAATTGTAATACCCTTTTTGGCGTAATAAATTGGTAATTCGGTCACGCTCCTGGTTTAATATATCAACATCAAAATTGTCACCATCCCTTATCAGAGTATTTGCTGAATCTGCATCAACTAACGATTTTATATTTGGATCATCAATTCGCTCTTTATGATCCAGAATGGTAAATGGTTTATTTGGCGTTACATCGTAAATTACTTTTGCCTTGTGCTTTTTTTCAAGAAATATGGTGGTGTCCTCAACATCTGCATATAAATATCCCTTGTTATTAAGGTATTTTTGCAGCTCCTGCGCTGACCTTTCAACCAAAAATTCATCGTAAATAACAGGTTCCTCTCCTATTCTGCGGAACCATCTGTTCCACCACCTATCCATATTTGACCCGGACATATTATATAATCCAAGATGGAATTTAAAAAGACCTAAGATTTTAAGGTTCGGCTTTTGTTTGAGATAGGGTTTCAAATCTGAAGGATTCATTTCGAGTTCCTCAAAATTGATTTTTACATCGCTTAACAGATATTCATTCTCAGGCACATACTTGGTTGGTTTACATGCACCTAAAAGCAAAATGAATAGTAGTATTAAGATGTATTGTGGTCTCAAGCCCGACAGTTTTTTGTAAAAATAATGAATTTATTAAAGCTTTTACCTCACATAACTGATCGTAATTGTTGTTTTAATGTATCCCTGATCTCAAAGAAATTCTGTTGTAATATAATCATGTTGTCCACCATGAACCTAAAAATCTCCGGCCAATCCGGAGGATTAAGATAATCAACCCCCGTCTTTTCCACATAACCTCTCCCCACTTCCTGTCCGTTTTCCCTGATAAACGCAAAATTCCATATAACATTTTCAAGGTCCTGCTCTAAAATTACTTTAAAAGCTTCAACGTACTCATACACATCCAACCGACGAGCCTCATTTCTGTGGTTCACTTCAATTGCCACCCTGATCCATTCACGTCCCACATCAAACTTAAGATCTACATGGTTAATACCTGTATTATGCAGAACGAAAGGCACCTTCTGTCTTTTGAGTTTAGGATGTTTTCTGCAATATTCGTTGAATTTCTGCCAGAATTCAAGTTTAATTTCCTTTTCTTCTTCTTTACTGTACATCAGGTAATTATTCAGCCATACTATTCCATCCCTGCGCAATTAGGGGAATTTCCTGATCTCCTCTTGTTACTAAGTACGCTCCAAGCTCCGGCTTAGTAATATGACCAATCACCTTAACCCCTTCAATCATAACTACTTTGTCATAATAATCTATCGGCACGGTGAATAACAACTCGTAATCCTCTCCACCATTCAGAGCTGCAGTTACCAGGTTCATATTAAACTCTTCTGCAAGTTTTGCTGTCTGGTAATCAATCGGGATCCGGTCCTCGTAAACTCTGCATCCGCATTCGGATTGCTTACAAATATGTAATAATTCTGACGAAAGCCCGTCTGAAATATCCATCATCGAAGTGACCGGAATTTCTTTCTCACGCAGATTTTTGATAATATCCAACCGAACTTCAGGCTTTAGTTGTTTCTCAAGCACATATTCAAACCCTTCAAAATCGGGCTGAACACCTTTAACATCTTCAAGCACTTTTTTTTCGCGTTCCAGAAGTTGTAAGCCCATATAGGCAGCACCTAAATCTCCTGTTACACAAATAATATCCGTGTCTTTTGCTCCCGAACGATAAACAAGTTCATCTTTCTCTCCCTCTCCAATGCAGGTAATACTAATGGTTAAGCCGGTTAATGATGCCGAAGTATCACCACCGACCAAATCTACCTGGTAAGTTTCGCAAGCCAGCCTGATCCCACTGTATAATTCCTCAACCATTTCAAGGGTGAACCGGGAAGAAATGCCGATTGATACTGTAATCTGTTTTGGTGTAGCATTCATGGCAACAACATCCGACAAATTAACAACCACGGCTTTATACCCAAGATGCTTTAAGGGCGTATAAACCAGATCAAAGTGAATGCCTTCCAGCAGGAGATCTGTAGTAACAACGACCTGCTTATTCTTATAATCCAAAACAGCAGCATCGTCGCCAATACCTTTCAACGTTGATTTGTGGATTGGAACGATATCTTTCGTCAGATAATCTATCAATCCAAATTCTCCTAAATCTTTGATGCTTTTTTTATCAGCCATAATCTATCCTATAAATATCACTTCCTGATGAAGTGTTATTCCAAAATTATCTTTTACTTTTTGTCTTACGTGATCAGAAAGTGCTACAATATCATCAGCTGTTGCTTTGCCAGTATTTATGATAACCAAAGGTTGTTTCTCGTGCACCTGGGCTCCCCCAATTTTATATCCCTTTAAATTGCACTGATCAATAAGCCATGCAGCAGGAATCTTAAACCCGTTTTCAACTTCATACGATGGAATATCCGGGTTTTGTTCTTTTAATACAGAAAATATATCATCAGAAACCACGGGGTTTTTAAAAAAGCTTCCTGCATTTCCAGTCTTCTCAGGATCGGGCAACTTACTTTCCCTGATTTCAATGATGGATTGCCTGATATTCTGCAATGTCGGTTCACCGTATTTTTCTTTCAGGTAATTTGAAACATTGCCATAATTAAGAACAAAACCTGGCTTTTTTGAAAGCTTGAAGGTTACCCGTGTAACAATATATTTATCTTTCAAAGCATTCTTAAAAATGCTGTCCCTATAACCAAATTCACATTCTTCATTTAAGAACTTACTGATTTTACCAGTATTAAAATTCACGGCTTCCACAACATCAATCACATCCTTCGCCTCCACACCGTAAGCTCCAATATTCTGAACCGGCGATGCCCCTACATGACCTGGAATCAGTGAAAGATTTTCTACACCGCCGTATTCATTCTCCACACACCACCCCACAAATTCATCCCAGTCTTCCCCGGCTCCTACACGTACATAAACGTTGTCGTGATCTTCATATACAATTTCCTTACCTTCAATTCTGGAGTGAAGGATCAAACCGTCAAAGTTCTTAGTGAACAACACATTGCTGCCACCACCAAGAAAAAACACCGGATGTGACTTCAGATCTGTTTCCGACAAAAAGTCCACCAGATCATGCACCGCCTCATATTCAAAAAAATAGTTTGCGATAACATCCAGGCCAAACGTATTGTATTGTTTTAACGAAAATTTCCGATGCAACATACTAAGTTATATATACAGAAAAGTCTGCCCCTTATAGAGCAGACCTTTAATATCCTTTTGTTTAATATTAATAGCCCTGATTCATTGTAATCAGGAATTCTTCGTTACTACTGGTTTTTACCAGTCTGTCTTTCAGGAATTCCATTGCTTCCAGGGAAGTCATATCGCTTAAGAACTTACGCAGTATCCACATTCTGTTGAGGAATTCAGAATCAAGCAACAAATCTTCGCGACGTGTACTTGAAGCAATGATATCCACAGAAGGGAAAATACGACGGTTTGAAAGTTTGCGGTCAAGCTGCAATTCCATGTTACCGGTTCCTTTAAACTCTTCAAAAATTACATCGTCCATTTTTGAACCGGTCTCGGTCAACGCTGTTGCCAAAATAGTAAGTGATCCGCCTTCTTCAATATTACGTGCAGCACCAAAGAACCGTTTTGGTTTGTGTAATGCATTTGCATCCACACCACCGGACAACACTTTACCTGATGCCGGAGCTACAGTATTGTAAGCACGCGCCAAACGTGTAATAGAGTCTAAAAGAATAACTACATCGTGACCACATTCAACCATTCGCTTGGCTTTTTCCAACACAATGTTAGCAACTTTCACGTGACGGTCGGCAGGTTCATCAAATGTTGATGCAATAACTTCTGCATTTACGCTGCGTGCCATATCTGTTACTTCTTCCGGACGTTCGTCAATCAACAGGATTAACAAATAAACTTCCGGATTATTTTCCGAGATAGCGTTGGCGATGTCTTTCAACAGCACTGTTTTACCGGTTTTCGGCTGAGCCACAATTAAACCGCGCTGCCCTTTACCGATGGGAGAAAACATATCCACAACTCGTGTTGAAATATTGGAATGTTTTCCACCACATAAGTTGAACTTCTCATTTGGGAACAACGGTGTAAGGTGATCAAACGGAACCCTATCACGTATCTCATCAGGTGAGCGTCCATTGATGGTACTGATCTTTATTAACGGAAAATATTTTTCGCCCTCTTTGGGAGGACGGATAGTTCCGGTAACTGTATCACCGGTTTTTAACCCAAATAATTTAATCTGCGACTGCGATACATATATATCGTCCGGTGAATTCAGATAATTAAAATCCGAAGAACGCAAGAATCCGTAACCATCCTGCATGATTTCAAGAACACCGGAACTTGAAATAATTCCATCAAACTCAAAGTTCTTGTCTAATCCATCAGGAAGATCCTGTTGCTTTTTCTCCTTAGGCGCAGCAGGTCTCGTTTGCTGAGAACCTCCATTCCCATTATTATTGCTTTGCTGACGGGGCCTGTTATCCCCGTTTTGTTGCCAGGGTTGAGGCTTAGTATTGCCATTACCATTACCCGGTCTCTCTTTATTTGCCTTTTTAAATGAAGAAGTTGTGATCTCTCTTTTTTTCTCAACCTTTGGAGGTGCCTTGTAATCATCGTTACTTTGAGATTCATAACGCGTGTTGATCACAGGTTTGGATGATTCCTTTTCTTCTTTGGTATTTTTTTCTTCTTCAGGTTTAACGGCATTTCGTTTAACAAACTTCCCTTCAGAAGTTGCTGAAGCAGCAGCTTCTCCAGATACTTTTATTCGTGTTCTTCTGGGTCTTTGCTTTTTATCTGCATCTGCTCCGGATCCTTCTGAAGCCTTTACAGCCTGAACATCAAGAATTTTATAAATCAAATCCTGTTTCCTGTATTTTTCAACACTTTTGATATCCAGGTCTTTCGCAATTGCCCTCAAATCTGGTAAAAGCTTATTGCTTAACTCAATAATGTCATACATAATTAAATGATTATATCACTAGTAAATGAAAGGATAAATAAATTTATATGATTATCTTAGAAAAACGTTGTGAGTTTGAATCAAAAACGTTGTAGTCCTGTGGGTGCAAATATAAATCAAATTAACAATTGTGCAAAACTTTTTTAGCAACCCGACGGATTTTCAAATAAGGTTTAACAAAACTTATATCTCGTAATCATAATTTCACGTTACAATAATCTAACAACATCCTGATTTACATTTTGTTTATATCGATGCATATTTTCATTTAGCAGCATTGTAAATCAGAATATTTTGTTTTTTTAAAAATTGTCTTACTTTTGCAAAAGAAACAAACAAAATGACATTCTTCGAAACAAATACATGGTGGTGGCACAGATTATTTCTTAAATCCGGGAAATAAACTGGTCATTCTATGTTAAAAATATAAGACCTGTCGGAATTCCCGGCAGGTCTTTTTTTTTAGATTTTAAATTACAACATATATGAAGTCGATAAAGATTTTAGCACACACACAGGCATTACCGGCAGGAATAACCGACACGGAAACTCCTGTCAGCATTTACCTGAAGTTGCGGGACAAATTTCCCAATACATCACTGCTCGAAAGTTCAGATTATCACGGGAACCGTAACAGCCGCAGTTTTATCTGTTTCGATGTCAGAGGAGGATTTGAGGTCAACCAAAATCGGATAAAAATCCTATACGCTGACGGATCTAAAGAAGACAGGGAAATTACCGGTTCAGTTAAAGTTGTGGATGAGCTCAAAAAGTTTCTGGATTCATTCGACATTTTCAGATTGGGTGAAGACATGAATAACAACGGTATTTTCGGGTACAGTGCTTATGACGCAGTTCAGTATTTCGAAAACATCAAATTCAGTTCGCCCGAACCGGAAGGATACCATATTCCTGAGATGCGCTATTTCTTTTACCGTTATATTATTACGTTCGACCATTTTAACAACCGGATATATCTGACCGAAAACCTTATGGAAGGTGAGGACAGGACACTGGACAGAATTAAGGTGATCCTGAACGATAAAAAACTGGGCGCCCATAAATTTCACCCTTCAATGGATGAAGTCTCCAACCTGACAGATCAGGAATATATGAATATGGTTACGCACGGAAAGTCGCACTGCTTCAGAGGCGATGTTTTTCAAATCGTACTTTCAAGACGGTTTTCTCAAAAATTTAAAGGTGATGAGTTTAATGTGTATCGTGCTTTAAGAAACATCAATCCCTCTCCTTATCTGTTTTATTTCGACTTTGGCGGATATAAAATATTCGGATCATCCCCGGAGGCGGAAATTAAGGTTGAAAAAGGCAAAGCAATTATTAATCCGATTGCCGGGACCTTTAAAAGAACCGGAAATGACGAACAAGACAGAATTCTGGCAGATAAACTTTGTAAGGATGAAAAAGAAAATGCCGAGCATGTAATGTTGGTAGACCTGGCAAGAAATGATCTGAGCCGTAATTCGGATCATGTTATAGTTGAAACCTATCGGGAGGTTCAATATTATTCTCACGTGCTTCACCTAGTTTCCGAGGTGAGTGGCAAGCTGAACAAAGGCACGAACCCTATCGAAGTTTTAGGAAACACATTCCCGGCAGGAACATTATCTGGAGCACCAAAGTATAAAGCAATGGAACTGATTGATAAATATGAATCTGAAGCAAGAGGCTATTATGGTGGAGCCATCGGTTTTCTTGGATTCAATGGCGATGTGAACCATGCCATAATGATTCGTTCATTTTTATGTAAAAACAATACACTTTATTATCAGGCCGGTGCAGGAATCGTTTCAGAATCGAAGGAAGAAAGCGAGCTTAACGAAGTTAATAATAAGCTGGGGGCTTTGAAGAAAGCAATAGAAACAGCCAAAGAAATATAGTTAGAGACACAGGTATCAGGACACAGGTATCAAGATTAACTAAAATAATTTAGGATGCATAATTATCTGGAGTTAAAAATATGGCAACAAGCCAGAAGTTTGGTAAAATCTATTTATACTTTAACAGAATCAATAGATCAAAATCAACAATATGTTTTAATTAGTCAGATGCAACGTGCAGTTTTATCTATACCATCAAACATTGCCGAAGGTGCAGGAAGACATACAAATAAAGAATTTGTTCGATTTCTTTCAATCGCAAACGGCTCAGCATTTGAATTAGAGACACAATTATTTTTATGCATTGATCTGGGTTATGTGTCAGAAGAAAATATTAACCCTATCATCAAAGATCTTAAAGAAATTCAAAAAATGATCTATCGTCTCAGTGAATCACTAAAACAGAATCTTGAGTCTTGATTCCTGATACTTGATACAATAGTTAAATATATAAATTATCAAAAGATGAAAATATTAGTGCTTGATAATTACGACAGTTTTACATACAACCTGGTACATTATTTAAAGGAATTAAGTACTGCGCAGGTTGATGTATATAGGAATGATGAAATTTCAGTTGAGGAAGTCGGGAAATATGATAAAATACTTCTTTCTCCCGGACCTGGCATTCCTGACGAAGCAGGAATTCTTAAACCCCTGATTAAACGATGGGGTGAAAGCAAGTCCATTTTTGGTGTCTGTTTGGGATGTCAGGCTATCGCAGAGGTTTATGGCGGAAGCATCTACAACCTGAACAAGGTTTACCACGGTGTGGCAACTACCATGCGAATTACTGATAAAGAAGAATTGCTTTATCAAAATGTTTCAGAAGAATTTGAAGCGGGTCGTTATCATTCGTGGGTTGTAAGCAAAGAAGACCTTCCCAAAGAAATGCATATTACCTCTGTTGATGACAAAGGTGCAATTATGGGAATACGCCACCAGGCACATAATGTCAGAGGCGTACAATTCCATCCTGAGTCAATACTAACACCAGAGGGAAAGAAAATGATTAAAAACTGGTTAGAAAATTGCTGAGATGAAAAAGATATTACAACGACTTGCAGAACATCAAACGCTGACTAAAAAAGAAGCGAAAGAGGCTTTGTACGCCATTTCGAAAGGAGAAGTTAATAATTCTCAGATTGCAGCATTCCTTACCGTATTCATGATGCGTTCCATTACGGTAGACGAATTGAGTGGATTTCGCGAAACCCTTCAGGAGTTGTGCCTTCCAGTTGATTTTAGTGATTTTAATACTATTGATTTATGCGGAACCGGAGGTGACAGTAAAAATACGTTCAACATCTCAACCCTTTCTTCTCTTGTGGTTGCCGGTGCTGGTGAAAAGGTTGCTAAACACGGAAATTACAGCGTTTCATCTTCGTGCGGATCCAGCAATGTGATGGAATATTTCGGCTACAAGTTTACCGACGACGTGGATAAACTGAAAAATCAGATTGATAACCACAACATCTGTTTTTTGCATGCCCCATTGTTTCATCCGGCCATGAAAGCTGTAGCGCCAATACGCAGAGAGCTTGGGATGAAAACCTTTTTTAATGTGCTTGGTCCTATCATTAATCCGTCGAAACCGCAAAACCAGATGGCCGGCGTTTACAACCTCGAAACAATGAGGATGTACAATTATATTCTTCAGCAAACGGATACAAACTACATTATTATACATTCGCTTGACGGCTATGATGAAATTTCACTCACCGGAGATTTCAAGATCACGACCAACGTAACCGAAGAAGTGATGCGACCGGAAGATCTTGGGTTCAGACAACTGAAAGAGGAAGAATTATTTGCAGGACATTCCGTAAAGGAAGCTGCCGAAATTTTCGAATCCGTTCTTTCCGGCCAAGGAACCGAAGCCCAGAATAACGCCGTTTTGTCGAATGCCGGAATGGCCCTGAAATGCATCAGAAATTCCAAAACACTAGAGGGCTGCATAGAAGATGCGCGCGAATCACTTATGGGTGGTAAAGCGCTAAACGTACTAAAACAGATTACGAACTGATCATGAATATTCTCGATAAGATAGTAGCCAATAAAAAAGTAGAAGTTGCCGAAAAAAAGGTGATGATTTCTGAAAAACAGCTGGAGAAAAGCATCAGTTCCGCTTCTATTCCGTCTTTAAAAACATTTTTACAGGATCCGGGAAAGTCGGGAATTATCTGCGAATTTAAACGTAAATCACCTTCAAAAGGACTGATAAATGGGAATGCGCAGGTTCAGGATGTAACCCGAAATTACGAACAAGCAGGTGCCAGTGCTATTTCGGTTCTAACGGACAAAGCATTTTTCGGAGGAACCGCACAGGACCTCACCGATGCACGCGATGTAACAACGATCCCAATTCTTAGAAAAGACTTTATTATTGATCCGTTTCAAATTCTGGAAGCCCGTGCAATAGGGGCAAGTGCTATCCTTTTGATTGCAGCGATACTTGAGAAAGATGAAGTAAAATCAATGGCTCAGTATGCATACTCCCTTGGCCTTGAAGTTTTGTTTGAGGTTCATAATGCTGAAGAACTTGAAAAGTACGATCCCATCATCGAAATTGTCGGCGTCAACAATAGAAACCTGAAAACCTTTGAGGTTAATATTGACACCTCGGTTGAAGTTGGAAAGTTTATTCCTGAGAATTGTGTTAAGGTAGCCGAAAGCGGAATCAGCGATATAAAGAACATTCAATACCTGAAGCAATTTGGTTTTGAAGGTTTTCTTATTGGCGAAAATTTCATGAAAACCAATGATCCGGGGCAAGCTTGTATTGATTTTATAAAAACATTAAAGACACAGGTATCAAGACACCAGAATCAAGATAAAAATTAATATGATGTATAATTATCTGGAGTTAAAAATATGGCAACAAGCCAGAAGTCTGGTAAAGACAACTTAACAACTGACTGACTCCATTAAACAAAATCATGATACTTGATACCTGATACTTGATTCTAAAATTCAAAAAATGAAAATTAAGGTATGTGGGATGCTATATAAGGACAACATTAAGGATGTTTCCGCATTAAATCCGGACTTCATGGGTTTTATATTCTATCCCAAATCGCCGCGCTATGTGGTCGGCAAACTTAATCCTGAAATTAAGGAGTCATTGCCTCCATCAATCATTAAGACAGGAGTTTTTGTGAATGAAACATTTGAAAACATTCTGGATTTGGCTAAAATATATGACCTGACAGCATTGCAGCTTCATGGAGAAGAAACACCTCAATTTTGCGACCGGTTACACGATCTGGGATTTATAATTATCAAAGCTTTCCGGATTGATGAACATTTCGATTTTAATCAGTTGAAGTCTTATGAAGTAAGTTGCGACTATTTTTTGTTTGACACCAAAACTTCGGCATACGGGGGTAGCGGAACGAAATTCGACTGGCATATTTTAAACCGTTATAACAATAGTAAACCTATCTTCATGAGTGGAGGAATAGGCCCCGGTGATGAATCTGCAATTTCCGATCTGGGCAATCTGAATATTTATGCATTGGATTTGAATAGCAAATTTGAAACTGAACCCGGATTAAAGGATGTTAACCAACTTACTACTTTTTTGACAAACATCAGGGCGAATGAACCTAAATGGGACTTTTAACCGCCTTATTATTAAAATATTGATTGCACAATAAAATTTATAAAATGAGAAGAATACATTCTAAATATCTTGCAAATCAGGAAGGATTCTACGGCGATTTTGGAGGAGCATACATACCCGAAATGCTACAACCCAATATTGACCAACTTCTGGAAACATATGAACCCGTTATATTTTCGGAAGCGTTTCAAAAAGAATTTGCAGAATTACAAAAGGATTATGCCGGCAGACCAAGTCCACTTTATTATGCTAAAAATCTGAGCAGGAAGTATAATACAAAGATTTATCTTAAGAGAGAAGATCTGAACCATACCGGTTCACATAAGCTTAATAATACCATTGGCCAGATACTGCTGGCAAGGCATATGGGTAAGAACCGTATCATTGCAGAAACCGGTGCCGGACAGCATGGTGTAGCTACAGCTACGGTTTGTGCCCTAATGGGACTACAATGCATTGTTTATATGGGTGAAACCGACATTAAACGACAGGCCCCGAATGTTGCCAGAATGAAAATGCTGGGAGCAGAGGTCAAGGCAGCTACCTGTGGGAATAAAACGCTTAAAGATGCTACCAATGAAGCAATACGTGACTGGATTAATCATCCGGAAGATACATATTATCTGATCGGATCTGTAGTAGGACCTCACCCCTATCCCGATATGGTTGCACTCTTCCAGTCGGTGATCAGTGAAGAATTAAGATGGCAACTAAAAGAGAAAACCGGCAATGAGAAACCGGATCATGTCATTGCTTGTGTTGGTGGAGGAAGTAATGCTGCTGGTTCATTTTATCATTTTCTGAATGATGAGGATGTAAACCTGATTGCGGTAGAAGCTGCAGGATTGGGAGTTGATACAGGAGAAACTGCCGCTACAACCAAAACAGGTGACACCGGTATTATTCATGGAAGCAAAACTCTCCTAATGCAGGATAATGACGGGCAAATCATTGAGCCATATTCTATTTCTGCCGGACTGGATTATCCTGGAATTGGTCCTTTACATGCCAATCTGTTTAACAGCGGAAGGGCTGAATTTCTGAGCGCCACCGATCAGGAAGCATTAAATGCCGCTTTTACCCTGACCGAAATTGAGGGCATTATTCCTGCACTGGAATCAGCGCATGCATTGGCAGCACTTGACCTAAAAAAGTTTGGCCCGGATGAAACAGTTGTAATAACAATATCAGGCCGCGGAGACAAAGATATGGAAGCTTATATGACTGAAATGATGAAACGAAACATCCTTTAATACAAATCAATGAACAGAATAGACATCCTTTTTCAGAAAAAGAAAAACAATATATTATCGGTATTTTTCACTGCCGGTCATCCGAATCTCAATGATACTGTTACCATCATTAAAAAGCTTGAAGAATCAGGTGCAGATATGATTGAGATTGGAATGCCATTTAGTGATCCGTTAGCCGATGGTCCTGTTATTCAAAAAACAAGTGAACAAGCCTTAAAAAATGGTATGACCCTGAACCTTCTTTTTGAACAATTAAAAGATATCCGTGATAAGGTAAAAATCCCACTGCTTTTAATGGGCTACCTGAACCCTGTATTTAAATACGGTATTGAACGTTTTGCGAAAAAGTGCCTTGAGGTTGGTATCGACGGGCTAATCCTCCCGGATCTTCCACTCAACGAATATTTAAGAGATTTTAAAAAACTGTTTGAAGCCTATAATCTTCATAACATATTTCTTATTACACCACAAACGAGTAGTAACCGCGTGAAACAAATTGATGAATTGACCGGTGGATTTATATATATGGTTTCATCAGCATCAACAACCGGCACAACAACTGGCATCAACGAACAACAAACTGCATATTTCGAGCGCATTAAAGATCTTAAACTTAATTCACCAAGATTAATTGGTTTTGGGATTAAGGATAAACCAACCTTTGAAAATGCATGTAATTATGCAAACGGAGCTATTATAGGAAGTGCATTTGTACAGTCATTGGAAATGAACAGAGATATAAATATAAATATTGAAAGATTTATAAAATCAGTTATCAACTTATAAGATCAATTTATGACTGTCGATTATACAAATTACAAATTCACATATACTTGTAATACAATAATTTAATCCGAAAATCACAAACAGATACTATAAACACAAAATATATATTCTAACTATTACAATAGGACTTAAAACACTGACTATATGCGCATTAAATATAGTTATAGCAATCATATATTAGAAAATATAATTCTTTTTCTAATATAAGAACCATTTTATTCGTCTATTTGTACCAGTTTTAAATTACACATCACGCATTCTATATATGTCGATTACTATATATATTCTGTGTGAAACAAAATTTTAATATACACTTAAATATAAGTTTTTAAGGAATTTAAACATACGACAATGGGTATTTTCCCTACTATGAAAAAAAAGGTAATTTAAGTAGTATCACCAATTGCCACACCCTTTATTGTACTCTAAATTTGTTTTTAGAATTAATGCTAACCTACAATTGCGGTCACGGGGCTTGACTCAATTGAAATTCGTACTGTTTGGCTCCCAGGAACTATTTTGTCAGAATAAAAGAAAGAAAATGTGACTGACAGTAGGCTTGCCTGTGTCTTTTAGCGAAATTCCAAACCAGATTTGGTCATATTAGATACATTAAAAGAACCTCTTAAGATAAAGATATCAGCATGAATAAACCAAAATTTCCTCAGTCTAAAATTAAAAAGATTCTCCGGGAACATGAGGTCGGATTAACGGTACAGGAGATACTCAAAAAGTATAATATCAGCATGGCAACCTTCTACAACTGGAAGAAAAAGTATGAAGGTTTAAACCTTGCTGAAAGCTGTAGAATTCTGGAACTGGAAGAAGAAAATGACAGACTGAAACGCATGTTTGCAGAGCTCAGTCTGGAGAACATGTCGTTACGTAAAAAACTGGAGAAATTATCATAATATAATGATTAGCTATCAGGATTTTACATTGGCTCATATATCAAACTAATAAAATATTTCAAGTGAGTATTATTCAATATAAAATATTAAATTTGTTAACTGACCATTATACCGGTTATTGTACCGGTACTTCTGAATATTTTATATCCCATTATCCTCAACATAATATAAAACATCCTCATCATGATTAAAGAACGTGAACCCATCCTTGAAAAAACCAGCGTCTTTATTCAAGTCTTGCTAACCGTTGCAACATTTATTGCAGCTCATTGGTTGTCTGACAAGTTTATTCGTCCATTGCCTAAAGATGTTACAGACTATCAGTATTTGACAATACTTGTTGTTTTAATTTGGTTTATTTTGCTGGATCAGTTTGGACTGGGCAAAATGTTACGGTTTAAGATGTATTCAACGCTTTTCTTAGAGTATTTTACTGCACTATTAGTAGGAAATATATTACTTTATACAGCTATTGTATTATTGGATTTCGATAATATTTCAAGAGGTGTATTGGGAGTTTTTGCTCTTTTAAATTTACTAGCATTATTCTCGTTTAAATTTTTCCTTTACTCAACAATGAAATTTTTCAGGCGTAGAGGCTACAATACCAGATTAGTATTAATTATTGCAGACGAACACTCTGACTATTTTATTGAGAGATTATTAGAAATCCCTGACTGGGGGTATAAAATCTATGGAATTCTAACTACAGATGAACAGATTATATCAAAATATAGTAAGGAATGTAAAATCTACGAGTCTGATGTTGAATTATCTGATATCATTGATAATGTAGCTATCGAAGAGGTTATTTATTGTAAAAGTTTTTTTGATCAGAATGAAATTCAAAACTATATCTATACTTGTGCAGAAGTAGGCGTTGTTTTTAGAATGCAGTCACAACTATTGAGTTTTGTAAAGGTACAATCGAAAGTATCCTATTTAAGTCAAATGCCCTTTTTGACCTTTAGAAATACTCCAGATAATTATATCGCTTTAAAAATGAAGGTACTGAGTGATGTATTAATCTCTGGATTTATATTAATACTTATCTCTCCTTTAATGCTAATTATTGCAGCTTTAATTAAACTTGATGGAGGGCCCATATTCTTCAAACAAAAAAGAATGGGCTTACATGGAAAACATTTTTACTGTTTGAAATTCAGAACGATGGTTACAAATGCAGAAGAATTAAAAGCCAAACTAATGCATCTAAATGAACAGGAAGGACCCGTATTTAAGATTAAAAATGATCCCCGCATTACTAAGATAGGACAATTTTTACGAAAAACCTCTTTAGATGAGCTGCCACAATTTATAAATGTTCTACGAGGAGATATGTCAATTGTAGGTCCCAGACCACCTATACCTTCTGAAGTCAAACAATATGAAAGATGGCAATCCAGACGATTAAGTATGAAACCAGGGATTACCTGTATTTGGCAAGTATCCGGACGGAATAATATTCCCTTCCATGAATGGATGAAAATGGATATGCAATATATTGATAACTGGTCTTTGAAACTTGACTTTCTCATATTACTTAAAACAGTAAGAGTTGTATTAACTGGTGATGGACAATAGATAATTTATGCTTTTTCAATTCTTAAAATTTTTTCAACTTATTTATTAAACCATGTTTAAACATTATTATTTTACAAAATGAGAACAATAAAATTCATCTTTTTAGCCCTACTATTAGTCTTAGTTTGCTCCTGTCGGAATGTTAAAAATATAACTTATTTTCAAGATATCTCAGACAACCAATTAATAGCTTCTTCCATAAGTCATACTCCTACATACAAATTGAGAGGAAATGACAATTTATATGTTAGCATTAAAACCGTTGATCCAGAAGTGAATCAATTATTTAGTCCCGCTGGTCAAGTCGGCGGTTATATGACAGGGACCCAACAGATGTACGGAGATCAAGTATCGCAATATATAAACGGTTATCAAGTGGATTCCTTAGGAAATATAACTCTTCCTATTCTTGGTAAAATAAAAATAAGCGGTCTAACAATTGATGAAGCCCGTAAGAAAATACAAACAGTCTCTTTGGAATATTTACAGAATCCAGTTGTTGATGTAAAAATCTTAAGTTTTAGAGTAAATGTTAGCGGCGAGGTTAAAGATCCGGGAATATATTATAATTATCAGGGATCTTTAAACGTCTTAGAAGCTTTAAGTTTAGCAAATGGGATTACAGATAATGCAGATATTAAAGAAATACTAGTTTTGAGAGAGAAAGGTGATTACACTGAAACTTTCAAATTGGATTTAACACACAAAGACTTTATTAATTCTGAAGGATTTTACTTAAATCCATACGATATCATATATGTTAAACCAAGTTCAAATAAGAAAATTGATTTAAATATTCAAACATATCAATTATTTTTAACAACAATAACTACAATCGCTGGATTAACATTTTTGTATCAACCATTTCAATTCAACAATTAATATTCTATTATGAAAAATCTAGAAGGTTCAGCTTATAGTTTAAACGAAGAAGCATTTAGAGATTCAAATGGTTCCTTAAAACGGTATGTTAAAAATTGGCCATGGTTTTTACTTTTTGGGCTAATTGGTATTATCATCGGCTTTATTTCTTTTAAATTAACTCCGACTTCTTATCAAGTTGAAAGCAAAATATTAATTAAAGGGGAAAACAATCCTTTACAATCTAACATTAAACTAGACAACATTCTTGGAACTAATACAAGCTCAAACATGTCTAATCAAATAGAGATATTACAGTCATTCACAAACTATAAAAGAGCTCTTGAGAATCTTAATTGGCAAACGACATGGTACCTTTTAAATAGCCCTTTTGATATCGAACTTTATAAAAGCGAACCTGCTGAAGTTGCTATACCATTAGGTTCAAACAACTTATATGGCCCCAGTATTTTCATTTCTATTTTGGACGATACTTCGTATAGAATAAAAATTGATGATAAAAACGAATATTCCCAACAGATTAATATTGATCAAATAATAGAGTTTGGGAAACCTTTTAAAAGTGATTATTTCAACTTTATTCTATATAAAAATGAAAACACAAGAAAAGGAGACTTTTACTTTAAGTTTAATAACATAAACAGAATGGCTCAAAATTATCTTGAAAGAGTGAATGTTGAAATCCCTAACATAAATTCTGAAGTAATTAAAATGCAAGTTACCGGAAATATTCCTAAAAAAGAAGCGGATTTTTTAAATGAACTAAATAATGTTTTTATTTTGCTTGGAGTTGAAGAAGAAGAAAAAAACTCTGAGAATTCATTGAACTTTATTACAGAACAGCTTGCAATGATTAAAGATTCTTTAACAAATTCCGAAAAGGTTTTTAGCGATTATCGAAAAAAAAATAAGGTTGTTGACCTTAGTCAGGAGGCAAACTTTATTTATCAAAAGTTAGAAGAAATTGAGACTGAAAAATATGAATCTGGTAACCGACTAAAATATTATAAAAATCTGCAGGAATATTTAGATGATTCTGAGAGGTTAAAGCAAATTAGCTCGCCGTCAGTTGCTGGAATAAACGATGATAACTTGTCTTCAATGCTACAAAAATTAACCGAACTGTATAACAGACGTGAAATATTATCTTATAGCGTTAAAGAAAAAACTCCTAGTTTTATTCTTTTGGAGAAAGAAATAGACATGATTAAAAACAGTCTAAATGAAAATCTATCAAATCTTATTTCAAATACTAAAACCGAAATCAGTTCAATAAACTCAAGATATAGTGAAATTCAAAATAGACTAAAAAATCTACCTGATACTGAACGAGAATTAATTGGTATTCAACGCAATTTTGAATTAAACAATACGATGTATAACTATATGTTGAAAAAGAAAGCTGAAGCGGAATTGTCACACGCATCAACAGCTCCGAAAGTTCAAATAATTGACAAGGCCTTACCAGAAGCATCTACTGTTGTAGGGCCCAACATGTTAATTAATGTTGCATTAGGAGCTGGTACAGGTTTATTTATTCCATTTTTATTTCTATTTTTAACGGATATATTCAGATCAACTATTAGTTCCAAAGAAGAGGTGGAACTCATTTCAGATTTAACAATATTAGACGGTATAATCTCATCAGGGAATAAAAAGCAACTCCCCGTTGTTGATAATCCAAGATCTGGCATAGCAGAGTCATTTAGAAGACTAAGACATAATATAAAGACTCTAGTTCCCAATCCAGACAAATGTATAATTTCAATAAATTCAATTCTACCTGAAGAAGGGAAATCTTTTATATCCTCAAACTTAGCAGTAATCTTTGCTATGGCCAATAAAAAAGTATTACTTGTAGGAGGTGATATTAGAAAACCTAAATTAGACGTTCTTTTTGACACCTCCAATGATAATGGCCTAACCTCATATCTTAACGGTGATAGCGATTTTGATAGTATTATTAGTAAAACACAAATACCTAACCTGTATATTGCACCTGCGGGCGAAGTGCCAGAAAACCCAAATGAATTATTGGAAAATGGCAGATTTGAGACTTTTATCAAAGTTGCAAATTCCAAGTTTGATTATATAATATTAGATAATGCACCATTCTCTTTAGTTACAGATGGCATTATAACATCTAAAATAGCAGATTTAAGCCTATTTATCTTAAGAATAGACAAAAGTCCCAAAAGAAATATTAAAGATATTCATAACATCATCGATATTAATGGGATGAAGAATGTTGCAATAGTAATGAATGGCATTCACATTAATGGAGTTTCAAAAGGTTATCTTAAAAAAGGGTATGGCAGCTACGAAGATGTTCGCAAAAAAAAATAATGTGACAATTTCATTTCTGAATAATGAAAGATAAATTTCCTTTTGCTGCTTTTAAATCAAGTAAGTTAAAGCAAGCTAGCACGCTATTAGCAGTAAATATTATTGGCATCCCAATTGGTATAGGAACAAGTGTCATTGTTACAAATTATTTAGGCCCAAAGGAATATGGAGACTACAAGTTTATTACAAGCGTTTTCGAATTTGCAATGATTATTTTCACATTTGGTTTATACCAAGCAAGTAACAGACTTCTTGTAATAAATTCAGATGAAAAAACTGCAAAAGAGATTTATGGAACTTCTCTGATAATAACTGCCTTTTTATTTGTAATATCCAGTATCGCAATTGCAACATACACCCTATTGGATAGTAACATTGAAAGCAAAGGACTTACAAATACGATTTTGTTTCTTGTTCCTTTTGGATGGGTATTTCTTTTAAACAGATATTTTGGCACTTTATTATATGCAGATAATAAGATCTATTTACTCAGTATAATTAGATTGTTTCCTAAAATAGGTTTTCTAGTTGCATGCTTCTTTCTTATTAAATTTTTTACCAGCACAACAAACAGTATCCTTTTAGTTTGGGCTCTTTTTCTTTTTACTCAAATCATTGTGTACTTATTCGTACTAATTAAAATAAAATTATCATTTAAGAATTTTATTACGAGACTGCGAGAAATTTGGCATCAACTTAAAATATTTGGGTTTAATGTTTATTTAGGAAGTGTTGTTTCTTTAGGATTTGCTCAACTAGCAACCTTGTTAATAAGTTATTTTGGGCATGATAATAGTGGTGTAGGATTTTATACTTTGGCAGTAACTATAACAATGCCTCTTACGTTCATCCCAAATACAATTGCAACATCCCATTATAAGGAATTTTCAAATTATAATAAAATACCAGTAAAGTTAACCAGAATTACAATTCTGCTGAGTATAGTAAGCCTATTTGCATTAGTTATTTTGATTTCACCTTTTGTTAAAAGCTTTTATGGCAGCGCATTTTCTCCGGTTATCCAATTAAGCTATTTTGTTGCTTTAGGTGTTCTTTTTCATGGATTTGCAGATTACTTTAATAGATTCCTTGGTGCAAATGGGCAGGGTAAAAGTCTTAGAAATACTTCATTCATTGTTGGGGTTAGTACTTTAATTTTAAGCGTGATTTTAATCTCAATGTTCGATGAAAAAGGAGCAGCAATAGCAAGATTATTTTCTGGACTAATTTATTTAATTACCATTTTATACTTTTATTTTAATTATATTAAAAAAAAATCTAACTGAATATGAATAGAATTAAAGTTAATATAGGAGGTGATATTTATTTAGGTCGAGGTGTAGAGGATATTGCAATATCCAATCCTAGTGAGCTTTTTGGTAATAATATTTTTAAATTGTTTGCTGAATCCAATTTAAATGTATTGAATTTAGAAAGTCCAATAACAGAATGTTCATCTGAAAACAAGATTTTAAAAACAGGACCACATTTAAAGGCAAAACCGCAAAGTTTAAAGGCTTTAAAAACACTAAATATTGATCTTGTAACCCTTGCGAACAATCACATTTATGATTTTGGAGATACGGGACTTGATGATACTTTATCGCATTTAAAGATTAATAACATTGATTCCGTAGGAGCAGCAAAAAATTTAAGAGATGCTCAGAAGATATATTACAAAAAAGTATCTAACATTGACCTGGCATTTATCAATTTTGCTGAAAATGAATGGTCAAGTGCTACGTATAACAGAGGCGGAACAAATCCTTTAGATCTTATTGAGAACAGCCAATCAATAAAAGATGCAAAGCTTAATGCAGATTTTGTTATTGTAATTGTCCATGGAGGACATGAAAACTATCAGTATCCAAGTCCCAGAATGGTAAAGCAATTCAGGTATTATGCAGATCAAGGTGCTGATATTGTTATATGTCATCATGCACATAGAATTAGCGGTTATGAACTCTATAACTCTGTGCCAATTTTTTACGGTATTGGTAATTTCTTGTTTGATAGTAAGTCTGACCTGCCTGGTTGGAACCATGGATTTGTACTTTCCATATCTATTGAAAAAGACAAAAAATTGTCATGGGAAATTTTACCCTATTCTCAATGTATTAACACGATTGGTGTTGAATTACTTCATAATGATGAGAAGAATGAAATTCTAGATACTATTGACGATATTAACAAAGTAATCTCAGATAGTGAAAAGCTAGAACAAAAATTTAATCATTTGGCAAAGTCTAGTGAAGCATTCGTGCTTTCAATTTTTAGTACTTCAAATATTTTAAATTCATCTTTTATTAAACGAGTAATTAGAAGATTGAAGTTAGAACGTCTTTTCCTTAGAAAAAATCAAATAAAATCAATTTTAAACTATACAAGATGTGAGGCACATTATGACGTTACAAAAAAAGTTCTGGAGAACTATTTAAACCCAAAATAACTATTGAAACAAATTTACTCTAAATATCAAATATAATGAAATTAGCGATACATAATAGGTTAGGAAGTTTTAGTGACGGATGGATTAAATATTGCCAAGAGAATAAAATCCCATTTAAAATTGTTAATTGCTATGACAATGATATAATTGACCAATTAGAAGATTGTGATGGTCTGATGTGGCATTGGGATCAAAATGATTACCGTGCACCACTTTTTGCCAGGCAACTAACTATTGCTTTAAACAAAAAAAATATTAAAGTATTTCCGGATATTAACACATCATGGCATTTTGATGATAAGTTGGGACAAAAATACTTAATGGAAGCCTTAGGGGCACCTTATGTAAAGTCATATGTTTTCTATACAAAAAAAGAAGCACTTCAATGGATTAAAACAACATCATATCCAAAGGTTTTTAAGCAACGTGGAGGTGCTAGTGGGATTAATGTTTTGAAAGTTGAGAATTCCTTTCATGCCAAAAAACTTATATCTAAAGCTTTTGGAAATGGATTCACTCATTTTAATAGAAAGACAAGAATAAAAGACAAACTTTGGCTACTGAAAAGAGATAAAAATCTTAAGGCTCTAAAAGGGCTAATTAAAGGTATCATTAGGTTATTTGTACGAAGTGAATTAGAAAAATTATCATCCAATGACAAAGGATATATATTTTTCCAGGAATTTATTCCAAATAATACCTTTGATACAAGATATATTGTTGTTGGAAACAGATGTTTTGGGACGAGAAGATATTGTCGTCCAGGAGATTTTAGAGCATCTGGGAGTGGATTATATGATAACAGTCCTAATATCTTTGATAAAAGATGTATACAGATTGCTTTTGATATAGCAAAAAAAATAGATGCTCAATCAATAGCATTCGATTTTCTTTGGAAAGAAGACATGCCTGTAATTTGCGAAATCAGCTATATATACTGTAGAGACATAATAGCTAATTGTGATGGATATTGGGATGAAGAATTAAATTGGATAAAAACTGAGATAAACGCAGAGAAATTTATTATTCAAGATTTTATTAATTCTATGAAATAATCAAAAAATCAAATTCTAGAATTTTAAACAACTTATTCACTTAATGAAAATTGGAATACATAAGACTCCGGGTAGCTTCAGTGATTCTTGGCTAAAATACTGCAAGGAAAATAATATTTCTTACAAGTTGGTCAATTGCTTTGCTTCTGATATAATAGAACAACTAAATGACTGTGATGGATTAATGTGGCACTGGGATCAAAACTGCTACAAAGCAGCTTTATTTGCAAGACAGTTAACATTCTCTTTAGAAAAAAAAGGAATTCATGTCTTCCCTAGTATAGATACATCTTGGCACCATGATGATAAAGTTGGTCAAAAATATCTGTTAGAATCAATCAAAGCTCCTTTTGTTGATAGCTTCGTTTTTTATAGTAAAAATGATGCATTAAAGTGGATAGAAAAAACGTCGTTCCCAAAAGTATTTAAATTGAAAGGGGGAGCAGGATCGATAAACGTTAAACTTGTAACTAATAAAAAGAATGCATACAAAATAGTGAGAAAAGCCTTTGGGAAAGGCTTTTCTCACATTGATAGGATTCAACGTTTGAAAGATAGAGTCTGGGCATTAAAAAGAGATAAAAATTTAAAATCATTAAAAGAATTTGTTACTGGTATTATTCGTCTTTTCGTGTCAAGTGATGTAGAAAAATATACCGGGAATAGTAAAGGCTACGTATATTTTCAGGAATTTATTCCTGAAAATAAAACGGACACACGTATAGTTATTGTAGATGATCGTTGCTATGGCATGATAAGATTTTGCCGTAAAGGAGATTTTAGAGCTTCAGGGAGTGGATTAAAATCATTCAATCACAACGACATACCTACTTCGTGTATAAAAATAGCATTCGAAGTATCGCAACAATTAAATATGCAAGCTGTTGCATTTGATTTTATCAACCATAATGGTAGTTATAAAATTATTGAAATTAGCTATTGCTTTGTTACTACGCAGTTTCCAGGTTACTGGGACAAAAAATATGTATGGCATGATGAAAGTTCAAGTCCTCAGATTTACATGATTGAAAAATTTATTTCAAATCTTCCAGCTTAATAAAATGCCCAAAAACGTTATTTAGGAATGCAAGATTATTACAATTCTAAAATTAATTACTTCTTTGATCACCTTTTTATTTTTGTTTTGGTTATCTATACAGGTTCAGCTACAACATTTGTAAGATCTTTAAATTCTTGGGGTAATTTAATAGCTTTCGGTATTCCTATATTATTTGCTACAATCATATTTATTAAAAAAAATCTTTCATTAAATACAAAAATACTATATATTATAATAGGCTTTACATTATATTTTATAGCATCAACTTTAAAATTTAGAGAAATACATCCTAGATTCTTTAGTAATACAATTATAAGCTTTCTTTTAACATTCATCATGCTAAAGTCTTTTGGAAAAACATATTTCTTTATTTATGAAAATATCATAACCTTTCTCACAGTAATTAGTCTTTTCTTCTGGATACTTCTACAGATAGATCCAATGTATTTAGCTTCTACTCTAAAAAAAATATCCTTTTCTGAGCCTGGCTCTGACAACGTCTTATACAATATTATCATTTATACAGTAAATGATTTGAATGTGATGCAAAATTATGTTATTCACATTGGAAAATTATCACTGATAAGAAATGCCGGTTTTGCATGGGAGCCTGGTGCTTATGCTGTTTTAATTGATTTAGCTATCTACATCAATTTGATAAGAACTAAATTTAATTTCAAGCACAACTTTAAACTTCTTATTTTAATATTCGGTTTATTCTCAACACTCTCAACAACAGGACATTCTATATTGTTATTGCTTATCCTATTTAGTCTGTATAACAAACATACAAAGTATTTGATAGCGTTTTCTCCCGCCTTGATAATCATTACTCTTTTACTTTTTAACCTCCCATTTATGAAACAAAAAATTGTTTCTCTTACGGAATACAATACTGAAGAGTTGGTCTTAAAATCAGCACAGTTTGGATATAAATATGATCCACAGCGTTTTGAATCATTTTTAATTGATTGGAAAGATTTCATTAATAATCCGGTCATTGGATATGGAGGTCATACTGATGCACAATGGACTAAAAAAATGGGGGCCAATATTGGGTCGATTTCTGGTATTGGTAAAATTTTCGCAAGGTATGGTATAGTAGGTGTCTTCTTTTTCTTTTATTCATTAATAATGAGTTCAAAGATGCATTCAGAATTGTTTAATTTTAAAGGATGGCTCTTCCCTACTTTGATGATTTTAATGATTTCAATTAGTTATTCATTGATAGAGCACCCTGTTTTTATGTGTTTTTGGCTTTCAATTTACTTTTTAAACACGGAGCAGAATTCAAATATTTATACTAAAAAAGATTTTAAATGAATAATAAAGTATTAATTACCGGTGGAGCAGGTTTTATTGGTTCATATCTAACAAATTTACTTTACGAGAATGGTTATGAAATAATCATTATTGATAAATTACTTACTCAAATACATGGTAAGGATCCTCAAAATTCTTACCTCCTAAATTCAGTTAAAGGCAAAGCTATTTTATATCAGGAAGATATCTCAAATAGTAATTCCTTATCTGAAATAGTTAAAAGTGTTGATTATATAGTACATTTAGCTGCAGAAACTGGAACAGGACAATCAATGTATGAACTTGCGAGTTATGTAAATACTAATTCTTTAGGAACGGCAACACTTCTTGAAACAGTTGTAAAGACACCAAATAATATTAAAAAATTTATTCTAGCCTCATCAAGAGCTGTTTATGGAGAAGGAAAGTACAAGTGCCAAACGCATGGGATAGTATACCCAAAAGATAGAAACATAAAAGATCTCAAGAAAGAAGATTTCGAATGTAAATGTCCTATTTGCGAAAAGAGCCTACAACTAATGGCAACTACTGAAGATAGTTTACTATATCCTAAATCAATCTATGGCATAACAAAACTTAACCAAGAGCAGTTGGTTGAATCATGCTGTAGTAGTTTAAACATCCCATATACAATTTTCAGATTTCAAAATGTATATGGGAAAGGGCAGTCACTAAAAAATCCTTATACTGGAATTCTAGCGATCTTTTCCAATCTTCTTCAAAATAATGAAGAAATAAACATTTTTGAGGATGGATCTGAATCTCGTGATTTTATACATGTTAAAGACATCGTGGATGCAATATTTTTAGATATACAAAGTCCAATTAAAAATCAAATTTATAATGTTGGCAGAGGAATCTCTACCAGTGTAATTGAAATAGTAGATATTTTAATTACACTTTTCGGAACAAATAATACTTCTAAGATAACTGGAGCATTCAGAGTTGGAGACATCAGGCATAACAAAGCCGATATTTCCAAAATAAGTGCGAATCTAGGTTTCAACCCTAAAATTACACTCGAACATGGGATTAATGAATTTGTTGAATGGATTCAAAATACGTCAAATGCTTTTGATGAATTAAATTATCAAAAAAGCGTTGAGGAAATGCAAAAACTTAATTTATACTATGAAAAGAAATAAGATACTTTATCTGGATGCTTCCGAAACAATTTATACTAGGGCAATCGTTGACGAATTAAATCTAATTTTCTCTAGTGTTGATTGCTTTTTTTATGAAGAAATCTACCGGCATCCTATATTTAAAGGGCGATTCTTTGACAAAGACAAAGCTTCAAATTTAAGAGACCAGCATTTGAATAATTTTTTAAATTATATAAAAGCAAACAAATATGATATTATCTTAGTTAAAGCACCTTTTAATTTACCTGTAAGTTTTTTTCAAAAGCTCAGATCTCAGTTTAAATCAGTACCTATAATTAACTACAACTGGAGTTCAATCAAGAAATTCAATTTTTTACCTTATAAAGAGATTTTTACAAAAGTCTATTCTTTCGATAGGGAGGATTGTGAAAAAGAAAATTTGGAATATTATCCACTTTTCTTTTTAAAACAATTTGACACAATTTCCCAAAATGCACACAAAAAAATATATGACGTTTCCTTTATTGGATCAGGTTATTCTCCTGGCAGATTAGAATTCTTGAATAATTTTGTTAACACAAAAGAATTCAACACCCATAATATTTACTTATATATTTATACACCTCAAAAACTAAAGAGTCTTAAAGTATATTTTCGATATAAAAAATTAAGAGACCATTGTTATTGGCACCAACTTTCTAGTAATGGACTATTTAATATTACAGCACAATCATTATCAATGATTGATCATCCAATGACAATTCAAACTGGATTGACTATTAGAACATTTGAAACACTCGGAGCAGGATTACACCTGTTCACTACAAATTTAAAAATAAAGGAAGAACCTTTTTATGATAGTAATAGAATCACCATTATTGATACGGACTTTAACAATTTTGACTTCCAGATTCCAATAAAAAATAATGTTGACTGGAGTGAACATTTTTTGCAGTATCGTATAGATAGCTGGATTAAACATATCACTAAAATATAGTGAGTTAATGAAGATACTTTTATTTATAGATAGTTTGGAAAGAGGAGGAGCTCAAAGACAATTCATCGAGCTTGTTAAAGGATTATACTTTAAGAAAGAAATTCAATTTGAGCTCGTATTATTTTCCGACAATATTCATTATACAGAAATATTTAATTATGATATTAAACTTCACATTTTTAAAAGAAACGGGAGCATCGATTTTACCTTATTCAGAAATATACTAAGTGTAGTAACGACTTTTAAGCCTGATGTTATTCATTCTTGGCATTTCGTGTGCAACTATTATTTGCTTCCAATTATAATATTAAAAAAAATAAAATTTATAGACGGATCTATACGAGATGCGAATACTATTAAACCTAACCAACTAAGATGGTATTTAAATAAAATTTCATTCAAGTTAGCGACAAAGTGTGTCTCAAATTCTCGCGCAGGATTAAAAGCTTATCAATGTAAAAATGGGCTAACAATCTATAATGGAATAGATTTAGATAGGTTTTCAACCCAAAATAATCCAACAAATTATGATGAGATCCTAAAAGATAAAAACAACATAATAATTGCAATGGTTGCAAGATTTGGAAAATCAAAGGATTATAACACATATTTATCCGCAGCAAATGAAATTACAACATTATATAAAAATGTCTTTTTCTTCGCTATTGGCGACGGTCCCTTTTTGAAGGATTTTATGAATAAATTTAAGGGAAACAATAATATTATATTTACCGGCCGAATCTCTAATGTTGAGAACATAATTATACATGTTGACGTTGGTGTACTTCTATCGGACCCCCGATTTCACGCAGAAGGTATATCAAATTCAATCATGGAATACATGGCTGCCATGAAACCGGTAATCGCTTCTAAAAGCGGCGGAACACCTGAAATAATAGTATCGAAAGATATTGGAATAATGGTGCCCCCTCTATCAAAAGAAAATTACAAAGATGCCGTTATGTATCTTATCGAAAATTCGAGGAAAAGAAAAGAAATTGGACTAAATGCTTATAATCATTTGGTTCATAATTTTAGTTTCAAAAATATGATTAATGAATACCTAAAATTATATCAGAGAATTTATTAAATGTCTATTCGGTCGGAATTAAAATATCTACATAATAACAGTAAAGGGAAATTCTTTATAGTTCTTTTTAGGCTTAGTTCAAAGTTTACACGCAACAAAGTTTTAAGAATTATCGGTATTCCTATTAGAATATTTTATAAAATATTTATACAAAATATTTTAAATATTGATATCCCAGATACTACTCAAATAGGTTTCGCCCTCAATTTATATCACGGACAAGGAGTAGTTATTAATGAAAAAACAATCATTGGAAATTTTGTAACATTAAGGCATAATACAACAATTGGAAACAAAAATGAACATTCAAAGTGCCCAAAAATTGGAGATAACGTAGATATTGGATCTAACTGTGTTATTATTGGGAATATAACAATAGGTAACAATGCCGTGATTGCTGCCGGATCTGTTGTTATCAAAGATGTCCCTGATAACTCTTTAGTTGCAGGGAATCCAGCAGTTATAAAAAAAACTAATATCAAGTAACATGATAGCAAAAGCAATCGTTAAAACACACATGATTTACCGTGGATTTATTGATAGAATTTTAGCAATATTCTATAAACGTTGTATGCATAGTTGTGGAAGAAACGTCAAGATTAAACCATCCACATCGCTTTTCAGTGGGCTAGAGAATATCACGATGGGGAATTCTGTGCGAATTGCAAAAAATGCCACAATATTTGCTACAAATGCAAAAGTAATTTTTGGGAATAAAATTGGGGCTGCGCCTAATCTTGCTATAATTACGGGGAATCACAGAATACACGATATAGGTCGGTTTATGTATGATATTACAATAAATGAAAAAGAAAAAGGTGATGATCAAGATGTTATCCTACAGGATGAAATATGGATAGGAATTAATGTTACTATATTAGCAGGAGTAACAATAGGCAGAGGAAGTTGTATTGGTGCCGGTGCAATTGTTAATAAAGATGTTCCCCCTTATTCAATAGTTGTAGGAGCTCCTGCGAAGGTCATTAAATATCGGTTCTCTGCTGAAGAAATAATTGAACATGAAAAAGCATTGTATCCAGAAGAAAAAAGACTATCTCGCGAATATTTGGATAAAATCATTTTAAAATAAATTATGCTAATTGTATGAATATACTTATTACTGCACCAAATCTTGATCCAAACAAAAATGTAAGTGGTGTATCATCTGTTGTTAACTTAATAATTAACAGTAACAGTTTACATCATTATTCCCATTATCTACTTGGAAGACCTGATAAAAAATTAACCAAATTATCTTGGCTGTATTATACTATTAAGCAAATATTATTATTCCCTTTTGCCATTAAAAAAAATAATATTGATCTTATCCATCAAAATTTGCCATTTAATTTAAACGGAGTTTTACGAGAAGTCTTTATTACTTTTTGGAGTTCTTTAATGAAAAAACCAATTTTTCTACATGTCCATGGGGGCTCATTTTTGATGGACGGGACAAAAAATATTCTTATAAACAAGATTTGTACATATATTTTAAAAAAGAGTAGTTTAATTGTTGTTTTAAGTGAAGTTGAAAAAAATTCTATTGAAAATAACTTTAATGTGAAAAATGTAAAAATATTAGTCAATTGTGTTGATACTAATATTTTCAAATTAAAAGGTAAAAAATCTTTTAATACTAAACCTAATATACTTTTCCTAGGTCGAACTCATGAGAGTAAAGGAATTCAAGATATAGTAGAAGCATTCAAACTGTTAAAGCAAAATACTGATTTTTCTTTTTCTTTATGTGGCAAAGGTCCCTTACTTGAATATTTTAAAACTGAATGTGATAAAATTCTAGGTGAAGACTTTAAGTATTATGGTGTAGTTTCAGGGGAAGATAAAATTAGTATTTTAGAAGACTCCGATTATTTTATATTACCATCCAGATATGGAGAGGGACTCCCTATAGCACTATTAGAATCAATGTCAATGGGACTTGTTCCTATTGTAACTGATGATGCCTCAATGAAGTACATTATACAAAATGAAGTAAACGGTATTATTATTCAAAAATCCAATCCTCAGGATCTATATGAAAAACTGAAAAAAATATTACTAAATATCCCGTTATCAAAAAGTATATCAGCAAATGCAGCTGAAACAATAAGAGGATCATATAATGTAAAGAATTATATTCTCAGTTTAAATTCTTTGTATTCATCCATAATTAGTTAGTATGAAATATAAAATCCGAAAATTATTAACCTACGTCATTCAGTCCCTTCGTTTTATGCTTTACAAATTTAAAGGATATGATATCCATTTTAGCACAGAAATGGAAAGAGGGTTAAATCTTGATAGGCTATGTCCAAAGGGAATTCATATTGGTAAAAACACAATTGTTGCATCACGTACCACAATTTTATCTCATAAACTGACAATGAATAAAGAATCTTATCCTTATATTCAGGTTGATACTTATATTGGAGATAATTGTTTAATAGGAGTAGGGGCAACAATTTTACCTGGAGTAAAAATAGGAAATAATTGTGTGATAGGTGCAGGTTCTGTAGTTACTAAAAACGTACCCGATAATACAATTGCTGGGGGGAATCCTGCCAAAATATTAAAAGAGAATTTCCTTTGGTCAAAGGATTTATACCTCTAATTATTTTTTATGAAAACTATAACTACATTAAACTTCAAAGTATTTTCCGATAATCTTGAATACATTTCAATCAATGATAAATCCAAAGATTGTAGGGTTATTAATACTATTAGTCCAAATTCTTATGGAATATCAACAAAGGATAAGGAATTTAAAAATGCTTTAAAAGAAACGGATTTTTTAGTCCTTGATGGAGTTTATTTTGCCTTTGCTTCCCTCTTACTTAATGGGAAGAATATAAAAAAGAACCAAGGTCCTGATGTATTCTACCATTTCATGGAAAGGTTAAATGCTGAACACAAAAAGGCATTTTTCTTAGGCTCCTCAGAGAAAACCCTTGAGATGATTAAAACAAACGCCAAATTTTCTCATCCAAACATTTTAATTGATTATTTTTCACCTCCTTTTAAAGATGAATTTTCTGAATTAGATAATCAAACTATGATATCTAAAATTAATATGTTTGAACCAGATATCCTTTTCATCGGAATGACCTGTCCAAAGCAAGAAAAATGGGCCATCAAACATAAAAAACTAATTAATGCCGGCTTAACTATATGCGTAGGCAATGTATTTGACTGGTTTGCCGGAACTCAAAAGGCTATTAAACCCATATGGTTCAAATTAAGGTTAGCTTGGTTAATAAGAATACTTATTCGGCCTGAAATATTTAAAAGAAACATAGGCAACCAATTGCTTTTTTTCTGGCATGTAATTCTAATATTTCTAAAATTAAAAAAATATGATTAAAGTAGCTCTAATTGGCCTGGGTAAAATGGGGTTATCTCATTTAGCAATCTTAGGTGCACATCCTGATGTTAAGGTATCTGCCATTTGTGATACCTCTTCAATAATTTTGAACGGATTCAAAAAATATAATCCTGACGTTAATCGATACGATGATTTCAAAAAAATGTATGAACAGGAAGATCTCGATGCCGTTTTTATTGCCACTCCAACCAAGATGCACTTTGCAATGGCAAAACCGGCAATAGAAAAAGGAATTAATATTTTTCTGGAAAAACCGTTCACCTTAACACTTGAACAGGGCATTGAACTTTCTGAACTTGCAACTAAACACGGTGTAATAAATCAGGTAGGATATCACAACCATTTCATCGGGACCTTCAGGGAAATGAAACGATTATTGACTGGAGGTATCATTGGAGAACTTTTACATTTTACGGGTGAAGCATTTGGTCCCGTAGTTGTTAAACCCAAAAGCGGATCATGGAGGGCAGTAGCAGCTGAAGGAGGAGGTTGTTTGTATGATTATGCATCACACGTATTAAATCTTATCCAGGAGGTAATTGGCTACCCTGAAAAAGTCAAAGGTACGATGCTAAAAAAATTCTACAGTAAAGAGGTCGAAGATGGTGTATTTTCTAATCTATATTTAAAAGGCGGGTTATCCGGAAATCTTTCTGTTAACTGGAGTGATGAGACTTACCGTAAAATGTCAACCAGCCTCATGGTATTCGGTTCTAAAGGGAAAATTATATGTGATGCGACTGAACTTAAAATATACCTTAAAGAAGAAAATCAATTAGAAGGGCTTCCTAAGGGTTGGACGGTAAAATATATAACGGATTTGGCTCTACCAATAAATTTTTATCTCAGAGGAGAGGAATATTCTGCCCAGATAGACTATTTTATTGCTAATGTAAAGAGTAAAATCAAAGGGGAAACAAATACATTTGAACAGGCCCTGTATACAGATAAAGTGATAGAAATGCTTATTAACGACGCAAAAAATTAAACTATGGATAAAGTACTTTTTGGAGATAATCAGTTCTTTGCTGTTAATCATTTGTCGGATGAAAAATCCAGACAGCAATCAATGCGATTTCGGGATGCAAAATCTATTATGTATGTGCTGGATCAGGCCATAGATCTGGGCATCAACACTTTTATGTGTACAACACATGATCGCATAGCGGACATAACAGATATTATGAGAAAGAATCCATCCAGATATCAGGATTTCAATATTTTCCCATGTATGCCTTACGCCCATAAATATGCGAATGCAGTAACCGAATTAGGTATGATGGGTGCGATGAAACAGTATATGCCTGGGAATATTTTTAGTGTGGCAGCAAAAGGTGGAATGGCATTTTTTAATAAAGATTACAGTAAATTTATGGAATTACTGATTGATGCTGAACTGAAAATGTTTAAAGGGATCAATACACCTGTCATATTTATTCAGAATGTTCTTGTTGATATGATTTTGGGACTTGGATTTTATGAAATATTTGCTGATTTCCATGCATATATTAAAAAGAAATATAATGCTGAAGCTGGTTTTATTACAATGAATCTTCCCAGGCTATATGATGTTCTCGAATCTCTTGGGATTGAGAATCCTGTAATTTGTGCCTCAATAAATAAGATTGGATTCAGGATGTCAGGGGGAAAAGACATTTATGAAGATTACCTAAAAAATAAAACCTTCAGGCCTGTTGCGATGCAGGTATTGGCAGCCGGAGCACTAGGACCTAAAGAAGCTATAGAATATTTAGGTCAGTTCCCAAAAATTGAATCTGTACTTTTCGGAGCAAGTTCCAAAGGACATATTGAAGAGACAAAAAATTTAATCGTCAAAAATTTACAATGAACCAACTATCATCAATCAGTATAATAGTCCCGTGTTATAATGAAGAAGCAATTATCAAAGCCAATGTTTCTGAAATTATATCTTATTTAAAGGAATCAGAATACGAAGATTGGGAAATATTAATTATTGATGACGGCAGTGCGGATAGAACTGGAGTACTAGCTGACGAATTAGCTTTAAAATGTAAAAAAATCAAAGTTGTTCATCATCCTGTTAATCTTAATTTAGGAAATGCTTTGCAGACAGGATTCAAACATGCAACAGGAGATATCTTTGTTGTTCTTGATATTGATTTAAGTTATTCTGTGGAACACATCACTAAGTTGGTTAACACACTTAAAATCACTTACGCTGACATGGTTGTTGCGTCACCCTATATGAAGGGTGGAAAAGTTACAGAAGTTCCATTTTTCAGAAGAATCATGAGTAGGTGGGTAAATCGCTTTATGAGGTTAGCTTCGCAAGAAAAGTTTTATACCTTTACCGGTATGGTAAGGGCCTATAAAAGATCATTTATACAAAGCATAAATCTAAAAACAAAAGATTATGAAGTTAATCCTGAAATTATGTATAAAGCTATGATTTTGAGAGCACGGATTGTTGAAATCCCTGCCCATCTTGATTGGTCCAAGCAAAATCAGTTTGGCGATGCGAGACAATCCGGAATTAAAGTTATAAGAGGTGTTTTCTCAGGAATAATGGCAAGCTTTATTTTTAGACCCTATATTTTTTTTCTAGCCATTGGCTTTGTCTTGATGCTTTTATCGATGTACCAACTGGTTTGGTTATTTTTTGATACGATTATTGATATGTCCATTTTCTCTGGAGAAGTTTCAAGATTTTCTCAAAGTCTCGCTCTGCAATTTTCAAAATCTCCGCATTCATTTTTAATTGGAGGTATTACACTCCTTGCATCATTACAATTTCTAGGCTTGGGGTTTATATCCCTGCAAAGTAAACGGTATTATGATGAACTATTTCATTTAGGAACATCTACTAGAAAAAAATTAAAATAATGTCACAGAAAATAGCTTTAATTACAGGTGTAACCGGACAAGACGGGGCCTATTTAGCCGAGTACCTATTGAAAAAAGATTATATCGTTCATGGCATGAAACGAAGATCTTCCTTGTTTAATACAGATCGTATTGACCATATATATCAGGATCCTCATGAGAATAACAGAAACTTTATACTTCATTATGGCGATCTAACGGACTCCATGAATATTACCCGAATCATCCAGGAGGTACAACCTGATGAAATATATAATTTGGCAGCCATGAGTCATGTGGCTGTAAGTTTCGAGACACCAGAATACACAGGAAATGCTGATGGTCTTGGGACACTCAGAATACTTGAGGCAGTTCGATTGTTAGGATTAACAGAAAAAACCCGTATTTACCAAGCTTCTACTTCGGAGCTTTATGGTTTGGTCCAAGAAGTTCCACAGAAAGAAACCACCCCTTTTTATCCTCGTTCCCCCTATGCTGTAGCCAAAATGTATGCATACTGGATAACTGTTAATTATAGGGAAGCCTATAAAATGCATGCCAGTAATGGAATATTGTTTAATCATGAATCCCCGATCAGAGGAGAAACCTTTGTTACCAGAAAAATCACAAGGGCAATCAGCCGAATTGCACTAGGCATGCAAAGTACGGTTTTTATGGGAAACCTTAGTTCCAAAAGGGATTGGGGACACGCAAAAGATTATATCAGAGCCATGCATTTAATCCTCCAGCAGGATCAACCTGATGACTATGTAATTGCAACCGGAATAACTACCAGTATCAGGGATTTTATTATTCTAGCAACAGGTGAATTAGGCTTAAAAATTGACTTTATAGGAGAAGGTAAAAATGAAAAAGGTGTTTTGAGTGGTATTGATGAGGACAAATTTGTACAAAATGTTGGCGAAGAATTTCTTAACAACATTAAAGTACGTGTTAGTAAAAACGAACATATCATTGGTGTGGATCCCAAGTATTTTAGACCAACAGAGGTAGATCTGCTTATTGGGGACCCTACGAAAGCACAGCAACAATTAGGTTGGAACCCTAAATATGACTTAAACGGATTAGTAAATGATATGATGCAGTCAGATATAAAACTTTTCAAGAAAGACGCATATTTAATTTCTGGAGGATTTAAAATATTAAATTATTTTGAGTAATTCTGAAAATAATAAAACAATTAACCTTCTTTGGACAGGTGGTTGGGATTCAACATTTCGGCTGTGTCAATTATTATTGATTAATCGCCAAAAAGTACAACCCTATTATCTTATAGATGAAGGAAGATTATCTCTTCGCAATGAGCTATTAGCTCAGAAACAAATTAAAGCTGAACTTTTCAAAAAATTTCCATTCACTAAAAAATTAATATTACCAACAAAATTTTTCACTATATCAGATCTTAAGTCAGATCCATTCATTACAAAAAAATATACTGAATTAAAACAAAAAGTTGGATTTGGCATACAATACAACTGGTTGGCTATATTTTGCAGAGATCATAATTTATATGATCTTGAATTAAGCTTTGAAAAGGCGGAAAATGGCAAGAAAGGAGACTTTTTAAGACCCCATATGGAGTCACTTATTGTAAATAATTATCCAACATTCCGAATAAAAAAAACCGCTATGGATTCTGCGCTCAACCACCTCTTTATATATTATTTATGGCCTTTATGGGAAACGTCAAGAGATGATATGATTTTTGAGTCAAAAAGATATAACTTCTTAGATATATTGAACTTAAGTTGGTTTTGCCATTCCCCTATTAAAAACAAAGCTTGTGGTGTATGTAATCCATGCAAAGATGTAGTTGAATATGGCATGAACTATAGGTTGAGCAAAAGAGCTATGTTCAGATATCATATGCGGCATTTTTCGGTTAAAAACTTAAAGCAAAAACTAACCTCAAAAGAAAAAAATGAGACCATCAGAATCTGATGCTATTAAACTTCTGTGGACAGGAGGATGGGACTCGACCTACAGATTATGTGAAATCTTGATATTATTAAAAAGAAATGTACAACCAATTTATCTCATTGACGAAGGTAGATATTCGACACGAGAAGAATTACAAGCACAAGCTGAAATAAAACTGAAACTAGGTCAAAAGTTCCCATATATAAAAGATCTTCTGTTACCTACTAGGTTTTATACTGTATCTGATATTAAAATAAGCCCGGAAATACATAAAAACTATACAGCGGTTCGCAACATAATAGGTTTAGGGTACCAATACCAATGGCTCGCAGGATTTTGTGAGCAGTATAATATATCCCACCTTGAACTAGGTTTTGAATGGACTCTGGGCAGTAGTAAACATGAATTCCTTTCAAAATATGTAATTAAAAGAAATGATGTAGACTATGAATCTTACATTCTGGATCCAATACATGAGAAGGATGCAGCTTATAATTTACTCCGTTTCTACGACTGGCCTATTTGGCTCAAAACAAGAGATAACATGGTAGAGATATCCCAAAAGTTCAACTTTTATGATATACTTCATTTAAGCTGGTTCTGCCATAAACCAATTAATGGGAAACCATGTGGAAGATGCAATCCATGCAAAGATGTAATCCACTATGGCTTTAAGTACAGGCTGGGCCAGAGAGCACTGATACGTTATAGGCTCAGAAACATATCATTATCTTCTGTTAAGAACGTATTACATCGTTATATATCTAACAATAATTAAAATGAATTTAAATAGTAAAATATATATTGCCGGGCATTTAGGACTAGTTGGTTCTGCAATAACTAAGAAACTTCGTGAAAGGGGATTTTCACATTTAATATTACGGTCAAGAGAAGAGCTCGATTTAATGGATCAAGATGCGGTAAGTAATTTTTTTCAACATGAGAAACCTGAATATGTCATTCTGGCAGCAGCCAAAGTTGGTGGTATAATTGCTAATACTACCTACAGGGCTCAATTTATATATGAAAATATACAAATTCAAAATAACGTTATCCACCAATCCTATCTAAATAAGGTGAAAAAATTATTATTTTTGGGATCGACATGCATATATCCCCAAAATGCCCCTCAACCAATGTCTGAAGAATGTTTATTAACAGATACTCTTGAGTATACAAATGAACCTTATGCAATTGCCAAAATAGCAGGTTTGAAAATGTGCGAAGCCTATAATCTGCAATATGGAACCAATTTTATTTCGGTAATGCCAACAAATCTTTATGGTCCAAATGATAATTTCAATTTGGAGACCTCACATGTCCTACCTGCAATGATTCGGAAAATTCATTTAGCAAAATGTTTTGAGAATAATGATTGGGATTTAATAAAAGATGATCTGGATAAAAGACCTATTGAAGGTATTAACGGGAGCGCCCCTGAAGATAATATCAGAAACATACTATTAAAGTATGGAATAGCCATTGATGATTTAAAAACGGTCAAATTATCTCTATGGGGTACAGGTAAACCTTTAAGGGAATTTTTATGGTCTGAGGATATGGCAGAAGCCTGCATTTTCCTTTTAGAAAACTATGATTTTAAGGATGTTATCAATTCCTTTGATCATAGTAAAACAAATAAGATTCGTAATACTCATATCAACATTGGCACTGGTAAAGAAATATCAATTATGGAACTCGCCTTTTCAATCAAGAAAAATATAGGATTTAAAGGTGAAATAGTTTGGGATAGTTCAAAACCTGATGGGACAATGAGAAAATTAACAGATCCTTCGAAGTTGCATAAATTAGGGTGGAAACACAAAACTGAATTAGCAGAAGGGATTCAATTATTATACCGTCACTACCTAAATAATTAATCTAAATACAATTAAAATATAACACGATTTTAATTGTTCGCGTATAAATCTAAAAGAGACTATACCGTAATTCTTTGAGTAATTGAAAAAATGAAAAAAAACACTCTTCTTGTTATCTTTATATCTATAGCCCATTTTTTACTTCTATTTTTCCTGGGAGAACATTGTTTTATTTGGTTAGATGAAAGCTTCTCATTATTCACTTCCGGATTATCTTTTAAAGACACTATTCACAGAGCGATTATTTTCGAAGGACAGCCACCTGTTTATTTTATGTTATTAAATCTTTGGAGGAATATCAGTACGACTTATTCTTTTGCTAGAATATTCTCCATAATGTGTACTACTATTTCCATACCTTTATTCAATAAAATAATAGGAAGCGTTGTAGAAAAAAGGAAGGGAATTTATACTGTACTTTATGCGATAAATCCAATACTAATTTGGGCTGGCCTCGAAATAAGAGTTTATGCATTAACCATATTATTAACATTGATTCTAATAATATTCTTTCAGATTATTTTTTTGGCAGAAAGAGATAATATATTTCATAAAACTTTATTTGTTATCCTTTCTATTTTATCCGTCCATACTACATACTATTTGTCATATGTACTTATTGGGTTTTCACTTTTTTTATTCTTATATAATAGAAAAAAAATTCTTGTCTACATCCAATTAATGCTAATCCCTGTTATTAGTCTAATAATATATCGCAATAATTTATTCTCCCAAATAAATATGCATATTACAAATGAGACGGGCTCAAATATCTTCTTTTTTTGGTTAAATACAATCAGATCCTTTTTCTTGCCCATTTATTCAACTAGTAATTTTTCCAGTTTAATCATTGGAATATTAGCTTTTTTTTCATTGATTCTAGCACTAATCTTGTTAATAAGTAAACTCCCAATTAAGTTATCATCATTTGAAAAATTAATTTGTACAAATATTGTATTTCTGCTTATTGCATTTTCATTTACTAGAATTATTATTGGTTACTCAAGTGTTGAGGCAAGGCATGCAATAATATTATTCCCTTTATTATTTATAAATTTAATTTGGTTAATAGAGCATACCAATAATAAGCTGTCCATTTACATAGTTATTCCATTTCTCTTATTGTTTTATATTTTGAATATCAAAAATAATCCACCATATCTGGATAAAGAATATTTATTAGTCAAAATAGATAATTATTTGCATGAAAAGAATCGAAATAATCATCCTATTCTATTTTATAGAGGCGAGGTAAGAAATATATATTATTATTTAAATACTGACACAAATATATATTCATTTCCAATGACAATACCTCTTGATATTCCATATAACCATAAGGATTGGTTTATTAAAAATAAAGAGCAAGTCGAAAATAGGTTCAATCAATTTAATTATTCAGATACTTTGTGGTTTGTGGATAATTCACTTCAAACAGAAGCCCGTAAGTACCTAGAAAAAAAATTTGGCACAAAATTAAACTATGATGTTTTGAATGGATTCATAAGCGAAAATTATTACGAATTGTCAGATACATCTTTTGGTAAAAAATACAGAGTACGAGAACTTATCAAAACCACAAACTAAGATGTGCGGCATTGTTGGGATATTAAATAAGTCAAATATGCCGGTTCAGGAGAGCATACTTCGGAAAATGGCTGACAAAATAGCGCACCGAGGTCCGGATGATGAGGGGTTTTATATCTCCAACAATGTTGGTCTGGGGCATAAAAGGTTATCCATAATTGACCTTAATAGCGGACATCAACCTATGACATCATTGGATCATACAATAATTTTCAATGGTGAAATATATAATTATATTGAGCTTAGGGAGTCACTTAAATATAAAGGTTATCGGTTTGAAACAGATTCTGATACTGAAGTGATTTTGAAAATGTTTGAGGAATACGGTACAGATTGTCTGAATTACCTTAATGGCATGTTTGCTTTCGTTATTTATGATAAAAGCAGGTCGACATTATTTATTGCCCGGGACCATTTTGGGATAAAGCCGCTATATTACTATAATTCAAAAGAATATTTTCTTTTTGGTTCAGAAATTAAAGCCTTGTTGACCCATCCTGCTGTCAAAGCAGAACCGAATTACAATTCGTTGCAGGAGTATCTGACATTTCAATTTGTAATGGGGCAAAATACAATGTTTGAGGACATTTATAAAATACTTCCTGGACATTATATGATAATGAACCTGCAAAATTATTCCGCGAACCAGGTTTCTTACTGGGAACCTGATTTTCAGGTTGACAAACATCACACTGAATTGTATTTCGTTGAGGAACTCAGAAGTCTTCTCGAGGATACCATAAAAATTCAATTGAGAAGTGACGTTCCATTGGGAACATATCTGAGCGGTGGTATGGACTCATCAATTGTTACACTTCTGGCTTCAAAATATTATCCCGGAAGGCTAAAAACGTTTACAGGAGCATTTAAAGAAGGAAAGGATTTTGATGAAACATCTTTTGCCAAAGATGTTTCAAAAGCTGTTAATGGTAAATATTACGAGACCTTCCCTACTCAAAATGATTTCACAGATACATTACATAAATTAATCTATCAGTTAGATGAACCAGTGGCCGGTCCCGGGATATTTCCTCAATACATGGTTTCAAAGCTTGCGAAAGAAAATGTTACTGTTGTACTGGGTGGACAGGGAGGAGACGAGATCTTTGGTGGCTATGCACGATATATGATTGCATATTTTGAACAGGCCGTTAAAGGGGCTATGTTTGAATCAACAGAAGAAGGTGAGCATATTGTATCACTGGAATCAATCATCCCGAATCTGCCTTATATCCACAGATATGTCCCGATGATGCGTGAGTTTTGGGAAAAAGGAGCTTTTGAGCCTATGGATCGAAGGTATTTTCATCTGTTAGACAGAAGTGGAAGCAGTTTATCATATTTCACAAAAGATTTTCAGCAAACCTTTAATAAGGAATCAGTATTTGAACGATTCCAGGAAATATTTAATCACCCTGAGACCCAATCCTATTATAATAAAATGACCCATTTTGACATGTTTGGCAGTCTTCTGGGACTTCTTCAGGTTGAAGACAGGGTTAGCATGTCTGTTTCTTTGGAATCGAGAGTACCTCTACTTGACAGAAGAATTGTTGATTTAGTTGCCAAGATGCCTCCTTCCATGAAATATAAAGGGGCTGGAATGAAGTATTTATTAAAGAAAGCAACACGCGATATATTACCTGAATCTATTTTAAACAGAAAAGATAAGATGGGCTTCCCTGTTCCGCTACACTTATGGGCAAAAAATGGCGCTTCAAACTTTATACGTGATATTTTGCTGTCTAAGAAAAGTAGAGAGCGAGGAATTTTTAATCATTCCAATATTGAAGATTTAATTGCATCTGAACGATCATTTGGGAGGTCACTTTGGGGACTACTATCACTTGAATTATGGTTTAATAACTATATTGATAATTGAAAGAGAGAAAGTACCTTTATTTACTGTTTTGTTGAATTAAATTTCTGAGAGAACACAATTAACGCTAATCTATTTTACTTAATAATAATTTTATGAAAGACTGGAATGTTGAAAAAATAGGAGTTGTAGGTCCTGGTATCGTAGGTATGCCCATGGCAGCTCTTCTTGCTAATGCAAAAATAAAAATAGGGAATAGTTCACCTGCAAAAGTTGTTGTAATCCAACGTAACTCTAAAAATTCCGGGTGGAAAGTTGATGCCATTAATTCCGGAAAATCAGTTATTGGAGGGATAGAACCAGGATTAAATGATATTGTAGAAAAAAGTGTCAAAGAAGGTATTTTGAGTGCTTCGCATGACTTTAATGATATCGCAGATGCTGATGTGATTCTGGTTTCAATACAAACAGATAAGAAAGGTCTTGAACCGGATTACGGCCCAATGTTTGGAGGATTAACCAGTCTGGCCGAAGCACTCCAAAACAAACCTGCACATAAAAAGCCAATTATTGTTTTTGAATCTACATTAGCGCCATCATCCATGATGACTGTTATGAAGGATCACTTTGCAAAATTTGGATTAATTGAAGGGAAAGATATTTTATTGGGAAACAGTCCTAACCGTGTTATGCCGGGTAGATTGGTAGAACGTGTTGCAGCCTCAGATAAATTAATCGGAGGTCTACAACCGGAAACGCCTCAAATGATTAAAGAAATTTATTCGCACATCGTAAAAGAGGGTACCTTATTTACTACAAACAGCCTTACTGCAGAGATAGAAAAAACACTTGAAAATGCGTATAGAGACGTAAGAATTGCTTTCTCTGCGGAGATTGTAAGATATTGCGACGATCACAATATAGACTTTTTCAGGTTGCGGGATAAAATTAATGAACGCCTTTCTCAATCCGATAATGCCACTACAGATCCAAATGCAGTTCCTTCAGGCGGTTTATTGATTCCAATGATTGGTGTTGGAGGACATTGTCTGCCCAAAGACGGCATACTTCTCTGGTGGAGAAAAATTGAAAAAGAACAGAATACAACTAATAGTCTGATTGTGGGTTCAAGAGCCATAAACGATGAAGCACCTCAAAAAAGTATAGAACTCGCAGAAAGAACATTTGGATCATTAGATGATAAAAAAATAGCTCTTTTAGGTGCCGCTTATCGCTTTAATTCTGAGGATACAAGGAATTCTCCCACACTTGAACTTGCTAAATTGCTGATCGAAAAAGGTTGTGATGTAAAAATACATGATCCATTTGTAAAGCCTGATGATCAAAACATTATGAAATACGGATTCGACAGCATTTTTACAAATGACTTTAATGCGGTATTAAATAATACCGACTATATATTTCTATGTACTTCGCATAAATATTATATGGACGATTCTGAAAAAATAATTCATAATAAGACTATTAAAGGAGTTTTTGACGGATGCAATATATACCATTCTGATACGGTCAGCAAAATTGAAGTACCTTATTGCGGCATAGGAAGAGGTGTGGAAGAGCCATCCGATGAATTTACTCAATTTGTTTATGATAGCTTTATGGCTTGTGAAAAAGGTGTGGCAAATGAGGTAAAATCTTTGATAGAATTTTTCAACGGGAACTACGCTCAAACTGATTTCAATAAAGCTAAATTTGAAGATGTACAACATCTCGCCTCGACATGTTCAACTGGTTGTGAAATTGTTAATCCTGGTCAAATTGAAAAGATTTATTCCTATAACGGATTTCAGTCAAAACTTGTAGAGTATGCATTTAATGCGCAAATTTTACCTGTAAACGAAACATTATAGTTACCACCACTCCCAATCACCTCCTGGTCAACAGGAGGAATAAAAGGAGAAAATCCTGGTTATGAAACAAAAAACTTTTGGAATAATTGGAGGAGGAATGTTAGGTATGACCCTTGCATTCCGTCTTTCTCAAAAAGGTTATAAAGTCACCCTGTTTGACGCAGCTCCCAACTTCGGAGGCCTGGCAAGTGCCTGGAATATTGATGGAATTACATGGGATAAATTCTACCATGTTATTCTTTTGTCTGATACCTATACCAGAAATCTTTTAAAAGATCTGAATCTTGAAAACGAAATGAGATGGGTAGAAACAAAAACCGGTTTTTATACAGAGGGGAAATTGTATTCGATGTCGAATACGTTCGAATTCTTAAAATTCCCTCCTCTTAATCTGCTGGATAAGCTGAGATTAGGCGGAACTATTTTCTACACTTCAAAACTTAAAAACTGGAAAAGACTTGAGAGAATAACAGTCGAAAAGTTTCTCAAACGCCTATCCGGTAAAAATACGTTTGAAAAGATCTGGCTTCCTCTATTACGTGCAAAATTGGGTGACACCTATAAAAAAACATCTGCAGCATTTATATGGGCAACTATACAACGTATGTATTCAGCCAGAAAAAGCGGCTTGAAAAAGGAAATGTTTGGTTATTTACCGGGTGGCTACGCAAGAATACTTGATGTCTTTATCACAAGGTTAAAAGCAGAAAATATTGAGCTAAAATCAGGATTTAAAGCTAAATCTATTTACAGAGACGATGATCAGGTGAACATTGAATTTACCGACGGTTCAAACTATAAATTTGACAATATTATTAATACAATTTCATCTTCGTTCATTCCCGGAATGGTGCCGGATTTAACTGATGAAGAAATTCAAAAACATAGTGATATTGAATATCTTGGGGTAATTTGTCCAAATGTAATTCTTAAAAAAGCTATATCACCTTACTACGTGACCAACATTACAGATTCGGGTGTTCCTTTCACTGGTGTTATTGAAATGACAGCTCTGGTAGATAAAAGAGATCTTAATAATAAACATCTAATATACTTGCCAAAATATTTACAATCTAATGACCCATATTTTGAAAAGACGGACAAAGAGATTTCAGATAAGTTTTTAGATTATTTATTAAAAATGTACCCGCACCTGCATCTCAACGACGTTGAACATGTAGAAATTGCCAGAGCCAGAAATGTATTTGCATTGAATAAAATAGGATATTCAAACAGTCTTCCTCCTGTAGAATCATCTGTAAAAGGTCTGTACTTGTTAAATTCCGCTCATATTACCAATGGGACATTAAATATTAATGAGACTATACAATTAGCAGAAAATAAATTAAGTGCCATCCTTTCTGGTATTAATGATGTAGAATAATAATTAATACCCTGATTAATTTTACTTCATTAAAAGAGATTGGTAAATAAATTTCGGATTCAGACAAAAAAGGATTGTTGTATTAAAATTCAATGTGAACTAAAAGCAATGTCTACCAACAAAATATCCTTACGATTTAATACAAAACTTATTCTACTTTATTTTTAAACAAGTGTAGCGTGTATTACGAAGAATACTCAAGAGGATTTAGTTTTAATATTTCAAAATATTTTGCAGAAGGCGAAAATATTATCAGGAATGGCGAATATTATGCCGGAATTCTTAATAAATATACTAACCCAGGCAAAATGCTTGATATTGGTGCTGCCGGAGGATTTTTTATGCAGGGTTTTTCAAACAACCGATGGGACGTTATCGGAATAGAATCAGACAAGAACATGACTGATTTCGGAATCAGAGAATTAAACCTAAGAATAATAAACTCTTGTTTCGAAATTTTTGATGTAAAGGGGAAGTATGATCTGATCTCCTTTATTCAGCCTGTCTCTCAATTTTTCAATTTGAAAAGTGCAATCTCCAAAATGTACAATATTATAAATCCAAACGGTTACGTACTCATTGAGAACTGGAATCTTGACAGATTTATTAATGGACATCTCAATGATATCGAAATCGATTCACACAATGATAACTTTCTGGGTTGGTTATCTCAGTCCACGCTGACCGAGAGCTTCTCTAATTCAGGTTTTAGTCTGATTGAAACCGGGTATACCAATAGTAATATCATGATTGATGTTGCTATTAATCTGCTGGAGAGGCACCATTCTGATAATGACTATATGCTCCGGTTAAAAGAAATGATAAGCCAAACTTTAAGCAAACCGTTTCAAACGTATGAAATAAACATTTCATGGAACCTTTTTCAAAAGATGAGTAATGATTTCACTACACCATAATCCATTATCTGCAGTTTCACAAAATCAGGAACATAAAAATGGAGAACGTGGCAACATTAAAACTCTTCAACATTAAAACATTCTAACATTGAAACACTCTGACAGTAATAAAAAACCAATAGCCAGTATATCTCTTGATCTGGATAACCAGTGGTCTTATATGAAGATACACGGGGATAAAGGATGGGAAGATTTTCCTACCTATTTGGACATTTTCATTCCGCATGTTTTAAAGGTTCTTGATGATCTCAATTTAAAGATCACGTTTTTTATCGTTGGACAGGATGCGATATTACCCAAAAATGAAAAATATCTAAAGATGATCACTGACCGTGGGCATGAAGTTGGCAACCACTCCTTTCATCACGAATCCTGGTTACATAAATACTCCAAAGAAGAGATCAGAAATGAATTGGTAAAAGCGGAAAAAGCAATAATACAAGCTACAGGAGAAAAACCGATTGGTTTCAGAGGACCCGGATTTAGCTGGAGTAATGATGTACTTGAAGTATTGAATGAAATGGGCTATATCTATGACGCTTCAACGCTTCCAACCTGGATTGGACCTTTTGCCAGACGGTATTATTTTATGACGGCTAAACTAACGAAAGAAGAAAAAAAGGACAGAAGTGACCTTTTTGGAAATCTGAAAGATGGATTCTATAAATTAAAACCTCACACCAAACATTTAGATAGCGGTAAGGAAATACTGGAGATACCGGTAACAACCATTCCATTTATAAAAGTTCCATTTCATTTGAGTTACCTGTTATATTTGAGTGGAATATCCAAAGCATTAATGCGATTGTATTTAAATATCGCTTTAATCTTGTGCAAAATAACAGGGACCCGACCCAGCTTTCTGCTTCATCCATTGGACCTCATAGGTGGTGATCAGATTAAACAACTAGCCTTTTTCCCTGGGATGAATATTTCCAGTGATGTTAAAGTAGATGTTTTTAAGGAAGTTATTCTGAAACTTGGCAAGCATTTTTCCCTTGAAAATATGAGTAATCATGCCATAACAGAGTTAAATGATTAGCATTAAGGAGCGTTACAAAAAACTTGAATGGATAACAGTTGCCAAAGCAATTGCAATTCTTGGTATCATATTGAACCATTTTGTTGAGGCATTAGGGTCCTACAACTGGTTCACAAATCCATCAGATAACTGGCCCGACCTGGCGACCAGATTGGGGAATATTCTGCCACAAGGACAGTTCCTTATTGAAAGAATCTTTTATCTCCTGGGATGGCTTGGAGATAACTTCGTAGGTGTCTTTATTCTTTTAAGTGGTTTATTACTGACGCTTTCAAGCCTTAGCAAACCACAGTTTCTGGTGTCAGATTTTTACAGGAAAAGGCTATTACGAATTTTCCCGGTTTATATCAGTATACATTTGATCGTTATATTTGGATCTTTGTTTTTTAAAAACAAGGCAATAGATGTAGGATCCCCTGATGTCCTGTTAAGTTTATTAGGCCTACGATTTTCAGAATCGCTTTTTTACTTTATTAATCCTTCGTGGTGGTTTATAACATTAATTCTGCAATTGTACGTCATATTTCCTGCTTTATTTATACTGCTAAGGCGAACAAAACCATTAATATTCCTAATGATTACAATCGGATTTACGATGCTGTCAAGACTTGTTGGAATTCTTGGATATTACCCCTTTGGTAACATGTACATGTGGATGAACGGTTCATTCTTCGGAACACGTTTAGCGGAATTTGCCATTGGAATGTTTATTGGACAATATATTGCCTCAGGTAAAGCATTACCCCAAGCTACATCCATATTATCAATGTCGATATTGAGTTATGTGCTTGGGTTTATAGGCTCAATATTTGTCGCTACAACACTCTTTTCAAACTTCTTAATAGCATTTGGCTTAACTGGTTTATGCTATTCCTTTTATGTATTTATATCAAAAAGATTTAGGACTCTGAATAAAATGCTTATTTGGATAGGAACATATTCATTCTCCATTTATTTAACCCACCAAATGGCTTTTGTCTGGGCTTATACTTTTAATACCCCTGAATCAATGATCATTGCAACAGTCCTAGTGTTTGTACTAATTATCGCCACTGGTATCTTTGTCGAATCACACATAACATCTCTGCGTCTTCCTCGTATAAATATAAAATCTCGTTTTACCTTATTTATGTTTATAATTTACTACTGTTTCTTAATACTTCTGTTCTATTTTCTTGAACCAAGAATTCAAACTTCTTATCAAACAGATATTTTTAATGCCTTTCTGGGAATAAACGGAATATTATTAATCTCAGTTATTAACCAAAATAAAGGAAACTACAAACTGGCTAATAACATTACAATTGCTTCATTTGTAACTATTTTCTATTCTTTGTTTTTTGTGGCTCCAGGGAATGGGAAAGCTATTTCTCTTTTTTTAATTCTAATCCTGCTAATTCTTTTAGTTCCTGGGAAAACACGAAATATCTGGACAAACAGTATAGTAAGTACTCTAATAGCGATTTTTATAATTGTAGGTGCAGAAAGTTGGATCAAAAAAAATTATCCGCTTGAAGCCGGATCTTGGGGAGAGCTTCCTGCACTGGAGGTTAATCCAACAAGAACATATAGTCTGATCCCAAACAAAGAAACACACCTGAAATATAATAACTATGATTATATACTAAAAACAAATTCGATGGGATTGGCATTCCCTGAAGAATTATTAAATCGAACTAAGGACAGTACATATCAAAATATTATTGTTCTGGGTGATGCATTTACCATGCCCGAAGCATTTGAATATGAGAACAGCTATGTTGGGTTATTGCAAAACAAACTGGATAGTACAGGTCTTAATTATAACATAATAAATGCTGGTGTAACTGGATATTGCCCTAATGAAGAGTTGGCACAGTTAAAAGAGTTAATACCTATAATTAAACCTTCGAAGGTGATTCTACAGTTCTTCGCCAATGAATTTATTGAAATTAATTTTACTCCGAAAGAACGATTATCCGAAATTGGTTTAATTTCAGAATCAGAAAATAGAGAAATAAAAAAATTAAACTTCCCTCAGTTAAGAGCCAATATTAACAATTCTATTTCAAAAATAAAAAAAATTGTAGACCCGTCATTCATCCCTCCATATAACTTTAGAAAATCATTCATGTTTCTTTATGAAGATACAGACTATTCCTACTATGCTGATTCTACATTATACAAAATTGCATTAGTACTAAAAAAAATGGATAACCTTTGTAAAAATATAAATGCTGAATTCTTAGTCTTATACACTCCATCTCAAATAGAAATATCCAAACCGCAAGATATAACTTTCTTCCCTTTCAATAATAGTAATGAATTAAACAATTTTAATCTTAATAAACCATTCCAAAAATTAGAAGAAATTTGTCAACAAAATAATATCCATCTCTATAATTTAAAACCAGTCCTTAAAGAGTATCCTAACCAGCTCCTATATTTTAAAAACTCCTGGCACTGGAATGAAAATGGTCACATCATTATTTCACGTGATTTATATAAACTATTATTCCCCTCTCAAACTCCCCCCTAAAGTAGAAATTAATTATACTTGTTAATAAATAACAAGAAGCATGGGCTCGAATCATTCTTTGAACACTCGAAATTCAAGTTGGTAATACACTGAGAGTTATCGGAACAATACAAGAAGAATTTTATAAAATGGTATCTACATTTTAGAAATTCTTCGAATCCCAGTTTTTCTAAGCCATAAGCAAAACGAATCAGAGAAACCTTCTATCACAACCAATTAAAGGCTCTTGTTCCAATTGGTAGAACCTGATATAATGGACAAAAATAGTTGGTAAAAACTTCTAAATTGTCAGTATTATCAATATTTAGAGAGAAGTTAATTGAAACACGTTTCAATTAACTTTTTTTGTTTTAAAAAGATGCCCAAAAAGTCGTGCTGGGCATGTGGTAGTTTGGATGTTATTCGCTGGGGGTTTCAATCAGGTAAGCAGCGATTTTTATGCAAAAATTGTGGTACTTATTTTACCAGAATCAACAAGGGAGTATCTGCATCTAATCGTTTTATATGGTTTCGGAACTTGTTTCTCCAAAAGCAAACACAGGAAATCATCTCAGCTGAAGGTGGGTATTCTGTGCGGACATTGAAGCGATACTTTGACGGATATTTATCATCGAACCCCAGGTTTTCTAAGCCATAAGCAAAAGGAATAAGAAAAGACTTCCATCACAAACGATGAAAGGCTCTTATTCCAATTGGCAAACCTTATTGCTGACAGGTTGCTCCTCCGCAGAGCCTGTTTCCTCTTTGGGTTTGTTCTCGTATTTTACAAATAATTTTTATCAATTCCACCAACTATTTTGGCCCAAGTATATTAATCTCATAACTTAAACAAACAGTAATAATATAATCTTTTTAATAATTTTGAAACTGGCAAACTGTTATAATATTGATCAAAATCCAAATTTATTTTGATAGTTACTTTATCCTATTTGTATAAATCTAAATCAAAATTAGAACGAGAGATTAAATCCATAAAGATCTATTCCCTTCAAGTATAACATACCTGCAAATTAATTATAAATACTTTATAGTCTGGCTAATTTTTTAGAATGCTCCTTTTATAAATATTATCATCAGTAACAATTCTTAAGATATATATTCCTTCTAACAAAGAACCCAAGTTATAAGAAATATGCAATTGGCTATTTACATTATGATATATTTCTGTAAACATAATATTCCCATTGATGTCTGTAAGATCAACACTAACTTTATCCGATCTAATATCAAGGTTTATATTAATATATTCCTTAAATGGATTAGGATAAATTAGTATATTATAATTATTAGTTATATCATTTTCGAAAGTCTGCTGTCCCCCATCAATCTCATTGTTTAACTTTGAAGATTTATTACTGATTCCCTGTATAATTGTTATCGTAGCTAAAGAAAATTTTACTGGTGTTCCATTATCTGTAACCTTAATAACCAAAATACCACTTAAGTTATCTTGAACTGGATCATATTTGGAGGTAGTATATAATCGTCCACTACTAGAACTTAACCAGAACTTACCCGTCTCATTACCCGTTTCTATAGAATAGGTTAAACTTTGCCCTTCATCGGGATCACTCGCAAGGATTGCCCCAATTAAATCACCTTGTCCTAACTGATCTATTACAAACTCTTGTTCTGATATTATAGGAGCTTCATTTGTAATTTGGCTTATTATTATATGTCCTGTTGTTGAAAGTACCGGGGTTCCGTTATCTGTAACTTTAATAACCAAAGTACCACTTAGGTTATCCTGAACTGGATCATATTTAGAGGTAGTATATAATCGTCCACTACTAGAACTTAACCAAAACTTACCCGTCTCATTACCCGCTTCTATAGAATAGGTTAAACTTTGCCCTTCATCGGGATCACTCGCAAGGATTGCCCCAATCAAATCACCTTGTCCCAACTGATCTATTACAAACTCTTGTTCTGATATTATAGGAGTTCCATTTGTAATTTGGCTTATTATTATATGTCCTGTTGTTGAAAGTACCGGGATCCCGTTATCTGTAACTTTAATAACCAGAGTGCCACTTAGGTTATCCTGAACTGGATCATATTTAGAGGTAGTATATAATCGTCCACTACTAGAACTTAACCAGAACTTACCCGTCTCATTACCCGTTTCTATAGAATAGGTTAAACTTTGCCCTTCATCGGGATCACTCGCAAGGATTGTCCCAATTAAATCACCTTGTTCTAACTGATCTATTACAAACTCTTGTTCTGATATTATAGGAGCTTTATTTGTAATTTGGCTTATTATTACATATCCTGTTGCTGAAAGTGCCGGGGTCCCGTTATCTGTAACCTGAATCAAAATAGTTCTGCTTAGATTACTATTGGAGTTATAGTTATTATTATTTGTGTATAACTTCCCTGAACTAGGGCTCAAATATAACTGCCAATCCTCATTCCCGCTTATAATTCTATACGTTAATGATTGATCTGATTCTATAGCACTTGCCTCTATTTGCCCTAAGTACTCACCTGGTGCAACACTATTCTCAATACTAATCTTATCTGTAAATATTACAGGAGGAACATTATCTATCCCATCCTTATTTTGAATAATTGCCACGTAAGCAGTATCAAATATGTCTGGATTTTCATTTAAATTTACTTTAACCAAAATTTCCCTACTCAAATCTTTCGTTGGATCATAATTATTATTATTAGTGTACAATCTACCAGTTACAGGATTTAAATATAATTGCCAATCACTATTCCCATCTTCAATTGTATATGTAATTGCTGCTCCGTCACTCTCCGTTGAAACATCAATCTGCCCAATAAAATCTCCGGGTTGGATATCTCCAACAGTAAAAGTTTGTTGATCTATGGTCACATAATTGGGATTCAGATTCAATTCTCCTTTTCTGTCAATCAGAACAATTGATGAATACGGTTGCAAAACAATTTGTGTACTATAAGTATTCCCGAAGCAGTCCTCTACCGGATATGGCACATAAATATTTTTTATATTATTTGAATTATTATATTCTAGCAAAATATTTTTTTCAATACTATTCTCAGTTACCTCAACTTCATATAACTCAAAGTTATCCCAATATATTGTTTGATCATTCTGGTTCCAGGTAAAATATAGGATACAATCATCAAACGAATCTGTAGGAGAAAAAACTATTTCATGTTCAGATCTGGTTTTATTTACTCTAATATTTCTTATCTTAGAAATTCTTTTGAAGGTACCGTATCTTTCTCTTAAGTTAACCTGTATTAGTCGCTCATCTACACTCCCAATTGTTGATACTCTAAATACGTACTTTTTGTTTTTATCAATAGCCCCTATCCGTACATTCATATGAGAATCCCCGGAAATATAACTCCCTGTAAAATATGTTTTTAGAACACCCCCATCCAAAGAATTATTATATTGCCATTCTTCAAAAGAATTAACTGATGTATTAACAGAAAAACCATCAATATTCGCATCTAAAGTTCCATTGCCTATTTTATTATTCCCAATAATACTATTTACTGTATAATCACTAAATTCAATATCTGCTAAATGAGAATTGGAATCATAGCCTTGGCTCTTCCAGTCATCAAAATAATAATATCCTCCTTGACCTACCCCATTATTATATATATACGTTTTAAAGTAATCTGGGCTACTGAAAGGAATAACATAGGTATTACTATCAATGACACCAAAATTTAGAATATTATCAGTATATCCATCTAAAAGCCTCACCGGCTTTTGTGATTCATCTGTAGTAACGACCAAATTTGAAAATATATCTACATCACTTACGTTAACTTCTGGTATTGTATTTACAATGGAAAAATGATTTGTTTTAATATCAAATAATGTATTATTTGATATTAAACAATTTCTGGCCTGATTTAAATGTATTCCCATAGTATTCATATGAGCAATTGTATTACCTGTAATTTGAAGATTATTTGCCATTCCGTCACTGTAAATCCCATTAGGCGTTGTTCCTTCTTTATTTCCATTAACAATTATATTATCTGTAATTTTGCTAGCCTCTTCTACTAAAGAAATATCTCCAAAATCCTGAAAAGTATATATTCCTCCTCCATCGTCTAAAATCCAACAAAAATCACTAATAAAATTATTTCTGATACTATTTCCTTCTCCTGCAAAATATATCCCCAGGTAACCAACATTTTTAATATAATTATTTATAATTTGCCCCCTATAACCATAAAAGAATATTGCTGAATATCCTCCCGTTTTGCTTCCCATACCTTGATAAATCCCGGTATTTTTTATCGTATTATTACTTATGACTGAATTATTGAACACACCCCATTTCCCAAAACTTAAAGCTTGTCCATTGGTCCAATAAATAACATTCTCACTAAAATTAAAATTTGGACAATCACCAACTCCTGAAATTGCATCTGTTCCTGAATATGAAACAGAACATTTTTCAATTTTCAGATTTTCACAATTCATAAATTCTATTGCCTTTTCATTAGCCCCTTGGAAAGATATATTCCTAACGGTAATATTGGGAGAATTTTTTATCACCAGAAAGGAATTAACATCAGATACTTTTATGTTAAAAAGATCTGGATTAATATCGCTAAATATGTATAAATAATTTGTTTCCTGATTATAATACCACTCTCCAAATTTGTCCAATGTTTTTATACTCCTTTGAAAGAAATAACCATAATCCGTTCCCACTCTAGGACTAACACCATCATTAATAGAAGGAACATAATAAATAGTATTATTTTCTATCTTGCTAATTTCATTTCTTGAATATGTCCAGTTATTTTCTTTAATTACTAATTCAGCATCTTGCCAGCTATTATCAACGGGCAACTCGTCATCTGTAATTGAAGTCTTACCATTCACCGATTCATATTTTAAGATATCACTATTTGGATATCTACCCACATGGTAAACAGAATCATCAATAGTAAGCAGATTCAAATTAGGAGCTGCAGCAATATTTGTTTTCCAGATACTTGAACCAACATATTCCCATGAATTACGAATTTCTATAAATCCTGAAATAACAGGCAAGTCACCCTCACCATATGAATCAATTATAACACCGGATGTATTATCACCAATTCCACTCAAATATAAAGTACCATGAAAAAGACTTCCCCTATTAAATAAAATTATGTCTCCAGGTTTTAAATCTAACAGATTAATTCGTGCTATAGTCTTGAAAGGTGTAGATGGACTTAAACCATTATTGGAATCCTGCCCACCATTACTAACATAATAAGTCTCTGAAAATAATCTGACTACAAAAAGGAATAATAATATATTTAATACTAATAATTTCCTAACAAAAAATCTACCGCTCATATAAAACTAACTATTGGTCAACAAAAACACATTAGTGACATTCAATAATTAATATATACGTACTATAAAACATCAAAAATTATTCCAAAATTAAATTACTATATGTGGCATTCAACTTTACTTCAGACACGTTATGAAGATTATCATTCAAAACATCACTGATCCATTGAGTTTCTGAATAATTAATATCATATATCTCTTGATCGATTAATCTTATTTTTTCTACTTTTTGTTCTTTCAATAGGCTTTTTAAAAGTACGACCTTGAATGTATCGTTATTTGCAAACGGCAAAATATTCCAACCCTTTTCAAGATTAATCTCAAAAGGATAATTATTAGTAGATTTAATCATCCCTTCATATTTTACCTTGACTGGTTCGCCAACAATAATTTTTAAAGTTTGGAAGTTCTCAAGTTCATTTGAAAATTCATTATATATCTCATTATCTACAGCATTCTCAAAAACCCGGCCCTTCTCATCCATAATCTTTAAACTTACTCCGGATTTAATTATATCTTTAAAAATTTCACTTAAATTATCATTCAATGAAATATTATCAAAACTAACATAATTTAAACCTTTCTTTAAACTCAGTGTATCTATCACAACTGTACCCGTTGAAATTGGTAACAGCAATAGTCCCTTAAAAGGATTTAACTTAACAGAATTATGATGCATGTCTCCATCTGGATCTACCATGTATCCTGCAAAAAATTTCTCCTTAATTATTTTATCATTGTTGTAAACAAGTTTTGGTTTTACTTCATATAACTTTGAATTCTTATCATAATTATATTTTTCACTCCAAACACTTAAAGAATATTCATTTGAAGTCTTATCAAATATGTCTCTAACATGAAATACATTTTGATTAATGGGTATAAAATAACTATTACTATCAATTATGCCAAATTGCTCAATTTTATCAATATTTTCTCCCGACTCTCTCCAAAATCTAAATCTGACAGCTTGATCACTAGCAAAAATAAAATTTCTCTTCACTACATTTCCTCTCATGGACCAGTCCTCAATATAATCTGATTGAGCGGATATCCCATATCTACAATTATAAACAATATTATTTTTTATTATATTTTTATTGGCATCGTGAATAAATATACCACCATTTGTTGCATTTGTAATGATATTATTTTCAACTATTATTTCGGTTGATTTATTGTCCAAATAAATTCCATGATTATAATGTTCTGTATTATATTTGTTGTCAATTTCTTCAGGAATATGTATTATATTCCCTAATACTCGTCTGTTATTTAGATTATTTATCGATGACCCACCACAATAAATTCCTCCTCCATCATTATTCCTAATGCAATAGTGGTTGACATAATTATTTTTTATTAAGATATTGTCGCCTCGAAAATGGATTCCTGACCAAGCAATACTATCAATATAATTATTTTCAAGAATACAATTAGGATAGCTATAAAATACAACTCCAGCAACACCTTCTTCTCCTGAAAATCTTGCCATTCCAGGGGATAAACCGGCATTGCAAATATAGTTACCTTTAACAATTACATTACTTGCATACACGACCAATGACCTATCATGTGTATCTCGTATTTTACAGTTAATGATCAGAGAATTATTGTTACTAATAGTTACACCATACCCTCCAGAAAATCTTATTTCACAATTCTCAATCTGTGCATTTAAATTACCATTCCCATTGATTATTTTATTATTAGCTCCTTCAAAGATTAAATTTTCCAATTTAATATTATCAGCACCTCCAAACTCCACAAGATTATTAACCACACTATATTTAACTCTGTGATTATACGGATCTTCGCTCCCGAAATACATGAATAATGTATCATTAGTAAAATACCATTCGCCTAATTGATCAAGTGTATTAATATGATTTTGAATAATAAATTTTTTCTCTCTGATATTTGTTCCCAAATTATCAAAATAAATTTCGTTATTACTATAAGCGGTAATTTTACTATTCATCATATACCACTCTTTTGCCATAACTGATATCTCGCCACCGTTAAAATTTAAACCTTTATTAATAGAATTAACGTAAATTTTATTATCATTCAATGAAGAATCAAAAGTGCAATAAGAATTATTTGGGAATTGGCCTATCCGCTGTAATTTATCATCAAATAATACACAATTTAAATCTTCAACTGTTTTTATTGTTGAAAAGTAAATACTATCGTTTAACTTTCCCCATTTAGATATTTGATTAAATCCACTAATTACAGGCTTTTCTTTGTCTTTATCACCATAAGAACTTAATACAATGGGATTCTCAAGCGTACCATCTTTTCCATAAAAACTCAACATTTCATTAAAATTATATGTAAAGATATCTCCACGCCTAAAAAAAACTGTATCTCCTGCAGATCGTTCATGCAGTTTATATCCTTTTAAGGATTTCCAAGGTGTTGACTCTATTTTACCACTATAATAATCATTACCAGCATTGCTAACGTAATAATTTATTGCAAAAGTTTCTTTTGCTATGAGAGCTAAAGCAACCAATATGATGATTTTAATCTTCATAGTCATATATAATGTAAATTATCAAACAAATTTATGTTAAATTATAGTAAATTCAAAGTAATTCTGCTAAATTAACATTAAAATTTCACTGATTCTTAACCAGATGTTTTTATAGTATATTATTTCTATACCTATTAATATTATTAGTAAGATGCTTAATGATACTATCAGAATAGAATGCATTTAACTAATCAATGAATTCCAAAAGATTTTTACAAAGATCACTTATTCCTTTTTCAAATTAATATAATGCATTATTCCCCAGCACGAAATAATGGTAAAGATTCCGTAATTACGTTATTTAAATCATCTTTAACATAAAGATAAATTCTATAGGGAACATTATCATCAGGCAACGTTAATGAAAAATCCGTTCTACCATATTCAAAATCAGATTCTGTAATCTTGTAAAATACTTTAGTTTTGTCAAAATAATGATCGGTATAAACAATATCAGTATATACAATCCATTTATACTGTAATTTCATACTATTAACATTTTTAACAGAAAAAGCTTCAACATCTACTTTATTCTTTATAGCATTATTAATGCGAGCATAAATCTTAAATTCAGATATCGGAAATTGATTTCGCAATTCTTCTTCGGATAAACTTGAATATGCTTCTTTTAAAGCATTGTAGGCTGGTTTTTTATTCCCAAAAATATCAATTATTCCATACCAGGTTGCAAGGTATTCATACTTATCCTGCCAACAGAATGCGACTCCCCCAAGATTATTTTTCCTGTCAGCAGCGATGATATTCCAACTTATAGCGTATTCATTTGCCTTTTGCATACTTGTTGGTTCTAAAATTCGATGATTAACATCAAAATCATTTAATTCTGTATTCCAATAACCTGTGTTCCCATATTCTGTAACTAAATAAGGCATCCCGTCCAGATTGCGCTGGGCCATCTCCTGTAACTTATCAATACTCCCATAATACGAGTTTATTCCGAAAAAATCAATTTGAGGGGCATATTCCGCAATAGAGTACATACTTGCAGAGATCTGGTTTTCAACAGTGTAAACTGGTCTGTCAGGATCAATTCGCTTTATTTCGGTTGCAAGCTCATTTATAAACTTAAAGTAAGATGTCCTAACTACATTCAAATAGGGCTGCCCAAACAACCTGTTCAAAAAATACCACGTTTCATTTCCCAACTCCCATGCTAAAATAGAAGGATTATTTTTATACTTTCTTACAGTTTTTAATATCTCCTGTTTTCTTTCTTCTAGTTTTAGTGTATCATTGAAATAGTTGATTGTACTAGCAAGAGAAAATCCATATAAAACATCAAGATCAAACTCTTTTACAGTTTTTAATATATTATAATTATAAATTGATTCATGTGATATCCTAATAGTATTGCACCCCATTTCATTGATCAACTCAAAATCTTTTCTCAATTTATTTACTGTCAGAGGTAATGTTGTACTATTGTTATTCCAACCATTTCCGGAATTATAAACTACCCCTTTAACATATTTAGTGACTTTTACCTCATCTCGTTCCTTTTCTTCTGGTCTCTTAAACACCTGAGTTAAATTGTAGGCTAATTTACCTGAGTGCTGATGTTCGGGTTGAAGTATGGCAACAACATTACCCCTCTTATAAATACTATTATTTAATTTATTTTCTTTATTTCTTAGAACATTTGAACCCTTTATCAACAATGGTTTTGTAATATTCGCTCTTTCCATTCCATAATAAATACTATCTGAAAAAGTAGCAACTTCATGGTCATCAAATATCCAGTCAATCATATTCTGATTATCTCTATTATTACAATAATATATTAACCTACTGTCTTCATCTATATTGCTCGAATGCCAAACCCAGGTAATTATAGTATTTATAGCCATTGAATCAGCCATAAAATAGGATTGTTTGAACATCCTATCATAAACTTCCGGTGATACTCCTTTCATGTTACGGTCAAACATAATAACTATTGGAAGGTAACGATATTTAATCTCATTATAAATTTGCTTTAAAGTCAGGATATTGCTATCTCCACCAGCAAACACTACATTTGATGTATCCACTGATAATGATAAAAACGGAATAATATTGTTAGAGTAGCAGCTATCAAGAAACTGTGTTAAAGAAGTTTTATTGTCCTGATTCAAATAGAACTCACTTTTAATAAATGCAACCGAAGAATCATAAAACCTAAGCCCTTTTTCGTTATTTATTCCATAATATAATTGTCCGTAATTTTTTTCATTTGTTGAGCTGTACTTTATTCCAATAATAGCCAAAGCCTTTTGCCCAATTTTAGTATCTACAATGAAGTAAGGCAATCTGGAAAACTCTACCTTTGAAATGGCAATATTGAAAATAACTAAAAAAAACAGGCCTCCAAAGACTAAATAATTCTTACTAAATATGTTATATGCATAATGCTTCACCTTAAATGTAAAGCGTCTTGTAGAACTGTTCTTTGTGATAAATGATCCCTTCAGCAAATTATGTACAAACACGATTTGTTTTTGCATAGCCATTAAGTTCCCAAAACTCAATATCAAAATATTTAAAAGGGCCAAAAAAGCCATAAACAAAGAAAAAGGAGTAAAGTCGTGGATAAGACCATAAACAATTGCAACGGATGACAAAACAATTATTGAAAAATTCGGAATCAGCAGCTTCCATGGTGTTTCAAGCCTGTTATCTTTTGGTGTAGGAATATAAGGAACCTTTCTTTTTATAAGAGAATAAATAAACCCAAGCATTGTGGCCCACCATGTGGATTTGAATAATATGCCGCCGAGAATTGCAGTCCCTTTTTCATGCTCTTCAAAATACCATCTTTGATGATAGAAACGGATAATCTGAGAAATCGCAAACAATGGGACGTAATAAATAAAAAAATCAAATACATGTAAATTAATCGGTATCAACCCTGCCAATAATGCAAACACTGGTATTAAGAAATCAAAAAGTGCAACAATACCAGAAAAGTAGAATAATGGAACGGTAAGAAAGGCCAATCGTTCAGCCCATGAAAGATTTTTTGCCACTTTTGGAAAAACGTTGAATAAAAGATCAAAAGAGCCCCTTGACCATTTAAGTTGTTGTAACGAATATCCTGAGTAATTCCAGGGAACCAGTCCTTTCGCAACAATTACCGGATCATATACAGATTTCCAGCCATTTGCCTTTAATCTTAATGCTGTATGCATATCCTCTGTTAGGCCAGGTGCATGACCTCCAATACTATCCAGAGCTGCCCTTCGAAAAGTACAGTTTGCACCTATTGCCGGAACAGCACCATAGCTATTTAAAGTCATCATAGCAGGTCCATAAAATTGATATGTCTGCTCTGCTGCTGCCTTAGCAATTATTGTTTCATATTGGTTATAGTAGGCCTGAACTACCTGAACAAACCCCATTTTCTCATCTTCAAAATATGGAAGAACTTCATCCAGGAAATTAGGATAGACAACATGGTCAGGATCAAGAATTAAAACAATATCACCTTTTGCAACTGTTTGTAACGCATTATTTATATTCCCGGCTTTTGCGTTTATCTTCTTTTCACGCGTTACATGATGTATATTGTGTTCAGCACAAAATTCCTTTAGGTCAGGATCATCGGCCTCATCACACAAAAAGGTTTCATGAGGATAAGTTATTGATTTAATTGCCAAAAGGGAGTTCCTAACCATGTCTTTGGGTTCCCCTTTTACGTAGGTTGTTAGCACATCAACAGTGAAATCTGTTTTTAATGCCGGCTTATCAGGAATTGACGGGTGCCAGATTAAAAACCATTCAATAACTAATAAAGTAACCTTATATGCAAAAGACAAAATGATAATAACATATAGGAAATTATTCTGTCTGAACGAAGCATCCATCAACCATATCATAAAAAACACAGCAGAGTATATCCCAAATATTATCAGCAATTTAGAGATTATAAGCTCTTTAATTTTTGGTTTAACCTGCCTGTTAACCTTGTTTGTCATCATTATATTAAAAAACAAATCCTATACAAAAATCAATATTTTATGAACTCATTGTGCAAATCTACGAACAAATATTGCAGCGAACGTTCCTGATACATTCTATGTCTTTCATTTAAGATCACCTCTTAAAACCTCAATAAAATGGTGAAACGATTCAGCGCTTATACTCCAATCCGGTGGTTTGATATCTCCCCATGCTTTTGGAGTATCAGACATGTTAAAATAATTTATTCCAGCTATCTGAGGATTATCCCGAATTACTCTTGCTGCTCCTTCCAACCATTTCGTTTGATAATCTTCCGGCCCTTTTACGCCAAATTCAGTAATAAAAAGTGGCTTATCTATAGACCGAAGACGCCAGAATTTTCGGTTAAATATAGCTGAAAAGGTCTCCTGTTTTTCCGGATCCGTAATATTCTTATCAGGAAGACCATATATTGCAATACTCAAAAAATCAACGACATCATTACCCGGATACCATTCAATTGATCCTCTATCACCTGCCGGTCCCCATACCCTTTTTATATTATCTGGAAAAGGATTCATAAAATTCATAAAATATCTGAAGGAATGGATATAATCAACCGGATTCTGACTTTGCCATGGATATCGTGTAATCGGAATTTCCATTTCATGCGCATACCTCAAATAGACACGTGCTTTCGTTTGTGTCAGAATACTATAAAGATGTTCTATCTCTCTGTCATATCTACCTATAGTAATATTTTGGAGTACATTCAAATCAGTTTTACCATCAGGAAATCGGAATGGCTCAAACGTTACAATTACATTATGCCCTCTTTTTATGACTTTCTGAAATTCTGATTCAAACTTTCCATTATCAAGGCTGCCAAAATCAACAAATAGGTGTTCCACAGTAACATGCTCATCTGTATTTAACAACGCTTGAGGATCATACAGGCCAATCTCAAATTTTTCAAAATTACCTTGTGCTTTATCAAAAGCATGTTGATTAAAATTTACATTGGAATAAACAACGTCGCGTTCCTTATTAATAATATTTGATATGTTATAAATCAATTCCCAATTAACTGAATCGCTCATATATTGCTTCGAACCAATTATGTAAACAGGTTTATCAATAAACCTAAGCCTGTGTAACCTCCGAAAAATATCGTATTGATCCGGATAGTTTTTGGGATATACATTAAGAAATTGTTCTGAATCACTTTTCACAGTCACACTTGTTACATCTACAACATCATCACCAGGATAGAATTCCATGCTACCCGGATATCCCGCTGGCCCCCAAACTATTTTAACCTGTGGAGAAAACAGTTTACATTGCTTCGTAAAATAACGAAACGCATTAATATACTCTCCCGGACCCTGAAATTGCCATGGAAAGTATTTTACAGGCACTTCCATTTCCGGATCAAACCGGATATACACATTTGACCTTTTACCAATTAACTCTTTGCAGAAACTTTGTATAGCTTTGTTATAGTCCCCTTTTACCAATTTACCCAAAGGAGAAGAATAATGTGTTATTGTTCTATTTCCACCCCAGGTTTCAACAGTAATCATAACAGGAATGCTATCTGCGAATTCCGTAAGAAGGGTATCATTATGTTCCCATTTCCCATTATCTGTTAAAATCACCTTTATGTGCGAAAAAGAACTAATAAGTTGATTTTGAACATCACCGTTAAATGAGAATACAGCCAAAACGGGTTCGGATGTGTTTAGTTCAATAGAATTTGCTTGCTCTTTTTGTAAAAGATAATATACATATCTCCGGTTCTTATACCCCAATAAAACCACTAACGATAATCCAATAATAATTATATAATAAATAACCTTTTTTTTCATCAAGCTAATAACTTTCTTCTTTTTATCTGATGTCACCTTTAATAACCTACTTTATAGTATGCAATTTACTTTTAAAGAAGGCATCCTGATATTGAACCCAGGCTGCTACACGGTTTCTAGCATACTCAACTTCAGGATATAAATCCTGATCAATTAGATTTAATTCTTCTTTGGGATCCAAATTCAGATCATATACTTCAACCTGATTCAGGCTTTCATTAAAAACAAATTTCATATTGTCCTTGCGATAACCAAAAAGATAATCGGACCACGGAGCAAAGAAAAAAGATTCATCAGAAACTGTATTAACCAAATTTCTACCCTGCCATTCATTTGGGACATCAACTCCAATTATTGAAAGGGAAGTAGTTGCCAAATCCTTTAACGCAGCAATGTCATCCTTCTTCTGTCCACTAAAAAGTTCACCACTAATAAAATAAAGCGGTATTCTTAGATTTTCCTCATATAAAGCAGTTCCATGCCCATATTGCCCATGTTGTCCAAATGCCTCTCCATGATCACCAACGACAACAACCAATGTGCTTTTATCCAATTCTCTTCTTTCAAGTTCACGCATTACTCGCCCTAACAATTCATCATTGTGTCTCAAGGAATTGAGATAACGGTTAAAGTTAATATCCTGAACACCAAAATCTTCTTCTTTTCCTGCAAAAAAATATGGATAATGTCCCTGAACGGTCCAAATCAGAGAGAAAAAGTTTTTGGTCGTATCTTCATCCAACCATGACGTTAAACAATCCACTAAACACATATCATCAATACCGTCTCCCTCAGTATAATTATCGCTATCAAGGTTAAACTTCTCACCACAGTCAATCATAGAAAAGTCTAATATTTGATCAAAACTACGATAGGATAAAAACTCCCGGCAATTTTGAAAATTGAGATTTGCAGATGAAAAAAAAGATGTTCTGTAACCTTCCTCCTTTAATACGGAATTTATTGTTGGATGTTCAAACTGAGGACTTTCCTGTGTTAAACTTTTATACGATAAATATGGATAAATCGAGCCTAAAATTGAAACCAGCGAACGGTTTGTTGCCGGGGCATGCGCATAAACCGTTTTGAATGTTAGTGCGTGAGCACCGTACCGGTTTAAATTCGGGCTTATGTTAAAGGCGCCACCATAATCATCAAAATATAAGGCCCCTGCCGACTCAAGTATTACAAACAGAATGTTTTTTACTCTATGATTTTTCGGAATCGAAACAGAATCTAAACCAACAATTCCTTTCGGGTCAAATGATTTCATATCATCTGGTAATGCCATTGTAAAAAAGGAAGAATTCGAATTAATGTCAATGATAGATTGCACCATACACAAAATTGCATTTTCCGATTGCCCCCTAGTCCATGTAGTATTCGCGGTTTTTGACTTAAATCCAATAATAATGGTAAATAGTAAAAGAATCGAATAAATAATATATTTCACTTTTTTTTGTGATCCTAATAATCTGTTTATTCTTGTAAGGATACCAGAAAGCAATAGCATCGAAACACAAAACGAAACCATATTTGCTACAGTTTTTAGCGATAAATTAGCAGAAACAGCAGATTTTGAATCATCGCTAAGCAGGAAATCAGAATAATAAAGCCACTGATAATTAAAAGGTTTCCCAAGATAAATGACGGTTTTAATATTAGTAAATGCTATTAATGTAGAGAATATTACCAGAAACATAAACATTCCATAAATCCATGTGCTTAGTCTATGATTCCTAACAAACAAAAAGAACAATAAAAAAGGAATGACGAGATAACCCAAATATAAGTAGTCGCTTATACTGGCTTTTATAAGTTTTGTTAAAATAACAGGATTATGTATAACGTTGAAAGGATAAATGCCCAGTATTTCCGAACGAGCGAGTGCCTGAAAAATTGCAAAACTAATACCAGTGAAGATTACTTTTTCAAATTGTGATATCCTTTCGTTATTATTTATCTTTCCTTTATATAGTTTCAGTACAATCCAGTATATGAAAACTATAACCAATAAAATTAACCAGCTTTTATTGGTTATATAAGTGATTCTTCCCGTTTCTTTTTTCGAATAAACCGCATCTTTTATGATTGTACCGTCAAATTCAACAACAATTTTTCCACTGGATTGAAGATCCCAAAGATCCTGATAATGTCCTTTTTTGCTTTTAGTTATCCAGAAATAGTATTGCAGAACTGAACCTTTTGGAAGATTCAAATGTAGAATAAAAGTATCACCCTGGGCAACCATCGGCGTATAAAGCAATCCGTCATTAAGTTTTGTATCATTTATCCAATTAACTGCATTTTCCAATTCATAATTCTCTACTTTCCATACAAGGTAAACACGATCTGAATATGGAGCAATATATCTGATTTCCTGATCAATAAATGAATCACATAATAAAGTATCTTTTAAACCACTATCTCTGTTATAATGCTCATACTGAATTTCAACATCATTTTGGGAGTTACTATAGTCCTGTGCCGCTTTAACACCCTGATTCAGGGCAATAACAATTAATATAACTACTACAATAAAAAATTGCTTCCCCCTCATATTTGTTTATCGTTGTAATTTATACTAGCAACACACTAAATTAACAAAAATATATTAAGTTAATCTTCTATATAATAGGTTGAATATTACATAAAAGCAGGTTTACTGAAATCTAAATAATCAATTTTCAGTACTATTGGCAGATCATTCATTTTGTATTGCTTCGAAATAAAAAAACATTTTTGCCTGGTTTATTGTTCTATAAAGTCAGAATAACAATTTATTAAGATAATAATGTTGAACGGGTGCTGTTCCCCAAAAGGGAAAATCTACTTCATTTTATGTCACTAATTTCAGTTCTTACAAAAACGTGTGCTTATAAATTGTAGTATTTCATATTTCTTATACGACCGAATACAATAATATGATTATTTTGTTCTAATTTTATTTTTACGCATTAGGTTAAGATAATCATGTAAAAGGAAGTTGACTAAAGAAAAATATTTAGAGACTCCTTGTAAATTAAAACAACTAATAGAATTTAAATTGGAATTATCTAAACAAAAATCTTAATTATGAAACGTATACTTGTTACAGGAGGAGCTGGATTTATTGGATCCCATCTTTGCGAAAGGCTATTAGATGAAGGAAATGATGTTATTTGTCTTGACAATTTCTCCACTGGTTCAAAACAAAACATTCTTAAATTAATTAATAATCCTTATTTCGAGGTAATAAGGCATGACGTTACGTCCCCATATGTGTCAGAAGTTGATGAAATTTATAATCTGGCCTGTCCTGCCAGCCCTATTCATTACCAATTTGATCCCATACAGACAATTAAAACTTCAGTTATGGGAGCGATAAATATGTTAGGATTGGCAAAACGCTTAAATGCAAGAATTTTACAGGCCAGCACCAGTGAAGTATACGGAGATCCCTTGGTTCATCCTCAACCTGAAAGTTATTGGGGGAATGTAAATACTGTTGGGCCCCGTTCCTGTTACGATGAAGGTAAACGTTGTGCAGAATCTCTGTTTATGGATTACCATATTCAACATAAAGTAAAAATAAAAATCGTTCGCATTTTTAATACCTATGGCCCTAATTTACACCTAAACGATGGACGTGTTGTTTCCAACTTCATTGTTCAGGCATTAAAAGGAAATGATATAACCATTTTTGGCGATGGAACACAAACACGTTCATTTCAATATGTTGACGATCTGATTGAAGGCATGATACGCATGATGGATAGTCCCGACAGCTTTACAGGTCCGGTTAACCTGGGAAATCCAAATGAATTCACTATGCTTGAACTGGCACAGGAAATAATCAAAATAACTGGCTCAACCTCCAAACTGATATTTAAGCCCTTACCTCAGGATGATCCTAAGCAACGGAGACCTGACATATCTCTTGCAAAGGAGAAGTTAGATAAATGGGAACCTAGAATACAATTAAATGAAGGATTGACTAAAACTATTCAGTATTTTGAAAAGCAACTTCAATCAAAATAAAAATCCGTAAGAGCACACTAGCCCTTACGGATTTCTCAGCCAACTGCCGAAATTTCGTTATTAAGTATCAAACAAATCGGGTTGAAAAAACTTATGAATTAACAACCGGTTCGTTCTGATATATTGAATTCTCCTTTACTGTGCTTTCAGTAAAACTAATTTTTCTGAAAGCATCTCTGACCATTAATCTAAGTCCCAGATTAAACAACAAAAAATAGCTCACAAACTTTTCCCGTGTTCCCCTCTGATCCCAAATAATAAGCTGACGTTGTTTTTGATTGTAAATCATGATCTCTTGTTTTAATGTTAGCAAAAGTGTTATTCCCTCAATACAAAAAATTAAATTCTTAATAATAAAAACACATTTAAATCCTAATACTAATTAATAGTTCTTTAAATGTTAATTCAAAGATAAATATAAATTTAATATAAACAAAATATTTTTTTATTATTACCCCTTTCGTTCAGTATTTAAGACAACATACCAGAAAAAAATGCGTACTTTTTACACTATAAATAACGCAAAAGTGTTGTAGAACATATAATTACTCGCCTTAAGACTATAAATTCCCATCCGGTTTCTATTTACATTCTCACTAAAAGATATGTTATAAAACATGATTTTATTTATATTCATTTTACATAGACGAAAGCTTATAATAATTATTTCACCAATTTATGTTGTAACCAGGGCAATTACTGAATTACAAAGTATATTAACAAAAACATTATACACAATAGAGGATACTTGCACATAAGCACAAGCCTCACTTGCGAAAGGTTTTCATACAAACGACCAATACAGGTATCTTTTAGAAAAATCTTCACGAATGACACTGTTAATAATAAATTTGAGTTTGAGGGCGAGTATTGAGGGAAAAAGCAAGAGCGTGATCACTCTCGTTCTCACGCTCTTGCTTTTTTGTGGGCCCACCTGGGCTCGAACCAGGGACCACCTGATTATGAGTCAGGTGCTCTAACCAACTGAGCTATAGGCCCGTTTAGTAACATTTTATGCTTCAGGTTTTGATTTATACTGACCACCTGTCCCGAATATTCGGTAAAGTCAGTCCCGATAGCTATCGGGATAACCAACTGCCCCGAACTTTCGGGGATAGGCCCTAAATTTTCATTGAAAATTTCGGAGTGCAATATTACAGAATTAGCCCAAATTTACCAAATAAAACATGCACTATTGATTGGCTAATAACTGAAAATCCAGCTGTTTCTTTTCCAGGTTAGCGCTGGCGACCTTAATCCTTACCGCATCTCCCAAACGGTATGTCTTATTTGTTCTTCTTCCGGTGATACAATAATTGGCATCATCGAACACGTAAAAATCATCATCCAGGTCACGCAACGGAACCATCCCCTCACATTTATTCTCTTCCAGTTCTACATATATCCCCCATTCGGTAACGCCTGAGATAACACCGTCAAACTCTTCCCCAAGCTTGTCTTTCATAAACTCCACCTGCTTATATTTTATGGAAGAGCGTTCAGCCTGTGCTGCCAGTTGTTCCATATCGGAACTGTGCTGGCACATGTCCTCATACTGTTCTTCATTTACACTACGCCCACCATTCATGTAACGATCCAGAAGCCGGTGAACCATCATATCCGGATAACGCCGGATGGGTGAGGTAAAGTGTGAATAATACTTGAATGCCAGTCCGTAATGCCCTATATTGAATGTAGAATACTCAGCCTTTGCCATAGAACGGATCGCAATGGTTTCAATCAGATTTTGTTCCGATTTACCTTTTACCTTAATCAGTACCTCATTTAATGAAGCAGATATGCTTTCCTCACTGGCTGCATTAATTTTGTAACCAAACTTCTTTATAAACTGTCTGAAGGTATCAAATTTATCCGGCAAGGGTTTGTCGTGAATCCTGTAAACAAATGTTTTGGCCTTCTTCCCTTTCGGAACTTTACCAATAAATTCAGCGACAGTCCGGTTTGCCAGCAGCATGAATTCCTCTATTAACTGATTGGAATCTTTGGGCTCCTTAAAAAAGACCCGCAATGGTTTACCATGTTCATCAATTTCGAACTTCACCTCGGATCGTTCAAAATTAATGGCACCATTAGCAAATCGTTTACTCCTTAATTTCTTAGCCAGACTGTTCAGGATCTTCAACTCCTGTTCAAAATCACCCGGTTTTCCCTCGAGGATATCCTGAGCCTCTTCATATGCAAAACGGCGATCCGAATTAATAACGGTTCTGCCTATCCAGCTATCTTTCACTTCGGCATTTTCGTCCATTTTGAACACAGCTGAAAAGGTCAGTTTCTCTTCATTGGGCCGGAGGGAACATATGTTATTGGATAAGCGTTCCGGCAGCATCGGGACGACCCTGTCTACCAGATAAACAGATGTTGCTCTTTTATACGCTTCATTTTCCAGTAAGGTTTTGGGTCGGACATAATGTGTAACATCAGCAATGTGAACGCCAACTTCCCATAAACCATCTTCGAGTTTCTTAATTGAGAGTGCATCATCAAAATCCTTGGCGTCCCATGGGTCGATCGTAAACGTAGTGGTCTGTCTGAAATCCCGTCGTTTCTTTATTTCCTCCTGTTCAATCTGATCACTGATCTTTTCTGCGGCCTGAATAACATTTTCGGGATATTTATGCGGTAATCCGTATTCAGCAAGAATAGCGTGCATCTCCGCATTGTTGTCCCCTACATTTCCAAGCACTTCAATAATCTTCCCAATCGGGTTTTTAGCTTTTTGCGGCCAGTCCACAATACGGGCTATGGCCTTTTGTCCCTGCTTCGCTTCACCCAACTTATCCAGCGGAATAAAAATATCGTATCCCAGGCGTTTGGTATCCGGAACTAAAAAAGCGAAATTATGCGATACCTCCACTACTCCAACAAAATCGTTTTTACCCCGCTTGATGATCTCAACAACTTCACCTTCAGGCAGGCGGCGCTTACGTCTGGCGTATACCACAACCTTCACAGTATCGCCGTTCAATGCTTTATTTAAAGCATGATCCGGGATAAACACTTCTTCTCCTCCTTCATCAGGAACCAGATATGCAGCACCACTTCCATCGCGGGAGAGTGTCCCGGTAATAAAAGCACCCTGATTGTTAAGCCTGAATCGGCCGGTTGAGATTTCATTTAAATGTCCGGCATCAGCTAGTTCTGTTAGTACAACATTCACCAGTTGCTTTTCAGACATGCGTTTCAGATCCAGCTTTTTAGAAAGCTGCTTGTAATTCATAACCTGCTTAGGGGTCTCAATGAATTCATTCATGATTAACCCTGACAGGTTGCGTTTATTAATTTTGGGCTTTTTACCTTTTTGTTTTGGCATAATGTATATTTAATGTATAGTAGCGGAGCAGAAGAAGTATTGCTAAAGATTACATTCCTGAAGCACACATGGCTTCCACTTCCTCAACAGTTATCGGAATACGTTCACCAAGCAGCTCGCATCCGTTTTCAGTCACCAGAATATCATCTTCCAGCCGAATACCACCAAAATCGCGGTAGGAATTGATTTTATCGAAGTTCAGAAATTCCGCGTTGGTTCCATCTGCCTGCCAGGCATCAATGAGATGTGGTATAAAATAACACCCGGGCTCATTGGTGATCACATAACCGGTTTCCAGTTTCTTTCCTAAGCGCAGACTTTTTAAACCAAACTGCTGGCTGCGCTCTATGGTTTCATCATAACCAACCAGGTTCTCTCCATAATCTTCCATATCATGCACATCAAGCCCCATATGATGGCCCAGTCCATGAGGGAAAAACAGTGCATGTGCACCTGCTGCCACAGCATCGTCCACATTGCCTTTCATCAATCCCAAATCCTTTAGTCCGGATGCAATAGTTTTAGCTGCAATCAGGTGACATTCCCTGTAATATACACCTGCACTGGTCGCCTCTCTTGCAGCTTCATTTGCGTTCAGAACAATCTGGTATATCTCCTTTTGCTTTTGAGTAAACTTACCACCAACAGGAGTTGTACGTGTATGGTCTGTTGCATAATTCAGAAATGAAGAACAACCGGCATCCACCACCATCAAATCGCCCTGTTTAAGCTCATTCGGATGAACGTGATTATGGAGAATATGCCCGTTCTTTGTTAGAATTATGGGAAACGAAATCCCTGCCGCATCACTGGCAGCAATGCCCTCAATACGTCCTGCTATTTCACGTTCAAACAATCCCGGTTTAGCCATCTTCATGGCAGTTGTATGCATGGCATAGGCAGTTGGCATGGCACTCCTGATTTCCTCTATTTCGACTGTTTCCTTAATGGAACGCATTTTAATACATGCCTTCAGCAGCTTTTCTGAAACAAAAGTCTCCACTTTATTCGGATGAACATTTAGCAACTCTCCCAGCCAGATTTTACGATCGGCACGGTAAGGTGGTAATATATGAATGCGTTGTCCTTTTTTTAATGCGTTGGCTATCAGCTCCCCGAATGCTTTCATCGGCATATGTTTGGCACCAACTTTCTGTGCTTTTTCTGCCATGGTTTCCTGCGATCCCATCCACAGAATCATCGTAGAAGTGAATTCATCGGCAAAGAAGATATCCTCATTATTGTCCACATCTATTGCGGCTGTAAGTCCGGCCTGATCATGCCCAAAGAAATACAGAAAAGTGCTGTCCTGCCTGAATCTGTAGGTGTTATCCTCGTAATTCATTGGCATTTCGTTGTTCCCTGGAAGCAGAATTAAACCGCTACCCATCATTTTTTTCAATTGTTCTCTTCGGTTAACATACACACTTTTCTGAAACATAACTTTATTTTTTTAGCATTTTAAACATATTCAACTCTTGTTCGGTAAGGAAACGCCATTTACCACGTGGCAGGTTTTTCTTTGTCAGTCCGGCAAAATATACCCTGTCAAGTTTAACCACATCGTACCCAAGATGTTCAAACATGCGCCTTACGACCCGGTTTCTTCCGGAATGGATTTCAATTCCAATCTGCGATTTATCCTCGGGATGGGCATAACTCACCACATCGGCAGCAATAAAACCATCCTCAAGTTCAAAGCCATCCGCCAGTTGCTGAAGATCATTCTTCGTTACATCCTTATTCAGGAACACGTGATATATTTTTTTGTGGTTGTACTTTGGATGCGTTAATCGCGCAGATAAATCACCATCGTTAGTCAGCAACAACACGCCGGTTGTGTTTCTATCCAGCCGTCCGACCGGATAAACGCGTTCCTCACAGGCATTTTTAATCAGGTCGTATACGGTTTTTCTGGCATTAGGATCCTTTAAGGTAGTTACCGTATCCTTCGGTTTATTCAACAATATATACACCTTTTTTTCCGGCTTGATCCGGGTTCCGTCTACCCGAACCTCGTCAGACGGATTGACCCTGACTCCCAGTTCTGTCACCAACTTTCCATTGACTTTTACAAGCCCCTGCTCAATCAGTTTATCTGCCTCACGACGAGAGCAGATTCCTGCCCTTGCAATGTATTGGTTCAGCCTAAGATCCGATTTAGGCATTTTTTTGACAGAACGACTTTTAAAACCACCTTCTCCGGCATCTCTACGAGGTTTATCGAATCCTCCTTTTCTTTTATATTCTCTGCCGGGAGCTCCTTCTGCCCCGTCTTTCTTCCTGTAATCCCTTTTAGGAGCACCACCCTTACCTTCACTGCGCTGAAAATCCTTTTTAGGTGATCCGGCTTGTCCTTCTTTTTTTCTGAAGTCCTTTTTAGGAGAACCATCCCGGCCCCCTTTTCTGCCTCTGTCTGAATAATTTTGTTTCATGGTGCAAAGGTGATAAAAAAACACCAATAAAAACAGATACATAAATCAGGTTAGCATATTAAAAAGATTTAATTATTTCATTCTTAGAACTATCAGGACTAAAGTCCATTTTTATACTTATCACATTGTAACACGGGGCTTAAGCCCCGTGTTACCTGAAAGACATTAACGTTGGACTTTAGTCCAAATTGAAAAGGAAGTTATTATGCTTTTCAAAAAGCAGTTATCTTTGTTCTTACAGTTTTAAACATGAAGTTGTGATAAAAGTAGAATCCATAACAAAAACATACGGCAAACAGAAAGCTCTTGATGAAGTCTCTTTCTTTATAGGGAAAGGTGAAATTGTTGGCTTTCTTGGTCCCAATGGTGCCGGAAAGTCCACGATGATGAAAATACTAACCGGATATATTCAAATGGATTCCGGACGGGCTGAAATATCAGGAATTGAGGTAAACAAGGATGATATTGCCTCCCGGTATAAGATTGGATATCTCCCTGAGAATAATCCGCTTTACACAGATATGTATGTGAGGGAATACCTGCGCTTTGTCGCCGGTTTCTATCCGGTTGATCATATTAATGCGAGGATAGAAGAACTGATTGAGATCACAGGACTGACTCCTGAAAGCCAGAAAAAAATTGGAGCTTTATCTAAAGGCTACCGACAGCGTGTAGGCATCGCTCAGGCTCTTATTCCTGATCCGGAGGTACTGATTCTGGATGAACCAACCACTGGTCTTGATCCAAACCAGATTGTTGAAGTCAGGGATCTGATAAAGAACCTGGGGAAAGAGAAAACCGTTATGCTTTCTACCCACATTATGCAGGAAGTACAGGCCATTTGCGAACGAGCCATTATAATAAACAATGGCAAAATTGTAGCGGATGCTCCGGTAAGCCAGTTAAGTCAACAATTAAACAAGAGTTTCAACATCAGGGTAGAATTTGAAGATCCCATTGATGAGGCAAAACTTCGGGCAGTTGGCTCTGTTCTGCAGATAGAAACATCCGGATCTGTATATAAGATTAAAGCCAGCAACGATATCCGAAAAGAAATATCGAGACTGGCTGCCGACAATGACTGGCTAATTCTGTCTATGTCGCTTGAGAAATCTTCCCTGGAGGATGTTTTCAGAGAACTGACGAAATAAAAACACGGTTTACTTATCCAACCGTACAAGGTTAGCCTCCAGCGACACTTTAACGTCTTTACTTATGGCCTTTGAAACGGGACAATTCTCCTTGGCTTCGTTGGCGTATTTTAAAAACATCTCAAGCGCCAGCTCAGGAACATTTCCCATCGTTGTCAGAACAATTTCCTTGATAGCAAAACCATCGCCTTCTTCCTTCAGATTAACCGATGCAGTGGTTTCGATGCTAGCAACTTTATAACCGTGAGATGACAAAATATTGCTTAGTGCCATAGAAAAACAACCGGCATGAGCTGCACCAATCAGTTCTTCAGGAGTGGTTCCTGAACCTCCCATAAACCTGGAATTAAATGAATACGGTGATATGTGCCCTGATGATTCCAACCGGATCAACCCGCTTCCCTTTTTCAAATCTCCTTCCCACTGTGCAAAACCTTTACTTATCATTACTTTTTGTTTTAGGTTAATAATATCAAATACTTACTTTAAGTAAAACAATGCAAAGACATATACCTTTCATTGCATTAACAGTTATTTCATTTGTTTAACAGCTCCTTTTCAATTATTTGATCCTAATTGTTTTAACTTGATACTTTCAAAATAAGGGAGTTGAGTGAACCAATAATTTTGGTTTACAGATTTCCGTTATTCCACATTCCATTATGTGAATGTGTTTAATGTTAAACTTAAAAATATTGTATTATGCAACCACTTTATGAGCAGAATTGTATTCATCGCGCAGACTTACTGGAAGAGGATAAAATAACCACGTATTATTCCATGCTTTCTCCCGGTTGGGTGATTGAAGATAAGACTAAACTGGTAAAAACGTATCCATTCACGGAATACGCTCCCTCTGTTGTTTTTGTAGATAAAATCGCAGAAATTGCGCAACAGCAGAATCATCATCCCGATATTCTTTTGGGGTTCAAGAAGGTAACAATAAGCTTAACAACCCATAGTGCGTCCGGATTAACAGCCAATGATTTCATTATGGCTGCAAAGATTGACAGAATCTGACAGGATCGCTTTAAATTTTGGCCCAACCGATATTTTACAGCAAAAACTGTAACAAAAAATGTTTTTGTACGTACTAACTTTACAAGCCCACGATTAATTATTTATTGAAATGTTATGAAACGAACTTGAACTTCTTTAATCAAAAACACTCCATAACATGATTAAAATAAGTTCATGCGAGAGGAGGAACGGTTATCCCGACACATCGGGATTCCCAAATTTTAAAGTATTAATGAATTTAACTTGAAAATTTTAATCGGATGAAAACATCGTTAGCTATAGTTTTTGTTGTGGCAATTTTTATAGTAGGAAACTATGCTACAACAGACAATGTAATGAGTCAGCAGATTGACGAAACATTTAACAACATTAGTGCTGTAGAGATAAACGGATCCTTTATGAATGTGGAAGTTGAAAGCCACGATGCGAATAATGTGCATCTTTGGGGTGAGCTAACGACAAAAAAAGCCGGTGACGATTCAAAAATCCTGTATGAAGTAAATGGCGGAACCTTGTCTGTTTGGGTGGAAAAAGATAACAAGATGTTTAATAACCTTTCCGGGCACCTGAAACTTGAAGTCCCTAAGTATATTCGTGTAAAGGTCAACAACTCATCCGGAAGTATTACTGCAAGAAACCTGAAAAACGACAAACTGGGCTTAACCTCCAGTTCGGGAAGTATTCATGCTGAAGGCCTTCAGGGCAAGATGAATGTTTCGGCAAGTTCCGGCAGCATTTCACTTTCAGGTATTGAAGGAGAACTTGATGTTACAACCAGTTCCGGGAGCATTAAAGTATACGATGCAGAAGGTAATATCAGCGCCAGATCATCCAGTGGGAGCCAGGTATTTGAAGACATAGAAGGGAAAATAAGAACCAACGCATCGTCCGGTTCTCTACGGTTTAATTCCGTTGAAGGAAAGATCAGCGCGGTGACAAGTTCTGGAAGCATTCGAGTAACTGATTTCGAAGGTGCATTGAATCTGACCTCGTCAAGCGGCAGCCAATCCGGACAAAACGTTCAACTTAAATCAGATTCAGAATTCCATTCTGTTTCTGGAAGTATAACCATGAACCTTGATAACAATGCCGATGATTTTACATTTGATTTGAGAGCCACATCAGGAAGTCTGAAAGCTTTTGGTAGCAGCGGTAGTAAAACCCTTAAAACCGGTAACGGTGTCATAATGATACGAGGTTCAAGTTCATCGGGATCACAGCGGTATAATTAGAACCTACTTAAGATTTAAATACTGAACGTTAGTGCTCGTATTCACGAACACAATACTTTTTTATTTGCCCTATTTAGGGCAAAATTCCCCTATATTTGTACAACAACACAAATAATAAGACGCTTATGATCTCAACTCTCGTTCATGTTTGGGTTAAGAAAGAGCATTTAGAAGCATTTCTGAAAGCCACTAAGGCAAATCATCTTGCTTCAGTTAAAGAAAATGGAAACATACGGTTCGATATCCTGCAGGACAAAGCCGATCCGCTTAAATTTACATTTTACGAAGCCTATATTTCGGAAGAAGCTGCTGCAGCGCATAAAGAAACAGAACATTATAAAACCTGGCGCGATACCGTGGCTGACTGGATGGCAAAACCCCGCGAAGGCTTTAAACACACGATTTTATTTCCTGAAAATACATAAGCCTTATGATCGATCCTTTTGTATTTGCCAAACTTCCAAAAATATTATTCGGACCGGGAAAGCTGGCCGAACTTAAGAAGGTGATTGCACCATTCGGTTCACACATCCTGTTTATTACCGGTGGAAAATCCTTCCACGCCTCAAAACAATATGCCGGACTTATCGCTCCTATTCTGAAAAGCAATTCAGCATACCTTGAACCAATATCCGGCGAACCATCCCCGGCGATGATAGATGCAATTACAGAGGCTTATACCGATAAAGACATTCATGTTGTTGTTGCCATTGGTGGTGGAAGTGTGATGGATGCAGGAAAAGCGATTTCAGCCATGCTTGCGGTCAACGGGAAAATAACAGATTATCTCGAAGGTGTGGGCCATCTGAAACCCGAAGGGAAAAAAATACCATTCATTGCCGTTCCAACCACCTCAGGTACCGGAAGTGAGACGACTAAAAATGCTGTGATTTCACAGATAGGGAAGGATGGTTTTAAAAAGTCGCTACGCCATGATAATTATGTGCCTGATGTAGCCATTGTTGACCCTGAGTTGATCCTGACCTGTCCTCCAAACGTAACTGCTGCCAGTGGAATGGATGCCTTTACGCAACTTTTAGAAGCCTATCTGTCACCAACGTGCGATGAAATGACATCTTCACTTGTGCTTTCCGGCTTAAAGGCCATTAAGCGCTCCCTTATTGCTGCATTTACGGATGGTGAAAATCTGAAAGCCAGAACCGATATGGCTTATGCGGCTATGATATCAGGTATTGCTTTGTCCAATGCAGGACTGGGTACCATTCATGGCTTTGCATCTCCTATAGGTGCTTATTTTGACATTCCGCATGGCGTGGTTTGCGGAACTTTAATGGCAGCCAATAATAAATTTACCGTTGCCGAATTACGGGCAGAAAATAAACAGGATGCGCTTAAAAAATATCTTACAGTTTCAAATATCTTCGTGGATTCCAATGCTCCAACAGACAAAAAGATTGACCTGTTCATTGAACAGCTTTACGCCATAACAGAACAGCTGCGGATTCCAACGCTTGGTGGATTTGGAATCACAACCAATGACATTGAAAAAATTGTGGCCGGATCCGGGAATAAAAATAATCCCGTAGCTCATAGTAAGGAAACAATGGCATCCATATTACGGGAACGCTTATAAATTAAGCTGCCCTTTCAGGGCGCACTATCATGCGATCTACTAACCCAATGCGACATTTTCGCAAGCTCAAACTCTGCATTGGGCTAAATTAATCTGCCACTTCGTGGCGCATAATAATGAAATAGTTTTTATAAATGATTTTGATTTTCAAAAATTAGAATTGTAGATTTATTTCTGGCAATTCGGGCTGAAAGCCCAACTTATTTCATCCCAAAGCAAACAGAGTGGCGCTTTGGGTCAGAATAAACAAGATTGTAGAGCGCCCTGAAAGGGCAGCTTAAAAAGGTTATAACGTATAACGCAACAATTCATCCAGTTTAGTATAAAACTCAGGAGTCTCACCTAAAAAACGGGCCACTATTCTTTTATTCTTATCAAGGATAATTTTTGAAGGATAACCTCTTACGCCATAAAGGATTGAAACGTTGTGTTCAATGTCACTTTTATTAATAAGCTGAATCCATTCAAGACCATTTTCTTCAACAGATCTCCTCCATGCATCTTCTTTATCATGACAAGCAATGCCAACTATTTCCAGTTTGTTTTTGTATTTCCTGTAATATTCTTTCATTTCAGGGAATCCCTTAATGCACCATCCACACCAACTACCCCAGAAATCAAGAACAATATATTTGTCTTTAATAGAGTCCAGTGAAAAATCAGAACCAGAGAACGACGTTAAAACAAATTCAGGAGCTAAGGTTCCGGATGATACCTTCTTTTCATTTTCCACCGTTAAATTAAACCTCAGGATATGCTGATAATGGTAATCCAGCATATTTTTGAAAGTTCCTTCACGGATATCTGGAGTGAGTTTCGGATAATACTTTTCAATGGTATCATAACCCTGTGAAACCAGATAATATGCGGATAATTCTTTATCCGGATTATTTTTCACATAATCTAATCTGTCAATTTCAAGAATACTATCCATCCTGTCAATCTCCCTTATCAGGCTATCAATGATGTGTTTTTTAGCAGTATCCAAGCGTATGAAATTGAATTCCTGAAGAATTTTAGATAATTTTATTATGGTATCTTTCTGATTAAACCTGATTTGGCCGTAAATCTCATTAAACTCAGATCCGAAGGCTTTATAATCCAGATAATTCGCTTTTAGGTCTCCTTTAACCTTAATGTTATCATTAGGTTTAATTAGCAATACTACTTCTTTTTGAGGTACTGAAAACAAAGATCCATCCGGTCGTTTAAACCTTCCTTTAGCAGAACTAAATTCTACGAAAACTGGTTCAGTAGTTTTACTATTATAGTAAAAAACATTCTGTTTAGAATAAACGGTATCTTTTGCCCACTCCGAGCTATAATATTGTGATATTGGAACATATCTGACAAAAACCGTATCATCTCCTAATCCACTAATATTCAGTACGGCATTATGATTCTCTTTGCATGAATACCAGCTAAATATAAAGACGAAAAACAGGACAAGGGTAAAAGTATGCTTCATAAATTTATAATTAAACAGAGTAAAATGAAGTGCCAATTTATAAAAAAAACTCATCCGTTGGTCTGATTCCAACGAATGAGCCATAAATCTACGTACCTAATATTAATCCTTCTTCTTTTAATTCAAGACAAAATTTATTGGTAACATAAAGCTGACCCGAACCGGCTTGCCTCTCTGAATGCCCGGTTTCCAATTTGGCATCGCTTTTATAACCCTAACGGCTTCTTTGTCGAGTAATGGATCAACACTTCTTTTAACTTTAATATTGCTCAACGATCCATCCTTTTCCACGATATAATTAACATATACTCTTCCCTGGATACCATTTTTTTGAGCCTCATCAGGATAATTAATATTATCCGACACGTATTTCATCATAGCTTCTTCACCCCCGGGAAACTGAGGCATATTTTCCACAATCTGAAACACCACATTCTCATCCACTGCAGGTTTGTCCTCAATAATGGTCAGTTTTTCACTCTTTGATTTTCCATCGTTTAAAACAAAATTGATGGGCAACATGAAGCTAACCCGAACCCTCTTTCCTCTCTGAACGCCCGGTTTCCATTTTGGCATCGCTTTTATAACCCTTACGGCTTCCTTGTCCAATGACGGATCAACACCTCTTTTAACTTCTATATTAGATAAAGATCCATCCTCTTCAACAATGAAGTTTATATAAACCCGTCCCTGAATACCGTTTTTCTTGGCAACATCAGGATAGTGAATATTCTGACTCAGGTATTTCATCATAGCGGCTTCTCCCCCCGGAAACTGAGGCATTTTTTCAACAACCTGGAAAACAACTGGTTTGCCAAGTGCAACCACTTCTATTTCATCCATTTTGTTTCCGTTACTCTCTAAGTCTACAGTCACAGTTTTTAACCCTACAAAACTAATAACTACTGCTTTATCAGATTCTTCCAAAAGATTTGATTTGATCTTTAAAATAAACTGACCTGTCATGTCAGTTACGGTACCCAACGTAGTTCCTTTTAAGATTACTGACGCTCCGGGTAAGGGATTATTCTTATGATCCAAAATTTTGGCACTTACAGTTACTCCATCCCCTGTTTTCTCTATTTTTTCATCCTTTACAATCATATCTCCGGCAACTACATTTGCTCCATCGGTCACCTCTTTCTTACCGTTATCCAAAGCGAAATTTATGGGCAAATTATACGCCACATTCACAGCTTTACCTCTTTGTTCACCGGGAGTCCATTTCGGCATCCCCTTGACAATACGTACAGCTTCTGCATCCAGTGCAGGGTCAACACCACGAACAACTTTTACATCGCTGACTTCGCCCTTTGTGTTAATGATAAAATTCACATACACGCGGCCCTGAATGCCCTTTTCTTGCGCTGTTGTTGGATATTTAATGTTCATTGATAAATATTCCATCATGGACTTTGCGCCACCAGGATATTGGGGCATTTTTTCCACAATCTGATATATCTGCCGCTCATCATTCTGTTCATACGGAGTTGCAGCCGAATTGTCAATATTATTTTCGCTTATCAATGGCGCTACTATATCATTTACCGATAATTCAGATGCAGCCACAAAAAATATTCCGGAGAAAAGCATCAGGCTCAACAGAGCACTAACCAGTACACCTTTCTTATTCACTTTAGTTTTCATCATTTTAAATCGTTTTTTTGTTAAGGAATAACTGAAACCAGTCCCCAGATCAAACCTGGTCCCCATAACCTGGTACAAAAGAGATCGTTGATAATCAGCCACCGAAACGCCGCCTCTAAGGACAGCACGATCGGCAATAAATTCATGATTTTCAACAATGGCTTTGCGAAGTAACCATACGAACGGGTTAAACCATTGAACCAGCAATACCAGTTCCAGAAGAATAAGGTCGAATGTGTGTTTTTGTTTGACATGAATGGATTCGTGCTGTATTATGCTTTGTATGTCATCGTTCTGCATAAAGCTTTTAGGCACAAATACCGTATTCAGAAAAGAGAATGGCTGGAATATCTTCTCACTCTGTATCAGGTTAATCCCCTGCACTTTTTGCATCATCGTTTTCCGTTGAAGGATCCCGATTTTAGACAGTGCAAAGATTAACCGGATAACAAGCAAGGCTAATCCAACCATATATAACCAGTGAAGACCTGAATGTTGCTGAACTGCAGGAACAACATTCTGCTTCATTAAAGTTCCGTATATATTAACCATATCGAGCATAAAACCGTAATATACCGGCTCTTTTACCGTGGCCATTTCAGGTCGCATCAAGGTGATATGAAACAAGGGCAAAACCGAAGTAAATACTAAGGCTACCAGCAGAAACCAACGGTTAAAGCCCGGAATATTCCTGTTGCGCAAAAACCCGTAATAAAACAAAGTCAGAATTCCCAGGCTTAAAGCCGATTCAACGATATAATTAATTACGATATTCATACTCATATATTTTAAAGTATCAGGATCAAGAATCAGGTAACATGACTTGCTCAGATTAAATAAAAGCACTGTATACAAGGTTCTTGCTGATTAACGCGGAAATCTTCGCTGATTTTCGCAGAAAAATCATCTTGCGTCTTGTGTCTTGATTCTTGTGTCTCAAATCTTTACTTTAATTCCTTTTTGATCTCTTCCATCATCTTCTCAAATGTTTCCAGATCCATTTTATCTGTTTTTGCAAAAAATGAAACCATGTCTTTAAACGAGTTGCCAAAATAGTTGCCAATGAAGTTCTTCATAAACTTTTTGGTGTATTCTGGCTTTGTTATCAACGGAAAATAAAGATAACCTCTGCCAAAAGGCTCATGATCCACAAATCGTTTCTTCTCCAGAATTCGTACTATGGTTGAAACTGTATTGTAAGCCGGTTTTGGTTCCGGTAAATCTTCCAGCACATCATTTACTGTTAGTTTCCCCTTCTCCCAGATGACCTGCATTACCTGTTCTTCTGCTTTTGTTAGTTCTTTCATTTTTAATAGAATCAGGAATCAAGATAAAAGAATCAAGACAGAAAAATTGCTTCTTCTGTTGATTCAAATACAGATTCAAATTTTACATTGTGTCATTCATTAATAACGTTACAACTTTCTGTAACTGTTTCATTAAACACTCAACTAAATTCTTAGTTCAAATATACAACTAAATAATTAGTTGCAAAATTTTTCAACTATTTTTTTAGTTTAATTATGTTTTTTTGCTGTAAATCATAATTCAGCTTATATTTATAAGAAAAACGATGAATGACTTTATTCTGTATATCTGGCAGAGTTTTTATGTGACAGTATTTACATTTCTCTTAGCATTTGGGATTCCACTTTTTCTGGCTTTTATTCAGAATTTTATATCCGGTACCAGCGAAAAGCTGAGCAATGACATTTTAGGTGGAACCATTTATAAGGTTTTTGTGGCCAGCATCGGTGTCCCTATACACGAAACAGGACATGCCATTTTTGCGCTGATATTTGGCCACAAAATCACAGAAATCAAGCTGTTCAAAAGAGATACGTCTGATGGACGATTGGGTTATGTAAATCATTCCTACAACAAAAAAAACATATACCAAAACATTGGTAATTTTTTTATAGGAATAGGGCCGGTTATATTCGGAACGCTCATTTTGTATATCCTTTCACGTATTTTATTTTCATATGACCTGAGTGAAAAATTCAGTTCTGACCTGAGTATTTTTGACCAGGTGCGTTTGATTTTTAAAGGAGCTTTTGGCCTTTTGGCAGGTGTCTTCAGTTCCGGTTCATTCTGGAAATCCTTTATCTTTCTTTACCTGGTGTTCGCAATCGGGAATAACATAACATTAAGCAAAGCCGATTTAAAAGGGACGTTCGGAGGCTTATGGATATTGCTTCTTGTTTTATTTATCATCAATTTTGCAACATTATGGCTCACCGATTTTGCTTCGGAGTTTTTGCTTGTTGTTGGTCGTCTGGCCTCAGGATTTTCCCTCATCCTGGGCATTTCCATTGTGTTAAATCTTGTATTTCTGGGTTTGCTGATCGTTTTAAAACGGCTGTTCAACAAATAGCTTAAGGCTTCGTCTCAAAAAACGTATACCCATCGTATGTTGGTTTTACAGCTATGTTGGCTATTCTTGAAAAATCATCAGATTTAAACTTATGTTCTTCATCCACCGTTATAACAGCAGGATTTGACTCCAGCACCATTCCAGTGTATAGGTTGCTGATTTCGGGAGTTGTTGTTTTAATTCCGGATGAATAAGAATACATACATTGGTGATAAACGGGATTAACAACCTCAATATCATCTATACCATTCATATCAAACACGGTTTTCACATGGAGGCCTTCGAGTAAAAAAGTAAAATAGCGTCCAATAACATCAATCGTAGCCGGATTAATAAATTTGTAGACCGTTATTTTTTTGGGTTCCCTTATAATGAATAAATATGGCGTATAATTTTTACTGAAAACATCATAAACCAGATTCACCCTGTCTGTCTGAAGACTGCGGTCGTTCAACCTGTTCTTGTCTTCCTGGCTCAGGGGTTTTTCGTAGCTGCGTTTGCTCAGCATTCCTAAAAGTTCATAATCCAGATTGCCCAAAAATTCAAGCCGCTGGTTTCCGTGTCGGTTCAGCATATCATAAGTACCACTCATTAACCGGGGTTTAAACTCAGGAAAATTACAGTGCAGAAACTGATAATCCTTATTTATCTTCTCCTTCCCATTTCGCTTAATCTCAATTGTCTTTTGCACATTGACCCATGCAGAATAGGTCATTTTCGACTGGCTGTTTGCTGATCTGTTATGCGACAAATCAATGAAATATGCAAACTCCTTAACTTCATAGGCCAGCTCATTAAGCATTGCCTTGGTATTCTGTATTATTGATATATAATTGGGATTAGGACTCGCTATTACCTTTGTATTTATGAAATAATATTCCCCTTTACGTACCGGCTCTCCAACATTTACCTGAAAGTTATACGCAATAGGGAAAGGCTTTAACGGATCAACACTAAATATTTTTTTTGCCAGGGAAAACTCATCCTCTTTTGCCTTGTCCCATGCCTGTAGCTGAGCAAACATTCCGGATGTTTGGTATGCCACTTCAACACCTGTGGCTTCCAACTTTTCTATGAGTTGCTTTTGCGTGATAATAGCAGCTACTGTTACTTTAAAATCACCATCATCTTTTTCTTCGGAAAGCTTTTTATAGGTTTTAATAAAACCTTTGCTATATGATAAAACCTCATCTTTTACGATTTCATCATTTTCAATTTTTGTCTCGCTGGAAATTAGTGCTCCAACGGCTTCCTCCACGGCATTTCTCAACGCATTTTCCATGGCTTTATCTGAAGTTTCTCCATACGCCGATGTAATAATTTTCTTTTCTCCTTCACCCGCAACCAAACGTTCACCTTCGATATCTTCGGTTTCAAGATTGGAAGGGACCTTAAGCTGAGCATACGAAAGAACCGTTACAGAGATAAAGAATACGACTAATAAAAATCTTCTCATAATTTTTGTTTTAATTGTTACTTATAACCTCAAATGACCATTTATCGCACGTTATGTTATTAAGTAAATACGTTTTTAATTGTTCTGTTTTATTATAATTGAGCGCTTTAAGCGACAAATACAGGTTTCCGGGAACATAATCTGTGTCAATCCCATTGAATGCACTTATGACAGACATAATAAGTGACTTTTGATAATCTTTTTGTATGCGGTAAACTGCAGCGGATAAAATGATTTTTTCCAGCGTAACTCCGTTAAAATTCACAGCATCGCGTATACTGATAATGGCACTGTCCTGCTTGTTGTCATTAAATAGCAGTAATGCTTTTTTGTAAATCACATCATTTGAACCAGAAAACAGATGCAGATTTAAAGCTCCGGGATAACGTTGTATGGCACTAAATGCATCAAAAGGTTCCTCTCCTTCGGCATATTCGGATGCAAACAACAAAATATCATCCCAAAGCTCGTCACTTTTTTCAATGTTACTAAGAAATTCTGTGTAATATGCGTCTTTGGCTTCAAACCCATCTGATACTGCTATTAGATCCATTAGAATCAAGCGCTTTGAAAACTGACCGGCTACCTCCTTTTCGGCCAGGAGTTCATATACCAATTGGCTTCCAGTCTCACCTGATCCGAACAGGGTAGATTCAAAAACAGTTCCCGGCTCCAGACCGTAACATTTTGCCATTACCGGCAAAGGAGCGTTTTGTCTGGAAAGAAATCCGGCATTCATTCTAAGCTGATCCGCAGGAGAAACCGGGCAATATGAAATATACCTTTCAGCAGAATAAATATCCCTGGAATTCCTGTATTCCTTTTCGCATAAAGAGTTCAGATCCGGCAAATCTGCCATATCAATTTCTGAAATTTCATATTTTTTTACCGGGCACTCAAATCTGATTTTACGGGCATCACTGTCACCTGTAATTCTTTTAGTTATCAAATCTGAAACTTCAACATTAAATCCCTTTCCGTAATATTTAACGAATAGGGGAAACAGGTCCTGGGTTTTTTGATCCTGAGTATAAGAACGACTAAAGATCAAATACAAACCCATCAGTTCTGCCGACTTTAACCGTGCCTGACTGATTTGTGCAGTAAGCACCCGTGATGAACTAACCGGATCATTAAATACTACATCCGAAAACAACATCGTCCTGCTACTACTAAGCGCATAGGTAACACCGTTGTACTCATAATTCAACTGCCCGGTAATTACCGGGCAATTAAAAAACAATAGTAAATATAATATGCTATAACTCTTCCTCTTCACCAGTTACAGTGTAGTTGCTTTTCTTGGTTTTTTGAGGTTGAGCCTGTTGATTGTTACCGTTGGCAGGTTCCGGTTCTGTAAATGTTTCCTTTAATTCATCTGCCCTGGCTGCAATAGTAGGTGACCACATAACCACTACCCCTGCAACATTTTGTTTTGAAACCGGATGAATACCTTTCCACTTCCTTACCATGGTTGTAGGTAAATTCAGTGTGGTTGATTTTGACTGTACCGCCTGTGACCATTTCTGCTGTGAAAAATAGGAATCAGTACCATCTGCATATTGCTGAAATTTTTCAGTTGTTTCACTTACCTCATCAGCAATCATATCTTCTGCCACAAAATTTTTAATGTTATTTACAGCCGAAAGTCTTGCTTTACTGTAAGCTCTGGAGAATTCAGCAGAAGCTCTGGTACCGCTTGCATTCACCTCTTCCTGTCCAAATCCGTATACAACCATATCACCATTCTGATCGTACGTAATATAGGTTCCCATTCTGCCGACAAGTTTATCGGGGGTCATACCTAAAATCTTGTCCATCGAATTTGTCGATTTTCCCTGCTTTGCCTGCGAATCATCCCGGTTCTTAATCATGGCTGACAGTGACTGAAACTCTGGTGAGTATTTCATACATACAGAAACCTGATAGTCATTATTCCCAGCCTCTCCCTCACAAATACGGACGACTGCACAACCTTTTACCATTCCGGAAACAAAAGAACGGATCGATTCATTATACTTCTGTTCAAACACAGCCTTCTTATTGGATTCGTTCAATTTCTGTATTTCCTCATCCGAAACACCGAGTGCACTCAAAGCTTTATCAAGCGACTTATCCATTACCATTTTGGCCTTTTTCAGCATACCTGCTTTCTTTTTCTGATCCGGATCTTCACCAATTATTTTATCATCGATCATTTCAAATCCTCTACCTGAGGTGATCTGTTCACCTGCCATTCTCAGTAAATTCATTTTAGCAGTCATTTCAGCAATTGAATATGCCACATTTCTTGATAAAATAAATCCCGGCATATTACTAGGCCTGGTAGTAGTTCCTGATGCTATCACATAAATGGAACCATCGCTGTTAATTGCATCCAGACTCTTCCCTTGTCTTGCAAGTGAATTCATAACCGATTCAGTTAATTTATCTTCCGGGAATTCAAGCACTTCTACCTGGACATCCTGTGTCTCAGAAACGGCCTTTGAAGCCGCCATATCTCCGGGATTTTGAGCTTTGGCCATTAAAAAAGGCAAAAACGCAAAAAGCAATAATTGTTTTTTCATTTTATTCAATATTTATGGGTTTGTAGATTGCGTAGTAAAACATAGACTTATCATCAGACTTCCAGCTTGCCAGCTTGGACATAGAGTGAATAAATCCTTCTGAATTCTCTTTAATTGTCTGAAAATATGATGTTTTTTCTTCTACTTTCCTTTCGTTACCTTCCGTGGTAACAATTTGCTCTATTACCGCCACTGCTGACGACGTAAAATCAGAACCATTAATCAATACTGCAATTTCCTTTTCAGCTTTAACCTTCCCAATTCTTTCAAGAATGGCACGTGATTGTCCCTTATTTTCCACAAAGCCAACTCCAACAATATAGGCCTGCCCATCAAAAGGTATGACCTCGGCACCTCCCTCGCTAATGACCGGATGTTTTTTTACAACCTTAATCAATGAATCAGTCTGTGACCATAAAGCTAATGGCAACAAAAACACAAAAAGCGTTGATGCGATATATTTCATAATGGATACATTGAGGTGCCGTAAATTTATTAAAAACCCAATGGTTTTATGTTTCAGGTATTTAAAATTATAAGCCGTCTCCTTAATTTATAATCATTATACATTAAGAAGATATATCATTTTATTTAAAGCTATCTTTGCACCATGTCTTATACGAACAAAATACTGCAGTATATTACAGAAGGAGAGCATGTGGAACAGGATTTCAAATTTGAAATTTCTGATTCAAAAAAAATTGCGCGTTCACTTGCAGCCTTTGCTAACACACAGGGAGGTCGTTTGCTCGTCGGTGTTAAGGACAATGGAAATATCTCTGGTGTGCGCTCCGAAGAGGAATTTTATATGATAGAAGCTGCTGCACATATGTATTGTAAGCCCCCGGTCCCCTTTCAGGCAAAAGAGTGGGACGTGAACGGGAAGACCGTACTGGAAATAAAAATCGCAAAAAGTGACTACAAGCTCCACAAGGCACCGGATAACGACGGGAAGTTTAAAGTGTATGTTCGGGTAAACGATCAGAATTTGTTGGCTAATGCCATATACATCAATGCGCAAAAGCAGAAAAAGCGACCTGAAGGCAAGGCTTTTTTGTTGTCTGAACCCGTGAAAAAACTGCTCGATCTGCTCAGCGCTGAAGAAACCGTTACTGCCGGAAAGTTTAAACGTTTGGCTGAGATCAACTCCAGAACGGCCAACCGGATATTAACAGACCTTGTTGCCATGAACATTATCCGCATCCATTTTACGGATAAACTCACCTACTATTCACTGGTTTCTCCATCAGAAAATGACAAGTAAGGCTTGATCCTTCCCAGTTTTACTGTATCCAGACCTTCTATCCTCATAAGCTCTTCAAAATTTTCTATCGGTTTTTTATCTCTTCGGTATTCATATATGGCTTTAGCCTGGTAAAAATTCAGATATGGATGGCTTTTCAGTTGATTGACAGACACTGTATTTGGATTTAGCCTTACCAACAACGTAGTGTCAATGGTAAGCTGATCCGAAATATTATGTACCACATCGGGTTTCAGACCATAAACTTCTTTTAATTGATCCTGACTGTAAAAACCTCCCAGCCAACTCCGGTATTTCACGATACGCTCAGAAAGTACTGAGCCAATTCCGGGCAACATTTTCAGCAGAGCAGTATCAGCGCTGTTGAGTTCTATGACAATTTCAGGTTCCTTTTCAATACTCACATACTCAACCCGCTTTTCCTCTTTAACCTTTACTTCAGTTACTTCCACTACTTTAGCAGGAAAACTTTTCTCCTTTTTGCTGATCCGGATGAAAGGTTTCAATACCACGAATTCACTGTCTGATACAGAATATATTCTTCCAAGATCTTTAGCTTCACGAAATGATCCACCAGATTTTCGGTAACGTGTCATATTATTGATACTGATTGAACCAAATCCCAAACGTCGCATAGTTAATGAATCAGCTGTGTTCGGATCAAACACCGAAAGGGAATCTCTATTAAAATGATCCTCTGTGAGCCACACCTGCCTTAAAGAATCCATGTACATTGCATGTTTAAACGAATCTATTTTTGACTGGTAATAGGAATAGTCATATGGTCTATGGTTGACAAGTGTTGGCATAAATAACCTTGCAATCAGCAAAATCAGCAACAGGATGATGAGAATAATAATGCCATTGCGTTCCCGGCGCGAGTAAAAAAACCAGTCTTTCCACATGTTCAGGTTGTTTAGTAATAACCAAAGTTAACAAAAAAACTAATTCCTGTTATCAAGGACTTTAATGCGAGTAAAAGCTTCATTTATCCCAACTCTTTCGCTCCTACGGAGCTCTGATATTTTTGATGTTGATTGTCCCTACCATACAGTCGGGATCTACGGCCCTCTTTTTAAGTATCCGGTCTTTTTCTCCACATTAAATGCATTTACACAAAAACATAAGCACACCAGAGGTATGCAAGTATGGTAGAAAAATAACGCGTTTTAATAGCGAGGAGCCCGATAAGGGCGAAAGAACTTAGGTAAGTTTATTCATAAAATTCAAATACATATTCTCCTTTAAATTTTATACTAAACTTCTCCAATAATTCTAAATATTCTTCACGAAAAGTTCTTTTCCTGTGGTGTAACTCTTGTTTTGTGATGTAGTTAATTACAGCATCCCTTTGTGATCTGGAATAAGAAAATCCTCCATAGCCTTCCTGCCAACTGAATCTGCCTAAAACAAAGCGGTTTTCGTTTATCCATTTAGTTGAATTGCTTTTAATAATACTGATAAGATTTGAAATACTTGTTTTAGGGTTCAATTCAAAAAACAGGTGGACATGATCCTTATCACCATTTACAGCTAATGGGTATTGTCCACTATTTTTCAATATCCCTGATAAATATTGATGTAACCTGTCCCTGAATTTATTGGTTATTAAGTTCTCTCGTCCTTTTACAGAAAATACAATATGAATATTAAACTGGGTGTAGGTATTTGCCATTGCATTTGGATTAAAGGGTTTAACAAATATAAAAAATGACAAGAGGAAAAACAATTATTATTCTTTCGCTCCTACGGAGCTCCGTATTTTGATGTTGATCGGTTCTACCATACTGTCGGGACCTATGGTCCCCTTTTTAAATAAGCACACTGTAAGGTGTGCAAGTATGGTAGAAAAATTGAGCGATTCAATTATTAGGAGCCCGATAAGGGCGAAAGAACAGGTAAATTTTGAGTACAGATTATCATTGAAATATCATAGCCTGACTATGAATTTTCAAGGATAAATTACATTTCCCAATCAGGTATTTGTCTATTATGCACCTACAGCTGCCAGCAAAATAGAATTAAATTTAGCTTCTTCTGAATCGCTCCTGGAAGTCAATACGATTGGCGCACTTGCACCCAGCACCACCGATGCCACCTTCGCATTTGAGAAAAATACCAAAGACTTATACAGCACATTTCCCACCTCAATATCGGGAACAAGTAGTATGTCACAATCGCCGGCCACATCACTTTTGATGCCTTTATGTTTGGCACTTTCGCTGCTTACAGCGTTATCAAACGCCAGTGGACCATCAATAATACATCCCATTATCTGATCCCTCTGATTCATTTTTGAAAGCAATGCAGCATCCAGAGTGGCAGACATTTTCTCGTCAACCACCTCAATGGCACCCAAAACGGCTACTTTAGGATTAGCTATCTGAAGCCTGTGCAGGTAACTAACGGAATTTTCCAGAATACCGATTTTCTCATTCAGGTTTGGTGATATGTTCATTGCAACATCCGTAATTGCAATGAGTTTATGGTAAGTGGGAACTTCAAATAAAGCAAAGTGCGACAGCAGCTTTCCGGTACGTAAACCCCATTCTTTATTCAATACCCCGCGCAATAAATCCGGTGTTTTAACATTACCCTTCATAAGTATGTCTGCCTGCTTGTTATGAACCAGACTAACGGATAACCGAATACCTTTCAATTTATCCGGTTCATGAATAATCTGCGTCCCTTTAATGGATATCTCATGTTCATAAGCTACTTTTTCAATTTTGTTCTGGTCACCAACCAGAACAGCATCAATAATATTTTCCTCCTGCGCAGCTATTACAGCACCTAAAGAATGTGGATCATCAGCAACAGCCAGAACAAGACGCTTGGTTGGCATATCGGCTTTTAAAAGTTTGTTGAGGTCAGACAGTTTTATTAGCATGGTAAATTTTTTAATAAAAATACAGCATCTAAACAAAATGAAATATGATGAAGTTCATTCCGCTGTGTAACAAGAGCATGTGTATTGATTAAAATTCCATGACAATTGACAGGTTTTTTTGCAGATTTTAAATTTTAACTTACATTTGCAGCACAATTAATTGAACATGATTACGAACACTTTACATCACGGTCATCATTTTTTCCTGCTTCAGCGGTAGGCCGTGATTCTAATGTGTAAAAATATTCAAAGGCTTATCGTTTACCGGTGAGCCTTTTTTATTTGCATATAACTAAATAACAAATGATACGAATTGCAGTACAAACCAAAGGTCGGCTACACGAAGAGTCGATGGAGTTACTAAAAGAAGTTGGTATTAAACTCACACCAGGGAAACGTCAGTTGCTTTCTCCCGCAAAAAATTTCCCTTGCGAATTGTTGTTCCTGCGCGACGATGATATTCCTCAGTCGGTAGCAGATGGTGTGGCTGATATCGGGATAGTGGGTGAAAACGAATATCTGGAAAAAGAGCAGGATGCGGGAATCATCAAACGTTTGGGATTCAGCAAATGCCGTCTGTCGCTTGCAATACCTAAGGGTGAAGATTATCAGGGACCTGAATGGTTTAAGGGTAAAAAAATCGCTACGTCCTATCCGGTGATCCTGAAAAATTATCTGAAAGAACAGAACATCAGTGCTGAGATTCATGAGATTATGGGATCAGTTGAGATTGCTCCCGGAATTGGTCTGGCAGATGCTATATTTGATATTGTCAGTTCAGGCGGGACACTGGTCAGCAACGGACTAAAGGAAGTTGAGGTGGTCACACCTTCAGAAGCCATCATCATCGGGAACAAAAATCTGAGTGATGAGAAAAAAGCAATTATTGACGAGCTGATCTTCCGGATAGAATCGGTTCAGAGGGCCAATAATAAAAAATACATCCTGCTGAATGCTCCCAATGAAAAAATCGATGCCATAATTGAGCTGCTTCCGGGCATGAAAAGCCCTACGATTATGCCTTTGGCGGAAGAAGGATGGAGCTCTCTGCACTCCGTTATCGAAGAAAAACAATTCTGGGAAATCATCGGAAAATTAAAGGCACTTGGAGCACAGGGCATCCTCGTGATTCCTATTGAGAAAATGATAATGTAAATTTGTAACAAAAAGCAATGGAAGTTTTACGATTCCCTGACCGAAAGGAATGGAATAAAATAACAACCCGACCGGATAATGATAACAGCGGCATTTTTGATTCGGTTCAATCCATACTTGACGAGGTAAAAGCAGGTGGAGACAAGGCTGTGCTAAAGTTCGGGAAGAAATTTGACCGTGCTGAACTGGATCAGCTTTTGGTGACTGAAAATGAAATTGAAACGGCATCTAAACTGGTGGATGAAGAACTGAAAGATGCCATCAGACTGGCCGCAAAAAACATTGAAACATTCCATAAGACTCAGGTCTTTGAAGGCCAACCTGTTGAAACAGCACCTGGCGTACGCTGCTGGCAAAAAAGTGTGGCTATTGAAAAAGTAGGCTTGTATATTCCAGGCGGCACTGCACCACTTTTCAGCACGGTATTAATGCTGGCTGTTCCGGCTAAAATTGCCGGTTGTAAAGAGATTGTGCTTTGTACACCTCCCTCAAAAGACGGAACCATAAATCCGGCTATTCTCTGGACCGCACATTTTGTAGGCGTAACGTCAATTTTTAAAGCCGGTGGTGTTCAGGCTATTGGTGCTATGGCCTACGGAACCGAATCCATTCCTAAAGTTTTCAAAATTTTTGGCCCGGGAAACCAGTTTGTAACGGCTGCAAAACAGTTGGTAAGCTTAAAGGAAGTTGCCATCGATATGCCGGCAGGTCCTTCTGAAGTGGAAGTGATTGCAGATAAGGATTCCAATCCTGCATTTATCGTGTCTGATCTGCTTTCACAGGCTGAACATGGTGAAACCAGCCAGGTCATCCTGGTGACAGATACAGAAGATTTGATTGCTCCTGTACTGTATGAACTTGAAAGTCAGCTTTCAAAGCTTCCCCGAAAAGACATGGCACGAAAAGCCATCGCCAACAGCAGGATGATCGTGGTAAAAAACACAGAGGAGATTGTTGATATCACCAATCTTTATGCGCCGGAACACCTGATTATACAAAGCAAAAACTACAGTGAGATTGCGGATAAAGTAATTAATGCCGGATCCGTATTTCTGGGTCAGTATACCCCTGAAAGTGCAGGTGATTATGCATCGGGAACCAACCACACCTTACCAACAAACGGCTACGCAAGGGCTTATAGTGGTGTAAATCTGGATAGTTTTACTAAAAAGATCACTTTCCAGGAAATCACCGCACAGGGATTAGCCAACATTGGTCCTGCCATCGAGAAAATGGCCGAAGCGGAACAGCTTATGGCACATAAAAATGCCGTTTCACTGCGATTAAAAGATATAGAAGATTCTGAAAAATGAGCCAGATTGATCTGAATAAACTGCTACGAAATAATATTAAGCAGTTAAAACCATATTCCAGCGCCCGGGATGAGTTTTCGGGAACAGCTTCGGTTTTTCTAGATGCAAATGAAAATCCGTATAACGAACCATATAACCGCTATCCCGATCCGCTGCAGAGGGAACTCAAATCACGCATTTCAACAATAAAAGGAGTAGATGCATCAAGGATTTTCCTTGGAAACGGCAGCGATGAACCCATTGATCTGCTTTTCAGGGCATTTTGTGAACCCGGTAAGGATAACATTGTGGCCATGGAGCCGAGCTATGGTATGTATACCGTTGCTGCTGACATTAACAATATAAAAGTAAAACCGGCTTTACTCAACAGCGATTACAGTCTGAACACCGATACTGTTCTGAATGCTGTTGATGAGGATACAAAGCTGATCTTTTTGTGTTCCCCCAATAATCCAACGGCTAATCTGCTCAAAAAAGAGGCGATAGAACCAATCCTGGACCGCTTTAAAGGATTAGTGATCATTGATGAAGCCTATATTGATTTTGCACCTGGGGCAACATGGCTGAACCAACTGGATAAATATCCAAATCTTGTGGTTCTTCAGACTTTTTCGAAAGCATGGGGAATGGCTGCCATCCGTCTTGGAATGGCCTTTGCCGCAACTGAAATCATTCAGGTTCTGAATAAAATTAAATATCCTTATAACCTGAATATTCTCACGCAGCAGAAAGCCATGGAACTGCTGAAAGATGATGTCAAAAAAACAAATTGGGTGGATGCTATTTTAAAAGAACGGGAACGTCTGAAAGGTGAACTGCTACACATTCCGTATGTTGAGAAGATATATCCTTCGGATGCCAACTTTTTACTGGTGAAGGTTAAGGATGCTGATGGAATATATCATAAACTGATCGATAATTCTGTGATCATCCGGAACCGTAGCCGTGTAAAGCTTTGTGAAGGTTCACTTCGCATCACGGTTGGGACACCTGAGGAAAACACAAAATTAGTCACTGCACTGAACACATTAAAGGCTTAAAAAATGAGCAAACAACGCATATTATTCATCGACCGGGACGGTACACTGGTCAAGGAGCCACCGGTAGATTATCAGCTGGATTCACTGGAAAAACTGGAATTTTATCCGGGAGCGCTCCGGAACATGCATTACATTGCAGAGCTGGATTTCAAACTGCTTATGGTGAGCAACCAGGATGGCCTTGGAACCGCTTCGTTTCCAGAAGAGACATTCCGGCCGGCACATAATAAGATTATTTCTGCCTTTAAGAATGAAGGTGTCGTGTTTGATGCCGAGCATATTGATCCGTCCATGTCCGAAGATAATTCTCCTGCACGTAAACCCGGAACTGCCATGCTTACCGAATATATGAAAGGTGATTATGACCTGGGTAATTCTTTTGTAATCGGAGACAGACTAACAGATGTGCAACTGGCAAAAAATCTGGGTTGTAAAGCCATTTTGTTATCTGAGGTAATAACATCTGATGACCTGAAAACCAATGAACTGTCTGATGTTTGTGTGCTTCAAACCGGAAACTGGGATGATATTTACGCTTTTCTGAAAGCCGGGGAAAGAACAGCCGAAGTTCAGCGCACAACAAAAGAGACGGATATTTATGTCCGGATCAACCTTGACGGTACGGGGAAATGCGATATTCAAACCGGTCTTGGTTTTTTTGACCACATGCTGGAACAGATTGGAAAACATTCCGGTTCGGATCTGACAATTAAAGTTAAAGGAGATCTTGAAGTGGATGAACACCACACCATTGAAGACACTGCACTGACCCTTGGAGAAGCCATATATAAAGCCATTGGCGATAAGCGTGGCATTGAACGCTACGGCTATGCCCTGCCCATGGATGATTCATTCATTACGGTTGCACTGGATTTTGGTGGCCGGCCATGGCTGGTCTGGAATGCTGAATTCAAGCGCGAAAAAGTGGGAGATATGCCAACTGAAATGTTTCTGCACTTCTTTAAATCCTTCTCGGATGCTGCAAAATGCAACCTGTACATCAAGGCAGAAGGAGATAATGAACACCATAAAATTGAAGGCATTTTCAAAGCTCTCGCCCGATCCATTAAAATGGCGGTAAAACGCGATGTCTTTAAATTTGAACTGCCCTCTACTAAAGGGGTACTTTAATGTATTCATCCGATTACTTCGAGTCATTGGATGAATAAGTTTATTTCTTCACCCTCGCATCTACAAAGCTTTTGATAAAGATGATCATGGCGTATAGCGATGTCGCCATCATGATAACCACCCGAACCACTCCAATCTGACTATCGCGGCCAATTGCACCTGTAAGCGGTTTAACAAGTGACACCAGTAACAAAAATGTTAGTGTGACCACGATATGTGCCACTACCCTGTTTCCTCCCTGCATTGGTTTAACCATTGCCAAGAGTACTACGCCAACAAACACAGGTATCAACGCTGTAACGGAGGGAGTTTCGCTTCCAAAATACGACCACAAGCCTAAGGCTATAAGAACGATACTGTTAATCAAATTTGCCAAATATGGTTTCATCTTAATTATTTTAAAGTTTTTTCTATCCTACTATAAACCATTTTTATCCGGAATCGTTTAAAATAAGAACCTTTTATTTTTAAAACATGGCAAACGACAAACAAAGCCGGAAATCATTTCTGAAGCGAATAGGACTGACACTGGGAGCAGCAGCTGTTGCGCAACTCGCCACTGCATCAGATATTGGTTATATGAAAGATGATAAGCTAAATGATGTACAGAAAGATTTTTTACAGACGTATGAAAAATGGCTTGGTGAATTTCACGGGTTTGTAAAAAAACAAAAGGCTGACTTTACCAATCTTGAAAACAACAAAAAGCTGATGGCATTATCGGCGGAAGCCGAAGAATGGAAAAAACAGCTTGAAGTTCATATGCTGGATGAACGGTTTTCGAGATATCACGAAAAAATTACCAGGAAAGTCACCGAGGAAATAGCGTAGTTAATTACGGCACTTCGATATATTCAGTAAAAATTAGGAATTTGGATAACACAATCCGTAATTATTCATAATTCCGAATTGATTTTTTATCCTTTGATGCTGACATCTTCAAGACCGTGTTTATCCAGAATTTTGATATCCTTACCATCCAGAGAAATTAATTTATCCTGTTCAAATTCTTTCAGTAGTTTTACGGTACTTTCCATGGTTATTCCGGCAAATTCAGCGATCTCTTTTCTGGTTAAATGATGAAACACATCTTCCGCCAGAAAATCTTCCTGTGCAAGATATAGCAACGTTGTTGCAAGCTTTCCAGGCATTTGTTTATGGGTAATGGTCTTGATGATCTCCAGCAAATGGTTTTCTGTCCGGTAGTTGCGCGATACAATATTAAATGCAAAATCACGGTTATCTTTCAGGATCTTTTTCAGCCCCTCCTTATCTATCATGCAAACTGCAGACTCTTTCAATGCCATGGCGGTATAATTGTAAACACTCTCTCCAAATACCGTTGAAAACGCGATGAAGTCACCGCCTTTCATCAGGCTGATGCTTTTAAATTTTCCTCTGCCCGTTTCCACAAAAACCTTCACCAGACCATCCAGCACATACAATACATACGGGGCAAACGCGCCCTGCTTGCACACTGTCTCGCCACTGTTATAAACAATCTGACGCTTCTTGGTGCTGATAAAATCGAGCTCATCCTCTGTCAGCATCATAAAACAACTGCTCTTGCTGAATATAGAGTTCAGGTGGGGTACCTGGTGTTCTTCCATCGCATTTTATTTAAAATACGAAGATACAAAAAACAGCGATACAGCGAGGGTTTCGCTTAACGCGAAACCCTCGCTAAAGCAAATTTACTTTCTGTTTTCCTGAATTTTTAGAAGTCCGTTATAAATGGATTTTGCAATTTGCGATTGGTAATCAGGATCCGAAAACGTTGTTACATCCCGATCAGCAACTGAAAGATCAATTGAATATAATGCAGAAGGACATTCACTATGCTTGAGCACATAAAATGGCCCGCTCATAATTTTATTAGTTTCCTTGTTCAAAGATTCTGAAAGCAAGTCTTCACAACAGGAAAACGATTCTGAAGAATACTTACCATCATTAAAATAGCATATAAAATCGTTGACTCCTTTCGAAATATTATCCTGGCAATGAATGCTCAGAAAAAAGTCAGGATGGTTTTCAGCTGAGATATCCACTCGTTCTTGTAACTTCAAAAATTCATCGTCTGTTTTAGTGAGAATGATTCTAACATTATCATCATTTTTCAAACTTAAGGAATACAGAAGTTTACTGACATTCAAATTAATATCCTTTTCCTGTATGCCATTCAATACAGCTCCGGGATCTTTCCCTCCATGACCGGAATCAATTACAACTACGAAAGGTTCACGTTCTGCACCCAGATCGAAGGAGGTTAAAATAAAAAAGGAAACAGACAATGACAATGCAAAAAGAAGAGTAACCCATCTTCTGAATTTTGCAGGATTTTTTCGGTTTACCATACGTATTCTGTTTTTAGTTTGCGTAAAATTAAATCCACTGACCAATTGATAGCTTTTATTTTTTATTGAGCTATTTATCAGACAATTAAAATACATCTCCCTATCCGTTCCCGTTTTCACAACACTATCATCAGCCAGATATTCATGGTTCAACACCATTATATTTTTAAATACCCAAATCAAAGGATTGAACCAGAACGCACATTTTATCAGTTCCACCAAAATGATATCCACAGAATGAAGCTGTTTCATGTGAGCCCTCTCGTGTTGTATCAATATAGAGGACGATGCATCATCTTTTAAATCATGGCTGCTTATAAACATATAATTTAAAAAACTATATGGTTTAATCCGCTTCTCTTCTACTACCATTTTCAATCCATCAATTTTAATTCGCCCATGTCTGGCACTAAAAAGGATCAGCATAAGGTTGAAAACAAAACGGATCAAAAAGCCTGAAGCAATAAGAAAATATCCGAACAGGATTTTTTGCCGTTTTGAAAATTTGATATTCTCTGGCTCCCTAAACATAATCTCCTCATTTTGTACAAAATCCTTCTGTACAAAACTTTTTTCTGTTCTTCTAATACCAAGATCTTTAATTACGGAAGGCATATTATTTACCTTTATATTCATTGTTGGAACAATTAAGCTTAGCACCAATGCTGTTAACAAGAAGAACCTGATGAAAACAAAATTCTTAAGGGATTTAAGTAAGGTGTAATAAAGCAGAATCGCAATTCCTAAACCTATGGTGGATTTTAAAATATATTCAACCATGTCATTGGTTCTTTTGGGAAATTTGTGACTTAACCAGTTCTTTCAGCTCTTCCAGTTCTTCAACACTGAGGTCACTGTTTTTTGTAAAAAAAGATGCAAACTGAGTCGCTGAATCATTAAAAAAGAGAGAGATGATACTTTTCAAATATCCTGAAAAGTAGTCCTTTTTCTGTAGGATTGGAAAATACAATTTGTCCCTTCCAAGTTTCTTGAATCCGATATATTTTTTGGAGCACATTCTGTTCAACTGTGTTGAGATGGTAGTGTACGCCGGCTTTGGTTCAGGGAACTTTTCAACGATATCTTTCATAAATCCTTCTTCTATCTCCCAGAGATATCCCATAATTTGAAGTTCGGACTTATTAAGCTGCTTTATAACCATAAATGTAGTTTTAATACTACAAATGTAGTAATTAATTTTAAATAAGCAAATTTTTTATGCTCAGCGAGGGTTTCGTTTTAAACGAAGCCCTCGCTACCACCCTCGCTAAAAATTGCTTTGTAAAATTTCAATTTTTGGATTGTAATACTTCAATGGCTTTTTCTTTACCGGAATTTGGCAGCGCCGTACTTTTGTTGCATAGAAATTTAGTGAATGAAACGCATCGCAATTCCAATACAAGACAACAGGCTGAGTTCCAAATACGGAACATGCGATTTTTTGACTGTCTATGCAACGGAAGGCAGAAAAGTTGTTGGAAAGGAAACATTACTTCCGGTCAACGGATCAACCGAGGAAATTGCAACTCAACTGAACGCAATGGGTGTTGGAATTGTGATCACAAACTTTATAGAGCCGGGCATCATAGGATATTTGGCTCAGCACAAAATTCAGGTTTTTATTGGGGTTAAAAACAGCGATCCGGATGTGCTTGTCCGTCAATATTTAGACGGACAGCTCACCTCGGATCAAAAAGTAATGCATTTGTATAACAATTAAACATAAAGTAAAATGAAGTATTTAAGAACTGGCTTACATGAGTTTGAGACAGCTGCAGAATTGCAGAAGTTTATTCAGGAAAATGAAAACGTAATGGTTTGTACAGGACGTATGGGGCCTATGTGTATTCCTGTTTACGGAATCATGGAAGAACTGGAAGAAGAAGAGAAATACAGCCATGTTAAATTTGCTGTAATGGCATTCGACAGCCCTGAAGCACACATCGTTCGTAACGATCCAAAATGTGCAGGTTTTATGGGATTGCCTTTTACCATGTATTACAAAAACGGAGAAACAGCACACGCTACATCAAGCATCCAGAGTATGGATATGGTAACCTCTGTTCTTGACAGAGAATTCGCCTCAGCTGATGTAGAAAAATAAGACCCAGGTCAAATGATTATTTGGTTCATGCTTTCATGCGTGAACCAAATTCATTTATCCCAATTTTCTTGCTTAATAAATAATTTTACCATGAACGAAGAATTATATGATGTAATCATTTTAGGGGCCGGACCGGCAGGACTCTCCGCCGGAATTTATGCTTCACGGAGTAAGCTGAAAACACTGATTTTGAATGAAGGAGCGATTGGAGGGCAGGTTACGCTTACAGAGGAGATTGCAAACTATCCGGGTGTTGAAACCACACACGGATATATGCTGGTGAATACCATGAAGAACCAGGCCAAATCGTTCGGATGTAAAATCAAAGCCAACCTGTCAGTTACCGGTTACCGGTTGAACCAAAATATCAAAGAGATTGAGGTGAACGGGAAAGAAGTATATAAGGCAAAATCGGTAATCATAGCTGCTGGTGGTAAACCACGCCCATTGGGTATTCCGGGTGAAGCCGAATTGAAAGGCCGTGGCGTATCCTATTGTGCCACCTGCGATGGTGACTTTTTTACAGGAAAAGAACTGGTAGTGGTCGGCGGAGGAAACTCGGCACTGGAAGAGGCAGTGGCACTGACTAATTATGCCACAAAGGTAACCATCGTTCATCAGTTCGATCATTTTCAGGCTTTTGAACATGCAGTGAATGAAGCAAAGAATAATCCGAAGATTACGTTCGTAATGGAAAGTGAACTACGTAAAATCAACGGAACAGATGGCGTGGAATCCGTGGTAATTGAAAATCTGAAATCCGGCGAACAAACCGAACTGAAAACAGACGGTGTGTTTGTGTTCATCGGCTATGTGCCAAACACTGATAATATCAAACACCTGGTTAAAACAAACGACCGGGGAGAAATTCTGGCTGATGCCGATATGAAAACTAATATTCCCGGTGTGTTTGCAGCTGGTGATTCCATTCAAAAAAGATACAGACAGGTAACCACTGCCGTAGCAGATGGTACCATTGCAGCACTTTCAACATCAGATTACGTGCGCAGTGTATTCGTTGAAAAAGAAGAAGAAATTGCCATTAGTGCAGTATAAAATATAACATCCGGTTTCGTAATACAGCCAATTACAAACCAGTTTTTGTTATAGTAGCGATTGTTAGAGGTTAGATAATTAAGGGTTTCGCATATGCGGGGCCCTTAATTTTTGCCACAAAATTTCCTTGAGCCTCCGCTTACCCTTTTATTCCCTAAAGGGAACCACACACTTACGCTCTTAATTATTTAAAGTCCGTAGGACTAAAATATTGGTAGAAACAGGTTAACCATTAAAAATAAATCCCGTAGGGATGATATATGATATCGTTTATTATTAACTAATGATCTCGTACCTATGGCACTTGGATTTGTATCTTTGATTTCAAACTCTACCAATATTGTGTCCCTCCGGAACAATGTCGTCGCGATGGCTTCGCTTTGAGCGAAACCATCGCTAACTCTTAAATAAATTCACTATTTTAGTCAGCCTAAACGCAACAAATGGCTGAAAGACTTAAACGGGAATTTTACATACGCAACGTGCTTGAGGTAGCTCCGAAGCTGCTGGGAAAAACCATTGCCGTCAATCATGGCGATGAAATTCTGCGCTATAAAATTACCGAAGTTGAGGCTTATAACGGATTCGAAGACAAAGCCTGCCATGCTTCCAAGGGCCGTACCAACCGAACCGAAATCATGTTTCACGAAGGTGGTCATGTATACATGTACCTTATCTATGGCATGTACTGGATGCTGAATATTGTAACCGGACCAAAAGATATTCCGCAGGCTGTTCTGATCCGCGGTATTGAAGGGTTCGATGGTCCCGGGAAAGCAGGAAAAGCACTTGGACTGGACAAATCATTTTACGGCGAAGATCTGACTACTTCCAACCGTATCTGGATCGAAGATGCTCCGGTGATTTCTGATCATATCACCACACCACGCATTGGGATAGATTATGCCGGCGAACCCTGGGTAAGTAAACACTGGCGATGGAAACTCATCGGATGACTCAAAGTCATCCGATGAGTGGCATATGAAATTTACTCAATTAGCTGGCTTATTATTATTTATTTGTGTATTTTTAAACATTAAAACTTTTGCAACCTGTTTTAAAATGAAAACACTGTTGAATTTTACCTGATAACAAATGTTTATTAAATTGACTATGATATTTTAATTACCATACTACTTGCATACTAATGAAAAAACTAACTCTTACCATTTTTATATTCTTTATCGTTTTTCATACCTATGGACAGATTTCCTTTGAAAAAGGTTATTATATTGATAACCGGAACGACTCAACAGAATGCTATATTAAGAACAAAGACTGGAGTACTAACCCCAAAGAGTTTCAGTGTAAATTATCTACTGACGATGCTCCGATTATTTTAGGCATAGATTCCGTTAAAGAATTCGGAATATATGACAAATCAAAATATATCAGGTCTGAAGTACTCATTGACAGATCTAGCCATGCAGCAACTCACATTAGTGAAACAAGGGAGCCTATCTATAAAGAAGAAACACTTTTTTTAAAGGTCATTATGGAAGGTAAAGCAAGTCTGTATTACTACAATGGAGCAGACTTCTACAGATACTTTTACAGCATTGACAATTCAAGGATTGTTCAGTTAATATATAAACCTTACAAAGATAAAGTTGCTAATGTAACTCCAGACTATGGTATATTACTGATTAACTATTCTTATGATAAGAAAAATGAGGATTATAAAAAGCAATTATTAATCGACCTCCACTGTAACGCCATTTCATCTGATAAAATAAATAGTACACAATATTATAAAAAGGATTTAATCAAGATTTTTAAACTGTACAACGAATGCAAGGATTCAGACTACAAAGACTTAACTAAGAGACCTAATCCTGTGTTTATAGCTTTAAGACCCGGGATACGTAAAACATCTTTATATTATAATCTTGCTAATTCTGCACTTGGACACTATGTGCCTTACATATACGAATACCGTTTTGACAATGAAATATCATATCGTTTTGGAATAGAATCAGAACTTACACTACCCGGAAATAAGCAAAAATGGGCCTTCCTTATTGAACCTACATATGTGTATTTTAATTCAGATCTGAGGTATCCCGGTAATTCTGAAAAACTCGCAAATGTTAAATACCATGGAATTGAGTTGCCCCTTGGATTCAGGTATTATTTCTATTTGAATCAAAAATCAAAGATATTTGTGAATGCCGGTTACTCCTTTGGGATGGCTAGTTTTACATACCAGTTACAAACGAAAACCAATTCAAAATACTTTATAAATTACTTCACCGTTGGTGCCGGTTATAAATATAATGATAAACTGAGTGTGGAATTACGTTTTAGACCAACTAAAACTATATTGGAATTCGTGACTTCTGAAAATAAACATGATCCGAATCTTACCTCTTTAACTATTGGTTATACAATTTTTAAAAAATAACAAAAACTGTTTTGTCTGATATTCGAAGTAAGAGTAATAAAAGCTCTAGACAAAATCACTGCATTTAGATACCTCACTTTTATTTATTTGTGTATTTTAAACTTCAAAAGATAAGGAACCTTAAAAAACTGATTGGCATTTAGTTAAAAAAAAGAGTTGAGTTGACGATTTTATAAATTATTAATTCCCTATCAATGTTATCCGCTTAAAAAATAAATATTACTTAAAGATTCTTCGCTTCATTTTACTACGCTCAGAATGACAGTCTTTTAGGTTCATATGGTGCTGGAGGATGGGTTGGTTTGCGACAGATTCGCAAACCAACCCATCCTCCAGCCCAACAGCCAGCAAATGCCTGTCATTCCGAGTGTAGCGAGGAATCTCTGAAGCTTTAACCGGTCAACAGTAAATAGGAATTATTAATTGTTTTGGATAAAATACTAATTCCTAATTGACTATAAACCCTCCTCCTAAAATCAAATTCCCCTGCATAAAAACGGCGGTTTGGCCTTTGGCGATGGCATATTCGGGTTCGGATAAAACAACTTTTAAAATCTGATCATCATCGGTTTTATACAGCCGTCCTTTGGCCAGTTGTTTGCGATAGCGGATTTTTACATCCAACTCCATTTCCATCACTTTTTCCGGATCGATAAAATAGAAATTGGTGATGTAAAATTCTGATTTGTACAACTGATTATGCGGACCAAGTGTTATATTTTTGGTCTCGGAATCAATTTCAGTGACAAACAGCGGGCCATCAATATTGAGATTAAACCCTCTGCGCTGGCCTACTGTATACAGATGAATGCCGTTATGCGGACCTAGAATTTCTCCTTCCGGCGAAACAAAGTTTCCTTTTAGTGCATTCAGCTTCCCCTCCGGCACATATTTTTCTAAAAACTGCTGGTATCCTTCGCCGGCGAAACATACACTCAGGCTGTCCTTCTTTTTAGCCATGGACGTAAAACCTATATTTTTAAGGTATTCACGGACTTGGGTTTTTGTGGTTTGTCCCAACGGGAATAAAATCCGGGGCATCCACTCTTTACGTATGCTCCAAAGAAAAAAGCTTTGATCCTTATCAGGATCAGCGGCCACAGAAATGACCTGTTGTTCCTGCCAGTTTTCAATCTGCGAATAGTGCCCCGTGGCTACAAAACCGCAATTCAGCCGATCTGCATACTCCAGCAGCAAGGGCCATTTCAGCGTTTTGTTGCACAATGCGCACGGAAAGGGTGTAATACCGTTTATATACTGATCAATAAACGGTTGAATGATGGTTTTGGCAAAGTCTTCCTGCACATCCACTACATCAATGGGAATGCCTGTTTGGATGGCAAGATTTTCAAACGCATCAAAAACCGGTTGCAGGTTATCTGATTCGTGATAAAAAACAAAGTGAATGCCGTATACCACATACCCCTGATCTTTTAACATCAGTGCGGTTGCCGTGGAATCTACGCCGCCACTCATGGCCACTAATACGGATGTTGCGTTTGTGTTCAAACCGAAAATTAACGTGTTGATACCACACTGTCGCTAGCACCGAACATCATGAGATAAGCCTTGATGAAATCATCCAGATCGCCATCCATAACAGCCGGAACATTGGATGTTTCATGACCGGTACGCAGGTCCTTCACCATTTTGTAAGGCTGAAATACATAGGAACGGATTTGTGATCCCCACTCGTTTTTCTGCTTTGTTCCTTCAATCTTTTCCTGCTCTTCCATGCGCTTGCGAAGTTCAAGTTCGTACAGTTGCGACTTTAAAATTCGCATGGCATTTTCCTTATTGCCCAGCTGGGAACGACTCTCTGTATTTTCAATAATAATCCCGGAAGGCGCATGCCGCAAACGGACACCGGTTTCCACCTTGTTCACATTCTGTCCTCCGGCACCACCCGAACGGAAGGTTTCCCATGTAATATCAGCCGGATTAACCTCAATTTCAATGGTATCATCCACCAAAGGCGCTACAAAAACCGAAGTAAACGATGTCATACGTTTGTTCTGCGCATTAAACGGCGACAAGCGAACCAGCCGATGCACACCATTTTCGCCTTTGAGATAACCGTAGGCATAATCGCCTTCCACCTGAAGCGTAACCGATTTAACACCGGTTTCATCGCCGGGTACGAAATGTGTTTCAGTAACTTTGTATTTATGACTTTCGCACCAGCGCAGGTACATGCGCAGCAGCATATCAGCCCAATCGTTGGATTCTGTTCCTCCGGCTCCCGCGTTGATTTTAATAATAGCACCCATGCGATCTTCTTCTCGGCGCAGCATATTTTTCAGCTCCAGCGCCTCAATCAGGGTTACTGTTTCAGCATAGTGTTGGTCCACCTCATCTTCGGAAGCTTCCCCTTCTTTCTGAAAATCGTAAAGTACCTGTAAATCTTCAATGGAAGTGTTGATGTCGTTGTATCTGCCTACCCAGTCTTTCAGGTCGTTCAGCTCTTTCATCTGAGCCTCGGCTGATTTCGGGTCATTCCAGAAATCTGGCGCCTGGGTGCGCATTTCCTGTTCTTCGAGTTCTATCTGTTTTCGGTCGATGTCAAAGATACCTCCTCAGAACATCCCTTCGGGATGAGAGTTCTTTGATATTTTCAATTGTAATCATAGTTATTTAAATTTTTACGGCTACAAAAGTAGGAAATCAATTACGATTTACGAATTAAGAATGAGGAATTAGTGTTCGTTGATAGGAACCCGGTTACTGAGTGAAACGAAGTTTCGTATCGAAGTAACCTTGATGCAATTACGAATTATCAATGGCTTTTAACGAGGGCTTCGTTTTAAACGAAGCCCTCGGTTAATTCGTAATTCATCATTCCCCTTTACTGATTATTTAAGGTGTTTGTGCCACTTATAATACACATCCGGAATTTTATTGGCCCGGGCATAATGATAATCGTCAATTGTACAGGACACGATCATTTGTTTCGCAGCATCAATCTCCAGCCACCAGCGGTTATTCTGCGGGTTATTGTAAAAAACCATTTCATGGTCTATATCAGATTGCTGCACCACAAATTTTTTATATGTTGAAATGTTCCTGACTGGATAATCCTTATACCTCTTATCCAGGCCATCGAGAAAATGCCAGATAGCCTGAGCTGCCAGTTTTGAGGTCTGGTTATTCAGATCACATTCCGGATTGGTCTCAAACAACGAAAACAATGAAATCCTGTCGCTGAAACCGGCATAGCGGGCAAGCTGACACAATTCTTCGCCAAACAAACCATTTGGTGATCCATATGCCACACCCGGTCCGTCTGCCAAACGAACGGCACCCATATCCATAGCTACTATATCCGCATCACGAAAAAGTGGTTCTGTAATATGAATCTGCTTTCGCAGCTGCCCCAATCTGATCACATTTTTCGGAAATCTATTAAAGGGTTTCAGATAAGTCTCATCGTACAAATAACTTTGATAGCCAACCAGACTAAACGACAAGAGGTCGGGATCATTCAGCACCTGTTTCAGATAATTTCGGTGATCAAAATCCTCCGAATCGTTAGCATCCAGTGTTTGATCCACGGCAACCATGTTGACCTTTCCACATGCCTCTTTCACACCGTTGAAAAGCGGTAGTGCAAAATCGTTGGATCCGCCTAATATAACCGGAATAACCCTGTTTGTTATCAGATAGGCAACCACTTCCTCCAACGCAAAATAAGCATCTTTAACCGTTTTACTTTTTATGTTACCCAGATCAGAAACGTAAATGTTTTTAAAGCTTCCACGTAAACCGTACAGTTCCTGTCTGATAGTCTCCGTGCTTTTCGCTGATCCTTTATTAGTGGTCCCGTTAGTATCGTTCGAAATTCCGATGATCGCCACATCATAATCCACCTGCGTAGAAACAACAGATTTTAAAACTTCACCAAGCGACTGACCTTTAGAAAGATGTCCGGATTGTTTTGCAACTTCAACGGGTTCTGTATAATCGTAAATATCCATTTTATAAGGTTCCTGAATTTGTAATCCGGGTCAAAGCCTGATTATATGACTCCATTAAATCTTTCATAATCTCTTTAACCGGCTTAATGTCATTTATCGTTGCCGATACCTGGCCAATTTCCAGTTCGCCCTCTTCCATATCGCCTTCAAAGATTCCTCTTTTTGCCCTTCCTCTTCCTAAAATATCCTTAAGTTCTTCAACCGGTGCGCACCGCAACTCGGCTTCAGCAACCCTGTTGTAAAAGCTGTTTTTAATTAAACGCACCGGGGTAAGCTTTTTTAAAGACAGCATAGTGTCTCCTTCGCTTATAGAGACAACTTTCTGTTTAAAGTTGACATGTGCCGACGATTCTTCTGAAGCAGCAAACAATGAACCTATCTGTACACCTTCAGCTCCCAGAGCAAAAGATGCCAGCATGCTTTCGCCTGATCCTATCCCTCCTGCAGCAATTAGAGGTAAGGAGGTGGCCTTTCTTATGGCCGGGATAAGGGTCATGGTTGTTGTTTCGTCCCTTCCGTTGTGTCCTCCTGCTTCGAAACCTTCGGCGACAATGGCATCCACCCCGGCAGCTTCGCATTTTTCAGCAAATCGGGTTGCCGAGACCACATGAACCACCGTCACACCAAGATCCTTTAAGTAAGACGTCCATTGTTTGGGATTACCAGCAGAGGTGATGACGATTTTAATCTCCTCATCCTTTATGATCTCCATTATCTTATCAACATTAGGATATAATAAAGGAACATTCACTCCAAACGGTTTATTTGTTGCCGCTTTGGTTTTCAGAATATTTTCTTTTAAAATATCCGGATACATCGATCCTGCACCCAGTATCCCGAGGCCTCCGTTATTTGCCACTGCCGAAGCCAGTCTCCATCCACTACACCACACCATACCTGCTTGAATAACAGGATATTTAATCTTAAATAACTCCGTAATCCGGTTCCTCATAATTATATTAATTTAATTCAAAAATAGATATTAATTTTTGTACTTTTGGTCAATATATTAAAAACCTGACAAATCACTTTTTTGTTATACTATAACATGTATTGGTTTATTTAGCTGAATGAAAAAAATAACCGGATATAAAAACAGTTTGATGGTGCTCATTTTTTGCACTTTGCAGGTGTGCTTTTCATTTGCTTTTGCAAAAAACGACACGAAGATTGGTCTTGCATTAAGCGGTGGCGGAGCCAAAGGATTTGCACATATCGGAGCCATTAAAGCACTTGAAGAACTGCAGATGCCGGTAGATTACATTAGCGGAACCAGTATCGGATCCATCGTCGGTGGCATGTACGCTATAGGTTATAAACCGGATGAGATGATGAAGCTGATCAATCAGCAGGATTGGGAGTTTGTGCTTAGTGATAAGATGATCCGTAATCAGATGCCGTTTTTCGAGAAAGAAGAAATGGACAGGTATATCATCTCACTTCCAATTACAGGAAAGAAAATTGAACTGCCTTCCTATTTTGTGGAAGGACAAAACATAATGCAGTTATTGTCAGATCTGACCGTTGGCTATCATGACGATGTGGATTTCTTAAAATTCCCAATCCCGTTTGTATGCATCGCCACCGATCTGGAAAATGGTGACGAAATTGTATTAAACCATGGGTCGCTGCCCCAAAGTATGCGCGCAAGCATGGCTGTTCCTGCTGCTGTCAGTGCGGAATTGATTGATGGAAAACTACTGGTGGATGGAGGTGTAACCAATGTATTTCCCGTAGACAGGGTAAGAGAAATTGGTGCGGATATCGTTATCGGAATAGATATTCAAACGGGTCTTAAAAGTAAAGATGAACTGAATGATGCACGAAATCTTGTCAATCAGCTTGTGGCCATTTTATCGAAGGATTTGTACGAAAAGAATGTAAAGAACTGTGACATTCACATCAAACCTGACTTGACCGGTTATACTATGACGAGCTTTAATAAGCCTGCAGCAGCAGCTATGTATCAGCTTGGTTACGATGCAGTAATGCAGCAAAAGGACAAACTCATTCATTTGCGTGATTCCCTGCATCTGAGTTATAATCCTATCCCAAAATATAATCCTGTAACGGATGACGATGTATTCTTTTTACGAAAAATAACGGTTGAAAACGGAGACGATGAACTGACAAGCTACGTAAAGGGGAAACTGGAGCTTCAGGAGGGATCATTTGTTCCTTTTTACCTCATAAAAGAAGGAGTGGAAAAGTTGTATGCCACAACCAACTATCAGAAAGTGGATTACAGACTAATTGGCGACAAGGAAAAAACGCTTGTTCTGGACCTTTTGGAAGCCAACAGCAGTTATCTGAACATTGGTCTGCATTACAACGTGGAAAGCCAGGCTTCTCTTCTAATTAACGGGACCCTGAAGAATAAACTTGGTCTGGGTTCATTACTGTCAGTAGATTTGAACCTGTCACGTCTTCCGGGTTTTAAATTCAGGTATACCCTGGATAAAGGGACCATTCCTGGCCTGGAATTCAGATATGATTTTTCAGGAGCAAGCTTCGATCTGTACAACGGAGGGAACCTGGCCGGATTTGTAAAAGGGAATTACAACAAAGTTCAGCTGAACACACATACAATATTTAACCATACCTTTACTATTGGAGCCGGATTTGAGATGGAAATGTATGATGTAAGTTCCTATTATTACAATGTGCCTGATGGCGAAGATCCTCTGGTTTTGAGCGATGAAAATTTTTATAACTATCAGTTCTTTATCAAACTTGACGACAGGGATAGTAAATATTTTCCGCATAAGGGAACATTTTTGCAAGCCTACGCAAAAGTTGTCACCAGCGATTTTGTAACGTTATACGGCTCGAATCCTTTAATTATTGGGAGCATAAAATATAAATATGCCAACGAAATATTACCAAGGTTTACTGTACTACCGGCATTTTATACACGAATTCTGTATGGTGACAATGTTCCTCCCTACCATTATTCAAGAATAGGAGGTGACGACTGGGTGGAAATCATCGAGAACCAGATTCCGTTCTATGGTATGCGACTGGCTGAAATACAGACCAATGAAGTGGCTATAGGAAGGATAGAACTTAGATATAACTTATTTAAGACCCATTACTTGCATACTTTTTTTAATTTTGGCGGGATATCGTCAGACTTTAATTTTACAAAAAACGGACGTATGATTTGGGGAGGTGGTTTAGGTTATTCAATTAACAGCTTTGGCGGACCTTTATCCTTTACACTCACTACGTCATCAAACAACATGGAATTTATCAGTTATCTGAGTCTAGGGTACTGGTTTTAAAACTAATTATCGTGGGTAAAACATATTTTCAGGATTGGGGAGTAACAGATTATAACGAGGCATGGAAAAAACAGGAAGTGCTTTTCGATTCTATAATGAATGCCAAAAAAGATGTACGGGAAGGTAAAGCTGATCCGGATATTATTGATCATTATGTAGTATTTGTAGAACATCCTCATGTTTATACTCTGGGTAAAAGTGGCTCAGAAAATAATTTGCTGATTAATGCTATCCAGCTTCAGGCCAAACATGCCACATTTGTTAACACCAACCGTGGAGGAGACATCACATACCACGGCCCGGGACAAATTGTAGGCTATCCGATTCTCGATCTGGAAGCATTGGGACTTGGTTTAAAACAATACATCCACCTGTTGGAAGATAGCATTATTCTGAGTATTGCTGAATATGGTATTACAGGAAGTCGTCTGGATGGAGCTACAGGTGTCTGGCTGGAACCAGAAACCAAAAACGCCCGTAAAATATGTGCCATCGGTGTAAAAAGCAGTCGCTATGTTACCATGCATGGATTTGCACTTAATATTAATACGCAACTTGAATATTTCAATTATATCAATCCCTGTGGTTTTATCGATAAAGGTGTTACTTCTGTTCAAAAAGAACTTGGAAGAGAAATTGATTTTGAAGATGCCAAAAGAATTGTAAAAAAGAATATTGAAAAAGTCTTCGGTTTCAATTTACGCTGAAATTATTTATCGAAAAAATGTAGTAAAACGCTGGACTTCGCATTTTGAACCACACACAACTGTATCAGATAACACAATCCTGTTACAATTTCATTATTATTTAGATTAATTTAATTAAATATTTGATTATTAAATGAATTGACAGTAAGTTTATCATTGCGAATAGGCTTTAATGTCATTCCTATGTCATTAACATGTAACATATTTGTAACATTTATTTCGCTCTTTTGCAGCGGAAAAATCTAAAAGGATTTAATGTTAATATAAAAAATAATCATGGAGACCCTGTTTTTATTTATCGTTATTGTGCTATTTGCTCTGGCAATTTCAGACCTTATTGTAGGAGTAAGTAATGATGCAGTAAACTTTCTTAACTCGGCTGTTGGTTCTAAAGCAGCATCATTTAAAGTAATTATGATCGTTGCCGCTCTCGGCGTTTTTGTCGGAGCAACGTTTTCCAGTGGGATGATGGAAGTTGCCCGTAAAGGTATTTTTCACCCGGAACATTTTTACTTTTCAGAGATCATGTACATGTTTCTTGCAGTAATGTTAACCGACATTATCCTGCTGGACACCTTTAACACGCTTGGATTACCAACTTCAACTACCGTATCAATTGTATTTGAATTGTTGGGATCAGCAGTTGCCATTTCATTAATTAAAATTAATACAGATCCGAATGCCCTGCATTTGTATGAATATATCAATACTTCAAAAGCACTTGCCATTATATCGGGTATCCTCATATCGGTGGTGGTAGCCTTTACGGTTGGAGCCATTGTTCAGTACCTGTCCCGTTTATGGTTTTCATTTAATTATGAGAAAACCATGAAATATTACGGATCCATTTTTGGAGGTATTGCCATAACATTTATCACATATTTTATACTTATCAAAGGTGCAAAGGAGGTAGCATTTATTTCCAGCGACGCCAAAGCCTGGATACACGAGCACGTCTGGACCATAGTTGGTGTTGGATTTGTTGCATGGACTTTGATTATGCAATTAGCGGTATGGATATTCAAAGCTAACATCCTGAAATTTATTGTACTTGTTGGTACATTCGGTTTAGCCATGGCTTTTGCCGGTAACGACCTTGTAAACTTTATTGGTGTTCCTCTGGCCGGATTCCAGTCTTTTAAAGAATTTATCGCCAATCCAGGTGCTGATCCGAATACATTTGGTATGGCTTTCCTTGGAGGAAAAATTAAAACGGATACCTATCTGCTTATTATTGCTGGTCTTGTAATGGTAGTTACATTGTGGACTTCACGCAAGGCAAGGTCAGTTATTAAAACATCCATTGACCTTGCCCGTCAGGATGAAGGGGAAGAACGCTTTGGTTCATCATTACTGGCCCGCTCAGTTGTCAGGTTTTCTGGTAATATAGCAAGTGGGGCATCGGCCATAACACCTGGTGTGTTGAAGCGGTTCGTACAAAAACGATTTGACAGCACCGAGTACAATGCTAAAATTGCACAAATGGAGGAACCACCTTCATTTGACCTGATCCGTGCTTCTGTGAACCTGGTTGTAGCAAGTATTCTTATTGCATTTGCAACATCATTAAAACTGCCTTTATCTACAACTTATGTTACCTTCATGGTTGCCATGGGTACTTCACTGGCAGACAAAGCGTGGGGAAGAGACAGTGCTGTTTACCGTGTTACCGGTGTATTATCCGTAATTGGTGGCTGGTTTCTTACTGCATTGATTGCATTTACAGTTGCATTTGTCATTGCAAATATTATTTACTGGGGAGGAACCATTGCCATTATTCTCCTTATTGCTCTGGCTGTATTCCTTGTGATCAGAACCCAAAAGATTTATAAAAGACGTCAGGCAGAAATTGCGGCTGATACCAAAGAACAAAAATCCAAAGTTGTTTCAGTTGAAAGTTCATTAATCAATTCCTGTTCAACAGAAGTAAATGATGTGATTGACAGAATGGGTGATATTTTCTGTAAAACAATCAATCATGCCAGGGTTGAGGAACGTAAGGGACTGAAAGAACAGCTGGCTGAATCTGAAGCAATAAGTAAGCGGGCTAAAAAGCTGAAAAAACGCTCGCATGAGAAATTAAAATTACTGGAGGATACAGGCCTTGAAACCGGACTCTACTATATTCAAATACTTGATTACTTACGTGAGACAGCTCATTCACTGGAATATATTGTAGAGCCAACGTTCACGCACTTCGAAAATATTCACAAACCATTTTCTAATATTCAGCAGCAGGAACTTGCAGAAGTTTGCAAAAACATCAAGAGCTTTTTGTATCATGCTTCCAGAATTGTGAAAGATAAGGATTTTGAAAAAATGGATGCACTGTTTAAAGAACAGGTAGCTATTCTTGAAATGCTTAAGCGATTCAACAAGAACCAGATTAAACGTCTCAAAAAAGCTGAGGATGGAACAAGATCCAGTATGTTGTTCATCACTATTCTCCAGGAGACTAAAGGTTTACTGCTTAATCTGAATAACCTTATTAAAGCTCAGCGCGACTTTTTATCGCAAAAATAAAAGCAACAACATAATTTAGCAGCCGGACTTATTCCGGCTGCCTTCTTACAGCAGCAACAAACAAAACAACAATGAAGAGAATTTTATTATTGTGCTTTGCGGTCATTGGTATATCTACAATCGGCAGAGCAGAGACTCCTCTGGCAGGAGGTAAAGTTACCGGTAGAATTTTTACCGATGCCTATGTGAATACAATTGGGGATTACAATTCTGCCAGTATGGCATTTGAGGTTACCCGCGCCTATTTCGGGTACAGCAACGAATTTGCTGAAGGCTGGTCAGCATTTGTGCTTCTGGACATTGGTAGTATTAACGACGATTCTGAATACGCACTTATCAGAAGATACACTTACTTCAAAAATGCCGGACTTAAATACAAAAAAAACGGTTGGGAATTGCAACTGGGATTAATTGGAACCTACCAGTTTAAACTTCAGGAGAAACTTTGGGGGAAACGTTACATCCGCAAATCATTTCAGGATGAATTTAAATTTAACTCCTCAGCAGACCTTGGATTTTTCGTAAAGAAATCGCTGAACGATATTTTTGATGTAGATTTTATGATCGCCAACGGCGAAGGTTATAAGGATTTTCAATACGACGATTTCTTACGGTATTCTGCCGGTGTGGTTGCCAAACCTGCAGATTTTCAATTCAGGGCCGGTATCGATCTTGCTCCGAATAATGATAATATAAATACCGTATATACGTTTTACGGAGGTTACAAAGGAGAAAAGTTCAAACTGGGAGCAGACTTCACGCTCGAACAAAACTACAAAAACCGTGAAGGATACACCCGGCAGGGTGGTTCTGTATTCGGTGAATTATTTCTGTCGGACAAACTGAGCGTTTTTGGCCGTTACGACATGATTTATTCTAACATTCTGGAAGGCGATGAACGTCCGTGGAACCTGAGCAAAGACGGGAGTGCCCTGGTGGGAGGGCTGGAATACAGCGTAAACAAACACATGAGGGCATCGTTAAATTACCAGGACTGGATGCCTTACGCTAAAAACCTGGACTACGCTTCAGCCATTTATCTGAATCTCGAAATTAACTTTTAAATCAGGTCAGCATGAAAAATACAGTTTTATATCTAATAGCTGTCCTGATGGTCTTATCTTCCTGCCGGAAAAGTGATTATGAACTAACGGAAGATGAACTTCAGGTAGTAGCAGCCAATGCAGGTGGTGTGGGAACAACAACATGGACAAGTGACAAGGAATATTTGCTGGACGGATTTGTGTTTGTAAATCCGGGTCAGACCCTGATAATTGAAAAAGGGACTGTGATAAGGGCAAAGACCGGACAAGGGGTGAATGCCAGTGCCCTGATTGTCGCTCGTGGGGGAAAAATATTTGCCCAGGGAACAAAAGAAGAACCCATTATATTCACGTGTGACGGTGATGACCTGAAGGGGTCAATTGATGTATATACCAGAGGTTTATGGGGTGGTGTTATCATTCTTGGCAATGCACCGGTAAACACTACTTCTGGTGAAGCATATATTGAAGGAATTCCATTATCAGAACCCCGTGGCGTATATGGTGGAGATAATGAAGCCGACAATTCCGGGATTCTTGAATATGTTTCCATTCGCCACGGAGGTACAGATATTGGAACGGATAACGAAATTAATGGCCTGACATTGGGCGGCGTAGGTAAAGGAACAAAAATCAGTCACATTGAAATCATATCAAATAAAGATGACGGGATAGAACTTTTTGGTGGATCGGTGAACCTGAAAAATATTGCCGTAGCATTTTGTGGTGACGATGCATTTGACTTCGACCTGGGTTATCACGGCAGATGCCAGTTTTTGCTGGCCATACAAGGTGAGCAGGTTGGCGATTGTTTGGCTGAACACGATGGTGGAGTAACGCCTGAAGACGGGATACCTTACACCATACCGCAAATTTATAATGCCACATTTATTGGAAGCGGGCAATCGCTTATCCATAATCTGATCACATTTCAGGATAACGGTGGTGGTGTCTATTCCAATTCCATTTTTGTGAATCAGGACCTTGGGATCACCGTGGAGTATGTAGGAGATGCTTCGAGTTACGAAAGACTGGAGACAGGTGATCTGGCATTTAAGAAAAATATATTTTATGACGTGGCCAGTAACACATTTGAATCCCTTGGGGAAGTTGTGGATCAGTCATTCAATGAAATTCCTGATAAGAGCGATGTGTTTATTCTGGATATTATCTCCCAAGGGAATGAAATTGAGAATTATGGTATTGGTTACAGCGGATCATCGTTCAAGGTAACCTCTGATTCTCTTCCGGAAACAAACCTGGACTCCTATTCCTCCGATTGGTACGACTGGGTGGATTACAAAGGTGCTTTCGGACCGGAAGATAACTGGATAGAAGGATGGACTCTGCTGTCCCAGGAAGGATTGGCAGAGTAGTTTGATTATACATTTTGTTGAAAGGAGGTCTTCGGATCTCCTTTTTTGTTGCAGAAATTTGTAATAAATTGCAGCAAAATATTAACCACTATGAAACCACAATCAAAATCGGAATATGCCGTTGCTGTATTTTATGGCGATAATAACTGTGCGCAATCTGTCCTGGTTCCTTTTGGAACTGAGAAAGGATTAAGTCAATCACAATGTATACAAATTGCATCAGGGTTCGGAGGTGGAATTGCCATGTCGAGATTAACCTGTGGTGCAATAACCGGGGCTATTATGGCACTGGGACTTGCAGGAACAGGGGAAGGAAAATCGAAAGAACTGACCTACGAACAGTCGAAAGAACTAATGCAAATGTTCGAAGAAAAGTTTGGATCAACCCAGTGCAAAATTTTAATCGAACCCAAACAAAATGATGACACTAAACATTTTTGTGATAAATTTGTCCGCGAAGCTGCTTCAATGGTAGAAGATATTTTAAAGAGAGAGATTAATGGTTGAGATTTGTGCGATTGCTTCAGGCAGCAATGGAAATTGTTATTACGTTGGAAATGGTTCCGATGCTGTCTTGATAGATGTAGGGATAAGCCGTAAACAGGTTTTGCTGAGAATGGAAGCAATGGGGTTGGATAAACATAAAGTCAGGGCCATTTTTATATCGCACGAACACGCCGATCATATGAGGGGTGTTAAAGTTCTTTCAAAAGTTTTGGATATTCCCGTTTATCTGACAAAAAAAACATATGAATCTTCGTGGAACCCCAACCGTCCCGGTAAGTATGCTTTTTTTGAACCGGATCAGCCGGTAACTATTGGATCCGTTACGGTTCATCCGTTCATTAAAAATCACGATGCCATTGAACCTTGTAGCTTCAGGATTGAAATTAATGGCAAACAGGTTGGGGTATTTACCGACATTGGCGAACCCTGCGAAAATATGATATCACATTTTAAACAATGTGATGCGATGTTCCTGGAGACAAATTATGATGAAGATATGCTGTGGAACGGACCATACCCCTACTATTTGAAACAAAGGGTGGCTTCATCAAACGGACATCTGAGCAATATTCAGGCTCTGACACTTTTAAAAGAGCATGCAGGGACTAATCTGAATCATGTATTGTTATCCCATTTGTCTCAGGAGAACAATACACCGGAGTTAGCTGTTAATACATTTTCTGAATTAAATGCCAGGTACAATATACAACTGACATCACGACTGGAAGCTTCAGGGGTATTTACACTTTAACTGTTTTGTGGCGAAATAAAACGTGTATGAAGAAAGTGCTAATTTTAAAACATGTTGAATTCGAAGGTCCGGGAAGGTTTTTAAAGATTTTTGAATCTTTAAACTATACCATAACGTATTGCAACATTTGGAAAGACTCACTCCCTTCTATAAAGGATTATGATTTATTCCTTATTATGGGTGGTCCGATGAGCGTTAACGATACAGAAGACTTCCCCTGGCTAGAGGCCGAAAAACAATTTATTAGCAGTGCTATCAATGCAGGTAAAAAGGTTATCGGTATTTGTCTGGGTGCACAGCTTATAGCCAGCACATTGGGTGAGCCGGTTTTCCTGGGAGAAGAAAAAGAGATTGGCTGGTATCCTGTACGTTTGAATAACAACGATCTGCATTTTGTCTTTCACTGGCATGGTGAAACCTACGACCTTCCTGTGGGTGCCGAATTGCTTGCATCTTCGGCAGCATGTGAAAATCAGATTTTTACATACAACAAAAATGTTATTGCATTTCAGTGTCACCTTGAGATGGATGAGTCTGCGTTAAAATCTATAGTGGATAAATGCAGGGATGAGTTGACCGGTGAACGCTTTATGATGACAGAAGAACAGATCATGGACGGTCTGGCTGTCTATGGTGCCAGTTCATTCGAACTCTTAAAATCCCTCATCCTTCCATTTCTTAAAGAAGCCTCATTTCAGCCTTTATCCGGACCTGTAATCTGAATCAAGTTCTTTTATTACAACATCTCCTCTATACTGAACCGGAGTTGGGATTATTATTACAAAACCAACCAGTGTAAGAATTATGTTATACAAAAAAGAGGCTATCATAACGACAACCTCTTTCCTTCAGCTTTAATCTTATATTTTATTTTTTCACAAAACGTACCACGTTTGAATCAACAGACAATAGATAAACACCGTTATCCAGTGAAGAAACATTGATTTGATTGTTTGAAACATCAAGTGTTTTCACAACTGAACCCAGAATATTTACAACGTCAACCTGTTTTGCTGTTGTTCCTGTAATATTCAACACATCTGATGCAGGGTTAGGAGTTAGTAACCGTGCCTGTTGTTGTACCCTTAATTACAACTGTGGCACCAATCAGGGTTTCTTTTGTATCCTTATCTACAACAATACCTCTAACCTACCTCTGGCCGTAAGTGATAATTGAAAAAAATAATACAATAAGGTGAAGTGCAAATTATTCTCATAAAAACAGTATTATAAAAGATATTAATATGAAACTGAACATTTAACCTTTAAACTTTCAAATGTTTACACCACACAATATCTTCTTATGAACCAATTATTTATGTCGGATTTTTAAATCGTAAACATCACCAAACAGATTTGTGTTTGTCTGCAACGACTTTATCAGCGAAAGGTCTTCATTTTCAACAGCAGCCTCCATATCTTCCAAATCAAAGCTCAGAGTACGCTCCCGTACAAACAATGTCCCGGTATGATTCAGTAACTGCCTAAGAATCTTCAGGTCCGGTTCTATGTCAAGGTCATTGTAGTTCAAATGCAGAATGATAATATCAAATATCCTGCCTGAATTCAACATTGCCTTCATGCTTTCGGAGCTTACATCAATACGTTTTTTTAAAACGTATTTTTTTGATGCGGCTTTGGTTTCTTCATCCGATAACCCACTAAGCGTAATTTTACCTGTTAAGCATTTTTTATGGAGATGCTTTACCAGTTTTTCAGCTTCATAGCCTGCAACAAGAATTTTTTCATACCCACATACAGAGATATCTGCAATGTAGGATTTATAATAGCCACTTGTGGGAATCAACAGATTTTTCTTACCTGAAATCATATCCTTTTTACTCATCTTCTATTGTTTTAAGTGTATGACATAAAAAAGAGAAGTTACAGAACTGCAACTTCTCACTTTGGGAAGGTATTATGTTGATATTGAGGAAAGACATAACCTTTTGATCACAAAACTATAGCCTGCGTATTACGCTTTTATTGCAACCAAATTAAAGATGAATGAAACTGATGTGAAGTTAATACCACAAAAAAAGCATCCCTAAAGAGGAATGCTTTTCCAAATTTTGTAATTTCCTTTACCTGCTTCTGGCTATCATAATATAATAAAGCAGCGTAACCAAAGAACCTAAAGCAGCCACAACGTAAGTTCTTCCTGCCCATTTCAGTGCATCCTTAGCCATGGCATTGTTCTGAGATGTGGTTATGCCGGATTGTCCTAACCATGCTATTGCTCTCCGGCTGGCATCCATTTCTACCGGTAAGGTAATGAATGAAAACAATGTGGTAACCGCAAATAAAATGATCCCTACCATAAAAATCTGCGGAAAGGTGTTAATCATTATAATCCCTGCAATGATTACCCATTGAACCCAGTTGGAAGCCAAACTTACAAATGGAACCAGGGCAGAACGCATATTCAGCCATGCATACGATCTGGCATGTTGCACGGCATGCCCGCACTCGTGTGCAGCAACTGCTGCTGCCGCAACACTGCTCCCATTATATACATCCTGACTCAGATTCACAGTTTTATTTGCAGGGTTATAATGGTCTGTTAACTGCCCGTTTACAGATGTAATACGCACATCATAAATACCATGGTCATGTAACATCTTTTCTGCGATATCCCTACCGGTCATCCCGTTGATTCCAACTTTGGAATATTTTTTAAACTTTTGTTTGAGCGTACTCTGTACGATCAGACCGGGAATCATAATAATAATGATCAATAAAATATACGACATCATAACTTTTAAATTTAATGTCAGAATTGCTTCAAATCAAATGCCAATTCATCCGAAATGCCTTTTTGGCATATCACTTTTAATATTTTTTTAATAATTATCATTTACCCTCAAGTGCCTGAATAAGCGAAACAGAAATATCCTGACTTATACATCAGCAGAATGTTTTTACAATTATTATGTCATTTTTGTATTAAATCTTAATTTTGCAGCACCGCAACCTGATTAATTGGATTCATTCTGTTTCCAAAAAGAAATCTCATCTATTAATTCTAAAGATATTTGTCATGAGTTTTAAAAAAACATTTTTAAAATCAAAACCGGTATGTAAAGTTGCATTCCGGTTATCTAAATCTGAAGTTGAAAGTGCCAGTGATGTGAAGATCCTTGGATCATTCAATAACTGGGATAAAGGTGCTGAGCCAATGAAACAATTGAAGAACGGTGATTTTACCGCAACTGTTGAATTACCGGTTGACCAGGAAATCGAGTTCCGCTATCTGGTCAATAATTCATCATGGATTAACGACTCTGAAGCAGAAGGTTTCATTTCCAATGCTTTTGGAGATACAAACAGCTTGATCAGCACCAGGGCATAACACGTTCTGAATATTTTTGCTAATTCACTTACACTATCGTTATAGTGTAAACCATTTTCTATCTTAGCGAAAATTTTCGGACATGTTTCAAACCCATTTTGGTGAAGTTGCCTCTGTTTTGACTGCCCTTTTCTGGACGGTTACAGCACTGGCGTTTGAGGCAGCAGGTAAACGGGTCGGAGCTCTTTCTCTGAACCTGATAAGGCTTTTTATGGGCTTTATCTATCTGAGTATTTACAGCCTTATCAGCCGTGGCTTTCTGTTACCGGTCGATGCAACTTCTTACCAATGGTTCTGGCTTTTTTTGTCGGGGATTATAGGCTTTGTCCTGGGTGATCTAATGCTTTTTCAGGCCTTTATCCTGATTGGTGCCCGCATATCCATGCTTGTCATGTCGCTGGTACCACTTATCACAGCTATCATTGCCTGGATTACACTCGGCGAGGTGCTGACAGTAAAAGATTTTCTCGCGATGGGTTTGACCATTACCGGGATTGTTATTGTTATGCTCGTACGCAAGCGGGTCAACCAAAAAAAAGCCAACGAGACATTGAAAAAAGAGCGGTTCTCCAAAACAATGTTGGGATTACTTTTTGCCTTTGGTGGTGCTTTAGGTCAGGCAACCGGACTGGTGCTCAGCAAAAAAGGAATGGGAAGTTATGATGCTTTTGCGGCCACACAAATACGCATCATTGCGGGAATTGCAGGTTTTATTATAGTTGTTACGGTAATGCGAAGATGGAAAAATGTCAGAGCAGGATTGCTGAATATCCCGGCCGTTAAACGTATGGCTTTAGGATCATTTACCGGACCATTTCTGGGTGTTGCTTTTTCGCTTTTAGCTGTTCAGAACACCAATGCAGGTATAGCCGCCACCATAATGGCCATTGTTCCCGTATTAATTATTCCGCCTGCTATTCTTATTAACAAAGAAAAGGTGCACATCGCAGAAATTGCAGGAGCAATTATTTCTGTTGGTGGTGTTGCACTGTTTTTTATGTAAAACTATTTTATTCTTCTGCTGTTGTTTTTGTAATAATCCTTACGGATCACATGCAGGTTACAACACTTACCATATTAAAATTTAAAGGGAAAGAGATTTTCTGGATGCTTCCTCAAATGCAGTTAGCCAAACCTGCCCTGGAACAAACCAAAGGATTACGGTTCTTTAAGCTAATGGGAAGCGGCAGCAAGGGAGGATTCTCGGTCATTCCTGATTTTACAACATTTGCAATTTTGTGCGTGTGGGATAATGAAACATTTGCTGATACATTTTTCAATCATTCGGACCTGTTTCAGCAATTAAAGTCACATTCAAAAAATGCCTGGACAATATTTATGCATGCTGCAAATTCCAGAGGTTCCTGGTCGAAGCAAACACCTTTTACCGACTTTAGTGAAACCAAAGCTGGAATAATTGCTGTTATAACGCGTGCCACTATTAAATGGAATCATGTACCGCGTTTCTGGACTAAAGTCCCTGCTGTCCGACGTAATTTAAGACAAAGTCGGGGATTAATCTTTTCTATCGGAATCGGGGAGTATCCTTTATTTATGCAGGTTACATTCAGTTTATGGAGAGACCGATCACATATGGCACAGTTCGCGTACAAAAATGGACAGCACATGAAGGCAGTCCAAATGACGAGGCAACGCGACTGGTTCAGAGAAGATCTGTTTGCCAATTTCACACCATTTAAAACCCTTGGATCGTGGAATGGAAATGATCCGCTGGAAGAACATCTGTAAATTACACTCCTGGTGTGTATGATAAATATTCATAAAAGTTAATTCGCTAAGAGAATTAAACTTAGATAGAAAAGACTTTTACTATTTAAAAGAATGTAATTCTGTTGTTTTAATTACTTTTGCAAAAATTTTGACATGAGTATTGTAGCTATTGTAGGGAGACCAAATGTTGGCAAATCGACACTGTTTAATCGTTTAACCGAGTCTAAAAGGGCTATCGTTGATGAGACGGCCGGAGTGACCCGTGACCGCCATTACGGAAAGTCGTTATGGAACGGAAAAGATTTTTCTGTGGTGGATACCGGAGGTTATGTGGTAAATTCGGACGATGTGTTTGAGGAACAGATACGAAAACAGGTCCTTATTGCAATAGCCGAAGCGGATGTAATTATTATGCTGGTTGATGTAACCACCGGCATCACCGATATGGATTCAGCGGTAGCAGAAATTCTGAGAAAAACGGAGAAAAAAGTAATTCTTGTGGTCAATAAAGTTGATAACAATATGCTTATCAACGATGCTTATGAATTTTACAACCTCGGACTGGGCGACTACTTTATGATATCTTCCATGAACGGCTCAGGAACTGGAGAACTGATGGATGAAATAGCAGCAAATCTTACCGAAGACACAACTGAAGTAGAGGAAGAACTCCCCAGAATTGCCGTGGTTGGAAGACCGAATGTGGGCAAGTCATCTATTATTAATGCCTTTATTGGCGAAGAACGCAATATTGTAACTGAAGTGGCAGGAACAACACGCGATTCTATCAATACCCGGTTCAATAAGTTCGGACACGATTTTATTCTGATCGACACTGCCGGTCTGCGTAAAAAAGGAAAGGTCAGTGAAGATCTTGAATTTTATTCTGTTCTGCGTACCATACGCTCCATTGAATACTCCGATGTTTGTGTATTAATGCTTGACGCCACTCGTGGAGTCGAAGCACAGGACATGAACATTTACAGCATCATAAACAAGAACCGGAAAGGTGTTGTCGTTTGTGTTAACAAATGGGATCTGATTGAAAAAGATACACATACGGCTAAAGAATTTGAACGGGATGTTCGCGAACGCTTTGCCCCGTTTACAGATTTCCCTATACTGTTTACATCGGTTCCTGATAAACAAAGGATTTTAAAGGTGCTTGAAATGGCCATGAAGGTGTATGAAAATAAAACCAGAAAAGTTCCTACCTCGAAATTGAATGAGGTAATGCTGGAAGCCATCGAAAATTACCATCCGCCGGCCGTAAAAGGTAAATTCATCAAAATTAAATTTGTGACCCAGCTGCCTTCAACCACGCCTTCATTTGCGTTTTTCTGTAACCTGCCACAGTATGTCAAAGAACCATACCGGCGATACCTTGAAAACCAAATCAGAAAAAACTGGGATTTTTCAGGCGTTCCAATTCGCGTTTTCATGCGCAAAAAGTAACTTTGCATTAAGCAATAACCGCCTTCGGGAAACAAAATATATCGATTATGTCTGATCTGATTTCGACAGATTCGTTTATGTATACGTACATATTAATTCCACTATTGATTTTTTTAGCACGCATAGCTGATCAAAGTATTGGAACGCTACGCATTATTTTTGTTTCCAAGGGATTTAAGGCTATTGGCCCTATGTTGGGCTTTTTTGAAGTAATTATCTGGTTACTGGCAATGGGGCAAATAATGCAACACCTCAATAATGTGTGGTGCTATCTTGCTTACGGTGGTGGATTTGCAACAGGAAATTACATCGGGATGCTGCTGGAAGAAAGACTTTCCCTCGGAACGGTTCTGGTTCGGATCATACCTAAAAAAGATACAACAAAACTCATAGAGAACCTGAAAAATGAAAAATTTGGTGTAACTTACCTTGATGCCAAAGGAGGGAAAGGTCCAGTGAATATTATTCTCACCATCGTTAAAAGAAAACAACTGCCCAGGGTTATAAATATTATCAATGAACACAACCCAAACGCCTTTTACACCATAGAAGAACTTAAAACCGTGAATGAAGGTGTCATTCCGCTGGAAACCAATAAAACTATTTTTAAACGATTGACCCAAAGCCGTAAAAACAAATAATTATCTTTATAGCCTGGTAAACTAACGGGTATCACCACTTTCATTCAGTGCGTGAGTTTAACAAAATGACTATGAAGATACTATATCCCATTTTGCTTATCTGCTTAATTACAGCATGTAAACAACCATCTGTGGTAACAGAAAAAAACAGTGTTATTACCTATCCTCAAAAAAAATCTCAGACCAAAGCTGTAAGGATCACTTTTTTAACCAATTCTGTTGTAAAAGTGGAAGCTTCTGCCAGTAAGGGATTTGATGATACAAAAAGTCTCATTGAGGTTCCTGCTCCTGATCAGGTATCCTTTAAAACCACTGAAAACGACTCTGGTGTTGAGCTGGCCACATCCAAATTACTGGTAAAAGTTTCCAAACAAACCGGCGAAATCAGTTATTTTAAACCGGATGGTTCTCCTGTTATTTATGAACCTGAAAATGGAGGCAGACTTTTTGAGCCGGTAACGGTAGACGGAGTGGATGCTTTTAGCCTTCAACAACAATTCATTACTCCAAAAGATGAGGCCTTATACGGTCTCGGGCAACATCAGGCAGATGAAATCAATTACAAAGGGAAAAACGAGGAACTGTTCCAGTATAATACCAAGGTATCCGTTCCGTTTATCGTTTCTACCGAAAACTATGGCATACTGTGGGATAATTATTCACTAACCCGGTTTGGTGATTCTAGACCCTATGACAATATCAACAGCTTAACCCTTTATAATAAAGAAGGCAAAAAGGGAGGACTTACTGCCACATACATCGATGACAGGAATACTGATCATGTTTTCACCACACGTACAGAATCAACCATTGATTATGAAAATCTGGAAACGATTACTGACTTTCCTGAAAATTTTAAATTCAACAGGGCTGAGATTACCTGGGAAGGTGACATGGAAGCCACTGAGAACGGGATCTACCGCTTTCTCTGTTACTATGCAGGGTACACCAGATTGTGGATTGACGGTGAACTGCAGTTTGACAAATGGCGGACCTCATGGAATCCTTCTGTTGCCAAGTTTAACGTGAACATGAAAAAAGGAGAAAAACACCATATTAAACTGGAATGGATTCCTGATGGTGGTGTATCCTATATCGGACTTAAAGTTCTCTCTCCTGTTGATCCGGAACAACAAAACAACATCTCATTTTACTCTGAGATGGGTAAGAATATCCGTTACTATGTCATCACCGGAGAATCTATCGATGATGTTATCAGTGGTTACCGTAAGATAACCGGGAAAGCACAGGTTATGCCGAAATGGGCCATGGGATTCTGGCAAAGCCGTGAACGGTACAAAACACAGGATAAACTGCTGAATACCTTAAAAACGTTTAGAGAAAAGCATATTCCAATCGATAATATTGTGCAGGACTGGTCATACTGGCCTGTTGACCAATGGGGGAGCCACGATTTTGATCTGAAGCGTTTTCCTGATGCAGCAGGCATGAATAAAGCCGTTCATGACATGCATGCCCGCATCATGATCTCGGTTTGGCCAAAATTTTACATCAACACTGACCATTTTAAAGCTTTTGATGAACAGGGCTGGATGTACAGGCAGGCGGTTAAGGACAGCATTCGCGACTGGATACCACCCGGCTATATCGGTTCATTTTATGACGCCTATAATCCGGATGCAAGACAACTTTTCTGGGATCAGATAAAAACAAAACTTTATTCCAAAGGCTTTGATGCCTGGTGGCTGGATGCCACAGAACCTGATATACAGTCCAATGCAAGTATTGCTTACCGTAAAAAACTGATGAACCCTACTGCCTTGGGACCGTCAACCCAATATTTCAACGCCTATGCACTGATGAATGCCAAAGGTATTTATGAAGGACAGAGATCACTTGGAAATAACAACAGAATATTTATTCTGACCCGTTCCGGATTTGCGGGAATTCAGCGTTATGGTGCTGCGACCTGGAGTGGTGACATCGGAACCTGCTGGGAAGATATGAAAGCACAGATACCTGCCGGTATTAATTTTGCCATGGCAGGATTGCCATACTGGACGATGGACATTGGAGGTTTTTCGGTTCAAAAACGATTTGAAAGAGCCAGGGAAGGGAGTGAAGATATGGACGAATGGAGAGAACTGAATACACGATGGTTCCAGTTTGGGGCTTTTGTACCGCTCTTCAGGGTTCACGGGCAGTTCCCGTATCGTGAAATGTTCAACCTGGCTCCGGAAGACCATCCTGCCTATCAGTCCATGTTGTACTACGATAAACTGCGTTACAGGCTCATGCCTTATATTTACAGTATGACCGGCTGGACCTACCTGAAAGATTATACCCTTATGCGTGGCCTGGCCATGGATTTTGCGGAAGACAGCGCTGTTTACAATATCGGGGATCAGTATATGTTTGGTCCTTCACTGTTAGTAGCTCCGGTTTATCAGTACAAGGCAAGATCGAGAACCGTTTACCTGCCCGAATCAAAAGGCTGGTACAACCTGTATAATGGTAAATTTGAAAAGGGTGGACGTCAGATAGAGGCAGCAGCACCATATGAACGGATGCCGCTTTATGTCAAAGCCGGTTCAATAATTCCGTTCGGACCGGAGATCGAATATACCGGTCAAAAGCCGGCAGATCCCATAACCCTGTATGTATATGCCGGAGATAATGCCACATTTGATTTGTACGAAGATGAAGGAACCAACTATAATTACGAAAATGGTGCATATTCGGTCATCCCGGTTTCTTGGAATGATGATGAAGGTCTGCTCACCATTGGAGCCCGTAAGGGCAGCTTCATTGGTATGCTGAAAGAAAGAACATTTAATGTGGTTATAATTACAGAACAGAATAGTGTTGAGTTATATGCAATGAATCCTGACATAAAAAAAGTGACTTATGCGGGTGAACCGGTAAATGTGAGGTTAAAGTAAATGATGAATGGATTTTTCTCTAGAGGCTGTCCAAAAAGTAATATCAGAATTATCTTTACTTACGGATTGTAAGTAGTTTTTACTAAATTACCCCTAAATCCCCTGAATGGAACTTAAAGCCTTCCGTCAGATGACGGAGAGGTTTGGAGGGGTAAAAGAAAGATTGCTTACAATTTATAAGTTCAAAATGTTTTATTTGTCTTTTTGGAAAGCCTCGTTTACTCAAAAAATGTAGAATTGAAAAACACTTATTCTTAATATTCACAATGATTGATCAGAATTGTTAGAGAACCAATTTGCGAAAACATTACATGAAATTAAATAATATAACGATGAACAGAACCTTGTTTTTAATCCTGGCAGTTTCGGTTTTTACCGGAGTAATGCATGCTCAGAGCAATGCAGAAATGGACAAAGAGATTGAATCGATCCTGTCAAAACTTACCCTGAAAGAAAAGGTGGCTATGTGCCACGCACAATCCAAATTCAGTACACCCGGAGTGGAACGGCTGGGTATCCCTGAAGTCTGGATGTCGGATGGTCCTCATGGTGTGAGGGCAGAGATCAACTGGGACGATTGGGGATATGCAGGATGGACCAACGACTCCATCACTGCATTCCCTGCTTTAACCTGTCTTGCGGCAACTTTTAATCCTGAGCTTTCGGGAGAATACGGATTTGCTGTTGGCGAAGAAGCACGCTACCGCAAAAAGGATGTGCTGCTGGGACCCGGCGTGAATATCTACCGTACACCAATGAATGGCCGCAATTTTGAATACATGGGCGAAGATCCGTTTCTGGCTTCCACCATGGTAGTGCCTTATATTCAGGGCGTTCAGAAAAGTGGTGTTGCTGCCTGTGTGAAACATTATGCACTCAACAACCAGGAAGAGTGGCGCGGACACATCAATGTGAAGGTCAGCGAACGTGCCTTGCATGAAATTTATCTGCCCGCTTTTAAGGCCGCTGTGACCAAAGGTAGAGCCTGGGCACTGATGGGCGCATATAACAAATATAATGAACAACATTGCTGCCATAATGAAATCCTGTTAAACAAAATACTGAAGACAGACTGGGGATTTGATGGCGTAGTCGTTTCGGACTGGAGCGGTGCCCATAACACCATGGAGTCCGCATTATACGGCCTTGATATGGAAATGGGAACCATGACAAACGGGATGACAGACAGCGAAGAATATGCCTACAATCACTATTACCTGGCCTCTCCGTTTTATGCATTACTGAAGGAAGGGAAAATCGATGAATCGGTTGTGGACGATAAAGTAAAGCGTATCCTCCGTCTGATGCTTCGCACCAATATGAACCCAACCCGACCTGCTGGCAATAAGAATACCAAAGCGCATCAGGATGCGGCACGTAAAATTGCGACTGATGGTATAGTCTTGCTGAAAAATACGGACAGCTTCTTTCCAATTGATCCGAAAACAACCATGACCATTGCCGTAATCGGAGAAAATGCCACCAAATCCATAACCATTGGTGGCGGTTCATCCGAACTGAAAGCGCAATATGAAATTTCTCCTCTTCAGGGCATTAAAAACCGCTTTAAAAATGCAACCATCATCCATGCCATGGGTTATGCTTCAGGTCCATCTGCTTATGGCAGGGTAATACCTTCTAAACTGGATGCAGATTCTCTGTTCAAAGCTGCTGTAAAAGCTGCAGCATCTGCCGATATGGTGCTTTTCATAGGAGGGTTGAACAAGAACCATCACCAGGATTGTGAAGGTGGCGACCGTTTGACCTTTGGTCTGCAATTCGGACAGGAAGATTTGATTACTGAAATTTCAAAAGTGAATCCGAACATAGGGTTGGTACTGGTCAGTGGCAATGCGGTTGCCATGCCATGGCTCAACAAGGTAAAAGCTGTACTGCAAAGCTGGTACCTGGGCAGTGAAGCCGGTAATGCCATTGCAGAAGTGATCAGCGGTGACGTGAATCCGTCAGGGAAACTGCCGTTCACATTCCCCGTTAAACTTGTGGACAATGCGGCCCATCATTTCGGGAAACTCTCCTATCCCGGCAATAACATTGATGTGGTTTATGAAGAAGGTATACTGGTAGGTTACCGCTGGCATGATACAAAAAAGATAAAACCACAATTTGCCTTTGGATACGGCTTGTCTTATACCGGCTTTGATCTGAATAATATTAAAACGGACAAAAAAACGTATTCTGCGGATGATAAGATCCGGGTAAGCTGTGAAGTCAAAAACTCAGGTTCCAGAGATGGCGCTGAAGTTATTCAGGTTTATATCGGAAAGCCCGGATCTGAAGTGACGCGGGCGTTAAAAGAGCTGAAAGGATTTAAAAAGGTATACGTGAAAGCCGGCAAGTCGGAACAGGTATTGGTGGAATTAAACGTCAACGATCTGGCATACTACAACGAATCAGCAGCTGACTGGTCCCTTGAAAAAGGTAATTACATTGTTTATGTGGGTAATGCATCCGATAATATTGCGCAAAAACTGAAAATAAAAATCGATTAACCAAACGTGAAACTGAAATCCCGATGAAAGTATTTTTTCTTTATACATGTCTTCTTCTGATCTCTTCATTTGAAATTCTTACGGCACAGAACGGAACCAATAACCGAACTATTTCAGCTGATGTTGAGCATGAGAAGGGTCCGATGAATCAAATGTTCAAGGAATGTATCGGTGCCGGCAGAGCAAACGAAGGTTTAAGGGCTGACTGGCAGCAACAACTGAAAACTGTAAAACAGGACTGCGATTTCAGATATATCAGAATGCATGGTCTGTTAACAGACGACATGGCTGTATATAAAGAAGACAGGCAGGGAAATCCTGTATATAATTTTCAGTACATCGATGTACTGTATGATTATATTCTTGACATTGGAATGAAGCCCTTTGTTGAACTGGGCTTTATGCCTTCTGCACTGGCTAGTGGAAGGGAAACCATTTTCTGGTGGAAAGGTAATGTCACACCTCCGAAAGACTATAACAAATGGGGCGATCTGATTCGAAACCTGGTGTTGCACTGGACCGAACGTTACGGATCGGATGAAGTAAATACCTGGTATTTTGAAGTATGGAATGAGCCTAACCTGACACCCGGATTCTGGACCGGATCACAGGAAGACTATTTTAAACTGTATACCTATGCAGCCAATGCTGTTAAAAGTGTAAACCCGGATTATAAGGTGGGTGGCCCTGCAACTGCTGGTGCAGCATGGGAACAGGAAATGATCGCATACTGTTACAAAAACAGTGTTCCGCTGGATTTTATCAGTACCCATTCATATGGCGTGGATGCAGGATTTCTGGATGAATTCGGAGGAAGAGGAACCAGACTGAGTCAAAATGACCGGAGCGTGAGCCAGGACGTTATTCAGTCCCGAAAAGAGATCGCAGCGTCTAAAATGCCTGACCTGGAATTGCATTATACGGAATGGAGTTCATCTTACACCCCTGCGGATCCTTTACACGACAGCTATCACGAAGCGGCATATATACTGGATAGAATAAAGCAATCCGCTGATGCGGCAACATCCATGTCTTACTGGGTTTTTACCGATATTTTTGAAGAGGCCGGTCCCCGATTTACGCCTTTTCATGGTGGCTTTGGATTGATGAATACCCAGGGTATTAAAAAGCCGGCATATCATGCTTATGCCTTTATGAATAAGCTTGGAAGTACAGAGCTTCAGAATGATGATAAGGCCTCCTGGATATGTAAAAATGATGATAATACATATCAGGTTCTGTTCTGGGATTATACCTACACTTTGCCTGATTCTGTCAATAACCAGGACTATTACATTAAAGATTTGCCGGCAAAAGACAAAGGAACAGTGACTGTAGATTTATCCGGCATTCCGGAAGGCAGATACAGGCTTGAAGTGTACCGAACCGGCTACATGCATAACGATCCGTATACCCTGTACTGCCAACTTGATAAACCGGATCAGCTGACAAAAAAACAGGTAGAGTTTCTCAAACAGGAAAGTAATGGCGAAGCAGAACTTTCTGTGTTGACGACCATTGATGCGACCGGAAAGTTCAAACATGAATTCCCGCTTCGGGAGAATGATGTATATCTAATCAACCTAATACAACTATAATGCAACAGAAAGTAATTTTATATCTCCTGTTCATTTCTCTTACTTCGGTTCTAAATGCACAGTATCAAAAGAATGAATTAACAAAAAATGCGTTTCAGAACCCCGTTTTTTCAGGTGATTATCCTGATCCGGGTATCCTGGTCGACGGAAAAGACTACTATATGGTCCATTCGTCTTTTGAATATTACCCGGGATTGTTAATATGGCATTCCACCGATTTAATAAACTGGACACCGGTGGCCAATGCCCTGTTTAAATATGTTGGTTCCGTTTGGGCACCCGACCTCGTTAAATATGAAGGGAAATATTACATTTATTTCCCGGCAAGTGGTACAAATTATGTTGTATCTGCCGATAACATTACAGGTCCGTGGAGTGACCCGGTAGAACTGGATGTAAGCATGATTGATCCGGGCCATATAACAGACAGGGAAGGAAACCGCTATCTCTATTTCAGCAGTGGCAGTTATGTACCATTAAGCAAAGACGGCATGTCAATTTCAGGAGAAATTAAGCACAGTTATGATGGCTGGGAAATACCAAGGGATTGGTCTGTGGAATGTTTTTGTATGGAAGGACCCAAACTGGTTAAACACGGAAAGTACTATTATCTGACGGTTGCAGAAGGCGGAACGGCAGGTCCTCCAACCGGACACATGGTGATATCGGCCCGTTCAGAATCACCTTTGGGTCCCTGGGAAAACTCCCCGTATAATCCGGTGCTTAGAGCCCAAACCAAAGATGAAAAATGGGGTTCGGTGGGCCACGGTACAGTATTTGAAGATGCCGAAGGTAAATGGTGGATTGTTTTTCACGGCTATGAGCATGAGCATTACAACATGGGCCGTCAAACATTGCTGTTACCAATAGAATGGACGTCGGATGGCTGGTACAGAATACCTGATAATATCAGCCTTGAAAGTCCCGTTAAAAAGGATGTAATTCATCAGCCCACAACACCATTTACTTTAAACGATGATTTTAGTGAAAAGAAACTTAAACCGCACTGGAAGTTTTTCGGGGAATATGATGCTTCAAGGTTCAGCTTTGATAACGGCATAATAATTAATGGAAAAGGGAACTCTATTCCGGAGTGCTCTCCTCTGCTTTGTATGCCATCAGACCACTCTTATACCGCAGAGGTAGAAATTGTTATTGAAAATGATGCCATAGCCGGGTTGGTTGTCTTCTATAACAAAAATGCTTATTCGGGAATTCTTGCTGATTCTAAAAATATTCTTACCAATATCAGAGGCTGGCAGTTTGAAACAGAAAAAAATGTCGTGAACAGACATGTCTTTCTCAGGATAAAAAATGTGGATAATATTGTGGATATGTATTACAGCACAGACGGGAAATCATGGAATAAGACAGAAAACTCGCTTGAAGTTTCAGCTTTTCACCATAATGTTCTAGGTGGCTTTATGAGCATGCGTATCGGATTGTGTTCCATAGGAAACGGAAAGGTAAGATTCAGGAATTTCAAATATGGACATATAAAATAATATCGGGCGTATACAGGTTTAAGATTAAGATGTAAAAATTGTTATTCAAATATCAATCCCTGCATGTTATATTTGAAAATTCTCCTTAACTTTATTTGTTTGATACCGTTCAGCGCATAGGCTGATCCGTTATTATTTGAATATTCCACTTCAGGAATTACGGTTGGATAAGATTTGTATGGTAATCTTAATACTTGCGTCAATGAAGACTCCGCTTTACCAGTTCCTCCTTTTATTTTTTCTTTACCCGTGTATCAGTTATTCCCAATCGGATGCAGATATTTTAAAACAACTTTTTCACGGCTCTGAGGATGTCATCAATCAGTCTAAAGATCTGATATCATTATCCGTAGATGCAGTATGGTATGCTTCAGATATTACAGGATATAAAACTACGACAGGAACCCTGACTCAAAGTTCCACCAATTTTGATTACTGGACATTTAGTTCGGCCCCAGCCGATAAAATGATTCTGAACTATGCAAATGGAGACATGATTCAATTTATATTCAATGCCATTGATGGGTATGTTGAAGGTGACGAATATGATTTTAAACGATCGCATGCCATGGACTTTATATCGGTGATCCCAAACATTTTAAACCTGAGAATCCAAAGCGAGACAGGACCGCAGGACGGTAAAATTTACTGGACCAGAACCATGACCGGAAGTACAACATTAGATGAAGTATCCTACAATATTAATCTTACAAATACAGGCAATAATAACGAGGAGATAGAAAGCGGATTTGCCTTTGGCGATTATGTTAATGAAACTACGGGTTCAGTTGCCTCTTCGACACTTACTTATGACATAAACGAAAAGTATTATACAAGCATAGGGCATAATAGCAATACCGGCATCTATGTACAAAGCCGTCAGATTATCAATAATAATTCTGTAACCGGGAGCCTTGGCAGTTACAGGTTTGAAAATGCCAACTGCTTCTGGATAGGAGGTACTTCGTTTTATAACGATGCCTATGAAGGTATTTATAATCAGGTTATTGAAGACTATAACTGGTCTGCACAGGGAACGCTTTATAAAAACAATGCTTATTATGGAACCATAAAATATGACAGGCCAATTATTAATTATTCAAACGGCGCATATATCATAGCAGCATGTAATGACGGGAACAACTATTACCTCTATCCCGCACTTCAGCCTGAAGCAGTTACCGGCATATCTGAAATAACAGGTCAACTGAACCTGAACAGCTACCCTAATCCTGCTACATCAGAAACCTACATTACTTATACGCTGATTAAAGGTTCAAATATCAACTTAACTATTCTGGATCACACCGGAAAAGCTATAGAAAAGGTTATTTCAGAATTTCAGAATCCGGGCGATTATAAATACAAAATACCTTTAGATAGATATCCATCAGGGATGTATTACTACAGAATTATTACAGACGATTTTTCCTCTACCATCAAGTTTGTCAAGTTATAATGAATATAAATTATATAACTATTTCAATTTGTTCGCTACAGTTGTTTGAAATATAACTTTGAATACTTACTTTTAATCCAAAGAATTTACCTGAATTCAGTAAAGTTTATTGATATTTATAATCAGAAATGGGGAAAAAATTAAAGGTTTTAATTTCAGCTTCCTTACTATGTATAACCCTTTCAGGGCAATCTTTCCATAACAGTGGACTTGACTATTTCAATCCTTACGTTATTAATCCAGCATTACTAAAGACTGATAAAAACTTTCAAATAGATGTTTCGGGACGTTTAATGTGGTATATTTTTGATAACTCTCCCTATATACTCAATGGTAATTTCATATTCAACATTGAAAACATAAAAAGTACATTTTTAGTTGGATCCCAATATAACAACTTTGGAACATCTCAAACCTTGAGCAGTTTATTTTCATATGCTTTTCACCATCAATTCAATCAAAATATTTCAATTGATGCAGGAACCGGCGTCAACTTCTATCAACTATATTACGATAAAGGTTATGCCTATTATTACAATATAAGCCAGGGTGAAATTCCTCCAAATATTGACCTGTACTCAAAATTCGGGGCAAACTTTTCCATATATAACTTTAGTTTAAGTTACAGCACAACGATAAGTCTTTTAGAACAAGTTATTCCATCAGGGGTGAATGAATTATATGCAGAACCAGACGATTTGATTGACAAGTTTAGCCTGCAACAAATAGAAACTAATTTTATGATATCTTATTATAGCCCGGATATTCATAAATTTGTTTTAAAACCGATGATCCGAATAAATAGACAATTACATTCCCCAAATTACAGTAATACAAATGTTTATGTGGGTTTATTTACTGAATACAACAACTTATTTGAAATGGGCATGGTTTACGGAAATACAGCAAGTATTTCAGCTTCGGTAAAACTTATTAAATTTGCATGGTTGATCATCAATCTTGACTGCTACAATAAATTGAAGCCAGGAAGTGTTTCAGCTCAGATCAGACTAAAATTTTAAAAAAAGATTATGAAAAAGATTGCTGTTTTTGCTATCACACTTTTATTCACTTTTAGTATTAATAGCCAAACTAAAGAAAGAAGTGGCAGTCAGTATGTTGGAATGAACCTGTTACAATATACATCATTAACTATAAACGGTAATTATTCCAAAGAATATAAACCATGGATAACCGGTATGGCAGATATCGGTTACACCCTGAATTACAGTAAAACCAATCCTTATGATGTGGTTGGATATATCCTTACTCCTCATATAAAAGGAGTTAATGAAGGATTTGACTTAAGCAAACAAAACGGTGGATATCTTAAAATCGGTGCTTTTTATAACTTTAGAAAGACATACGAAAAAACAAACTACGTTCATTTAGGACTATTTCTGAATAACTCTTTTGTTTATGAAAAAGCATTTTTTACAAATCCTGCTCTTGCTGATATCCACCCGAATCCTATTCCTTATTCACATGGAGTTTTAATGAGTGGTTTAAGTGTTTCGGCAGGATATGAATTTAAATTTTTAAAATTCTTAGTTTCAAGCGTAGATTTTCAGGTATCTCTGCCAACAGGAAATTACAAAGACTTATATGGCTACAGCAACTTTATTCCAGGCATGGGACATAAAGACGTGAATAGCTACTGGTTCCCTATGCTGATCTGGAATGTGAAATATAAGCTGTAAATTTTTGTGCTTCTGAATATTATGAAGTATTTTTTTACTACCTTGTTGGTATCAATAAAAAATTACTTCGATGTTATCCCAAAAATCTGTCTTTCAATACCTGTTTGTATTATTATTCTTAGTAAACGGCTTTAGCTTTTTTGGTCAGGATTTGATTCAAAGCAGAATAACAAGTGCTTATACTTATATATATAAACTTACTGAAAAGGAAGCACATACCATTTACAAAAAGGACAACTGGAAAGTTGAACCAACTTATTTTCATACGCTTATTGATTCTTTTCCAACAGACAGTAGTTATTCAGGAAATCTTGCCCCTGGACATTATCTGAAAACATTCTCCAGCGGAAGTCAGCAAAGAATCTCTATTACCACAATTCAGGACTTTGATGTATTTATTTTAAACAACAATACGGATTTATGCATTCAGGTTTATGACCTAAAAGGTAATATAATTCCAGATGCAGATATAAGTGTCGGTTTGAAAAAAATTAGATTTAACCGTAAAACTCAAAGTTATATCGATAAAAAATCTAATCAGAAGGGACTACTAAAAGTTACCTGGAAAGATAACACAGTTTATTACAACCTGAAAAGACGTTATAATAACTCATGCATTGAGAGAGGTTACAGAAAAGTGTCATTTGGCACTCCAATAAAATATGTTTGGGTTCCAGTCAATTTTATTATTCATGTTCCGATCGATGGCGTAAAATCCGTTGTTAGAAGACGCCCGGTTGGAACAATCCGGCGAACAACACATTTCTTCGAGAAAACATATCACAAAATTGCCTGTATTTTCGATGAATGGCATTGTGATTATTATGGTAAGAAAACTAAGGCAAATGGCTATATGGTATTTAATAAGCCTAAATACCTGCCCGGTGATACTGTAAAATTTAAAGCGTACCTGCTTAACAGAAAAGAAAAACCATATAAAGGTACTCTAGGTGTTTACCTTAATAAAAGTGGAAAAAACATTAAACTTACAGATCTTGAACCATATAATAATGGTGGATATGCCTACGAATTTTATCTCCATGATTCGCTTGAACTTAAACTTGACAGTTATTACTGGGTTTACTTGCAAAAGAACAAAAACAACTCATTAATAGGTGAATCCTTTCAATATGAAGACTATGAACTAAAGTCCATAACATTAAATCTTAAGACGGAAACAAAGGATCACTTTTTTGGTGATAGTTTGAAGATACTTTTAAAAGGAACAGATGAGAACGACCTGAATTTACAGGATGCAAGAGTCAAACTACTGCTGCTTCCCAGTACAGTAAAAAAATATCACAGCGCTCATGTATATTTTCCGGATACTTTAATGCAAATTGAAAAGGACCTGAAACCTTATGGTGAAACTGAAATTTATATCCCGAGCATTGATCTTCCAAAGGCAGATTTCAGCTATACAATCCTTGCTCAGCTGCTAACTTCTGATAATGAGGTTGCTAAAGAGCAACTCAAAATAGACTACTGGCACAACCGTACAGATTTTGATATGAAGCTCCTCAATGACTCCATACTGTTCTCAATGAGCAAAAACGGAAAGGCTTATATCGATAAAATTTGTATAGAAGCAGTTGACAATTTTGGAAATGAAACATTACTTTATGAAGGTATTACACCTGCGAAAGTTGAATTTGAACCTTATTTTTACGGTTATAAAATTAGTACTGACAGTACATCCAAAACTTTCATTACCTCGCAAGAACCTTCCCTGATACGTTGCTTCTCAGAGCGCACAGGAGACTCAATACATATTGTTGTTGACAATCCAAGAAACATTCCTTTCACTTATAATATTTATAAACGAAACAACGAAAAGTATGCTGGCTATTCCGATTCTTTGGTCATTAATAAAGCTGTAAAAAACAAGCAAAATTACTTTGTATCGCTACGTTATTTATGGGGCGGTAAAATTAAGGAAGAAAATTATAAAATTCCTTTACTTGACAAGAAGTTAAATATCACTGTCAACCAGCCGAAACTAGCCTATCCGGGACAGAAGACAACAATTCAAATTGCCGTGACGGACATTGATGGAAATCCTGTGGAAGGTATTGATCTCACAGCCTATGCCATGACTGGTAAATTTAAATATTCACCACCAACATTACCATATTTAGGCAAGTACAAAAAAAATAAAAATGTCATTAATACCTTTTTCATTAATCCCGCTACAACGTCAAATAACCGAAGCATTCATCTGGATTATGAAACATGGAAACTTTTGGCAGGAATAGATTCCATACCATATTATCAGTTCTTATATCCGGGAGAAAATATTTTTACCTATTACCACCGGCTGGATAAAATAGTCACCCAGTTTGCACCATTTGTTTTTAAAGATGGTATTAACCAACCAATTCATGTAATATATGTGGACAAAATTCCCGTATATTTCAGGTGGTCCGATTTCACTCAACCCTACTCATTCAGGATCAATCCGGGTTTTCATAAAATTATGCTACGAACAAGTGAAAAGTTGATAACCCTTGATTCTGTTTACATAAAACCTGGTAAAAAGTTGATCTTTAGCATCGGTGAAAACCTGATAAGTAAAAGAGTGAAAATAACCCAAGTAAAAAAACAACTCAGTAAGGTAGAGCAAAATAACCTGTACAAATATATCTTCCCTTACAGGTATCCGGCAGGTAAAAAATATGCGTATTTATACAGCAATGGTAAAGTACAGTATTTGAAACCAAAGTATAACAGGGGAAGACAAGGCTTGTTAGCAGGACCGGTAGCAGGAGATGTACGGTTTCAGGATCTGGATGGCTACAGCCTTTCATTCAGGCACGAACCTTTCATGGAGTATGAATTTGCACCACAAATTCTGAAAATGAGAACATTCGACAAAAAGAATTACCCAACTCATTTGTATAAGTCCCCATACAACTTCAGTTTAACAGACTCTGTTTTAACGGAATATGACATTAAAAAAATAAGACAGACGGAAATTGACAAACAAAGATACAGCCATGTAAGATATGCAAACCCTCGAAATACAGTCTCCGGTTATGGAACACTTTTAATTGGCATTGAGAATCCGACGAATAAAATGGACCGGTTGCCTTTGAATATTTTAATCCTGAAGTATAATGACCCATATTTTGTAAGGGTATATCCCGGTATGAGCCGAAGGTTTTTTAACCTTTCAGAAGGCAGTTATAAACTGGTTTTCTTTTATCCGGGTTCAGGATATCATATCGAAGATAACATTTATATAAAAAAGAACGGTACAAACTATTATGCATTTAAATATCCAAAGAAAATTTACAAAGATTCCTCCAGTGAATATTTTTCCCGGTTAATTGAAAAAACATTATTCTCCAACACGACGAAAGCAGAAGAACAGCAGGAGGAGCTCAAATCTATTGGAAACAAGTTTAACTCGTATCAACCTTATGAGGGCCCGGGCTTAACAATTACAGGCAAGGTAATTTCAGATTCAGATAAGGAATCATTACCTGGTGTTAATGTAATTGCCAAAGGAACAAAGTATGCAACAATCACAGACTTTGACGGTAATTTTACCATAACAGTACCTCCGGAATGCGATGCGTTAATTGTGTCCTTTATTGGTTTTGAACCGAAAGAAGTCCCTCTGCTTTACGAGGATTATAACCTCATAACCCTTGAGGAAAGTGCATTGGCAATGGATGAAGTAATGGTAGTAGGATATGGAACAAGAACTACTCGAAACCTTACTTTTTCCGTTTCAACTGTTGAAACAGAAAGTCTTCTAACTACCATGCCGGGTGTTCAAAGTGATTTATCCGGTGCGCTTCAGGGGCGGCTTGCCGGAGTGGATATAAGCAGGTCCGGCCATCCAGGTGGGCCAACAGAAATTCGAGTACGTGGCGCATCTACAGTATCCTTTGACAAAAATCCATTGTATATCATTGACGGTGTAGTTTTTAATGGTGATATTTCAGAGCTTGATCCAAACTTTATACAAAACATTAATATCCTGAAAGACCCGGCGCAAACAGCAATTTATGGTGCCAGAGGAGCAAATGGCGTTGTCATTATCCAAACCGTTCCGGGGAAATTTACCCCCGCCAGCAGCCCTGCAAATAAAGGAGCAGACTATGATGAAGCTTTTATGGAAGCTGCATCTGAAGCCAGTTCCATAAGATCAAACTTCTCGGATTATGCGTACTGGCAACCGCAACTTATTAGCGATGAAAACGGAAAAGCAGAATTTGAAGTTACCTTTCCTGATGACATAACCAGCTGGCAAACTTTTGTCCTTGCCATGAATGACGAAAAACAAACCGGTCAGGATCAGGATCTGATTAAATCATATAAACCACTAATGGCCAAACTTGCTGTTCCCCGGTTTCTCGTACAAAATGACACTTCCTTTATCATTGGTAAATCATTGAATTACACCCCTGATTCAATAAGTATTAAAACTGAATTTAAGGTTAATGATTCCTCTTCATTCAGCAATAACTCAATATGTGTCAACTCCATTATTGACACCTTAATGCTTGTGGCACCTAAAGATTCCCTTGCAGTAACGTATTCATTGAAAAAGGATGATGGGTATTTTGATGGTGAAAGGCGGGAAATACCGGTATATCCTGTCGGACTTGAAGAAACAAATGGTGAGTTTTTTGTTCTGGAAACTGATTCTAACGTTAGCATAACTTCTGATCCTGCAATGGGAAAAGTAAAAATGTACGCCCGTGCTGATATGCTTGATGTTCTGGAAGATGAGATTGACCACGTATTGCATTACAAGTATTTCTGTAACGAACAGATCACATCCAAACTGAAAGTCTTATTGGCTCAAAAACAAATTGCTGATTATAAAGGAGAAAAGTTTAGACAGGATCACGAAATAAACAAGTTGCTCAGGCTCTTAAAAAAGAATCAGATAAAAGATGGTCTTTGGGGATGGTGGAAGAACTCTGAAGAAAATGAATGGATAAGTCTGTACGTATTGGAAACACTTTCTATGGCAGAAGACTACGGCTCTAAAACATTTGTAGATAAAAACAAAATCGCTGAAAATGCGATCTGGCATATTCTGAATACTAAAAATGTTGATACCAGAATTAAATACCTGATGATTCTGAAGCGCTATAATATAAGAGTTGACTTTGTAGATTTCATTCATAAGCTGGATTCCACAGGAACAAAAAACTTTAATCAATTGCTGCAATTGATTTACCTGAAACAACTCACAGGTGTGTCTTGCAATATTGACACCCTGAACCAGTATAAAAAGACAACTTTGTTTGGGAACACTTACTTTTCGGATGAAAACAAAAGGCTCTCTCTGGTAGATAACGACATTCAGAATACCATTCTTGCTTATAAAATACTGCGGGCTGATACTATTCCGCATAATGTGGAACTACAAAAAATCAGAAATTACTTTTTCGAGCAGCGCAAAAAGTGTTATTGGAGAAATACATTTGAATCAGCTAACATTATTGCGACAATATTACCGGATCTGAAAGGAGGACATAACCAATTTCACAAATCAAAACTGTTTATAGAGGGTGATATTAAAAAATTGGTGAGTGAATTCCCGTTTGAAATGGAGTTTGATCCGGGACAAAATCTTATGCTGTCGAAAACCGGCGATTTTCCGGTTTATGTCACTACTTATCAACGTTTCTGGAATCCCGAGCCAAAATATAAAGCAGAGGATTTTGTCGTTACATCTGCGTTTAGTACAGGATCAAATACTTTAAAAGCCGGTGAAGAAGTAGTATTGAATGTTCATGTTAAGGTAAAAAAATCTGCTGAATATGTTATGATTAATATCCCTGTTCCGGCAGGATGTTCATATGCGGAGAAACATAAAAATAGTTGGTCAGAAACCCACAGAGAATATTATAAAAATGAAGTAGCTGTATTTTGTCAAAGAATGAATAAAGGGAATTATGATTTTGAAGTAAAACTTATTCCAAGATATAACGGTAAATACACCCTTAATCCTGCAAAAGCTGAACTAATGTATTTCCCAACTTTCAATGCCAATGAAGCAACTAAGAAAGTTACGATAAACTAGAAATATCATCCGGTGAGTACTCACCGGATGATATCTTAGTTTATTCTTTTGCTATGCCTATCACGCCTTCGGCAACTCTCGCTCCCGCAGCACCTGTTGGTTGTGATTTCAGATCATCTTCTCCTGCGTGAACAATAATGGCACGTCCGATAATGGAGTGTTTACCGCTTAGACTTATTACTTTATCCACACGTTCATAATGTGCTTTACCATCGGGGCCTGCAACCAGATTACCCAAGTCACCTACGTGTCGTTCTTTATCGCCAGGTGCTCCATGTTTCATGCCTTCCGGATTAAAATGACCACCTGTGGTTTTTCCATCTTTACCAGTAATATCTCCATATTCATGGACATGGAATCCGTGCTTGCCAGGCGTTAAACCTTTCACTTCTGCAACAATCTTAACTCCTGAGGGCACCTTTGTAAAAGTAATTGTCCCCGTTACCTCATTTCCCTCGGTAGGAGCAAGGACACAAACAGCTTTAGTTACATTGTCTTCCATCATCTGCATGGAGGCATTTGGATTATTACCGGAAGACTCTGAACTATTTTTCACGGCAAAAAGGTTAACACTCTGCGCGGCAAAAACAACTGTTGCCATAACAAATCCTAAAAGAAAACTTTTTCTGTGTTTCATAATATTTGTATTTAGAATCCTTAATTTCTGTTTTGGGAATAAATAAAGGTCGTTATGTATATTTATGGGATGTAAAACATGTACACGTTAATTTAGTTGTACATTTTAACATGTTATAATGTTTGGATCACCATAATTATACCTTGCCTGCGGTTGATAGTATTTATATGTTTTCAGCACTCAACACAAAATATAAAAGAAGAGGTCAGATGACGTTTAACAGTTAAAACGCAATGGGCTTGCTGCTGGTATCATTGCAATTTTTGGTTTTCTTCCTATTAAAGAACACGTGCTATACCAGATCATTGAAAAAGGATCTGTAAACCACGTATCAGGGACAAAAGTGTCAGTGAACGGAATGTCATCAATAAAAAATGTGGATTTTAAAGTATTACAGCGTGTAAAAACTCCACAGTTGAGTTTTTATGTTGGTGTTCAGAGGCTATTACAAAACTTAATTAAATAAAAATTTCACTAATTATGACCTCTGAAATGAACCTATCCAAATAACTGTTGTTTTGTGATTGAACTTAAAAGGAAAAACGTAGTATGGTATTTGCAACATAAATAAAAAAACTCTTAATCATAGTTTCAACTTCCTCCCCACAGAAGATTGAATAAGTACTCAAGGATTATTTTTAACCATTAAATTTTTTAAAATGTCAGATCAACATCTGCTTTCCGTAAATATACCTGAATCAGATCTGCCAAGAGTTGTTATTATAGGTGGTGGCTTTGGGGGAATACGCATGGTTAAGCATCTTGATAACACAAAGTACCAGGTTGTTTTACTGGACCGATATAACTATCATACGTTTCAGCCATTGCTGTACCAGGTAGCCACCGCAGGACTAGAACCTGATTCTATTGCAGGTCCATTGCGTAAAGTAACCAAACACCATAAGAATACATATTTCAGGATGCTGAAAGTGAACCGCATTGATCCTGAAAATAAGACTTTGCAAACATCCGCCGGATCATTGCACTATGACTACCTTGTAGTGGCTACAGGCGCCAGAATAAATTATTTCGGAAACAAAAGTATCGCAGAGCATGGCTTCCCTGTAAAACAGGTAACACATGCACTTGATTTGCGAAGTCATATCTTTCAACAGTTCGAAAAATCAGAATTTCTTACCGATGCCAAGGAAAAAGAACGTTTGATGACTTTCGTGGTTGTTGGTGCCGGACCAACCGGTGTTGAGGTATGCGGGGCTTTGGCTGAACTCAAAAATAATGTGCTGCCCAAAGATTATCCTCAGCTGGACATGAACAGTATGCGTATTTTCCTTATCGAAGGTGAAGATTGTGTAATTCCTGCGATGTCCGGTAAATCGGGCAATACAGCGCGAAAATACCTTGAAAAAATGGGTGTACAGATTATCCTGAAATGCAGAACAACATCATACGACGGTAAAGTTGTGCATCTGGATAACGGACAAAAAATTGAATCTGAAACGCTTATCTGGGCGGCTGGTGTTCGCGGAAACCTGATAAAAGGATTTGGAGAAAACAGCGTCAGCAAAGGAAAAATTCACGTCGATGACACCAATCATGTATTCAGAAATTATGAAGAAAAAGAAACTTACGACTGCATCTTCGCTATTGGTGACATTGCATTTATGCACCATAAAAAGTACCCCGGAGGTCTTCCGGGATTAGCTCAACCAGCCATTCAGCAGGGAACACAACTGGCAAAAAATTTGAACAATTTAGCCAGGGGAAAGAAAATGAAAACCTTTAAATACCTTAATAAAGGCGTATTGGCCACGGTAGGACGGAATAAGGCCGTTGCCGATTTACCGGGAAACATTAAGCTAAGCGGTATGGTAGGCTGGATGATATGGATGGTTGTACACCTCTTATTTCTTATTGGTTTCAGAAGTAAGGCTGTTGTTTTTGCCAACTGGTCATGGAACTATATTACCTACGACAGAGGTATCCGTCTGATTCTACGACCTTCATCAAAGAAAAACGACACAGTAAGTAAAGAGATGATAGAGGAAATGCTTGAACGATAATATGTTACTATAATGATGAAAAAGGGAAGCCTGTCTTCCCTTTTTTTATTTCAGATATTTAACGGTATTTCCTGTTATACTTCAAATATGCCTTTTTACTTTTATATTTTTTTCGAAATTCTGTGATTTTGCAGATCAATTTTCGAATAATATAGTAAAACCAGATACTAACAGTGGATAAAGAAAAGTTCATCAGCATAATTGGCAACCACAAAAACCTTATCTATAAAATTTGTCGCACGTATTGTTCCGACGCTAATAAACGAAAGGATCTGGAGCAGGAAATTCTTATTCAGTTATGGAATGCATATCCAAAATTTGACGGTAGGGTTAAAATAACCACATGGCTTTATAAGGTTGCACTCAATACGGCTATTTCTTTCTACAGAATGGATATCAGATATACAAAAAACCTGATCTACTTTGACAGGACAGTTATCTCTGAAATTCCTGACACGCAAACCGTGCAAAACGATAATTCAGAACTGCTTTACAAATATATAGATCAGTTCTCTGAATTTGACAAAGCACTCATGTTGCTCTACCTGGATGACTTGTCGTATAAAGATATCGCAGGAATTCTGGGTATTACTGAGTCCAATGTAGGAACTAAACTAAACAGGATCAGGCAAACGTTAAAACATCAATTTAAAAAACTTTAATCAGGAAAAGATGGATCTGGAAGATTTAAAACAAAAATGGAGTGATCAGGAGAAGAAACTTAATAACGTACTTCGGTTCAACAAGGAATTATTAATGCAATTGAATCTGGAAAAGTCAGGTAGTAACATTCGTAAACCTCTGATAACGGAGATTATAAGTCTTGTAATAATGACAAGCACAATTATTCTGATTACCATCCTGTCTTTAAATCAGTTTAAATCACCCCAATTCAGCATCACTGGCTTTGTGTCCATAACTTTGTCAACCGTGTATCTTTTTTTCTCTGTAAGAAGATACCGCATGCTTGCCGGAATTGATTTTTACAATTCTGATATTATATCACTTCAGAAAGAACTGGTTATATTAAACTCTTTTATTCTAAGAGCCAGGAAAACAGAACTGACTCTTCTACCATTTTTCACCATAACATTGATGCCGGTAGTATTTATTGAATTGGCAGGAATTGATCTGTACAGGAATTTACTAATGTTTGGCATTGAAATCCTCATAATTCTTACGGTTGGTTATCTTGTGGGTGCCTGGATCAACCGCAAAGTATACGATGAAAAAATTAAAAAGACCGCAGCCCTACTGGATGAAATCCGACGGTATGAAGCTGAATAGTCACCTAAGCCGGCTGCGCAGCCAGTTCCAGTTTTCTGACCGTTTTACGGAGATAACTGTAAGACAGTAAGCCAACAAGGAGATTGGCGGTAAAACCTGCCCAGAACACACCTGTTATGCCAAGTATTTTTGAGCCAATCCACGCTAACGGAGCATAAAGTACCACCATTCTTACCACCGAAAATATGGCTGACGGATAGGGTTTATTGATCCCGTTAAAACTGGACGCACTCAACATAAGCAGTCCCTGAAATCCATAGCTTGAGCCAACAATATAGAAGTATTTGCGGGCTATATCGATCACCATTGCATTATCGGTGAATACCGACGCGATAAATTTACCGAAGAATACGAACAGAACAAAGACCAGAATGCCCCATGATATGGAAAATTTCATGGAATAACTGAGTGACTGAAAGATCCTCCCAAACTTATTCTTACTCACGTTCTGACCAATGAAGATGATCAGAACTGAGCCTAAAGAAACTATCACCATCAGGGCAAACATTTCAACACGTGATGCCACTCCAAAGGCAGCAACAGCTTCTTTGCCAAACCCGGCAATAATCTTGGTGATGAATCCAATGGATATAGGGGTTATCAGCATGCCGATTGCAGCCGGACCAGCTATGTACAATACGTTTCGCCAGGTTTTCAATATTTCTCTGATCTTTCCGAATTTAAGCGTCAGGAGTTTTTCTCTGCGGATCAGAACAATTAAAATAAATATCAGTCCAATACTCCTTCCTATTACCGTTGCCAGGGCAGCACCTTTTATACCCAAAGCGGGAACCGGCCCCCAGCCAAAAATCAGAATCGGATCCAGTATAACATTGGCAACTGCCGATGTGAGCATCAGCATGCCGGGTAAAAATGTGTCACCTGTAGCTCTTACGATGTTGTTTCCAATCATCGGAATCACCACAAACGGAACTCCAAAATACCACACTCCCATGTAATCTACAACATACCCCAGAATATCTTCACCAGCTCCCAGTGATCTGAAAACAGGCCGCATGGTGTTCAATCCTACAGTCACGAAAATTGCGACCACAATTACACCCAGCAATATGGAACGGCTTGCCATTAGCTTTACATTTTCCCGGCTCTCAGTGATAAAATTTCTGGATACCAGAGAACTTGTGCCTATTCCTATTCCCTGCGACAAACTGTTGATAAACATCACAATCGGAAAGCTGAAACTCATGGCAGCTAACTGTTTTACGCCGAGTTTACCTACAAAATAGGTATCCACAAGATTGAATATCACCATACCCATCATCCCAAATAACATGGGCCAGGTCAAGGTATATAATTGCTTTTTTATATTTCCTTCCGTTAGGTTTTTACTTCTCTTCTTCATTTCTGTTCAACTCTTCCATTGCTTTCTCAGCATTACAAATCAATTTCCCTATAAGAGAATATACCATTTCTGTCTCCTCTTTGCTGAATCCGTCCAGCAGTATTTTGCTCCACTCAGAAAAACGCGCATACAGTTCAGGCAGCAATGCTTCTGTCTTTTCTGTGATAAAAATATTACGTCCACGTGAATCATTCTCGTCCGGTTTACGCTCAATATATCCGTTTTTTTCAAGGATATTCAGTTGCGATGTGACTGAAGATTTATCCAGGTTAAAATATGTTACCAGCTCATTTTGGCTCAAACCATTGTTTCTACTGATAAAATTCAGGGTCAACACCTGTGCATGTCCAATAGAATAATCCCTGAATCTGTGCTTCAGATAACGGTGTGCCGATCGGGATAAAAACCCGATGTTTCTCCCTATAGATTTTCTGTTCTGCTCTTCTTTTGATCCAATCATGCTGCAAAATTACAATTTAGTTTGAATTCAAACTATTGTAAAATAAAAAACAACATAATGACTATATTGTTTTGATCGGTTCCATTTTACAAAAACAATACTGTTGCACGCACTCCGTTTCATAAACTGAGGCTATCCGATTCTTCAATGATCTGCTCTTATTGCTTTTTATAAAAAATTCACATATTTACATATTTGTTAAACAACTCTATACATCATAGTGTTATTAGGTGTAAGTGTTTCAATGTACTCTCATACTAAATGTTGATTCACTAAGCTTACCCCTTAAAGTAAAATTCTCCGGCTCAAATACGACCACTCTATTCTCTTTATGCATCGTATCATTCAATGTTTTTTGATGATTATGATCCTTGGGTTCAGTGCACTTATATTATTTAATCACTTTATTTTTCTGATTAATCAGGACCGGAAAAGGTCAGCTTAACCAGGTTGCATTGCAATTCAGCCGCTTCTGGATTTGCAGTTTAGTAAAGCTGCATTTATTACGATTTGGATACTTACATAAAGATGATTTAAAACCCATTCAATTTACTGTTAACTAATTAACGTTTTATGTCCGAAAAAGTCATTGTTTTAGGTGGTGGTGTAGCCGGTATGAGCGCCGCACATGAGCTGATAGAAAGAGGGTTCGAAGTAGAAGTCTATGAAAAACATCGCATATATCCGGGAGGAAAGGCCAGAAGTATAAATGTCCCCGGAACCAATAAACCCAATCCTGAGCTTTATCTGCCCGGAGAACACGGATTCAGGTTTTTTCCTGGTTTCTACAAGCATGTAACCGATACCATGAAACGGATTCCGTTTAAAAACAACAGCACCGGTGTTTTTGACAACCTGGTTGAAGTAAACCGGGTTGGCCTGTTAAGATCGGGGAAGGCTCCCATAATGGCAACGGTAAACTTCCCGAGATCCTTATCCGACCTGAAAGCGCTTATTCACAGCATGCATGCCAATACCGGACTAACATCTGAAGAGAAAACGTTTTTTGCACATAAAGTCTGGCAACTTATGACATCCTGTTATGACAGACGATTAAATGAATACGAAAAACTGGGATGGTGGGATTTTCTGGAAGCAGACAGGTTTTCAAAAACATACCAGGCCTTACTGGTTCAGGGTTTAACGCGTACCCTGGTTGCCGCCAATGCCAAAAAAGCCAGTACCAAAACGGGCGGCGATATTTTTCTGCAGCTCCTTTTTAATATGTCAAATCCGGGTATAAATACCGACCGCGTTTTAAACGGTCCAACGAACGATGTATGGATCAACCCATGGCTGGATTACCTTAAATCGAAAGGTGTGACCTATAATTTCAACTGGTCTGCTGTTGCACTGGATATGAAAGATGGAAAGATCAGTGGCGCATGGGTGGAAACCTATAAAAAAGGTGTCCCTCAGAAAAAGCTGGTGACGGGCGACTACTATATTTTAGCCACACCGGTTGAAGTTGCCTCCGGGCTTTTGTCGCCTGAGATACTTAAGGCTGATCCAACACTTGAGGGTGTTCAGAAGCTGGCACCGAGTGTCGCCTGGATGAACGGAATGCAGTTTTATCTATCGGAAGAGATTGACATTGTACATGGGCACTGTATTTACTCCGACTCGCCGTGGGCAATTACATCCATTTCACAATTACAGTTCTGGAATGATTTTGACATGACAGACCGGTATGACGGAAAGGTGAAAACGATTTTGTCCATTGACATCTCGGATTGGGAAGCAGACGGAATTTTAGAGTTCGATATCACAGATCCCAAAACCGGAAAGACAAAAAAAGGAAAAAAACCGGCCAGGGATTGTACCTATACAGAAATTATGGAAGATGTGTGGGCTCAATTGAAGCAAAGTCTGAATGTAGATGGGAAAGAGGTGCTGAGGGACGATCAGATTCTGCATTGGTATATTGACCATGATATCACAGTTGAACATCACAAGGATGACACCAACAAAGAGCCGTTGCTGGTAAATACCATCAATTCGTGGGATTTAAGACCCGAGGCCTACACCCGCATTCCGAACTTTTTCCTGGCATCAGATTATGTGCGAACATTTACAGATCTGGCAACGATGGAAGGAGCCAATGAAGCTGCTCGCCGGGCTGTTAATGCCATTCTGGAAACTACAGATTCAAAATCTGAGCTGTGTAAAGTGTGGAACCTCCATGAACCGGATATTTTATCTCATCTCCGGAACAGGGATCAAAAAAGATACAACCAGGGATTGCCATACCAGTTTCATTTACCATTCTGGGCAAAGCTTTTGGAAAAGATCATTATGTTTTTCAAAAATCTGTTCAGCAAAAATTAGCTATTGAGAATTAAAATTAAAAATCATGGCACAGCCAATTATAAATCTTGAAGATTACACCGTTTTGCAACACATCCTTTTTGCACTGGGATGTTTGCTTTGGGTTTTTACATACATCGTGGTTCTGAAAGTCATCAAAAAAAGTGCATTCATTGAGATCCCTCTGATTGCTGTTACGGCAAATTTTGCGTGGGAGTTTCTCTGGAGCTTTGTTTTCATGACAAATATGGGCCTTCTGTATGTCTGGGGTTACCGCATCTGGTTCTTTCTGGATTGTTTTATTGTATTTAACCTGTTCAGGTATGGTTTTAAACAAATTGAGCTTCCGTCCTTACGCAAAAGAGCAGTCCTGATTATTGCATCAGGAATCGCATCCTGGTTCCTTATCCTGTTTTTCTACATTAAAAACTACGATCATCCCATCAGTCACAATGGAGCTTATTCAGGTTATATACTTAATGTAATGATGAGCGCTATGTATGTTCCATTGTTACTTCGCCTGTCTCGCACTCAACCGTTCAATGTATGGGCGGCGTGGCTTAAAGGGGTTGGAACTTTGCTTATTTCAGCCTTTTGCTTTTTAAGGTACACCGATGGATTTTTGTTAAGCATGTGTGCCGTTACGACTATCCTGGACGCAACATACATTTATTTAATCATGAAACGCGGAAACCTTAATACGGCAACTGTAAATGAAGCAGTGATCTGATAAACAATGGTTAATATGAACTACAAAACCAGACTTGCACACACATTTGCCTATTCCAATCTGGATGAGGAAGAAATACAACGACGAAGTATATTGATATTACTTGTCGGGTTAACGTCTTTCTTTGGCCTGATATATTCGTTTATCTATGTATTTCTGGGCGTAAGCAAAGCCATGACGGCTATTATGTTCTACATTGGTTTTTCCATTGTAAATCTGCTAGTATATTATCTGACGAAAAAATATAACCTCTTCAGAAGTGCACAACTGATCGGCATCCTGTTATTTCCAACCCTGACCCATATTCTAAATGGTGGATTTGACCAAAGCAGTGTGGTGGTTCTGGCAGCTATGCTAAGCCCGCTTGGCGCCCTGATGTTTCACACCCCAAAAACCGCACGGTTATTCTTTTTCTTCTTTATTGCTGTGGTTTTTATTTCCACCGTGGTCGATATTTTTTATCCCTTACAACGAATAGAAATACCTAATCAGATTCGTATGGTATTCTATTTTTTCAATATCGCCATTATCACCTCCATCAGCTTTTTCCTCCTGCTGAAATTTGTATCAGACAACGAACGGTTTAAATCTATACTGAAAATAAAAAACAGAGAATTAACCAACGAAAAGATTAAAGTTGAAAAAGCGCTCAATGATCTGCAACTGACCCAAAAACAATTAATACATAATGAAAAGATGGCCTCGTTGGGTGAGCTGACCGCAGGCATTGCACATGAAATTCAGAATCCGCTCAACTTTGTCAATAATTTTTCTGAAGTGAGCCATGAATTAATTGATGAACTGAAGGAAGAGATGGAAAAGGGAAACCAGAAAGCAATAAATGAAATACTGCAAGATATCACCGGAAACCTTGAAAAAATAACGCATCATGGAAAGCGAGCCGAGGGCATAGTAAAAAGTATGCTGCAACATAGCCGTGGTAGCACAGGCCAGAAAAAACTGACTGACCTGAATACCCTGGCGGATGAATGCCTGCGCTTATCCTATCATGGATTACGGGCGAAGGACAAATCGTTTAATGCTGATTTCAAGCTGCATGCAGATGAGGCGCTTCCAGAACTTAATATCATTCCACAGGATATAGGTCGTGTATTGCTGAACCTGATAAATAATGCATTTTATGCTTGCACTGAGCGTAGTAGAAATGCAGTTAACGAAGCTTCAGCAAAGTCTGATGACGGATTTAGACCAAGTGTTATTGTGAGTACAAAAAAGCTGGGAAACAAGTTGGAAATTCGTGTGAAAGATAACGGGACTGGTATTCCTGATAATGTGAAAGATAAAATCTTTCAGCCATTTTTTACTACCAAACCAACAGGTCAGGGAACCGGATTGGGCCTGAGCCTGAGCTACGACATTATTACAAAAGGACACAATGGTTCTATTACATGTAACAGTAAACAGGATGAGGGAACAGAATTTATTGTTTCTCTGCCTTTGGATAACATTAAAAATTAAACAAATGAAAAAGAGCAGGACATATTTTTATATTGGAAGCATAGTGTTGATGTTGATCCCAACCGCTTGTTTAAAAAACAAATCTGTTCCCTTTCCTGAAAATGCGTCAGGTTTTACAGCTCCTGTTTCCACACCTTTTAACTACCCGGAACTAACGCCCATTGAATGGCAGGATGTCAGCAAGGATACTATACCTGTGGAAAAAATTTACCCTTTCGAATTGTATAAGCTGCCATCAAAAACATTTACTATAAACACCTTTAAACACGAAAAAGAACCGCTTAAAACGATACCACTCACATGGGATAAGCTACAACTTTATCCGTTTAATATGGATACAATAAAAAAGGATACGTTTAAAACCAAAACATTCCTGCTGCCAAAACCTGTGATTACAAAATCAAGCCTGCCAACCCAGTATCCCCGTTCAACATCAGGGATAATCCAGATGGGACTGGAAGAGGGCTTACCGGGTAACTACATCAGTGAAACTGTAATGGACAGCACCGGCAATATCTGGATTGCTACCGAAAGAGGACTGGCCTGCTATAAGGGGACCTTTTTTGAAACGTATCATTTTCTGCCTACACTGCCTAACGGCAATCCTGATTTCATTATAGACTTGAAAGCGGACCATGAAAATAATCTCTGGTTAATAACTTCGATCGGCAGTATGTATAAACTGAATCCATCTTTAGGCGTAGTTCAGCTTCTTAAACTGAATGTACCCTTTGCAAGACTTGATTTTGATGCCAACGGGATGCTATGGTTTACAGCCTTTGATGGTCAGGCTGGTGTTCTTGATATGAAAAGAAAAACTATTCAACGCTTTAGGTTTCCTGAATTGGGTAAAGAAAATAATTTTTACGTCGGTATCATAAAAGACCGGAATGACAACATCTGGATTGGAACCAGTGAAGACATCTTTATAATCAATAAAAATCATAGTGCTTATCGTATTTTAAACAAAAAGAACGGATTGGAAAATGCTACGGCATTTGATTTTTATGAGACAAAATCAGGCGATATCTGGATTAACTCATTTGCCAAAGGTGCATATTCCGTAACTGCAGACAGAAAGAATATCCGGATACTAAACAATCAGCAGGGCTTTTTTGATGCCAGTGCCCTGGATGTTGTGGAAGACCATACCGGGAAAATTTGGGTGATAGATAATGATACCATCTATGTCCATAATCCTGAAAAAAAACAACTAAAAAAAATACCCACGGGAGTCTTAATGTTTACCAGCAGAATACCCTGCAGCGCCTCAACAGACATGGATGGAAATTTATGGATTGGAACACCTCAGAACAAGATGCTGATTATTGACCCTGAAGGTGCCTTACCGGAACATCTGAATATGAACAACGGACTTGCCAGTAATGATGTCTGGGGCATTTTGGAGGATAATGACGGTCTGATGTGGCTTGGGACCTATAACGGCATAAATATTTATGATCCTGAAAGCAATACAATTAAACTCATTACAACAAACAATGGCATAGGAAATAACAGGAGATACCAGCTATATCTGTTGAAAGACGGAAGTATACTGGCAGGTGGAGGCAACGGGTTTGCAATATTTGATAAGAAAAACAAACACATGACAGAGTACAGTATGCCAGTTTTCATCTCTGCTGTATTCCAGCAACAGGACGGTTCAATATGGTTAGGATCAAATTTGGGTATCTATGTGTTCAATCCACAGGACAAATCAATTAAAAAAATGACCCGCTATAAAGATAAACTAATGGACCGGATATGGGGCTTTCTGGAAGACAAAAACGGGAAACTCTGGGTTGGCACAATATCAGGTATTTATGTGATAGATCCGGCCGAAGACCGTATCTCGAAATTTGAAAAAGAAGATGGGGCAATGCTTGAATATAATACAGCCATGCTGAGAACAGCATCAGATAAGCTGTGGATTGGCGGTTTGGGCCTTAAACTTATTGATACCGATAAAAAAACAATCACAAGTTTTACGGGTCACCAGGGGCTCTACCCTGAAACCATGTATGATCTGGCGGAATCAAACCGGAAAATTTACATCGGATCACAGGATGGATTGATCGTTGTGGAACCACCGGAATCATTTGACAGCACCGGGATATGGCATTTCTACAATTATGGTAAACGTGATGGATTCCCTTTCAACGACTACAATCAAATGGTTTCCACAACCACAAAAACCGGACAGATCTGGTGGGGTGTTTCTCCGCAAATGACTGTCATAAACCAGGAACCAACCATCAACAGAAACAAGCCAACTGTTTATATATCCGGAATCAGTATTATGGATCAGAAGCCTGATTTCTATGACCTCGTAAATAAAGAAAAAATATTCCGCCATATCGATACCTTATGGAATATTCAATCGAGTACTTTTTATTTAAAAACCAGTGAATTTTCTGACTCGGGTTATTATACTGAAAATAGCATAAAATGGGATAGCATTTCCCCTGATTTTCATTTGCCGGTTGGATTGAAACTTCCCTATAATCAGAATTCATTAAGTTTTTCTTTCACGAATCCGGAAATAAGAGGCAGGGATAAGATAATCTACCGGTATATTCTTGAGGGAGCAGACAAAGACTGGTCTAGGACAACTAATGAGCCTGTTTCGCGCAATTATTATAATCTTAAATTCGGCGATTATGTCTTCAAGGTAGCAACGCGGGGGTTTAACGGAGTATGGAGTAAGCCGGCAGTATATGAGTTTACAATCCTTCCGCCATGGTGGTTTACATGGCCGGCATATGGTCTTTATCTCCTCTTGTTCATTGGGCTTATCGTCATAATCGATAGAGTTCAGAGACGCCGCTTACTTAAGAAAGAAAGAGAAAGGTCGCGCGAAAAAGAGCTGGCTCAGGCAAAAGAAATTGAAAAAGCCTATAATGAACTCAAGGCAACGCAGGACCAGTTGGTACAGTCTGAAAAGATGGCCTCACTTGGAGAACTCACTGCTGGTATTGCACATGAGATACAGAATCCCCTGAACTTTGTCAATAATTTTTCAGAGGTAAACAAAGAACTCATTACTGAGATGAAGGAAGAGATTGACAATAAAAATTTTGATGAAGTTAAACTTTTGGCCAAAGACATTGAAGACAACGAAGGAAAAATTATTTCACATGGTAAACGGGCTGATGCCATCGTTAAAAACATGTTGCTGCACAGCCGTGGTAACAGCGGCCAAAAAGAATTAACTGATATAAACGCTTTGGCTGATGAATACCTTCGTCTCTCCTATCATGGATTGCGGGCCAAAGACAAATCATTTAACTCCGATTTCATGTTGGATGCTGATCCCGATATGCCTGAAGTAAAAATCGTTCCGCAGGATATTGGCAGGGTCCTGATTAATCTGATTAACAATGCATTCTTTGCGGTTACAGATAAAAAGAAAATGAGCCCGGAAGCTTATAAGCCGATGGTCACAGTAAGCACTAGATATAACGATAACAGGGCTGAAATCATCGTGAAGGATAATGGAAATGGTATTCCTGAAAGAGTCATTGAAAAAATTTTCCAGCCCTTTTTTACCACCAAACCTGCCGGTCAGGGTACCGGTCTTGGGCTAAGCATGAGTTATGATATCATAACAAAAGGGCATAAAGGAGAGATCAAAGTAAATTCAAAAGAAGGTGAAGGAACTGAGTTTATAATCATAATACCTGTATTAAAATGAGAAAGATACTAGTAGTAGACGATGAAAAGGATATTCAACCCTTGTTTCAGCAACGGTTCAGAAAGGAGATCAGGTCAGGTGAGATTGAATTTGTCTTTGCCTATTCAGGTGAAGAAGCACTTCAGCAAATAGAACATTACAGACATGAAGCCATATTAATTCTTTCGGATATCAATATGCCTGGCATGAGCGGACTGGAGTTGCTGGCAAAAATTAAGCAAAAAATGCATGAACCACCGCCAACAGTCATGATGATTACGGCGTACGGTGATGATGAAAACTACAGGAAAGCTATGGAACTGGGAGCAGATGACTTCCTGACCAAGCCGGTCGATTTTGGTTCATTGAAGGAAAAAATTAAAACATTGTAGTATGACAAAGATTTTAGTTGTAGACGACGAAACTGATTTGGAAATCCTGGTCAAGCAGAAGTTCAGGAAACAGATCAGAGACAAGGTATATGATTTTGTATTCGCAATAAATGGGGTGAAGGCACTGGAGCAGCTGAAAAATAATCCGGATGTCGACATTGTGCTGAGCGATATTAATATGCCGGAGATGGATGGGTTAACCCTGTTGAGCAAACTGGCAGAACAACATTCTGTGTTAAAGTCCGTCATCATATCTGCTTATGGTGATATGGACAATATTCGTACGGCCATGAACCGGGGAGCATTCGACTTTATCACCAAACCGGTCGATTTTAAGGACCTGGAGATAACCCTTGAGAAAACCATAAAACAGGTGACCCAGGTCAGAGAAACGTTACGGGCGATCAAAGAGAACAATATCCTGAAAATGTATGTAGATGAAACGGTGCTCAACTTCATGGATACCAAGGAATTTGAATCATCTATCATGACCAATGAGACCATTGAAGCAGCCGTGGCATTTATAGATATCTGCGGATTTACCTCGATCAGCGAAAATGAACAACCCGATACGGTAGTGGAATTGCTGAACAGTTATTTCGATATTATGGTAAAAGAAATCATCAGCCAGGGTGGATTTGTGGATAAATTCATTGGTGATGCCATCATGGCTGTCTTTCGCGGTGACTATCACATGGACCGGGCTATCGATGCTTGTCTGGCAGTAAGAAACAAAATAGCGGACCTACCGGAAATTTCCGAACATGTCACGTTTAAACCCAGCGTATCTATCGGCATCAACAGTGGTGAAATGGTCTCCGGAAACATTGGTTCATCCAGTCTTAAACGATTGGATTACACAGTTATCGGTGACACGGTAAATGTAGCACAGCGCTTGCAGGCATCAGCCGGGCCGGGACAGATTCTCATCAGCGAAAACTCATATGAAAAGATCAAGGAATTTTTTAACTGCAAACAAAATGGTGAACTCAGCCTGAAAAATAAAGCGAAAACGATGGTAACATACGAAGTGATAGAGTAATGCGTAAAAAAAATAAGACACAACTAAAAAGTAAGAAAAACCGTATCGACTGGAAATCCATATTCTCATTGCAGTCCATGCTAACAACCATTATCGGCGTATTTATTTCGGTGGTGGCATTAAAGGGCTTTATGATCCCCAATAAATTTCTGGATGGAGGTGTTACGGCAGTTTCCATATTATTTAACCTGGTATTTAAAATCAATTTCAGTATCTTACTGATTGTGATCAACCTGCCGTTTATTTACCTGGGATACAGAAAAATAGGTAAAACATTTGCTGTACAGTCCCTGATTGCCATTTTGCTGATGGCCACTTTGATGCTTGTACTGAATATACCTACGGTAACGCAGGACAAACTTTTGATTGCCGTATTTGGCGGATTCCTCATGGGCCTTGGCATTGGCCTGGTTATCCGTGGAGGTGGCGTTGTGGATGGGTTGGAGATCATTGCCCACTATACCAAACGAAAAGTTGGATTTACGACAAGCGAGATCATCATGTTGTTCAATTCCCTGGTCATATTGACCGCTGCCATTGAGTTCGGGATTGAACCGGCAATGTATTCCATTCTGGTGTACTATACCGCCATGAAGACATCAGATTATGTAGTAGACGGATTCGAGGAATTTACAGCGCTCACGATAATTTCGAAAGAATACGAGGAGGTAAAGAACCAGATTGTCAACGAATTCGGGAAAGCCATAACTGTATACAAAGGTGAACGGGGCTATTTACCCGGATCATACCATGTTAAGCACGATGTGGATATTGTTGTAACGGTTGTTACACGCCTTGAAATTCACCGCATCAAACAAGCCATCATGCAGATCGATCCCAATGCCTTCTTCTATGTAGAAAGCATAAAAGAGGTAAAAGGCGGATTCCTGGGAAAGAAAAAGATCAGACCCTTAGGAACAGTTAAAACAAGACGAACCAAAGCTGAAAAAGAAAATAACCCATGAAGAATATCGCAGGACTGAAACACTACATTACCCGGATGCTGGAAAATGAACTTTCTGATCTGTTAACCTATCACAGGGTTCACCATACCCTGAGTGTGCTGGATGTCTGTCAGCAATATATCGAACGCATGCATGTTCCGCCACCTGACGCATACCTGTTGCGAACTGCCGCTCTGATGCACGACACAGGTTACCTGGTAAGCAGCAAAAATCACGAAGAGGAAAGTGTACGAATTGCCCGGAATATCCTGCCGGAATGGAATTACAGTGATCCGGAGATTGCACGCATAAATGGCATGATCAGGGCAACCAGAATACCACAGAAACCATTAAATATACTGGAATGTATCTTATGCGATTCGGATCTGGACTACCTTGGAACCGATCGGTTTTATCCGGTGAGCCAAACGCTTTTTCGCGAACTGATGAATCTGAATGTTATCGGCTCAGAAAAGGAATGGGATGAAATGCAGATTACATTCCTGCAAAACCACAGCTACCATACGCCTTATGCAAAAAAACACAGGGAACCTGTTAAACAACAACATCTGGCAGAGCTGATCAAATTACACACCTAATCATTTAACTCGCCATATTACCGTGCATCAGCATATCAATGGCATCGTTAAGTGACCCTGCCCTTACTATTTCGCCGGTATTCACAAAGTAGATTACATCTGCATTGGCAATGGTATTCAGACGGTGGGCAATAATGACCTTAGTTGTGGTTTCAGGCAGCTTCTGAATAATTTCGTCCAGTAACTGCTCGGTAACCGTGTCGATGTTGGCCGTTGCCTCATCAAGAATCAGTAACTCGGGTTGACGAAGAATGGCTCGCATAAAAGCTATCAGCTGTTTTTGTCCCAGACTGATGCCATTATCCGACACATTTACATTGGTTTCCAGACCATCATCAAACCTTTTTAAAAGTTTTTCCAGACCGCTTTTTCTGAATATCTCAGCAAGCTCGCCGTTTTGCAGGTCTTTATATGCTTCGTTTCCATACAAAATGTTATCCCTGATAGTACCACTGAACATAAAGGGATCCTGCAGAATAAACCCTATCTTTTTCATCCGTTCAGATGGAGAATATGAACGAATATCTTTCCCGTCCAGTAAAACTTTCCCTGCGGTAGGATCGTACAATCTTGCGATAAGCGATGCGGTTGTTGTTTTCCCTCCTCCGGTAGGACCTACGAATGCATATGTTTTACCCTTCTTCAGATTAAAATTGATCTGATTTAATACTTTGGTTCCGTTTGGATAAGAAAAGGATACATCTTTAAATGTCAGCAAGGTTTCTGTTTTTTCCTCTTCTTCCGATTCTATTACATGCATATTACTTTCCATGGACAGAATTTTCTGAATGCGTTCCCAGGCAGCCAGTGCCAATTGAAAACTGGCCCAAAGTGATGCCAGTTGCCTTAATGGATTGTAAAAACTATTGACGTATGCAATAAAACTGATGAGAAAACCAACAGTAAAACTCCCCTGTGAGATAAGATAGATACCATAAGTCAGTACAATCAACATTCCAACATTCGATAATATGGTGTAAACAGGCATGAACAGTGCATTTGCCACACCGGCTTTAACAGATGCTGAATAATTCTTCCGGTTGGCCTTTTTAAATCGTTCCCTGAAATAGTCCCGGCGGTCAAAGGCTACAATCACTTTAAAATTGTTCAGACTTTCCTGCACTTCAGAACTCAGGAACCCGGTTGTTTTCAGACTTTCAGAATTTCTCTTTTTGACCCAGGGAGATACAAATTTGGTGAAGATCCAGATGATGATAGCGGGAGATAAAGCGGCCATACCTAAACGGAAGTTAATAGACAGCAAAAATACTCCGGATCCAATCATAATGAGGACTGACATTAAGAACTGCATAAGCGACTGGGAAAAAAACTGATTAACCTTATCGGTATCATTATTTATTCTTGATATCAGGTCTCCTGCTTTATTCTGATTAAAAAAATCGTACGGCAGTTCCTGAAGTTTGTTAAACACTGCATTGCGGAGCGTAAATAACATACGCTGTCCTACCGATCCCATTAGCTTGGTTCTTAAATAACCGGAAAACAACGCAATAACATACATTACCAACAATATTCCACTGAAAATCAATACGCCATGAAATTGTTTGGTCTGCACATAATGATCGATCGTGTATCCGATTAACATCGGTCCGGTCAAACTTAATGCTGCCGTAATAAACATAGCAATAAAGGCAATCAGCAAGGTTCTTTTTTCCTCTACCATGTGCCCCACCAGACTCTTTAGAGAAGCAAAGCGGAACTTTTTCTTCTTATTTTTCTCTTCTGCGAGTGTATTAAGATTGTAGTTCATAGTGGCTTGTGCTTCTTTGTGATTCGTAGATCTGAATATATTCGGGACACGTTCTTAAAAGTTCATCATGCTTCCCTGCTGCAACGATTTCTCCCTCCATCAACAATATGATCTGATCGAAATCCTTTACCGGATCAATCTTTTGTGTGACGGAAATAAGGGTAATATCGGGATAGTTTTGCTGTACATTAGTCAGAATTTTCTGCTCCGTTTGCTGATCCACACGTGCCGTAAAATCATCCAGCAATAGAATTTCAGGATCCAGCGCCAGTGCCCTTGCTAACATGATGCGTTGTTTCTGACCTCCGGAAAGGCTGGTTCCCCGCTCTGAGACAATGGTGTCAAGCTTATTCGGTAATGTATTGATAAACTCTTTAAGTTCTGCCGTTTCAATGGCTTTATCCAGTGATTCATCCGTTACCTGATCGCTAAAGGCAATATTTTCGCGTACACTCATCTGGAACATCACACTGTCCTGAAAAACAAATCCCAGTTGATTGTGAAAACCCTTCTTTTTGTAATCGTGAATGCTGTTTCCATCAAATTCCACCACACCGCTATCGGCATTAATTAATCCGGTAAGCAGATACAACAACTGACTTTTCCCTGCCGCAGTAGGTCCAATAATTGCGGTTCGTGTTCCCGGGTCAACCGAGAACGACACATTTTTAAGTGCCGGTTTATCGTCGTAATACACCGATACATTGCGCAGATCAATTTTCCCACTTAGTTTAGTTTCTATGAATCCTGTTTCCTCTTTATCAGGAACCTTTAAAACCTTATCGATACGCTCATACGATGCTGAAGCCTGTGCTATCAGGTTACTCATAAAACCAATTACGATAATGGGAAATATGAGAATGGTAATATAGCTGTTGAATGCAGCGAATTCCCCAAGAGTCAGCTTCCCGTTGATTACAAAATGACCACCAAGGGCTAAGATGGTAAGTGTAGCAAGATTAGACACAAAGGTTATTATCGGGATTAAGGTTGCAAATAAGGTGACAATTGAAATTCCAATATCCTTTGCTTCTGTATTAGCTTCGAGAAATTTTTTGTATTCCAGCTGCTGCGAATTCAGTACGCGAATTATGGCAGAACCCAGTATACTTTCGTTGATTACCTTGTTCAGCCAGTCGATGACTTCACGGCTTCGTCTGAAATACACTCTCACCTTTTTCAGAATAATAAAAAACGTTACTCCGATGATGGGAATCGCTAAAATAACCGGAATAGCCAGCTCCCAGTTAATCGTCAGCAATAAAATGCAGATTCCAACAATCATAAATGCAGAGGAAATGATATTGGTTACTCCCTGTGCAACAAACATTTTTACCGAATCCATATCTGATGTGAGATTGGTGAGCAGTTTGGAAGGATTGGAATCCTGTATGAACACAAAACTTTGTTGTGAAATTTTGTCTGACAATTTATTCCTGAGATTCATTGCCACACGCTCTGAGGTATAAGCCTGCGTTACAGATTGCAAAACAGTGAACAAAAAAATGGCAATTGCAGCCAGTATAAAATAAAAAATAACAGTCTTTATCTCATACGAGCCCCCTGAAAATGAATCAATCCCGTAAGATATAATCTTGGGAATGATGAGGTTGGCGCCATTACTGATAAGTGTAAACAGTATTAGCAATACAATAAGCAACTTATATGGTTTAAGTAAGCTAAACAAATTTGGTTTGTCCTTCTTAGACTTTTTATCACTTTTGCTTTTCATGGTTGCCTATTGAACTTTCCTGCTGAATTATTTACAAACAGCCTCGTGAAATAACTGAAAATACCATTAACTGAGCAGGATTATTTGAGGAATTATTGTTCTGTGTTGTTAGTTTCAGCAATTACAACTCTTTAGACTACTAAAAGGTTCAGATGAGGCAATATTGAATTTTATTCATTTTACATTTTTAAACTAACCAATAATTTCCGTAATTTATATCATGAAACATCAACAGTGGTGATTATATATGATGAAATTGCTGAGAAAAACAAAATCATTATATCATGACATCTGAAAGAGAATTTGTATTAATAACAGGAGCAAGTAAGGGTTTTGGACGTGCAATTGCGATCGAACTTGCATCAAGGAAGCATAACCTGCTTTTACTTTCCCTGAAGAATGAAGGACTGGAAATGCTCTGCCAGCAAATCCGTAACCTGCATCAGGTGGAAGTGAATTTTCTGGAAGTTGATTTTATGAAATCCGACACCATTGACCTCATTAAAGAGTGGGCCAAACAATTTAAGATCAATATACTGGTAAATAATGCCGGTTTAGGCGGAACCAAAAAATTCCATACCTCCAAGATTTCATACATTGAACGGATTATTCAGATAAACATCAGAACGGTTGCTGTACTTACGCATACCCTGTTGCCACAACTGATGCAGAATGAAGAGGCTTATGTTTTGAATATTGCCAGTATGGCAGCTTTTAGTCCCATTGGTTATAAAACGGTCTACCCGGCATCCAAAGCTTTTATATATTCCTTTTCACGAGGATTATCAGAAGAACTTCGCGGAACAGGTGTTTCTGTTACGGTTATCTTTCCCGGCCCTATCCGCACCAACAGCGAAATTATCAGCAGAATAGAAAAGCAGGGCTGGTGGGTTCATGCCGGGTTACAATCCCCTGAAAAGCTGGCGAAAATAGCGATCAACAATTTATTGAAACGACGGAAAGTTATTGTACCTGGAGTAATCAATAAAATCAACTGGTTAATGATTAAGATAATCCCTCCACGCATTTTAATTCCTATGGTTTCTAAACGTATAAAAAATGAAATTGCTGAAAAAACTAATCCCAAAGATATTACCGGGAAATCAGCTCAGACAAATTAATTACCCATTATTATTCTTTAGCCATTTAACGGTATTCAGTAAGCCAAAATTCAATGTTACAGGTGTATATCCCAATTCCGTTTCTGCTTTTTCGCAGGATACATTCCAGTTATACATAAAGCGTTTTAACCATTGTTTTGTAATCAGCGGAGGTTTGCCTGTGACTCTTGTCCAGCCTTCAAATAATGTAGCAACAAAAGATAACAAGACGACAGGGATGTGGAGCATCCTTTTCTGAACGCCGGAAACTTCTCCAAGGATTTTAAAAAAATCATTAAACGATGTGTTTTCTCCCGCTAACAGATAATTCTCCCCACTTTTCCCTTGCTTCCAGGCTAAAATATGTCCTTCCACCACATCATCAATATAGACGTAATTTCCAACACTCTCCCCATCACCGGGAATCACATTATATTTTCCGTTCACGTACATATCCACCATCCGGGTCACACCGTTGCTCTCGCTAAGCAATCCCGGTCCGTAAACCCGGGTTGGATTAACAATGATGACCTCGAAATTTTTATTCGCCAGATCTTTTGCTTTTCGCTCCGATATATCCTTAGTTTCCTCATAAGCCGTTAAATAAGGCACCGTACGTTTGGTTTCTTCAGTCACAATTCCATCGGTAGAAGGTCCGTATTTCCCAGCCGTAGAAGTGAGAATAAATCGCCTAACTCCTGCTTTCTTAGCTGCCTGTAATACGTTTTCGGTACCGGTGACATTAATGCGGTACCAGCTGTCCGGATCTTTGTCCCATAACTTTGCAAATGCTGCCAGATGAAACACGATCTCACATCCGGCTAATGCCTTATCCAGTGAATCAGGATCCAGAATGTCACCCTTAAAAAACTTTATCCCGGGTTGAACCAACTCCTTTTTCTTTTCGGGAGAACGGAACAGTGCATGCACCTCATGACCTTCATCAACCAGTCTTAAAACCAGTTGTTTGCCAATAAATCCAGTTGCTCCTGTTACAAAAATCTTCATGGTTATAACAGGTGTTTAATGCATGTCTGATTTTGACAAAAATGTAACCTTCATTTCCTTATGATAATATAATGAGAACCACTCGTTAGACAGTGCCATTACCACGTGCATCCCGAAAGCCACCCAGAATGAACCGGTATTAAACGTAATTATACATAACAGAATTCCTAAAGGAATCGCCCCGATTGTTTCAAATTTACCTTTCGGAATATGAGCCATAGCATATAAAACGGTATTTATAACGACCGCCCAATAGGGTCCTACAGCATCCTGCGCAGCAAATAATAAAAAGCCCCGAAAGAAAAACTCATATGCCAGCAGATAAAGTATCCATGTAACAGCGCTTAACGTAAATACGCCAATATTCCAGTTATCTATCCTGATCTGCGGATAAACGTTCAGGTTGGCATCCTTCCTGGCCTGAAAAAAATTCAGCGGAATTATTATAACTGACAGAATAATAAACCAAAGTAACGATCTGTATGGCATAACCAACGCTGCACCGTAATCCTGTAATCCGGTTGAAAATGTATAATTCATGATGCCTATCGGGAAAATTCCGAAAGTAATGACTCCGGTTAAGCGCTGTAAATAAATAAATGTTGCACTGCGCTTATTATCAACAGATTTGGATTTTCTGTTAAATTCGATAAAAAAGACAGAATAAATCACCAGCAGAATAACCGAAGATAGCAAAACGATCCAAAATATTCTGTAATTCGAATCCATAGAACATTTACAATTGGTTCATCAAACCAAATATATTGAATTATATGAGTTTATGGAAATATTTACAGATTGTTCCGTTTATTAATCATCATAAGAAATAGAATTAGCATTTATTCCTTTCATCCTCAAAACCCTAAAATTCAGTTACTGCAGATTTCCCATCCAGCCAGGCCGCCATGTTCAGTACGAGAAAATTCCAGTTTTGAAACCCTTTATTTAAAACAGGCTCACCATTGTCGGGCAGGTAATATTCATGAAGTGCGCCAAACCGTTCAAAGTCACGTCCCAACAGCAAAATCGTTTTCTCAGCCAGTTCCTTCGCTTCCTCATTATAGCCATACTCCACCAAACCACGGAATACCAGGTAATTGACATTAATCCAAATCGGTCCCAGCCATGACGAAGGATTTCCACTGCCCCTTGTATCATACATCTTTTCAAGCGGAGAGAGTGTTCTGATTCCTGCCGGTGCATTGAACGACGTTGTATCATGAAAGTGCTTTTCAACCATTTGTTCAGCCTGATCCGGCGTGGCTATGCCTGCCCACATGGCCATAAATCCGCTCCAGACACTTAGCCTTTGAATCAGACAATCGTAGGTCCGTGGCTGGCCCACATGAAAAATAAGCTTTCCTGCTTTGGCATCTGCATCGTCAGGTTTTACTACAGGTTTTAGATTCAGATCCACACTGTAATAAAAACCATCGCGAGGATCCCAGCAATGTTCCCTGATCCGGTCAGAAAGAACGTTAGCTTCTTTTTCGTAGTAACCTGCTATCTCCCCAAGATTCAGACACTGCGCAAGATAAACCATGGCTTTCAGCTCTTTATACATCAACGCATTTAAAAAGACGGAGCCGGAACTTTCATCCGGTCTGTAAAACGTGCTTGGGTCATTATCCACGCCAATAGCTTCGTCCGTTTCCCAGTACATCAACCCTGTTGCTTTATGCCTCTGAAAATTGAGGTATCTGTCCACAAATGCCTGCAGGGTATAAAAGTCATCCCGCAACCATTCGGCATCACCATCCATGTTCTGTACAATAAATGCTGCATGCTGAGCCAGGGTAGGCTTATGCATGTTATGTTTATATGCATTCACCCCTTGAAGCATTTCGTTCCGTGATGGTGCACTGCGTTCAATCCAGATAGGGATCCAGCCATCCATGCCGCCATAACTCAGGGAATTCAAAACACAACCCTGCTCATATTTCAATGCTTGTTTCCGGTCCTTTTCAGTTCCGTTTTCCAGCAGGATCTGTCGTAATGCCACATCACTGAGCCAGGAATCCCAGTCCCATAACATATCCAGGTACTGATTACTTCCGGGTGCGAGAAACGGAAACTTAAGTGCGCCTCCTGCTTCCCGGTACATGCCCTTCATTTCGCTGTAAATATTGTCGCGACAGATCTGTTTGTATTTTTCAACATTAGCAGTATTGCGTTCCGGCATCTGACAATATGCAAGATTCAGAAAGCATAATCCCAATAATATGGCTAAGCTTCTTATCATTTTACAGGTTATTTATAATCAACCACAACTTCCCTTACCGATGCTCCCAGTTCTGCACTTCTTTCTCCGGGTGAGGCATTACCCACCATAATCTTCACTTTCCCCTTATAATTTACCGTTTCACCTTTATCGTTGATGTATGATATCTCTCCTGGCGTCAGTCTAAAACTCAGGTATTGTTTTGATTCCGGATCAAGCGTAATCCGTTGAAAGGCCTTAAGATCCGCCTGTGGTACTTTTGCTTTTGCATCCGGTAGAGTGATATACAGCTGTATCACTTCGTCTGTTCGGACCTTACCATTGTTCTGAACCGGTACACTTATAGTCAGTTGTTTGGATTTTCCTTTTCCTGTTTTCTCAACAGCAAGTTCACCAAGTTCAATATCTCCGTAAGTCAATCCGTACCCAAACGGATACATAGGCTCCGCTTTCATGTATTTATAGGTCCGGTTCTCCATGTTATAATCATCGTATGGAGGCAGTTGATCCAATGATTTGGGAAAAGTGATCGGTAATTTACCCGATGGAGATGCATCGCCAAATATGATATCCGCCACGGCGTTTCCACCTTCCTCACCCGGATACCAGGCATAAACGATGGCATCAGCCAGATTGCTTATTTCTGTCAGATCCAAAGGACTTCCTGCAAACAACACCACGACAAGCTTCTTATTGCCTTTGCGTTGAACTATCTTTCGTAGATACTTCATCTGTGCTTCAGGTAATTTCATGCTCAGATTGTCCCCTTTAAATTCCGATGCAATGGCTTCACCTTCCTCTCCTTCTATTAACATGGTTAATCCCATACCTACAATGGTGACATCCGCCTCGCCTGCCTGTCCGCTGTACCAGTCTATGGGATTCTTATTCTCAGTGGCAGCTAATGTGCCGGCCCGGTAACCCACACGTGTTGAAGGTGATGTTTTCGAAACCACACCCTCCACAAGCGTTACCATGTTATCACTTAACCCGTGGTAGTTACCAATAAGGGAATGAATATCCCCTGCAAACGGACCTCCGATATACACAAAGTTCAGATCCTTTTTTAATGGCAGCGTATTGTTCTTGTTCTGCAGCAAGACAACCGACTTAAGTGCTGCTTCCCGGGCCAGCGCCCTGTTCTCTTGACTGTTAATGACGGATACCGGTATTTTTGTATACGGATTATCTGCCGGAGGATCAAAAAGTCCGAGTTCGAACCGTGTACGCAGCACTTCCCTTAAGCGGTTATTGATATCAATTTCCGAGATCAGTCCGTCGTTTACAGCTTTTACAAGTGCATGGTAGGTACTACCGCAATTGATATCCACACCACTCTTTATGGCCATAGCAGCAGACTGCTCTGCCGTTTCAGTAACATGATGAGTTCTGTGAAAATTGGCAATAGCACCACAATCACTCACAATATGTCCGTTAAAGCCCCACTGATTTCTTAAAATATCAACCAAGAGCGGATTGCTGCCACAGCATGGCAGATGGTTGGTACGGTTATAAGCACACATCACGGCTTCCACACCTGCATCCACACACATTTTAAAGGCGGGAAGATAGGTTTCGTAAAGATCCTTATCACTCACCACGGCATCAAAATGGTGGCGATCTGCTTCGGGTCCGCTATGAACAGCAAAATGTTTGGCACAGGCAGCAGTCTTCAAATACTTTGGATCATCGCCCTGCATCCCTTTGATAAAAGCGGCTCCCATGCTACCGGATAAGAATGGATCTTCGCCAAAGGTCTCCTGACCGCGGCCCCATCTGGGATCACGGAAAATATTGACATTCGGGCTCCAGAATGAAAGTCCCATATATTGTATATAGGGTTTCCCGGAGGCAACAAGATCGTTATTGATGGCTCTGGCTTCATCCGAAATGGCATCGCCGATGCGGTATTCCAGATCCGGATCGAAGGTTGCAGCCAGACCAATGGCCTGAGGAAATACCGTGGCGCGTCCGGATCGGGCCACACCATGAAGTGCCTCACTCCACCAGTTATATTGAAATATACCCAGGCGTTCTATGGCCGGACTGGCGTTCAGCAGCTGGCTGGATTTCTCTTCCAGCGTCATTTCCTGCAACAAAAGATCTATCCTTTCATCAAAGGATTTTGAACCATCAAACCAGGGAAAATCGTTGGAAAGATTCTGGGCAAAACCTGCACTGCTTAACATCAGCAGGCAGAACATAAGGACTTTATTCATGATATTATAAGGTTAAAACATACTTAAGGGTTAAAAATAGGGAATATTTAGGAATGCGAAAACACAAAAATAATGACTAAGTCCCTGAGAACTGACAATTCCATTTATTTCGTGTATGCGCTTTTAATTATTTTGGCATCGGCCGTAAACGATATCCCCTGTTGTCCATAAGAACCAATCATAACAGTCTGTATCAGCAGTTGATCCGAATTATCCCTGGCTGTCCAGTCAACCAAAAAATGAGCTCCGGCACCACCCTGAGACTCTTTTTCGCCGACCACAAATTCGATAGATTCCAGTGGTGAAAGAAGAATAGTTGAATCAATGTATTCGGCCAGTTTTTTCCCATAAGAATCGTTATATACTGCAGACACAATGTAAGCCGAATCTGTGAATGAAGTGTTTCGGATGCTAAGTGTGGTGGTCAATAAAAACCTTTCCGAACCATCTTTGTGGTAAATGTCAGAATACACGGGCACATAGTCCGTTTCCTTGTAGCCAAGTTTTTGATGTGTAATATCAACAAAATTGTAAATATGACTGGGATGGCTACGTTTCTTAATTTTCGTCTGTCTATCCAAAGAACAAGACGAAAATACCAGCAGCATGGCTAAACTCCACATTAAAGTTTTCATGGCTCTCAATTTTTATCTAAAATACTGATTTTTTTTGAACCGGAACAGTGGTAAAATAGCCTTATAAAATTTGACTTGCCGGGATTCACTTTTATTGAACCCCACGATAGATTTATTGCTTCTGTTTAATATTATCCGAATTACTTTTTCAGAATTTTCATATTAAAAAATAAGTTATTCTGAGTACTCTCCACTCTTACATAAAACAGTTCCCCGGAATCATATTTATTCATTTTAATTTCCGTTCTGTTCCCGTTAACAGTTGACTGATAAATACAATGTCCCATAACATCAAATATCTGAACATCGAAGCTATGGATATCCTTGTTTGTTAGTTCAATAGTAAACCGTTCATTGACAGGATTTGGAAATATTGAGATCCCATTATCATTAATCTCCGTGTTAATATTGGTTCCGGTTTCCAAACCACCATCGAAAATTGTCCAGTTAAAATGATCAATGATATATTGCCGGGATGATTCAGCCTCCTTTGTATACGTTGAATAGCCAGCATCAAACACAACATCATCCTGAAGATCCTGTGATGACCAGTTAATCAAAAGCTTTGAGTATTTCTCAGTATTTAATCTGCTGCCTGCAAACATATTTGACATGTCGGTTACATTAGACACATCCCAGTCTGAAATATCAAAACTAACAGTTGAAAGATCTGAAAACATGGCGCTTGTTATTGACACTGATTCCGGTATATCGTGTGGTATCTCTGACAGGTTGGTGGCTCCTTTTAAAGCATTACTGAAAGAAGTTACTCCCAGCTGCCCAAAATTATCAATGCCAATCAGTACTTCTTTTAAATTCTGGGACAGAGTCAGTGCGTTCAAACTTAATGACATTCTTATCGTATATTCTCCATCCGTAACATATGTATGATAGGCATCCCTGTTAATAAATATTTCTACAGCCTGATCTCCCCAATCTACCCAAACACTATCACCCATTTCCATATCAAAACCGATACTGTCAAGGCTTCCCAATTCCGTATTGATCCTGAAAATCATCATAGCCGACAAGTCATCATCGCAATCGTCTCCAATCCAGTCACAGTCAATGTCTGCCTGGCCGGGATTATAGTACCCCAAACAATTGTCATAACTGTCATCTACACCATCACCATCCGTATCATTTTCTCCAAAATTACCATCGTAAATGGTCCAGTTAAAGTTATCAATGATATTCTGTCTTGCATCCCTGGCCTCAGAACCACTAAAACGGGATTCTCCTGCATTTAAAATGACGTTTTGTTGAAGTTGTAAGTTAGACCAACCAGTTAAAAGTGAATTATAATTTTCTGTACTGAGTGCAATACTTTTAAACATATCAGTCATATCTTTTACATTGGAAACATTCCAGGATCCCAAATCCTGATCGAAAGATGTAGTTTCCTGAAACATGGAAGACATATCAGTCACATTACTAACGTTCCATAAACCTATATTCTGGTTAAATAATGGAGCTCTTCTGAACATCTGAGACATATTTTTTACAGAGGAAACATCCCATATACTCAAATCCTGATTGAAACTATCAGCTCTTTCAAACATTAATTCCATGTTGGTCACATTACCCACATTCCAGGATGCGATATCCTGATTAAAGGAAACTGCTCCCATGAACATCCAGGCCATATTTGTAACACTACCTACGTCCCAACCACTTATATTGCTATTAAAATTTCTTGCTTTATAAAACATCCTTTCCATATTTGTAACATGACTGACGTCCCATGCTTCCAGTTTTTGATTAAATGAACCTATGGCTGAAAACATATATGACATGTCCTCTACATTTGATACGTCCCATTGCCCTATTTGCTGATTAAAATTTTCAGCCCCATTGAACATGTAACTCATATTCCTGACTCTACTCACATCCCAGTTTCTAATATCCTGATTGAAATTATTCGCGTTTTTAAACATACCTTCCATATTAGTTACATTTTCAACGTTCCAGGAACTGATGTCCCCATTAAAATTGTAAGCATTGAGAAAGGTATAACTCAGATCTTCAACAGATTCAGGCAAATTGTCAGGAACTGAAAGTAAATTGAACGCGGCATAAAATGTATGATTTAAAGATTTTAAACCCAAATTGCCGAAACTACTTACAGAATCCAGTGGGGAAAGTGCTCTGATATTAAAATTCAGGGTATCCATTACCCCTGTAACTTTTATGGTATATATTCCATCTACTGAATAGGTATGCGTTTTTAGGTCTTCACGGACAACAGTATCAAGAATTCCATCACCCCAGTCAATTATTACGCTGTCAGTTAACCCTAAGATAAATGTAAATCCATTAAATCTGTCAATGGTATTAATATGCAACATCAGAAGGCTTGATAAATCATCATCACAGACATCCCCGATACCGTCATTATCCATATCAATTTGTTTGGGATTGTAGGTATACGGACAGTTATCTTCTGCATCAATGATCCCATCTTCGTCGCTGTCATCACATACGTCACCTTTTCCATCTCCATCAATATCAGCCTGGTCCGGATTATTTGTTTCAGGGCAGTTGTCATAATTGTCACTAAATCCATCTGAATCCATATCCTCCAGTCCACCGTCTATGATTGTCCATGCATAATTATCGATAATTGTTTGTCTGGCTGTATCACCTTTGCTGTCAAACATTGAATTTCCTGCATTAAACACAACACCGTTCTGAAGTGATAATTCAGACCACGTTACAAGCATCACCGTATAATTATCCGTACTCAATTTACACCCATTGAAGATATCTGTCATATCGGTTACTCTGGATATATTCCATGAACTCAGGTCCTGATTAAAATTCTCTGCACCTGCGAACATTCCTTTCATCAGGGTGATGCTATCTACCTTCCATGTTGAGATATTCTGGTTAAAAGCTGTATCTCCGGCAAACATGTAACTGAGATCCTTCACTGTTTCAGGGATTGCATCAGGTACAAAAACCAGATTTGAATCATTTTCAAAGGCGTGACTTAAAGTTGTTAATCCAAGATCACCAAAACTCAAAACCGAATCAACCTGAAAACACAGGCTATCCCGCATTGAAAGCTTGTTCATCCTTCCGGTTACACCGATATTATATTCCCCTGATGCTATATAAGAATGCCGGGCTATATCTGAATTCTTTACAGTATCCACATTACCGTCACCCCAATCCACTCGTATACTATCCTCTGGTTCAAGGTTAAAACCTACACTATTATAACCGTATGTTGTTGTGTTAACGCTCAAGGTCATTTGAGCCAGAAGAAAAGACGGAAACGAAACAACGAGCAAGAATGCGAAAATCTTTTTCATGATAAATGGTTTAAATCTGACTGACATTTTTAAAAGTTTCCGGTAGTATCATCAATGCTGATGAAATTCTCGAAAACCACTTCAACAAAACGGTTTAAAAGTAACTTATTTAAACGTAAACTCTAAGCCCAAAGATAATAAGCAAAGCATACATCCGGAACAAAAACCTTATAAAGTAATTTTCTTACATCTGTTACTTTTAATTCATCATTTTGTAATCTGCCAATTTCATCTATCTTTTTTAAGTCTGTCCATCAATGCTCTTATATGTTCAGAAATATCTTTCTGCTGTTTCTATTTTTCTTAATTTTATGTCAGGTTACGGGCTATATAACCGAATCAACTCAACTCCGTTATTATACCTCCAAAATTGAATCTCACTTATTCTTTTGCATTTGCGTTGTACTCTCCTGATGGAAACCTTTAAATATAATGTGATGAAAAAGTTTAAGAAAATTCTGGGTTATGGATTCCTGGTTATTGTGATTGTTGTGGCCGGATTTGTGTTGTATCTTAAATATGCACTGCCAAACATCCCGGTTCAGGAAAATGTAAATGTGGAAATTACACCAGAACGGGTTGCCCGGGGCGAATATCTGGCCAACAGCGTTATGTTGTGTATGGATTGCCATTCACAACGTGACTGGAACTTATTTTCGGGCCCACCTGAATCAGGCACTCGAGGCAAAGGTGGTGAAGTTTTTGATCAGGAAATGGGCTTTCCCGGCAAGTATTACACACCAAATATTACACCTGCTGCGCTTTCAGACTGGACTGATGGTGAATTGCTCAGAGCTATTACCAGCGGTGTTAACAAAGAAGGCAAGGCGTTGTTTCCTGTCATGCCTTATCCCAATTATGCCAAGCTGGACAAAGAGGACATCTATTCAGTAATTGCCTACCTGAGAACCATTGAACCAATAGAACATACGGTGCCTGCATCAAAATCTGATTTTCCTATGAGTCTGATCATCCATACAATTCCTAAAGAACCAGAATTCACTAAAAGGCCGGATAAAAGTGACTTATTGGCTTACGGGGAGTATATGATTACAGCAGCATCCTGCACCGATTGTCATACGCCAATGAAAAACGGTCAGTTTATTATGGATATGCAATATGCAGGCGGTATGGAATTCCCATTACGCACAAGAGGGAAAGTCTACTCTGCCAATTTAACACCCGACAAAGAGACAGGAATCGGCAATTGGACTGCAGAGAGTTTCGTTGCCCGGTTCAAGGTTTATGCGGATAGTTCTTACTCACCTCAGGAGATACACCATGGTGATTTTAACTCTGAAATGCCATGGATGATGTACAGTACCATGGATGAATACGATCTGAAAGCAATTTTTGCCTATTTGCAAACGCTCAAACCAAAATCAAATAAGGTCACAAAATTTGTTCCTGAACAAAACAGCACTATTAATTAGTGTTGCTTACTGCTAAATATTCTGAATTTAAGACTATTAGGACTATCGGAACATAACTTTGGAACTGATTTTGAAGGGAATATTATCAAAAAAAACGAAAGTCATGAAAAAGAGATTTTTGATAATGTTGTTGGTACTTATGCCATTTGCTTTCGTTGCAAATGGGATGGGTCAGGTAAGCAGAGCCGAAAAAAAACAAATTGACAAACGTGAAGAAAAAGCTCAGCAGGAAAAGGACTATAATCAGACCCGGAACATGCTTCTCAACAGGGATTTTGTTCTGGAAGCTGATCATCTGATGGACAAATGGGGTAATCGTGCATGGGTTAACTCTTCCATTAATTTTGTAATGGTAGATTCATCCACTGCAGTTATCCAGGTAGGATCAAACTACAGAATAGGCCCGAACGGCGTTGGAGGTATTACAGCTAAAGGTAAAATCACTAAATGGACTGTAAAGGAAAATCCTAAAAACGATTCGTTTTACGTACAAATGAATGTAATGACGAGTATTGGGATCTATGATGTGAGTTTCAACGTAAATGCCGGAAATATTTCCAGCGCCAGTGTCACCGGTTTACGTCCGGGACGACTGACATTTGAAGGTGACGTTGTTCCTTTGGAACATTCAGGCGTATTTGAAGGCCAATCTATTTAAACAGTTATCCTGAAGTTTATGCAGTCATACAAAATTGCAGAACGAAAGGATACTGATTGTATAACGGAAATTGTTATTGTTTCCTGGTATTTTAGTAACAAAAGAAAGTCAGCCGCTTAACTGAGGCTGGCTTTTTTTAATGGAATTCAACCTTAATTTGTTGTTCCCTATTAACCACAACCTTAAACATCACGGATTTTGTTAACTTTACGGATAATGGTCAATTTTGAATATGGCATGATGAAAATATGTAACTTTAAATTTCCCATAGTTTAAAGCAGAGAATTTTCCTGCTTAAGCAGCACATACCAAAAGAACACAAACATAACATTATACAAGCACATGAGAACACTGTTAACTTTAATTTTAACCGCAGCAAGCTTCTTTCAGCTTTCTGCACAACGCTGGAAACCAGAAGTTAAGGAGAATATACCGCTGGATTCTATCCGTCTTAGTGATCCAAGTATTCTGGCAGATCAAAACACTCAGATGTATTACATGACCGGAACAGGTGGTCTGCTTTGGAAAAGTAAAAATCTGAAAGAATGGACCGGCCCGTATATTGTAGCTAAAACAGATCCGGATTCCTGGATGGGACCACGCCCTATGATCTGGGCTGCAGAATTGCATCAGTACAAAGGAAAGTATTATTATTTCGCCACGTTTACCAACAGAAGTGTAAATATAGACACTGTGCGTGGCAATGTCATTAACAGAAGAGCCAGTCACGTACTGGTCAGTGACACACCGGATGGTCCTTATGTACCCATGAATGATCCAACCTATCTTCCGGCGGACAAGCCAACACTTGATGGCACTTTCTGGGTGGATAAGGATGGTAAACCATATATGATTTACTGCTATGAATGGTTGCAAAACTGGAACGGTACAATTGAGAAAATAGAACTTAAACCTGATCTTTCAGGCTCTATAGGGGAAGGTAAGGTACTGTTCAGAGCCAGTGATTCACCATGGAGCAGGGAACGCGATGAAAATGGAAATGTTAAACCGAATAAGGTTACGGATGGTCCGTATCTGTTTAAAACCGGAACCGGCAGACTTGGAATGATCTGGACCAGCTGGATTTACGATGTGTATACACAAGGTGTGGCTTACTCAGAAAGTGGCACACTTGATGGCCCTTGGATTCAGCAAAAAGAACCAATAACGGCTGCAAATTTTGGCCATGGCATGTTGTTTAAAACACTGGATGGAAAAGATCTGATGTCGGTGCACAGCCATAAAAAAGTAAACGGACGCACTGTAAGAATTCCACATTTGTTCGAAGTGGATTTGTCCGGTGATAAGTTAGTGGTTAAAGGGCCATATCAACCTTAAAGCATTAAAAGAGTCAGCCTGATATCAGGCTGACTCTTAGATTAATCCTTATAGAGATCATATTTTTTTGTTCTCCTTCGACCATTAATTCCTCATGATGGTCACTTTAATCATCTCATCCACCATTGGATAAGGGAATCCGTCATTCACCATCATTACATTACCGCCTTCAACTGTATTGGCCTGAGTTTGTGTTCCGGGATATTCATTCACTTCCGTTCCGGCATCCCACAGACTGAACCATTTCGTGATGTCTTTCATACCCGGTGATGATGATAATGTGAATCCGGTATCGCCTGTACCAAGGAACAGGTCGTTAGAGGCACCCAGCATACTGGCTATGCTCAGACGTTGTCCTGGATAGGCTTCAAAGGAAAATGTAAATTTTTCTCCCGGGAAGATTGGAGCAGGACCCGCAGCACCATCCGGTGTATTGTACACGCCAGTCTGGTAACCTTCGCCCATCAGTGACGTATGAACAACGGAAGGATCGCCCATTTCTGCCAGCTGTTCCAGGCCTTCACCATAATCCGGGGTGTTGTTCGTAAATATTGGCATCTCCTTATTATCATGGATCACCCAAACCCCTGGTGCGATTGGAGATACATAACCACTGTTCATCGCCAGATAATCACCAAGTACAGATGCATTTCCCGTTTCAGCCAAATCCTCCAATCCTTTACCGTAATCTGCCATGCCTTTTTCAAATAGCGGGTTATCCATGCTGTGAACCACCCATGCTACAGGTGATATGGCTGTTGTACTTCCACTCATGTTGTCAATAGTTACCGTAAACATGTGGTTCCCGTTGTATGCAAGCGTAACCATCAGATTTGTTGCTACGGTTCCGTAATTATAACCATCCCCCACATCCGACATGAGCATGACCGCACTGTTTTCATCTGCGCCATCATGCATATTGCTCATTCCGGGCATCTGATTCATTTCGGTTCCCGCATCCCATAGCATCACCTGCGATGTAATGTCTCCTGTAACGGGTGTGCCGCCGCTGTACAAACTAATTCCCATCCCATCCGGCGCATAGAATCCGTCATTCGAAAATCCGTACATAGTTGCAAAAGACAACATATGTTTCGGGCCGGCATAAAATGAAAATTTATAGGAATGACCCGGTAAGGCAGGGCCGGGATCCGAAGCACCTTCCGGAACAGCAACAACACCGGACTGGAAATAACTGTACGCATTAAACACATTTTCAACGGTTACCGTATACATTGCTTTTTTATGAGAATGTTTACCGTCATGAATCTGATTATATTTTTCGCATGACACAAAAAATAATCCAAACATCGTAAGTCCTAAAGTTAAACGTAGTAGTTTCATAATACTGATTTTTAAAATTTATTCACGACGAAGTTCCGGGAAAACTATCACAGAAAAGTCACGGAAAATTCAAGTTTTTATAAAAAAAAGTCCCGAAATATTATTCCGGGACCCTCATTATTAATTAGTTATATTTTCAGTTTAAAATCGTTTTGTATATCCGTGGCAATAAGGCTTTCCTCCTTTTCTGTCATAATGATCCTGGTGATAATCCTCTGCTTTATAGAACTTGGTCGCCGGAGTTAACTTCGTCACTACATCGTAACCTTTATCTTTAAGCATTCCAATCAGCTTTTCTCCCGTTTTTTTCTGATCCATATTCCGGTAAAAGATCTCAGAACGGTACTGATCTCCAATATCCGGTCCCTGGCGATTCAGTTGTGTCGGATCATGAATTTCAAAAAACAGCTTAGCCAGCGTTTCATAGTCAGTTTTCTTTGGGTCATATACTATTTCAACAGCTTCGGCAAATCCTGTTGTATGGCTGCATACCTCTTCGTAGGTGGGATTTTTGATATGACCTCCAATATAGCCATCCACTGCATCAATCACACCCGGTGCTTTTTCCATATAATATTCCACACCCCAGAAACAACCACCGGCAAATATGGCAGTATCGGTAGTAGCATTTTTGGGCGGATGAGCCGGAACGAAAACCAGACCGATTGAATTTACACAATGTCGTGTGTTTTTAGGTGTAAAGCCTTCGCCCGTAAATACATGTCCAAGATGTGCTCCACAGTTTGTACATGTAATTTCTGTTCGCATGCCATCCGGATCAGGAGTACGGATCACTGCTCCCGGAATCTCATCATCAAAACTCGGCCAGCCACATTGCGCATTGAACTTATCTGACGACCTGTACAATTCGGCTCCGCAGCGTTTACAAACATATACACCCTCCTGCCAGAAATCCTCATATTTACCGGAATAAGGTCTTTCTGTCCCTTTATTTACTATCACACGTTCTTCTGCCCTTGTTAACGGACGAAAGTAACGACTATCTTCTTTTTCCTGTTTTTTCCCCGTCTGAGCGCATCCGGTCAGCGTAATCAGAACCAGAACCATTAAATTTATTATCCGTTTCATCTGTTTCTCCTTTTCTATTTATTTCATTTTATCGCTAAGCGTTTTTTCTCACTTACAAAATTCACAATCAAATATCACAGGAAGATCACAAAGCATTCAAATTTTCATCAAAATGACAATGAATTGCATGAGCATAATGGTACGCATCAGTTAAAACCAATGTTAATACAGAAAGTTGTATAACTTAAACTGAAAAATGTATAAAATAATTAACGGTCAGAACCGGTTTTTATAAACATCAAGGATGATTTCTGTGGCATTACGCGCTGATTCTCCTGTTATTAATGGTTCCTTGCCGGAAAAAACGGCTTCTACAAAATCCTGAATAATCAATTCATGATTAGAGGTATCGTTTACTACAGCGGTTGCTGATCCGGTATGGCCATTCATACTTTTATCAGCTACTGATGGATTTTCAAGATCTTCCATCTCCCATTGCGTAATCACATCATTCTCCATCACCAGGTATCCTTTGTCAGAATAGATTTCCAGTTTTGCCGGAAAGCCGGGTTTTGTTGCCGTAGATGCCGTAATGGTACTTATCATTCCATTCTGGTGAACACAAATAACCACTCCGTGATCCTCTACTTCAATGTTATGTACAAATGTTCCCAGGGTACTGACCAGCTTTTCGGGTCTTCCAAAAAACCAATAGTACAAATCAATGTAATGCGAAGCCTGCTGAATAAACGGGCCACCGCCATCAATATCCCAGGTTCCGCGATATGCCCCGGAATTGTAATAGCTGTCATCCCTGTAATTTTTTATGGAAAGATCAACAGAAAAAATCTTACCCAGACTTCCATTATCAATCAATTCTTTCACAACCGGATTATCAGAACTATACCGGCGCTGATATGCTACACCCAGCTTCACATTGTTTTGTTTACAGGCAGATATCATATCATCAATGGCATCCGTTGTAATGTCTATAGGCTTTTCACACAATACGTGTTTGCCAAGTTCTGCCGCTTCAATAGTACTGATATGATGATATCCATTTGGTGTACAAACAATAACTGCATCAAATTCCACCGTAACAGACTGCAAGGAATGAAATACAGGAAGGTGTTCTGCCTGTGAAGGTTTTTTTGAGCTTCTTGATATAATACCTGTCACTTCAGCTTTCTCAATTTTTTGAATGGCTGAAATATAGGTATTGGCAATATTGCCGCTGCCAATGATTACAAATTTTATCTTATCAGTCATAATATTTAGAATACAGGATTAATCGTTCATTTTATTTCAATATCCAGCTGGCGCCCCTCCTTAAAAGCTTTTCGGTCCATTTCAGACCCAACGGCCATGCCTACAGCCATACCAATCGGAATTCCGATTCCGATAAAAGCCATATTTTTCAGGCTGGCCCCGAATGCTACACCAAGAGGTATCCCGAATGCAGCCATGCCGAGCGCCAACCACTGATTACGGTAGTGATTTTGGGGAACAATTTTAAGTTCTTTCTCCAATAGTTTAATCAAAAGGGTCTGTACAGCTCTGATCTTTCGATGGAAATCCGATCCGGGAACTTTAACCGCATTTATCTTTTCTGTTTCAGCATTAATTATGGCAACAATCCTGTCAGGAATATCCTTTTTCTTCATTGCTGTTAAAAGATTGTTGAGTTGCAGGTGCGCTTTATGCATTTTCGCATTGCCAGAATAATCCGGTAAAGGGAGTAGTTCATTAATTACCATTGACACATATCGTTTAAAGTCTTCTATAAATTTATGAACAATCACAGGGATATAAAAATATATACGATAAAATAAAGCGGTGAAGCTTATATTCAGGATTCGAATTCCTCAGGTGTAATATTTATTATTCTATTCTTTTTTGCCAAGTTTAAGTATACGGATGGCTCCTCGCATTACTATTATAAACACGACTGATCCAATTACAAGATCCGGTTTATTGGAATCAAGAACATTTACTAAAATACCTGCAGCGATTACGCCCAGATTAATGACCACATCGTTTGACGTGAAAATCATGCTCGCCTTCATATGTGCCTCCTCTTTACTGTTGGACTTTTGCAGCATGTAAAGACAGATACTGTTGGCTATGAGAGCAAAAATGGATACTACGATCATGGTTGTAAAATTAGGAAGGTGTTCACTTCCCATAAACCGTCTGATAACTTCTAAAAAGCCTGCCACAGCCAATAAAATCTGAAAATATCCTGCAAGCCTGGCAATATTTTTTTTACGTACAACGGTACCGCCTACTGCAAAAAGACTTAATGCATAAACAAAAGAATCGGCTAGCATATCCAGACTGTCTGCCACCAATCCCATGGATTTGGAAATCAGGCCTGTAGATATCTCAATGATAAAAAATACGAAATTAATGACCAGAACTGCCCAAAGAACAATTCTCTGGTTTGAAGCTTCTTCTACATCCGACGGTTCAATTTGTTCGGTTGCTAATTTTTTCATCCCTAAATTCAGACTGTTTATTGCCTGTTCTATAGGATGAATATGTCCGTTATGGTAGACTGTCAGTTGCCGGTTGGATAAATCAAACTCCAGATTTTTAATATCCGGGTTCCCGTCAAGTTTCATTCGGATAAGCCTTTCCTCCGATGGGCAGTCCATTTTAGCAATACTATATATACTTTTATCCATTTCATTCCAGCTTTTTATAGGTCTAAAACGGATGAGCAGGTTTATTTGTTGAAAGGTAAAATGAATTAACATCGATTCAGAATTAAAATTAAGCCTTGCACAACGTCAATTCCCTTTAATAGAGCCAGCACATTAAAAAATGAATTATTTCGATTTCAATTAAATTCAAAACCAATTGAAGCAGAATAAATTATTAAATTTGGGGCAAATTCTAATTCATCCTAATGACACAGGAATTTATTAAGAATGCCACGTTGCTTATTACGCTTTCATTTCTCTATGGCATTATTAGATGGTATAGAGGCGATTTGAAAAAGATGTACCATCCGCTGAGTGGATTACTTTTTGGTTTGATAGCCGTTGCAGCTATGATGACCCCATTTGTGTACACCCAAGGAACAATTTACGATGGAAGATCAGTAGTACTTACCCTTGCAGGTTTATGGGGAGGAGGTTACACCGTTTTGATTTCAGCAGTTATTTCATCCGCTTACAGAATCTATTTGGGTGGCGCCGGTGTAGTTCCGGGGCTGGCAACCATTGTCTTCTGCAGTGGAACCGGCTTACTTTTCAGATATTTTTTCAAAGAGAAATTGACTAAACTAAGCTTTTGGCATTTCCTGTTTATCGGAGTTATTGCACATATTGTCATGCTAGCCTCACAGGTTTTACATCCTGTGCTGAACTTTGCATATCTCATGGAACAGTTATGGTTACCTGTTCTGACAATATTCCCAATTGCATTTGCCATTATTTCCAAAGTCATTCAGTTGACAGAAAAATATATCGCTAATTATCAATCCATTATAGACAGTGAGGCATTATACCACACTACCCTGCTAAGTATTGGCGACGCGGTAATATGTACAGATGAGAAGGGAATGATTACTCAAATGAATGATGTGGCTGAGAAGCTTACAGGATGGAACATTAATAGTGCGAAAGGAAAAAATCTTGAAACCGTGTTTCATATCATTGACGAAGAAAGTCATCAAAAAGCAGAAAGTATTGCAAATAAAGTTATTAAAAGTGGTACAATTATGGGTCTCGCTGATCATACACTTTTAATTTCAAAAGACGGGAATGAGTTTCCTGTGGCTGATAGCGGAGCACCTATCAAGAACAAGGATGGTAAAATAATTGGCGTAGTTATCGTATTCAGAGACCAGACCGAAGAGCGTAGATACCAGAAAGTTCTTATTGAAAGTGAAGCACGGTATAAGGAGCGTGAGTTCTGGCTGAGAGAGTCCCAAAGAGTTGGCAAAATTGGCACTTATGACTTAAATATTTTAAACAATCACTGGACTTCATCGGAAGTGCTTGATGACATATTTGGAATAACCAGAGATAACCCTCACAATGTAGATAGCTGGAATGATATGATTCATCCGGATCACCGCGAAAAGATGATAGATTATTTTCTGAATTATGTGGTTAAAGGCAAGCATTCATTTGAAAAAGAATACAGAATAATCCGGCAGAATGATCAGAAGACCAGATGGGTTGTGGGACATGGGGAACTTGAGTTTAACGAAGAAGGTGACCCTGTAAGAATGATTGGCACGATACAGGATGTTACAGATCGTAAAAACTATGAGATTCAGTTGGAAGAAAGTGAAAAATCCTATCGTAATCTGTTTGAAAACCATTCTGCAGTTAAACTACTTATAGATCCGGAAACCGGTAATATTGTGCATGCCAATAAAGCAGCTTCGGATTTCTATGGCTGGAGCATAAATGAGCTTGAACAAATGAATATTGGCGATATCAACCCTATCAGCCAGGAAGAAGTCTATAATAATATGCAAAATGCTCTTAAAGAAAGACGATTATATTTTGAATTGAAACATCGTTTAGCCAATGGAGAAATTCGCGATGTTGAGGTTTATACAAGCAAGTCCGAATACAGAGGCAGGGTCCTTTTACACAGTATTATACATGATATAACTGATAAGAAGAAGCTGCTGGAGGATCTTGTTATTGCAAAAGAAAAAGCGGAGGAAAGTGAACGATTAAAATCTGCGTTTCTGGCAAATATGAGCCATGAAATAAGAACTCCTTTAAACGGGATATTAGGGTTTACAAATCTACTGACAGAAAATAATACGCTGACAAAGGAAAATAAAAAGGAATTCGGAAGAATCATTAATAAAAGTGCTGAGGGATTGCTTAAGATTATTAATGATATTCTGGATATATCCAGACTTGAAACAGGAAAACTGGTTATAGATCAAAGTATTTTCGACGTCGGAATTATGCTTTCAAATATCAATTCCATATATCAGAACAAAATCAGAGAATCTAATAAACCTGAGGTTGAAATAAATCTCATAAAACCAGATCATCAGATATTTGTTAAAAGTGATGAGAACCGGATAACACAGGTCATTACGAATCTTTTAGACAATGCGATTAGATTTACCCACAAAGGAAACATTGATTTTGGATTACGTATTGTCAGTAGTACAACTGTAGAATTTTTTGTGTCTGATACCGGAATTGGGATCCCCGATGATAAGCAAAAACTAATATTTGAACGTTTTAGCCAGGCTGATGATAATACGACCCGAAGTTATGGAGGAACAGGACTGGGGCTGGCCATTGTTAAAAGACTTACCGAACTCATGGGTTGCGAAATAAACCTGGAATCCAAACACGGCGCAGGATCAAAATTCTGGTTTCAAATGCCTGTTGTAGTTCCAAAGAACAGCATGAAGCCGGAAGAAATATCAGTAAACGGATTGAAAAATGTTCAGCTAAGCAGCGAAAAAATACTGGTTGTTGAAGATGATCCTGCCAGCAAAGCCTTCTATGAAGAGGTCCTTCAGGAATCCTTTTCGAATATTTTTTATGCTGAAAACGGACAGAAAGCAATGATGCTTTACAGTACAAAAAAACCGGACATTATATTAATGGATATAGGATTACCGGACATTAACGGACTTGATCTTGTAAGAAAAATAAGGGAAAAAGATCTTAATGTTATTATTATTGCACAAACTGCCTATGCCTTACCAGATGATGAACAAAAGGCTCTAAAGGCAGGATGCAACGGCTATATCCCTAAACCCATAAAAAAAGATCAGCTTATTCAGACCATTAAAAATTATTTGTAATGCGAATTAAATATCGCGTTACAAATAATTTAATATATAACAACTTTCTCTGCCTGTGCTTTACCGCCGGAGTAGACTCTGACAATTTTAATTCCGCTCTCCCGGCATTCAAACTCTTCATAAGAATTCATTATAGCACGTTTTTCAATAAGTTTTCCCTGAATATCATAAATAGCAACCGTTCCATTTTCGGGTAATGCTGTGATCCTGATTCTTTTATCAACCACTTCGGCTTTCCAGCCCATGTTATCCACTACCTCGTAAGAGATTGCGGTCTCTTCTGAAGGTTGCAATATGCGAACGTAAAACAATCCACCGGCTATGTTAGATGAATTGATGGCCTGAAATTTTACCGTAATCTGTTCCTTCCCTTCCGTCATGGAATTCGGAATAGGGTATTCCACATTTTTAAATTCATCGACATTCCACTTCCCAATGAGGTTTTCAGTCGTTAATTTAACGTCGTCAATCAGAATGTCGAAAGTTCGGCTACCATACGTTTCATTACCCCAGTAACGTACCATGAGAGAAAGGTCTGATTTACCCTGAGTACTAAACGTGTAACTGATAAAGCCACCGTTATTGGCGTCGCGCCAAAATTCATTCTGCCAGTTTCCGGTAGTGGAATTAGAACTTTGCAGGTTGTGGTCTGCCTCAGGCTGTTGTTCACCCGGGGCCACCTGATCCACTGTCCGTGCATCCAGTTCCAGTTCTGCCTTCTCAATTTCAGCCAGACTATCCAGTACGCTCTGATACTCATCCTTGTTCAGCGTCAGCCAGTACATCATATACCTTGCATCATGAATTTTATAGAACGGTTCCAGTACCAAATCTGTATCTTCTGCATCAGGAAAGAGATCACTTGCTTTAAAGTGAAGAGGTTCCCCTTCTACAGGAACTATTTTTGCAGTAATGCTGTCCCTGTCAGCAACCAGCACAGGTGCCTGATCCAAAGGCATCAGGCTGCCACTGGCAATATGCCCCCAGCGACTGTCATCCGCAATCAAACCTGCCAGATCCTGGGTTCCTGTTTTTGCCCCCAGCAGTACAGGACCGTGCATTATGGCCACGTAGCGGGATACGTTGGGAAGCTGTTCAATTGCGTTATGCATTGGCAGTAAAATCTTCACAGTATCTCCGTCACTCCATGTACGCTGAACCGGGATATAGGTCTGTGGAACTGACTGCACATCAAGCGTATCGTGGTTAACAATAATTTTCAGTGCACCTGCATTAACCCACCCTGGGGAACGAACTTTCAGTGTAAAATCGGTTGGTGTGGCCGCAGATATTATTAATACCGTTTGCTCCTCATCAGGAAAAGATGTCTCCTGTCTTAGCGTTAAACCTTTTTCTTTCCAGTTAAGCTCTGATGCAATAAAGAGGTTGAGATACAGAGATTCGTCATCATGCGTATAGATAAACTCTCCATATTTACCGTGATTTTCCATGCCGGTTCCAACACAACACCACATGGCCTGGTTGGGCGCAGAATACACCCGGTAGTGCTGAGGACGTGCCGGCGTAAAGTATACATATCCACCATGTTCCGGATGCTGTGTGGAAAGGATATGATTTAACATCGCCCTCTCATAAAAATCAGCGTATTTGGCCTGCGGATCAACACGAAACAGATCTTCTGTCAATTTCAGCATATTGTTGGTATTGCAGGATTCCGGTCCCTCCACATCATTTATATAATCGATACAGGCAGAAGCCTGTGGAAAATATTCCTTCCGGCTGTTGCCTCCAAGTGCAAGGCTACGGTTTTGGGTCACAGTCTGCCAGAAAAACTGACCTGCATTCGCGTATGCCACATCTTTGGTCAGTTCTGCAATTCTTTGAAATCCGACAGCTTTAGGAACCTGCGTATTAGCATGTTTGTTATCCAGATTGTCTACCTGAACAGCCATACTGTTTAAAATCTGCTTATGTGAAAACCGTTTCGCCGCTGTAATATACTTTGCTTCACCGGTTATCTGGTATGCATCAGCCAGTACCTCATTCATGCCACCATGTTCTGTGTTCAGCATGGTTTCCATCTGCGCATCAGATAAACCGGAAGTGATCGAAATGGCCCAGTCACAAAATTTCAGGAATACTTCCTTCGCGGTTTCATTATTACCATACAGCCAGGCATCACGTAACCCTGCATAGGTTTTATGCAGATTGTACCAGGGAACCCAGGCTGAGGTATAGTTGCTGAAATTCCCTGTTTTAAATGTTGACCATACCGAATTACTTGAAGGAACACCCCCGGCATAACCTACACCCCATGCTGGATATTTAACTGTGTTTGCATCCTGACAGGATTTCAATTCATCCACCATATAATCCATGCGTTGTTTGCAGGTTGTATTACCGGTAGCAGCATAATTGATAGCCATTGCCGTAAGATAATGTCCCCCGATATGACCGTCAAGTCCAGTCCAGTTGGGATAACTGGTTGCTTTTGCAGACAAACCAGCTTCCTTGCGGTAAGGAGCAAGTAAGCGATCCACATCATATTCCAGAAGCGACTGGATATTCAGATCCTCCGCATGTTTAAACGGACCATCCAACAGCGTAACATCTCCCAGTGGAAACTCATTGGTGTAAAGTTTATCCTGTTGATCACCAGTTACTTCAAACGGGTTTTCAACGGTGTAATTCAGGGTGTAGATTTTTGATTCTAAGCCACCGACAGATGTGATCGTTATAACAGATACCCCTGTTCCTGCAGTGATATCAACCGCTTCATTTCCTGAAACAGCAACACCGGGTACAGCAGGAACCACTTCCGGATTGACCGATGTGGCACCAACAGGTAGTGTCACCGTATAAGTCAGAGAGTCAGGATTAAAATCCGGTTCAAACTGCCCATCTGTAACCTTAATATTTAAGAGAGAGGCATTGGCTTTCACTTCTGCAGTTAACTCACCAATATATGTCAGCGTAAAATTATCCACCTTGAACCATCCATGACCATCACCTGAAGTAAGGTTTGGAAAAGCGTATCCCTGCTGGGTTGTTTTACCATTTGTACGGACACCCAACACTAAATTACCATCGGTTACCGGAGCCGTGACCGTCAATGTTAAAAACGGTCCCCTGTCGTTCTGAGTTTCAGAATATCCGCCGAAAGAATACGTCTCTGCCCTGCCTAAAATTTTAAGATTATCGGTAGAATAGTCGCTTTCGGATCCGAATAACTGCGAAACCCCGTTGGCAAAAATACGCTGGGTCGTTAGCCGGCTTGTAGCAGCATTGCTGCTTCCCATAAGATCTCCTGTGACGGTGTACATACCGTCCGGAAGCCCCGTGATGGTTTGTGAAAGCTCTACATCGCCAATGCTCGCATTCCATGTGCCGGCAATATACGTCCCTGTTTTTGTATCATCTCCATCGTTGTTTACTCCAACCCATACATAGCCACCGGTTCCGGTCCAGGTCCAGCCATTAGCATTGCCGGTTTCAAAACTAGGATTGGTAATGGAATCAGTATAATCTGTTTGTGCATTTGCAGTTTGCAAACCAAGCATAACTACAAAGGCATAAAAAATGGTTTTCTTCATATTATGAGCACATTGTTAATTCAGGGCAAATTTAAAAACTTATAGGTATTATCCGGTTCAGGTTGTCATTAAACCAAGAAAATTATTAGATTCTACATAAGAACTAACCTCCGGCTTTTAATGTGTTCATCTGTTAAAATGCTGTGCATCAATTTTACTCTACCTGCATCAGTTCGTTCAGCTTATAAACTGGAGCTTCTACATTATCAGGTAGAGGCATCGCGCTGAACTGCTGAAAATAGAGCAGACAGGCATCCTTCCAGATACGTGCATTCCTGTATTGTTCCCGCAATTTACCCTGAACCTGATAAAAGCGTTCGGAATCTAAATATAATCCCATATTATTCCAGGTTTTTTGAAACCTATCTACCTCTTTAACACCACGATCATACCTGTTACACAACTCATTCCACAAGGTATTACCATTATGCAGCTTGTAATCCCATGGCACATGATGAAACCAAAGCAGATACTTTTCAGGACAAGTTTTCAAATCGTTAAAAACAGATGGCAATAGTTCATGATACTGGCTCACAGCATTGCTTCCGGTCCGGGTCCGGTCGAACCCGATCCCTTTGTCATCAGCCTGGTGATAATATGGCGGTGTCCAGTCTTTTCTTGCACCTGCAGGTGCCCACCAGGGGCCTGGTCCATAATGATGATTAGCTGCGAAGATATGATGCAACCCGAGTGGCATCATATAATTCACTGCTGTTTCACGGCTTTCAAGCATCATTTGTTTTACCGGCTGCAAAAAATGTTGGGCCCATAAAGATGTATCCGAAAGTTCTTGTCTTTCATTCACGAATGTCATCTTCAGCCATTCATCGGCGATCTGTTCACTCGTTAAGGAATGGTTCCATGCCATTCTGCCAAAAGCATACCAGTTGGCCTGTGCAAAGGGATGACCACACCAGTTTGGGTCAGAACCAATATTTGACACACCGGCGATCAGCGTATGTTGAAAAGGGATTATGTCACCACCCGTGTATCGGGCAATGGTACTTCTGGGACCCTCCATATAAGTGTCGCTGTTAAAAAACTCCTCCCACATGGGCGCCAGAAAAACCAAGTGTACATTTTGCCCAAGGTATTCCTGTGTGATCTGCAGCTCCGGCATCACAGCCGTTTCTTTCATCCCTCCGAATAGCGGACTGAAGGGTTCTCGCGGTTGAAAATCCAGCGGCCCGTTTTTGGACTGGATGATAACATTATCCCTGAACTTTCCGTCCAGAGGGACAAATTCCTTGTAAGCCTGTTTGACGCGGTCGTCTCCGGAAGGTTTATAAACAAAGGCGCGCCACATCACAATTCCACCATACGGCTTTAATGCATTGGCCAGCATATTGGCCCCATCGGCATGGGACCGGCCAAAATCCTGTGGCCCCGGCTGTCCCTCACTGTTAGCTTTGACCAGGAATCCACCGAAATCGGGGATAAGCGCATATATTTCACTGACTTTTTCCTGCCACCATCTTATAACATCAGTATCAAGCGGATCAGACGTTTTAAGTCCGCCGATCAGCGAAGGAGAGGAGAATTTAACCGCCAGATAAGGTTTTATACCATAAGGCCTCAGTACATCAGCAATCTCCTGAACCCTTTTCAAAACCTTTGGACTTAACATTTGAGGTGATGCATTGACATTATTCAAAACAGTCCCGTTTATCCCGACCGACGCATTTGCCCGCGCGTACTCCGTCCATAGGTTTCTGTCCTGTGCTGTAACAGTAAAGGCATCTTTGCCTTTGCGCCAGAATATGGATGAACCGGCATAGCCACGTTCGATGCTCCCATCGAGGTTATCCCAGTGGTTCAGCAGACGAAGATCATACGATGGATTTTGAATAACCTTGTCAATGGGTGCTCCGGTGTGCTGACGACGCAGCAATTCATATACACCGTAAAGAATACCCAGATCTGTTTGAGCGTAAATCCTGTTTCGTGTCAGCCGGAATCCATCTCCTGTAATCCTTTTGTCCAGCTTTATCTTCAGTTTGATGCGGGCGCCATCTTTACCCTGCCATCCCTGATGTAACTCCTGTGCTGCAATATCAAGTGCAGGAGAACCTGTTTTGCATTTTACGGTGATCTGACCGGTGTTTTGTGCCCTGAGCCAAAGCTGATGACCGTCTTCTGCAGTGATGTTCAGGCATAATAGCAGCGTGAGAAGTAAAAGTGTTCGTGTCATGTTATGACATTTTAACCGGATTGTGTTGTTTGTTACTTTATTTTTTGGTTTCCTGTATGATTTCCGTAACTACCGGTTTGGCTCTGCCACTGCGGTCAAACAGCAAGGGATAATCCGTTCGTCCTCTCACCGGCCAGTTATTGCGCCAGGAATTGGCATCGGTCACACCCCAGAAGGTAACCCGTGAAATCTGATCCTGATGCTTTAGAAAGAGACCAAAGAAATCAAGGTAACGGTCATTGAACTTTTGCAAAACAGAATCAGGCAGTCCGTCTTTATAGGGATTGATCTTTTCCTGGTACGCCTTGTTTTGAGCAACATCAGCCCCTGTATTTCCCCATGGTGAAGGCAATACCGTCAGATCCATTTCTGTGATCATGACCTTAAGCCCCAGACCTGCGAAGGCTTCCAGACTTTTTTCATATCCTGCCAAATCCGGGTAACTTAATCCGATGTGTGTTTGCATACCAATGCCATCAATCCGAATGCCTTCCTGCTGAAGTTCCTTCACCATTTTGACAACACCTTCACGTTTTCCGGCATTTGCCATTGAATAGTCATTGTAATACAACTCTGCTTCAGGATCAGCCTGATGTGCCAGCCTGAATGCCAGTTTGATGAAATCCTTACCCAGTATCTGATAAAATTTACTTTGTCTGTATGATCCGTCGTCCAGGATGGCCTCATTCACCACATCCCACCCTTTCACACGTCCTTTAAACCTGCCGACAACAGTAAGGATATGTTGTTTCATGCGCTCCTTCAATACCTCCGGTGTGACATCCTTTCCAAGGCTGTCTGTAAAAAACCATCCGGGAATCTGGGAGTGCCATATAAGGGTATGACCCGTAATGAACATGTCATTTTCTTCCCCGAATTTCACAAACTGATCAGCCAGCGAAAAGTTAAACCGACCTTCTTCCGGCTGAAGTGATGCACTCTTCATGCAGTTCTCAGCCACGATGGCATTAAACTGTTCCTTTACAATACGGACAGCTAAGGTATCCCGACCTGTTATCTGGGCTCCGTTCAGGGCTGTTCCAATATAAAACTTACCCTTGAACGCATCCTTTAATGCCAACTCATCTTGATTCAATTTAGGCACACAAGCAACGGTCAATATTACCATTTGAATCAGTAACGCATAAAAAAGTCCCGGGGCCTTCTGTCCTGAGGATTTTGTTTCCATCAATAGATTTATTTTATTGCTTATTTTGATTCTGTAACAACTACTTTTTTTTGTCCTACAATGTATATTCCATTTTCCAATCCCTTCAGTGCATTTTCCTTTTCAACGCCTGAACGTAAACGACGGCCTGAAACCGTATAAACATCTACCCTCTTGCTTTCATCTTCCACATCCATTTTAGCAGTTTGAATTGATGTTGCATAATCAAAAATAATCCTGTACGTCGCGTTGGATACCCCATCATCCGCGGTGACATGCACATATGCTGTATCCGGAATTTCGGTCACGTTATCAATATGAACCATGGCATTTTCGTTTACAGCAAGGGCTGATACGGTTGGTAACACTGTAGTACCCTGTGGGACAGAAACAACGTAGGTACCGATTCTGTAATTAAATGCCGGGCTAAGCTGTCCTGCACTTACCGTAAGTGATGCCAGCGACGGGTCGTGCACACTTTTGCTGGTATCGGCTTCCAGGATGATCGCATCGTACATTATTCCTTTATATTCCTGAGCTGAGCCGTAACTTCTGAGTTGCAGGGTGTTTTCACCTTCCTGTAAAAGCCTTTTATCCACATCGCAGCTTATACATTTGTATTTTCCACTGGTCAGTGAGGATCTGCGGATTCCGCTGTCACTCCAAAGATCGTTCACAGAAACGGTTTCACCGTTCAGGATAAGATCGAGGTGTGGCCCGGCATCCACACCAGCCAACGCTACTTTAATTACGGGATCATTCAAGACAGAAATATCCGCTATGTTAAATTTTATATCCCAGGTGCTGTTCACCCGCTGACAGTAATACCAGTTTTCACGTGGAGTATCGACTTCACAGCTATAGGTCAGCTCATAGGGTGATTCTTTCCAACGGCCATAGGCTCTTGGCAGGTTTCCCAGCTTATATTCGCCGGATTTATGATCTGCTATCCCTATCTGAAAAATTATCTTTTCTCTGTCTTTAGCATCCCACTGAATGATGCCTGCATCATTATTCCCTTCGTTGATAAGCACATTATCCTGTCTCAGCTCATCAATTAATTTGCCTTTTTGCGTATAGGCATACAGGGTATAGGTTCCGGGAATGATCTTTTCAATTTTAAAATTCCCGTTTTCATCGGCTTCAGCCCAAAAGAAATAGTCGTAAGGTTGCCGTTGCCAGCGCCCTTCTTCAGGTATCCAGGATGGCCCGGCTTTGCACAGCACCACCATGGCACTATCCACCGTTCCACGGCCTTTTATATCCAGCTTTCCGTTTAAGTTGCCACGGGAGCGCGCAAACAAATCATGTTCAAGCCACTGGTACGGCCATTCTGATTTCAGTTCTGCAGTCTTTTGCCTGGCATCCGCAATAATTTCTTCATTGGTTCCACTGTTGATATAAATAAATGCAGGGCCAAAGATCTTGCTCCATTGTGTATATTCATTCTGAAGCGTAATGGTCTCGCTCCCGAAATGGCCCGTTAAAAAGGGACAAAGCAATATTGGCGTTGTATTGGTCCCATGGAGTGTGGTCTCCTGCATGGTTGGACCGCCGGAAATGTATTCATGGCTGGCTTCTATATTCCAAACACCTGTTCCGTTCCCCATAAGGCCATGCAGGTCATCATAAATTTTATAGGTACACCAGTCGTATTTGGTATAGATGGAGCCATCCTGAAGCAGGAAGGTCGCATCCTGAATCTCCTCCACATAATTTGCCAGTACATCCGGATGAATCATGGGGCCCTGGCGTTCAACGGTCCAGGCATAATCAAAAATGTCCTTATCCACGCGAAAGGCAAACCGCAACTGTCCAAGCGATTTACCGGCAAGTCCGGCATCCGAAACCACGAAGTAAGTATAAAACCCGCACTCGTTCTTTCGAAACACAAAGTGCATTTCAATATCAAAATTATCGACTTTCCGAAAATAGATATCTGCTATTTCGGCTGTATTTACTTTTATGCCAGGCTGAAGAGCTGAAGGAGAAAAAAAGCCGTTATCGTCATTGTAGGAAAAATAACCGTATCCGCCATTATTCAGAAGATTGGCTTCTCCCTTCATATTCACCGAAATCATCTTTCCACCATCAATCTGAGCTTCAATCATACCGTTATCTACAGCAACCGTGTTCCCGCTAACCACAGCAATATTCTGAGCTGATATTCCGACGAACAGAATCTGTATAAGCACAAGAAGAATAACGTTCAAAAATCTCATTGGTTGCAATTAATCCATTGCAACCAAGATAATAAATCCGTCTTTATTTACAATGATTTTCTCCCCATTTAAAGGTTGCAGACAATCTCGTATTTAATGTTTTCGGTATCCTTAAAATAAACAGCATAATACGTATCGCTGTATTCCGGATGAATCTGTGGTTCAGACACAATGTCAGCACCAATCTTTAATAGTTGCATGTATGCATTATCAACTTCAGCTCTTGATTCTGCTCTGAACGCCAGGTGATGCAAGGCGCCAGGTTTTCTACGGTTTATACTGTCGTTCTGAAAGGCTTTTCTTGGCGAGGTAATGGCAAAAGCAAGATTATCGTGCGTATATTCAATCACATGAAAGTCATGCTCCCTGATATATGCCTTAACCTTTCTGTTGATGTCAAAACCCAGGATAGGCAGAAACTTATCGTAAAATGCTTCTGCTACTTTTATGTTTTTTACTGTAATCTGTATATGATCGATAAGCGGTTGCATGGGATATTTTTAAGATTCCATACAAAGTTATCATTATTTCTTTTGCCTGCCCGAGTGTGATTTATCCGGTCTTTTCTGATTTTTATGTCTGTTGGCAAAATATTCCTGCTTTCTCAGCAACTTCTCCTTTTCGAACTCCTGCTTTTCACCTGCTGTCATTGGGCGGTCCGTCTGCGGAAAAGGATTATCGGTAATGATCTCAATTTTCTGATCAATCAGTTTTTCAATATCCCTGATCCAGTCGTTTTCTTCCGGTTCACAAATAGAAATGGAAACGCCTTCATCTCCGGCGCGGCCTGAACGTCCAATTCTGTGCACATAGGTTTCAGCGATATTCGGGATGTCGTAATTAATCACGTATTTCAGCTTGTTAATATCTATTCCCCGTGCTGCAATATCAGTAGCCACCAAAACCCGGATCTCACCATCCTTAAATTTACCCAAAGCTTTTTGCCTTTGGTTCTGCGATTTATCGCCGTGAATGGCAGCAGCAGACACCTTCTGCTTAAACAGATTGCGTACAATTCTGTCAGCACCATGCTTGGTCTTACAGAACAGCAAAACCTGATCCATCTTCCGGTCTTTAAGAATATGTTGCAACAGATCCTTTTTTGTTGATTTGTTGGTGTAATAAAGGTATTGCTGTATGGTTTCAGCGGTAGACGACACCGGACTAACCTCAACCTTAATCGGATTATTCAATATCTTCCGTGAGAGATCCACAATGTTTTTCGGCATCGTAGCAGAGAAAAACAGGGACTGCCGTTTGCCGGGAAGTTTAGCGATGATCCTTCTGATATCGTGAATAAAACCCATATCAAGCATCCGGTCTGCCTCGTCCAGCACAAAATATTCAATATGGTTTAAGCGTATATAATTCTGATCCATCAAATCGAGCAGTCTGCCCGGTGTTGCCACCAGGATATCCACGCCACTGCGTAACCTTCTGATCTGGGCTGTCTGATTCACTCCGCCAAAGATGACCGTATTTTTTAATCCCGTATACTTTCCGTAGGTAGAAAAACTCTCTCCGATCTGAATCGCCAGTTCCCGCGTAGGTGTAATAATCAACGCGTTAATCTTACGCGGACTATTCTGATTCTGACGGTCCTGATACAGATGCTGCAGAATTGGGATAGCAAATGCGGCGGTTTTGCCCGTTCCGGTTTGTGCACTGCCCAGTACATCCCTGCGTTTCAATATATGTGGTATCGCTTTTTCCTGAACCGAGGTTGGAACCTCATATTTTTCGTCCTCTAATGCCTTAAGTAAAGGCTCAATTAATTCCAGATCTTCAAATCTCATGCTACTGACTGTTCTGTATAAAATGTAAGCTGTGGGAGTAATTTCAGGGATAGAATCATAGGAGGGCAAAAGTAGTGACTCTTGCTCTTAAATCAGCTTAAAACGCAGAATAATTCTATTTTTAACTACATCCCTTTATTTAAAAGGGTTACAGCCGGGATGTAAATGAATTTAATGATACAGAAATACTGAAAATACGCGCTACCATGCTCAAAATCATCCATAAAACAGTTGATAAACGGTCCTGTTGATCAGATAATTATTCCGTTCTAAACTATTTAACCATAAACTTTATGGTCTGCCTTTTACCGTTGCTTTCCCAGATGCAAAGATAGGTGCCTGCCTGAATTTTACGATTTGTTTCATCCTGCAGATCCCAGTTCAATGTTTGTGAACCACGAATTCCGGCAAATGATTTTATGGTTTGACCTTTAAGATTTGTAATGATTATCCTGACCGGTTCATCTGCTCCTGCAGCAACACTGATGTTAACAAAATCCCTTGCAGGATTAGGTGCCAGCGTGATCTTCAGCTTACCCTCTCCTGTTATATTCTGCAATGGAGTAGAACCGGAAGTCTGGTAAAACTTAAGACCTTTCACACGGTTTCCGGCGTAACTGGAATTTGTTTCGGGCTCACAGATGTTGAGTGCAAAACTGTAATCTCCAAAGCGGTTCAGTGTTTTAACCATAAGGGCATTTTCCCCTTTAGCCAGCTGAATAGTGGCCACTTTACTCCCAATGTCGTTATCTCCATAGGTCGTTGTGGTTGTAGAACTGTAAACCTGTTCGCTGTTCAGATATACGTAAATTGCTTCCTGTGCACCAAGCCATAACTCCGCCTCCTGGGCTTTGGGTGCATAAACATTAGTGTATGCATAACTTACAATGTTGGTCTGATCGCTGTAAAACGATGAAAGGTCTATCCTGTCATCAAAGAAATACACCGGCTGTGTCCATCCGTCCTGACCCGGAACAGCTTTTACAGATGCTTCTTCCGGGATATATTCTGTTGCAATACTTGTTCCCTCGTAAGGTCCTGATAAAATCCACGTTCTGTTGCTCTGACCGAATTTCCCGTTTTCAGATGTATTCTTTTTAACGCGTTTGGCTACCTCGCTGATTGTCGCACCCTCCACATTGATTTTATCCGGATCGTTTGTTCCCAGCCCCGCTTTTTCGGCCAGGGTAATGTGGGCTATATCGTCAGGGTTTAATCCCATCAGTTCTGCACAAACATGATCTACCGCAACCGGGTCAACGCCTGCAATAATGGTATTCATTCTGACCTGGTTATCACCTTTGAATGATTTATAGGTCTCAAGACACATCAACGCATCCACCACCACAAAGTCAATATCGGCAATATTACACAGGTCGACAATCATTTCTGTTGTCCATCTTCTGAAGCCTACATCGTGATACAATCCGGGAGAATGCGTTGTGCCGGCCATTTTGTTGTAGCCGTAGTAGCAACCCGGTGCTGTTCCTACCTGTAGCTTTAAGGCATTTGTTATTCCTGTATCATGTATTTTCAGTACCGGGACCACAATATAAACATCTGCCTGAAGTTCAGCAGCATGAACACCATAAACAGAACCCTGTATGGAAGACATCCCTTTATCTCCCAGATCCACTTCCACCACATCATCGATGGATTGGTTCAGGTTCAGAAATCTGAAATTAATGCCATTCAGATAAGTATCACTTTTTAGAGCTGTATAACCAGAGTTTGCCCAAACGCTTGAAGATGACTCCGGATCATCGTTGGTTCTGGCCGAACCCTCTGCCACCACGATCTCTACATCTCCTTCTGTAAACTCATCAATAATTTTTATCAACGCTTTAACAACACGAACATCGGTATTTTCTCCCTGTCCGGATGGACTGTCCGCCCCCACAAGGTTGACCTTCAGCATCACGTTGTCGCCTTTATCAATTACCCAGTGGAAGCCACCCTGTAGATCAATGGCCTTTCTCACCATATCTTCTACCTGTTCATAAGTGATATCCGCATCGCGTGAAGAAGGATTTTCAAGACCATCATAATCAGAGGGAACCAATCCAACCTTTACCGTAGCTGCCGTTACGGCATCGAATTCTGATTCATATTTATACGTGACCAGATCGTCGGCAACATGTGAAACCACGAAATCCAGTGATATCGCAGCAAGAATTAGTATTGCGTATTTTAAATATTTCTTTCCACCCTTTTTTGAAGGTTTACGGGTTACATTCCGGTTCATAAGATTATAAATAGATTTATTGCGGAAAATTAATAAAAACACCGGAATAAACAACGGTTTTAATGCTGGCAATCAACTATTTAAACAGTGTATAAATAAGACCCAGAATTGCGGCTCCTCCGATGCCGGTAATGAGATAGATGCTCAGGATGTTTTTTTTGAATGCACTTTGCATCATGGCAATGTTAGCAATTTTGGTTACAGGACCCGAAATAAAAAATGCCAGTACAGCTCCATCGGACAAACCCAGTTCTGATAACTGCTGAACCACAGGAATTGCGGCTCCACCACAAACGTAAAACGGGACGCCCGCACCTGTTGTGATCAGCACAGATAAAAAGGAGTTTTCACTTAAAAACCGAACCACGTAATAGGGATTGACCAGAATCTTGATTGCTGCCGCCAGAACGATGGCCAGAAAAAAGTATTTGCTGACATACCTAGTCATCCGGTACAGATCCCTGAAAAATGCCTTAAAACTGATATCCTGCTCCGTCTGTATCCAGGCTTCCAGATCGGGTGAAGATTTTAAAATTGCTTCTGTCGTAAGTTTTTTCTTTCTGATCAGAAACTGTGTAAGATAGCCTGCGGTCACACCCAGCAAAAAAGCAGATACAACCCGCATAACAGCCATTTCATAACCCATGGCTCCGGCTGTAAGAAAAAAGAGATTCGGATTTATGATAGGAGAAGAGACCATTAATGCCATCAATACGGGCAAAGGTATACCAACAACAAACAATGCGGCACTTAACGGAATAATGATATAACTTCCAAGTGGTGACAGCACTCCAAGCATTGCCGCAAGTACAATGGTCATCGCATTTCGACGCCCGGTAAAAATAGCTGCGATGGCTTGTCGTGATACAAAAACTTTAACCAGTGATGACAGCACAATTCCGACAACAAGGTAGGGCCAAAGCTGATTTAACAGATCTAGCGCCTCAATGAGTATTTTTTGCGTATAACTGCCCGAATAAAGATCCAGAAATTTGTACCAAAGATTATCCATGCTCTAAAAAAATCGGAGATGAAAGTACAACATTTCTTCCTATCCATATCATTCCCGGCATATTATTGGTTCTTTATAATCGAAAAAATGAAACTCTTTGCACAATTATTCTCTTCTTATATGGCTTTGAAAGCTTATTTTTGCAACTGTGGTAAAAAAACACATCATTTAACTATTGAAAATATACAGAAATGGCTAAAACCTGCAAACACATTTTTAAACTCGTTTTGTTAACCGTAGTTCTTTTTTCGTCGGTTAATATTCTTTCGGCACAGACACTTAAGTTACATTATAATCCTGCAACAGAGGCCTTAAATGCCACAACCATCAGTGATGCATCGGGGAACGGATTTTCCGCCAATCTAATGAATGGAGCATCAATCGTTTCGTATGACAACATGCAGGTTATTGAACTGGGAAGCGGAAACGGTTATGTTAATATGGGCACCGGATTGGGTGATCTTGTAACGACCCTTAATGACTTCACTGTTTTCTGTAAACTATATATTCCTTCATCTACTTCCATTACGTCCAACGGGAACTTTGTTTGGACAATAGCCAATTCAAATAATATTGCAACAGATGCCAATGGGTGCCTGTTTTTTAGTGCAAAAAACGGCAGGTATGCCATAACGCCAAACCGGTGGACCGGTGAAGAGGGCATTCAAACCGGTTCAGCACTGCAAAAAGGTGCATGGATAACGGTTACCTATGTACAGCAAAACGGTACAGGATCACTGTACTACAATGGTCTTCTGACCGTTAGCGGAGAAATTGCCATGACACCGTCAGAACTTGGCAAAACCAGCTACAATTACCTGGGAAGATCCTGTTACGCTGCAGATGCTTATCTGAGAAATGCCAAATATGCTGACTTCAGAATTTATGACGGTGCGCTCAGTTCAGCACAGATAGAAGCATTATCCGGCCTTAAAACCAGTTCTGATGCCGTTGAATTACTGGCAGAGTTTGATTTCAGTTCAGCATCAGACAGCAAAGATACATATACCGGATCGCTGCATAACGGTGCACAACTGACTGCCTTTGGCGCAGTTCCTGTACTGGATCTTGGCAACCAGAACGGTTATTTTGACTTTAGTGCTGCATTTGGTGATGTCATTGCCACACTGGATAGTTTTTCTGTTTCAACGAATATTTATATCCCTGAAAGTACTTCAGTGACAGGAAACGGTAATTTTATCTGGACATTTGCCAATTCAGATAATATGGGGACGGATGCTAACGGAAATATGTTTTTTACTGCTATCTCCACCCGCTATGCTATTTCGAACACCGGGTACCGGAACGAAGAAGAGCTTGATGCAGGTGTGCCTATGATGAAAGGCAAGTGGGTAAATCTTACCTACACCCAGCTGAACGGTCATGGTTATATTTACCTCGATGCGGATCTGATAGCCAATGGCACCATCAGTAAACTTCCCGGATCGCTTGGTTCAACAGGATATAATTTCCTTGGACGTTCCTGTTATGCCGGTGACGGTTATCTGAAAAATGCTGTCTACAGTAATTTCAGAATTTACAAAGGGGCCATTAACAGAACTGAAATAGAAAGTGTAAGTGCTGAAACATCTGTACTGAACCACACCCTGGACAGCATGATTGTTACAGCAGCATTAAGCAGTGTTACCATTGAGAATAAGGATGAAATCCGTTCTAAAATTGCCTTGCCTGGAAGTCTGAGTAACGATATTTCCATATCCTGGTCAAGTTCTGATGAATCAGTTGTAACTTCGGACGGAACGGTGTACCGGCCTTCTTTCGGATCCGATCCGATAAGTGTGACCATGACAGCAACACTCACACGTAATGCCTACTCGGCTTCCACACCAGTTGTAATAACTGTTTTACCCCAATATTCCGATGAAGAAAGTGTGGATATTGATCTTTCGGGACTTGAAATTGGAGGCAATACAACAAATGCAAGAAGCAGTGTTATCCTGCCTTATAGAACAGATGAAGGATCAAAAGTCAGCTGGAGTACAGACGCTCCTGATTTCATCAATACATCGGGTCGTGTACTTAAGCCGTCACCACTGGGACAAGGTAAAAAACAGGTTACAATGACTGCAACTGTGACGAAAGGCGATGTGACCAAAACAAAAGATTTTACCATTTATATAGCAGAAAAAGAGGACCGTTCGGCCTATTTGTTTACCTATTTTACCGGTAATGCCCAGTCGCAGGAACAGATCCATTTTGCCTTAAGCAACGATGGGTTTAATTATACGGCTTTAAACAATGGGAATCCGGTAATTAATTCAGCTGATATTGCACTGAAAAAAGCTGTTCGTGACCCGCATATCCTGCGTTGCGAAGATGGCAAAACATTCTATATGGTGGTTACCGATATGAAATCCAGCGAAGGATGGAGCAGCAACCGTGGTATTGTGTTACTTAAATCAACTGACCTGGTTAACTGGACCAGTGCGACAGTTAATTTTCCTACACGCTGGCCGGATCAGTGGGCTAATGTGTTGCGTGTATGGGCACCACAAACCGTTTACGATCCCGATGCCGGGAAATACATGGTTTATTTCTCATTGCTGACCAGTGACGGAAAAGTAACTTACGATAAGGTATTTTACTGCTACGCCAATGCAGACTTCACCGACCTGGAAGGTGAACCGCAGTATCTGTTTGACAGAGGTTCGGCTACCATAGACGGTGATATCATTTTCAGCGATGTGGATAAGCTTTACCATATGTTCTTCAAAAATGAAGGCATAGGAGGCATCAGCGAGGTCACTGCAGAAACGCTTACCCCACAGGATGGTGAAACGCCCGGATCGCAATGGAGTACACCTCTTGACAATGTGGATCAGACGGATGAAGCCGTTGAGGGAGCCGGTGTTTTCAGGTTAATTGATCGGGATAAATGGATTCTGATGTATGACTGCTATGGTGCGGGACATTATCAGTTCTGTGAGACACCCGATCTGAAAAACTTCAGTTATGTGATGGATAACTATTCCATGGATGCGCGGCACGGAACATCCATAGCCATTTCTGAAGCTGAAGTAAACAGACTGATAGAAGCTTTCCCATCTACTGCGCTGAATACAATTTCCGGCATTGGCGCACGGAACAAGAATATACGGGATGCAGGTATTGACATAAACAGCACAAGTAAGAACATTCATATTCCGGTATACTATGGTGTTGATCTTTCATCGTTTGATCCGGAATTATATGCCACCCCCGGAACAACGATAACACCTGCAGGCAATCAGGATTTTACAAACGGTAGTGTTGCATATACACTTACACTGAACGGAAATTCAGTTACCTATAATGTCACAACTGAGATATGGGCTAACCCGGTAATACCGGATTTTCATGCTGACCCGGAAGTGCTCTATTCTGAGCAGACCGGTCTCTTCTATATCTATCCTACCACAGATGGTTATCCCGGATGGGGCGGCTATTATTTTGATGTTTATTCATCGCCGGACCTTGTAAACTGGACTAACCAGGGAACCTTTCTTGATCTCAGCACCGACCAGGTCAGCTGGGCAACGGGAAATGCATGGGCACCTTGTATCATAGAAAAGAAGATTGCTGATAATCAGTACCGGTATTACTTTTACTTCAGCGGTGAAAGCGGAGGAAAGAAAACCGGTGTGGCTGTATCGGATTATCCAACCGGGCCGTTTGTGGATTCCGGTTCACCCATGATCAGCTCCAATCCTGATGGTGTAGGCGGGCAAATCATCGACAGTGACGTATTCGAAGATCCCGTATCAGGTAAAACTTATATTTACTGGGGAAACGGCTACATGGCTGTGGCCGAACTGAATGATGATATGACGTCCATTAAAGAGGAAACCATTAAGGTAATTACCCCTCAGGGAGGTACACTGGCTACATATGCTTTCAGGGAAGGAACTTACGTGTTTTACAGAAACGGGCTTTACTACTTCCTCTGGTCGGTTGATGATACCGGTTCACCCAATTACCATGTGGCTTATGGTACATCTGATTCGCCAACCGGACCGATCAATGTAGCCAGTCAGCCCATCGTGATGCAGCAGGATCCGGATAATGAGATCTACGGAACGGCTCACAATTCCATTATACAAATTCCCGGACGCGACGAATGGTACATTGTCTATCACCGGATCAACAAAAACTATCTGAACGACGGACCGGGTTATCACCGTGAGGTTTGCATTGACAGGCTCTATTTTAACGAAGACGGCACCATTAAGCCGGTCACACCCACACACAGGGGAATTGATCCGGTAGATGTAAACAGTAACTTTAATACCAGTACATCTCAGTTTTTTTTTAACCGGGAGTCAACAAAAGGTGCAGTAATTCAACAGGAATTATACACTGTATCGGGTCAGCATTTAAGGGCATATGACCTGAATTCATATACCGGAATAATAATTGCTGTAAACCGCTATGAAGATGGAAGTACAGATACAGAGAAGATGGTAGTACTGAAGCACTAAAAAAGAATCTATCATACAGCATACGAAGGCATCTCCTCCTATTCAATAAATCTTTAGAATTAATTTTATTATCTCTAAATTAGTTGAAACCGAACTGCGAATGTGTTGGTTTGATAAAGCCTGAAACATTTGATGAATTCTTTTATTGTCAGAACTGCCAACTGGTTTACTGGAAAGGTACACACAATGAACGAATAGTTCTTTATTCAAAGGTTCAGTATATGATCATGAAAAGCATGGGGTTGAGGTTATAGAGTTTAAACCATAAAAACCGACAATACTTATTTTGTATATGCCAAATAAATACCTAAATTGAAAAAATTATTTATCCTTCTATCAATGTAGTATTTTATTAATCTAATTAACAGACTATTATGAGGCATAACTCAATTCTATTTCTTGTCGTTGCAATTTTAATTGCAACATTTTCGTGTAAGAAAGCTGATGACAACAGTGGTTTTAGTGACGATATTAAAAATTTTGTGCCAGACAGTACCATTCAAGCCATTCGGGATATGGGTATGGAAATTAATGAAGGGAAAAATCCACCGGATATTGAAGGTTACTATTTTGCTCAGCCCCTTGTAATGTTGGAAAGCACAGTCCCAAATGAAACATATACCTCAGAATCTACATGGTTCGATTATCTGTACTACTTCTACAATCAGGATAATGAAAATCTGACCGTAGATATTGAAGAAAACGGTTATAACTCTAATTCTGAACAGGTAACCCATTCTGTAGGAGAAGGAACATTTTTATCCGGGAATGGAAATGTTTTCTCAAGTTTTACAATTCAAAATGGATATACCTTATTAAATGGAAATCAGGATACAGCGTTTAGTCAAACACTAATCGTAATTTCAGGAACAATGAGTGGGTCAGGTATTGAAAATTTCCAGGAAGTCATTCTGATGTTAGATGATTATGGTGATCCATATAACAAATACATTCCTGTAAATACAGGCAGGTTATTTATTGATGGTGACAGCCTTGCAGCAAGGACAACAGCTGATTTAAAAGCTATTAAAATGTCTTCAAAATCGGACTTTAAAGATTCAAATAACAAATCCTTAATTAGCAAATAATACCTTAGTAATATAAGCAGTGACTTCCCGTGAAGACACTGCTTTCATTTTATTTAATGGCAGTTACAATTCACTTCACCGCAGGAGGATTTTGAATGTTTCTTTTTCTTAAAGAAAACTCTTTTAATGATGAAGCCCACCGTGGCAGCTAATATGATATATACCATTATAGTCTGAAAATCAATCATATTCAAAATTTTTAAATTAATAACTGATAGGCCGACATGGATGCCAGGTATGCAAAACCTGTCATAAAAAACAGTTGTATAAGGGGCCACTTCCAGCTGTTTGTTTCTTTTTTCACAATTGCGAGCGTACTCATACATTGCAACGCAAACGCATAAAACAAAAGAAGTGAAATGCCTGTAGCAAAATTAAATACCTTTTTGCCGGTAACCGGATCAACCTCCATCGTCATTCTGTTCTTTATGGTCGATTCCTCCTCGCTGCCTACACTGTAAACCGTAGCCAGGGTGCCTACAAAAACCTCGCGTGCTGCAAATGAACTTAGCAGCGCAATGCCAATTTTCCAGTCGTAACCCAATGGACGAATAACAGGCTCAATGGCATGACCAAACTTACCAATGTAAGAGTGCTGCAATTTATAAGCGGCTACAGCGGTGACAATTTCCTTTTCACTTTGACCAGAATTGGCAAGATCAGAACGAACAATTTCATCTGCATTTTTAAAATCCTTTCCAGGTCCATTTGATGCCAGAAACCAAAGGACAATAGAGATGGCCAGAATAATTTTTCCTGCAACAAAGACAAAACTCCTGGTTTTTTCAAGTACCGTCAATGCCACATTCTTGGCCAACGGCATTTTATAAGCCGGCATTTCAGCAATAAAAAACGACCGGGATTTCATTTTTAATACTTTATTCAGAACCAATGCCGATAAAAAGGCCATAACAAAACCAAGCACATATAATCCCATAAGGGTCAAACCCTGCAAATTCAGTCCCATTACGGTCTGATCCGGAATAACCAGTGCAATAATGATCAGATAAACCGGCAACCGGGCAGAGCATGTGATAAATGGCGTGATCAGGATGGTGATCAGGCGCTCCTTCCAGTCGTCTATGCTTCGGGTCGCCATAATAGCCGGAATGGCACAGGCAGTTCCGGAAATCAATGGAACCACGCTTTTCCCGTTAAGCCCGAACCGTCGCATTATCCTATCCATTAAAAACACCACACGGCTCATATAGCCGCTTTCTTCCAGCAACGATATAAACAAAAATAAAAAAGCAATCTGAGGGACAAAGATCACTATACCACCAATTCCCGGTATAATTCCTTCAGAAAACAGGTTTGTAAGTGCACCTGGTGGCATGGTATTACTGACCCATTCGGCAAGGTTTGTAAACAGTTTGTCGATCAGGTCCATGGGATAACTGCTCCAGTTGTATATGCCCTGAAAGACCAGTAACAGGATCATAAAAAAAATGATGTATCCGAATACCTTATGTGTTAAAATTCTGTCCAGCCTGCTTCGCCAGTCCCTTGCTTTTGAAAGATCTTTCTGGTATGCAAGTTTAAGAACCTTATTGATAAAATGATACCGTAAAATGGTTTCTTTCTGCTGCAAGCGTTTCAGTTCTGAAATCCGCCTTCCATGAATTGTGTCTTCAGTATTTTCGCCCTGATATTCTGAAACTTCCCTGTTAATTTTTAACCAGTGTTTATAGCTGTCCGAAAATGTGCTGTTCTTTTCGAATGAAGTAAAATACTCCGGATCAATATCAGTAAATGTTACGCAGGATTGTAATGACAACTGATCATAATTCTGAATGTGTTGTTTCAGGTTCTCAATACCTGAGCCCCTTCTGGCACTGACCAATGCAATTTTAGTGCGTAATTCCCTTTCCAGTAAATCAATATCAATGCTGATTCCTTTTCTGTCCATGACATCAGCCATGTTAATGACAAAAATGGTTGGAATATTCAGATCCTTGATTTGCGTGTAAAGCAACAGGTTTCGTTTAAGATTTTCAATATCTGCAACTACAACCGCTACATCAGGATAATCTTCGCTTTTTTGATTCAGCAGAACATCAGTGGCAACCTTTTCGTCGGGAGAAGTTGAGTTGAGGCTGTAAGTCCCCGGAAGGTCTACAATGCGAGCCTTTGATCCATCCGGCAACCGGCATACGCCTTCCTTCTTTTCAACTGTAACACCCGGATAGTTACCGACTTTCTGATTCAGACCTGTAAGTTGATTAAATACCGATGTTTTACCGGTGTTTGGATTTCCGATTAATGCAACATTAAGCTGATTCCCCATTTGTTACTCCATTCTCCTTATCTCAATTAATGCAGCGGTCTCTTTACGAATGGCAAAATGGCTGTCGTTGATAATTAAATATACCAGATCGTTAAAAGGTGAAAACTGAAACAACTGTACTTCATTACCCGGAAGGCATCCCACTTCCTGAAATTTTACGGGAATATCTTCTGTAGAGAATTGTTCGATAATGCCTCTTTCTCCACGTTTTAATTGTGCTATTGTATGTTTCATTTTGCAGCCACTCCTTAAATTGAGTCGCAATATTAATACTTTACTTAATGTGTGTCAATCATTATTTGTTATGATTTTAAATAACAAAAGGAGCCTGTTTTATACAGCATGTATTTAATTTTATTCACCAATTAAGCAAAACAGGACTTTTTTGTGTTAGTATATTAAATCCGTTTATAGTATGAACACCAATACCATAGCTGTCCTGCCTTTTATGAATATGAGTTCAGATCCCGAGAACGAGTTCTTCAGCGATGGTATAACGGAAGAGATCATCAATGCCCTGGCAAAAATCAACACCCTTAAGGTTATCTCGAGGACTTCTTCGTTCTTTTTTAAAAACAAGAATATTCCGATAGGCGACATAGCATCACAATTGAATGTTGCTACAGTTCTGGAAGGAAGTGTGCGAAAGTCAGGCAATATGATCCGGATCACGGCACAGTTAATTGAGGCCGAAACGGATGTGCACTTCTGGTCCGAAACCTGGGACCGGAAATTTGAAAATATCTTTGAAATTCAGGATGAGATCAGCCTTATTATTGCGGAGAAACTCAGGGAACATACCGGGCATTTTGAGATTGGCGATCACCTGGTACAAAAACAAACTGATAATGCCGATGCCTATGTGCTTGCATTAAAAGCCAACTACTATTTTAACAAATGGAATCCTGCGGATGTAAAAACGGCCATCGGACTTTACGAAAAAGCTCTTGAGTTGGACCCGAACCATACCGAATCGCATGTTGGCCTGGCCGATGCCTATGGGTTTATGGCAACAACTGAATTTATGCCGGGAGCTGAGGCCTGGATGAAAGCAGCGGAACATACACAAACAGCATATAAGCTGGATCCTGAAAATGCCGGCGTGCATTACCAGTTGGCGAACCTGTCATTTTTTACCGATTGCAGCTATGCCGATGCATTCCGGCACGGATGTAAAGCAATTGCATTAAAACCAAATTACCCCGAAGCACAGCAGTATATGGCTTTTCTGTATATCCTGGCCGGTAATATGGAAAAAGCCCGGCAGCACCTTCAACTGGCATTATCGATTGACCCGTTAAACCAGGAAACACTATTTTATAAAGCCTACTACCTTTACAGAACCGGCGATTCAGGAGCTGCACTGGAGATTTATGATGATCTGCTGAGTCGGAACCCGAAAAATATTCCTGCCTTTACGGTTCGGATCTACATCCTGCTTATGCTGGACAGACCTGATGATGCGCGCAAAACACTTGACAACATGCCTGAAGAGATCATCATACCGGACGATTACCTTGGGATGTCGTGTCTGGTGGATATTATAGCCGGAAATCAGGAAAAAATGACCGAAAAGTTAGAGAAGCTACAAATCAGAGCTCAGGATCCGATGGCTTTTCAGGCACATTCATACTTGTTTCTGGCCTATGCTAATCTTGGGAAATTTGATGAAGCCTTTAAACTTCTTGAAGCATCGTTGAAGCTAAAATCCCCGATATTTTTGTTGAGTTTTTCCGATCCGCTGGTTAAAGGCTTAACAAATGAACCCGGATATAAGGTTTTTCACCAACAACTCTACCCGGAGGTTGAGCTTGAAGATCCGTTAACGGAAAAGAAAGCGCCCTTACTGAATAATGAAACAAGTGAGGCCTATTTAAAATTATTGCTTGAATATATTCAGGATCGTGAGCCATATCTTGATCCGGAACTTACATTGCGCTCGCTGGCTGAACAGATCAACATTCATCCGAATCATCTGTCATGGTTGCTGAATGAAAGATTGGGCAAAAATTTCAATGAATTCATCAACCATTACCGGGTGGATCATTTTAAAATACTGGCAAGCGATAAGGCCAATGCACATATCTCACTAATCGGACTGGCCTATGAAAGCGGGTTTAATTCAAAAACAGTTTTCAATACGTTTTTTAAAAAAGAGACAGGCCTCACACCAAGCGCCTTTTTAAAACAGAATTCTTGACCTTCTCTGATCAATATGTTCCATATTATAATGCAGAACTTCTGTCCGCAGGATTGATTTTACATTTGCTACATGAATAAATCTAAAATTATCTCCATGAAAAAGGCAATTAAAATAATTCTTCTGACTCCACTGGCACTCATATTACTTTTCCTCATCGTTTTGTCGGTTAAATATTCGCCGGTTTATGTTTACCGTTTAATCACACAGAATGTAGCCGATGTGTACGACTATAAACTATATGAAAACAGAGTTATTAAAGGTTCGGACAGTACGTTTCAGTTTTATAAAAATCCACAGGAGGAATATGTGGCGTCCTTATTCCAGGACAGGATAAAACAATCCGGGTTTACATCACTGGATGAGTGGGCTCAAAAATCACAAACAACGGCCTTGATTTTTATTCGAAAAGACACTATTCTGTATGAAAAATATTTCAACGGCTTTAGCAGGGATTCCTATTTCCATTCGCAATCCATGGCCAAGTCGTTTATTTCCTTTTTAATTGGTGCAGCCATCGATGATGGTTATATTAAGGACGTTAATGATCCGATGACAAACTATATTCCCGAACTGAAAGAGCGAAATAAGAATTTTGAAAAAATAACCATTGAAAATTTGCTGGAAATGCGGTCCGGACTGAAATACTTTGAAGGTTATTTCCCCGGCACTTATATTCATCTTCCCTGGCATGATGAAGCCATTGGATATTACCATCCAAACGTGCGCAAACTCTTGCTTGAAAAAGTGGATATCTCCTCAGAACCAGGTAAGAAATTTCAGTACTGTAACTACAACACAAGTTATTTGGGGCTGATTATTGAAAGGGCTACACATAAAACGGTATCCGAATATTTACAGGAAAAGCTCTGGTCCAACACAATGGCATACGATGCGCTTTTTTCGATAGACAGTAAAAAATCCGGCTTTGAATATATGCCCAGCAGACTCATAGCCCGTGCTATTGATTATGCCCGGTTTGGGCGACTTTACCTTAAGAACGGAAACTGGGAAGGGAAACAAATCATATCCGAAAATTGGGTTCGCAAATCCACACTTGAAAATAATTCCATTCCGCGTGATGTGTATCCTGACTGGTTCCGGGGAAGCGATTGTAAACACATGTACTATTCCCGGCAGTGGTGGGGAAACACCAATTGCGATTCCACATTTCAGTATTCAGCCAGCGGCAACCTAGGACAGAACATCTATGTTATTCCTGACAAGGATGTGATCATAGTACATTGCGGAAAATCATTTGAACACTACAACATGGATGACCTGTGGCATGTGGCAGAACTCATGAAATAAACCAGGTGTACATTAGCACGACTTCCCGGATCCATAAAAAACAAACAACTATAAAACTTACTTTGCGTGCTTTGTGCAATTCTTCGTGTCCTTTGTGGTTAAATAAAACCACGGAGAAACACAAAGGGAATCACTAAGATCATAAAGCTACATGCGAAAATGTGAAACTCCTGAATTACTTAATAAAAAAAGGACATCATGATTTTGCATTACAAAATATCAATTGAACACTACAACATGATGATCTGCGGCATGTTGCAGAACTGATAGCATAAACCAGGTGTACATTAGCACGACTTCTCGGATTCTAAAAAAACATCCAATCGTAAATCCTGCTTTGTGTCCTTGTGCAATTCTTAGTGCCCTTTGTGGTTAAATAAAACCACGGAGAAACACAAAGGGAATCACTAAGATCACAAAGCTACATGCGATAATGTGAAACTCCTGAATTATCTAATAAAAAACGGACATCATGATTTTGCATTACAAAATATCAATTGACACTACAACATGATGATCTGCGGCATGTTGCAGAACTGATAACATAAACCATGTGTACACTAGCACGACTTCCCCGATTCATGAATAACATCCAACTATAAAACTTACTTTGCGTGCTTTGTGCAATTCTTCGTGTCCTTTGTGGTTAAATAAACCACGGAGAAACAAAACGATAAATCACTAAGGTCGCTAACTTACCGGCTAAACCTTAAATTCTTAATCCAATTCCCAATTTTAAGTACAGCATTATAATTCCGAACTCCTTCAGTGTTTTTCAGAACGCAGGGAAGCTTACGTTGCCGTTAATTTGCATCATAATCATTCGTGATCAATTAAATACAAAAGATATGAAAACAACTAATATGAAAGCAATCGTGGCAACAGGATACGGATCTCCTGCAGTACTGCAACTGCAAAATGTGGCAAAACCGTTTGCAGGAAACAATGAGGTGTTGGTTAAAATTTATGCAACAACAGCTACAACCGCCGACGGGATGATGCGTACAGGGAAACCCTATTTTGGTCGCTTAATGACAGGATTATTAAAGCCCAAACATCCCATTCCGGGAACAGGATTTTCCGGTGTGATTGAAGCTACAGGAGATCAGGTGACTTCCTTTAAAACAGGTGACCGTGTGTTTGGTGAAACAACACTTGGGTTCAGTACAAACGCGGAATATGTTTCGGTTCCTGAAACAGGCGTTATTCTAACAATGCCGGATAACATGAGCTTTGCTGAAGCCGCTGCGTATTGCGACGGACATCTGACATCGCTCAATTTCCTTAAAGAAGTGGCAAAAATCAAACCAGGACAATCGGTGCTGATTAACGGAGCTTCGGGAAGTTTGGGAACTGCTGCGGTGCAACTGGCCAAATACCTCGGTGCCGAAGTGATTGGGGTGACCAGCACAAAAAATACCGGTCTTGTAAAATCCCTGGGAGCAGACATGGTGCTGGATTATACCAAAGTAGCCTTTACCGAAATTCGCCGGAAATTTGATGTGGTTTTTGACACCGTTGGTAAGAGCTCGTTTAAAAAGTCGCGTAAGGTTTTAAAAGAAAATGGCGTTTATGTATCTCCGGTATTAAAGTTCTCTCTGCTACTACAAATGCTTAAAACCAGCGTCAGTGGCAAACAAAAAGCCAAATTTTCTGCTTCAGGCATGAAAAAGGATCATGAGCTCAAAACAATGTTATCAGAACTTACAGAAATATTCAGGGACGGAAAATTAAAAACGGTTATCGATCGCCAGTTTCCGCTTGAGAAAGTGGCCATGGCTCACGAATATATTGCCAAAGGACACAAAAAAGGAAACGTCATCATAATGGTTCAATCTTAACATTATAAAATCATGAAAACAACAGACAGAAAGTACACATTAACAGCAGGAATTTCAATCATTATAATGGCTATAGCTGCAGCGATAGCATACGGATATATTTATTCTAATTTAGTCGTGAATGATCATCCGGATCTTACATTTCAGAATATATCGTTAGCCGTTTCCATGTTTAAACAGGGAATAGCCGGGTGGATCATTATTCTTATGACAGATGTGTTGGTGGCATGGTCTCTCTATCGCTATCTGAAGCAGGTAAATCAAAAACTTGCATTTACAACAGCGACAATCAGAATGGTTTATGCAGGAATTCTGGCTGTTGCCATTTATCACCTGATCGCCATATTACCACTCACGTCAACTACCGGAACAACAGACTCAATAGCACTAATGAACTCCCATCTCGAATCGTTTAAAGGTACCTGGTCATTCGGGTTGATCCTGTTCGGTCTGCATCTGATCGGTTTGGGAATGTTGGTTTATTTGTCGGATTTTATTCCACGGATATGGGCTGTCCTGCTGATCTTTTCAGGTCTTAGTTATTTTGGCATTCATGCCGCTAAATTTTTATTCCCTGAATACATCGGACAGGTTGAACAGATTGAAATGATCCTTAGCGCTCCAATGGCCATTGGGGAAGTTGGTTTTGCTGTCTGGCTGCTGATCCGTGGAGGCAAACCGCTTAGAACAAAAACTTCTGTAAAAGCTGTTGCGGTTTAGTCTGACACTAAAACAGAGGCTGTCCAAAAAGACAAATAAAAATATTTTGAACTATTACTGAACCTGGATTTTTCGGTAAACCTCAGTATTTTCAGTTTTAATATGAACCACATAGATTCCTGATGTTACACCTCTCAAATCTATCGATTTAATATTCTGTCCCGATAACATAACCCGTCCGCTAAGATCAAGGATATCGATCTGCCATCTCTGAGCCTTTACATCTACATTCACATAATTGGTAGCAGGATTAGGATATACTTTTATGTCCTCTGCCTTATGCTCCTGAAGTGCCGTAATTAACTCAAAGTGCGCCCGGAAATCCAAACTTAATGTGTCTGTTGTCAGAGAGATATTTTTTTCTGTGCTATAGACATCCGTTGAATTGACCAGCGTCCAGTTTACAAACCGGTATCCGTTAACCGGTGAGGCCGTTAACGCAACAGTTGTACCTTTTGAATATACACCGTAGCCTGTCACCCTCCCTTTCATATAGGGATCAGCCATGGCATTAATCCTGACAGCCGGAACAAGATTCGATGTGAGGCTCTGAATCTCACTGAAAGCAGTCACTTGTTTTAAATCAGCAACCAAAACCTTGCATAATTGAAAGGCTCCGTTCTGTTGCAGGTGTGTACCGTCTGAATTTCCATCGGGATAATTTTGCCAGACTCCGGATTTGAGGTTATTAAAAATGCTGTCTGTGGCATATGATTTCCCCTTAGAATTTAAAAAAACCATGGTGCTGGCTTCCATGTCAATAAACGGTGCCTCCAGTTCTGCTGCCACTTCTTTCATCGCCTGCGTGTATGCCGCATGAGCCTGCTTTATCTGGGAGCCACTCCAGTTATTTCTGGGAATAGAAGAGATGAAAACCGGATACGCCCCTTTTTCTTTCGCCCCGTTTCCAAAAATCTTCAGATAGTCCCTGAAAGTCGTCGCAGGATCTGTATATCGGGTCGGGTCCGTTGTCTTTTCATCGTTGTGTGCAAACTGAATCAGGACATAATCGCCGGCTTTCAGCATGTTATATACTGTGTTCCATTTCCCTTCGTCATAAAAACTTTTGGAACTTCTTCCGGATGCAGCCTGATCATTCACCACAACATTATCTGAATTAAAAAAGGGTTGTAATACCTGTGCCCATCCGGTTCGCGGATAAAGATCTGAACCATAAACGGATGCCGTACTGTCACCGATTACAAATACCGTTACTTTTCCGGTTGTGACATTCACACTATATGATTTTGTTTCAACAGTTCCATCATTCATGGATACCAGCACAGTATATATACCACTCTGTGCCGCAATAATTTGTTGCGAATCCTGCGATTCGACAAGCTGTCCGTTATAAAGCCACTGGTACGAATTTCCTTCCGGCGCTGTGAGATGAACCTGTTCCGAACAGGGACGGGCTGTCAATGTAAACGAAAAACAGATTATAAAAATAAAGATAGAGACGTAATGTAAATATTTCATCAGTTGAAAACTATAAACCGGGTTTAAATCAATGCCGCTAAATTAAAGAAATTACCCATTCTTCCCTGACCTTTTTAAAATTAACCTTTGAAATTAAACCCTTACTTCAATCCTTTCTTGTGTTACACATAGACGTAAATCCAACAAATATGATATTGGGATCCTTATAAATTACTACTTTTATGCACAATCACAGGTTTACTTTTGTCCAGCTCATGTTCCGGTTAGGATCAGGACATAAACAACAAAACAACTTATTATTATGCTGGGAACACTCATCAATGCCGGTGCGATTATTATTGGCAGTATCATCGGTCTTTTAATTCATTCCAGAATGCCGAAAAATATAACCCGGATTGTTTTTCAGGGCATCGGATTGTTTACCCTTTTCCTGGGAATTCACATGGCCGCCAAAACCGGCAACTTTCTGGTTCTGATTTTCAGCATTGTACTGGGCGCCATAGCAGGCGAGCTTTTGCGTTTAGACCTATTAATTAACCGGTTCAGTGAATGGTTAAAAAAGCGTGTAAAATCGAAAAATGAAAATTTCTCCAATGGGTTTGTCACTTCATTTCTGCTGTATTGCATGGGGTCGATGGCCATACTGGGTGCGTTTGAGGAAGGACTGGGTGGCGATCCAAACCTGTTGCTGGCGAAGTCTGTCCTCGACGGGTTTTCGTCCATTGCATTGGCGGCTTCACTGGGCATCGGCGTGATTTTTTCTGCTATTCCACTGATCATTTATCAGGGTAGTCTGACACTTTTTGCCGGTTCCTTACAGAACTTCTTTACGGACCCAATCATCAACGAACTGACTGCAGTGGGTGGTTTGCTGCTGATAGGCCTTGGTATCAATATTCTGGAGATTAAAAACCTTAAGATTATCAACATGATCCCCAGCCTTATTTTTGCCGTGATCCTGTCCTACTTTTTTCTGTAATCTCTTTTTATAATCCGCTTTATTGATAAAAAAAATCCGGAAATCGACGATTCCCGGATTCTATCCTAATTAAATTTATTCAGGTACTAAAGGCTGTCGCCAAAGTCTACTTTAAACTTGGCTACCAGTTTTTCCTGCCAGTCTGAGGTTGGTTTTAATTTACCAAAGAAGAAACGCAATACTTTTGGTTCTTCGTAAAATTCCAGACCACCGATGAGTTTTCTGTTCTCATACAACCATGCTAAGCGGTCAACAGTGTACTTAACCTGCGACAGGGTAAACACGCGGCGCGGCAGTGCCAGTCTCAAAAGTTCAACGGCTGCAAAATGATCACTGCCATCCTCTTCGCGTTCTTCGGAAATGGTTCCACGCTCCATACCTCTTACACCACTTACCAGGTACATGGCAGCTGCCAGCGAACCTGCACGGTATTCTTTCTGCGGCACGTGTGATAGAAATGCCATGGCATCGATGTGTGCTCCAAGTCCTCCTGAAGGCGTAATTACCGGAATTCCCAGCTTAACCAGTTCATCAACCATAAATTTGATGAATATCGGTCCCTGGTTGATCATCTCTTCATCCATGGTTTCATCCAGACCAATGGTCATGGCTTCCATTTCGCGGGTTGACATACCACCATACGTAGAGAATCCCTCATATAACGGCAGCATTTCAAGCAGTTTTTTATACACAGCTTCATCGTTTGTAATAATACCTCCACCACGTACATGTCCCAGTTTACGGGCTGAGAAATAAATGATATCTGCCGTATCCGACAAAATTTTTGTTATCTCACGGATCGAATGATTTTTGTACTTCTCTTCTCTGGTTTTAATGAAATGTAAGTTATCAGCAAGCAAACTGGCATCTATAACAAACGGAATGTTGTATTTCTTTGCAAGTTTACTGGTTGCAATAAAATTTTCCAGTGCAACCGGCTGACCGCCAATAAGGTTGGTTCCGGCTTCAATACGGATAAATGAAATTTTTTCAGCCCCTTCCTTGTCAATTAACTTCTGCAGATCATCCAGATTCAGGTTTCCCTTGAACTGTTCAGAACTCACCGGATTTAATGCTTCGGGCATGTGCAATTCCAGCACCTTACCGCCATTGACCATAATATGAGCTTTGGTTGTAGTAAAGTGATAGTTCATAGGAACATAAGTGTCTTTTCTTACAAAAGCCAGCGATAATAGGTTTTCGCATGCACGTCCCTGGTGAACCGGGAGAAAATACTTCTTACCGAAAATTTCATTCAGCTTATCCTTTAGGCGGGTGTAGGTTGCTGATCCTGCGTAACTGTCATCCACTACAAGCATGGATGCCGTTTGTTTATCGCTCATGGCGTTTACACCACTGTCGGTTAACATATCCAGATAAATATCTTTGTTGTACAGTAAGAAGGTGTTGTTGCCAGCCTCTTCAATTGCTTTCAGCCTGCGATCGATAGGAACCAGATCGAGGCGTTGCACCATTCTTACCTTGTGCATTTCCAATGGAATTTCTTCTCCTAAATAAAATTTAATATTAGCCATTTTTAAAAAGTTAGATATTGTAAATAATTGTTGAATTAATGTAGTTTCCCGGGTTAACCGGCTGTAGCAAATATAATTAATAATCTCACTTGAGCTATTTGCCTATACGTTTGAAGATAATAAATGATAAAAAAACCGGAACTTATTAAGATGCGCTAAATACTCAATCCTGATTTATTACATTAAAGGTCAACTGATTATGAAAGCACACAGAATTTCAGTTTATTTGCTTACAATATCATATTTTATAATGATTATAATTTATAAACTGCAGGTTTTTCCTCTAAAAATGTATTAATTGCATATTCTTAAAGAAAGAGACTATGGATATTTGGAAAGAAGTCAGAAAGGAATTCCCCGTTTGCAAAGAGTTTGTGTATCTGAATCCCGCTGGTGGCTCACCCCTTTCGGCAAGTGCTGCTCAACAGGCAAAGCAATTCTATGATGAGATGCTGGCCCAGGGCGATAATTTATATGAAGAATGGCTGGAACGAACCGAAGTAACCCGCCAGATGGTGGCCGAATACATTGGTGCCGATGCCAGCGAGATCGCCTTTACCACCAACACCTCTCATGGAATGAACCTGGTAGCCCAGATGAATAAGAACAAGGGCAAAGTACTCACCATGCATGACGAATTTCCTTCATCCACCTTTCCATGGCTTAATCAGGGTGTTGCCTTAAAAATGGTTGAACCGGAGGACGGATTCCGCTATCCAATTGAAAAAATTGAAGCAAGTCTCGATCCGGATGTAAAAATCCTGATGACCAGCTATGTGCAATACTGCACCGGGTTCCGGCAGGACCTGGAAGCCCTGGGAGAATTATGCAAGCGAAAAAACCTGATTTTTGTGGTTAACGCCACTCAGGCTATTCCGGTATTTCCTGTGGATGTTAAAAAATGGAACATCGATTTCCTGGTCTTTACCGGTCTGAAGTGGGCTACGGCAGGATATGGTATTGGCGGACTTTATATCAGTAAAAAATGGCTTACCGGAGGGAAACTTCCGTTTGCAGGCTGGCTCAGCATTGAAGATCCGGAACAAATGGATAACCTGAAATTTGAGCCGGAAGCGCGTGCCTCCGTGGTTGAATCCGGATGTCCGCATTTTGCGCCTGTATTTGCACTGAAAGGAGCCCTGGAATTGTTTAAACGCATCGGTAAAGAGCAAGTCACCTCTCATGTGCTTGGGCTTACCACTTACCTCCAAAAAAAACTGAAAGCACTTGGAGCTAAACTGTCCAGTCCGGAAGATGAAAAACATATGTCCGGGATTACCATTATAAAAACCACGCAGGCAACCGAGCTTGTTTCAGAACTCCGGGACAAAAACATCATCGTCAGTCCACGTGGACAAGGCGTACGGGTATCTGTTAATATTTTCAATAACAAAGAAGATATTGATGTGCTGATTGAGGCTTTGGAACAACTAAGAGATCTGTTTTGAAACCTCTATTTTTGCTTTTATTAAATTATAAATATTTATCTATTTGAAATTAATTCCTTGGTTCAACCACAACCTTCTGTTTGTTAAATACATACGTTATTTGTATCTTTACTCACATATAAAACCCTAGAATTTGCTAATCAAAAGTAACCTCAAAGAATTATACCTATGCGCCCTAAAGATGTTAAAAAAAATTTATTAAGTCATTCTGAAGCAAAAGTCAATTTATTAAGTGAATATTTAAACAGATATCTAAACATTATTTGTAATGATAAATATACATCTCAAATTAATATTTATGATCTCTTTTGCGGGGAAGGTATCTATGAAAATGGTGGAGAAGGAAGCCCAATTGTAATAATGAAAGCAGTAAAAAATGTATTCTATAAAAACGTAGCTCGTATCGACATAAAAACTAAAATTAACTGCAATTTTAATGATCTAAATGCTGCTAAAGTTGCAAAAACAGAGAAGTCAATATATCAGCGAAAACTTTATTATCCTGAATTCGGAACAATAAAGTTTACATCTGAAGATTACAAAGAATACTTAATAGAATTAACGAAGAAACTAAACAGCTTAAATGCTAAAAGTCAAGAAAAATATTTTGTCTTTATAGATCCATACGAATACAAACATATAAAAATAAGTCATATTGTTGAATTAATTTCAAATCAAAAAACAGAGGTGTTATTATGGCTTCCAACTCAGTTTATGTACCGATTTGAAAAAAACGGAACTCCAACAGCGCTTAAAGATTTCATAGAAGAATTAAGGCCTTTTGAACACTGGAACACTTCCAAAAATGTGTGGAACTTTATTAATGAGTTAAAAGATTCATTCCAGAAGATAATTGGTGATAATTTTTTTGTAGACAACTTCACAATTCAGAAAGACAACAATACTGTATTCTGTCTCTTTTTCTTTACTTCACATATAAAAGGTTTTGAAAAAATGCTGGAATCGAAATGGAAGATAGACTCAGAACAGGGTAAAGGTTGGCACTACACAATAAATGAACCAAGCCTTTTTGAGGATGAAAAAACAAATCCCTTGGCTGAAAAATTAGAATTATACTTAAAACAAAAAGAAAGAACTAACGGGGATATTTATGTGTTTACAGTAAGAAATGGATTTCTTCCTAAACACACAACAGAAGTGCTCACATATTTGCAAAAATATGATAAAATCGCAGTCTTTTTACAAGATGGTAAGATTGCAAGGATGAGATCATTTTACATTTCTTATAGAAATTATAAAAATGAATATTCCAAAGTAACTATAAAACCAAAATAGCAATGGCTAACTCAAGAATTGAATGGACTGGATCAACATGGAATCCAGCTACGGGCTGTACTAAAGTATCAGCAGGTTGTACAAATTGTTATGCAGAAAAGATGGCATTACGATTGAAAAGTATGAAAGTAGAAAAATACAGTAATGGTTTTAATTTCACAGTTCATGAAGAAGCATTGAAAGAACCTTACGGATGGAAGAAACCTAAAATGGTTTTTGTAAATTCCATGAGTGACCTATTTCATGAAAAAATGCCATTTAATTTTTTGAAAAAAGTCTTCAATGTTATGAATGAAAACCAAATACATACCTTTCAGTTACTTACAAAGAGAGCTAACTCCTTGGCCATTTATAGTGAGACATTAAAATGGACTAATAATATTTGGATGGGTGTAAGTATTGAGGATTTCACACAACTTGAGAGATTAAATTTATTAAAAAGTACACAAGCAAAAATAAAATTTCTTTCTATTGAACCTCTGTTAACAGAATTACCAGAAATTGATTTGTCCGGTATCGATTGGGTTATTGTAGGTGGTGAATCTGGGCCAAATGCTAGACCAATAAAGGAAGAGTGGGTATTAAAAATAAAAGATAACTGTAGAAAATATGATGTACCATTTTTTTTCAAACAATGGGGAGGCAAGAACAAGAAAAAGTCTGGACGTCTGTTAAATGGTAAAACATACGACGAAATGCCAGTTCCTAAAATTAAATCTAGCACTTATTAGTTATCATAAATATATTGGCCTATAATTATTTATATAATTACCCGATAACTATATTAATAACTCTAATTTTATTACCGTAATGCATTAATAAAGGTTTCGTTCTATACGAATACATATTATAAACATCTACTTATCAATAAAATAACCTTCTTACTACATCAATCCCATTTGCTCCAGCTGTTCCATCACCTCTTTTTTATAACTTCTGCTGATTGGGATGGAATTTCTACCGATCTCTAAGGATTCTTTGGTATAGGAATCAATATACTTTGGCGCCACAATATAGGATCTGTGAACTCTCAAAAAACGGCCCTGCGGTAGTACAGCTTCAATATTGGAAAGGGTTTCACGCGTAACAATTACGACTTCGGTTGTGTGAATTTTAAGGTAATCGCTCAGACTTTCAATAAAAACGATATCTGAAAAGTTAATTTTTATCATTTTACGGTCGGAACGCACGAACATAAAATCATTCTTCTCTTTACCTGCTTCATCCTTATGTGTTTCTGCAATAACATGCTGTTCATCAAAATACTTCTGCACGGATTGCAGGAGGCGTTCAAATGAAATTGGTTTGAGCAGGTAATCCACAGCTTTCAGGTCAAACCCATCCACAGCATATTCACGGTAAGCCGTCGTAAAAATTATTTTCACATCCCTGCTAACCGTTTTGGCCAGCGACAATCCTGATATCTCCGGCATATTGATGTCCAAAAACATCAGATCGACTGATTGATGCTGAAGAATATTAAATGCTTCCAGGGCATTTTTACAAATTCCGGTAATCTCTACCGAACTGATTTTGGAAAGGTGATTCTCCAGTACATCCCTGGCGATGGCTTCATCATCTACGATCAGGCACTTTATAGACTTTGGGCTCATTGTTGCATTTGGTTAATATTCTCTATGATTAAAATTGTGGTATACAGGTCACTTTCTGTAAACTGATCAAGGTGATAAGCTCCCTTATAGTTTAACTCCAGCCGCTTTTTAATGTTCTCTATCCCTATTCCGCCATTTACTGTTGTCTGATGATCCGGCTTAAAAGAATTGTCAACCCGAAAATACAAGGCGTTATCTTCCATTTTCACGGTTATACTAATCCGGAGTTTATTGCGTATCACCGATCCGTGTTTGAAGGCGTTTTCAACGAATGGGATGAGCATCATCGGTGCTATTTCAGTGTCTTCTGATATCTTACTGGTTTCAAAGCTGACCTCCAATACATCAGAAAACCTGATTTCCTCCAGTTCGATATATTCTCTTATATGTTCTATTTCGTCTTTTAATCTGACAGCCGGCTTATTTACCTGGTATAAGATATAATCCAAAAGGTTGGACAACTTTAAAATGATATCCGGTGTTTGCGTGGATTGTTTAATAGCAAACCCATAAATCGTGTTCAGCGTATTAAATAAGAAATGGGGTTGAATTTGTTGTTTCAGATAGCTCAGCTCCTGCTCCTTCAGCTGCAGCTGTGTATTCAGAATCTTATTCTCCAGTTCTTTATTAAGAGCCGCCATTTTGCTGTTTCTGCTGACAATATTGGCAGATGCTACCAGGCCTGTAACAAGATAAACCAGGATGAGCACAAAGGTAAAATTCTTGCTCATCGGAGGCATGTTGGTCACATTAAACTTCAGGATTAGGATCAGACAGGCATAAATAATCAGCACGATTGCGTAGGACGTAAAAATAAGCAGGTAAAAAGAATAAAGTGCAAATTTGCCATATCTCTTCTTCAGTAAATACTCCGGTATCAACTTAAAAATGGTTAGGTAAGTGGTGATCATAGTAACCGGAAGCAAGCCACTGGAGAACCAGGTAACATACACTTCATCGGTAGAGTTGTAGCTGAAAAAATATGCGTAAAAGAACCATATTACCACCCAGAAAAGCAGATGAAAAGGTAATGTCTTACCACTTTTTAATTCACTTAAATCAAAGAGGTCTATCCTACTCATAACTAATATTCCTGAACAATATTAACGAAAAAGTATCAGAATTGAAGGAATTATCGGTGTTCAACCGTTTTACGCCCTTTTTCTGTTTGCTGTTTAGTTTAAAGTCCTTATTGTGCTAAACAAACCCGTAAATCCGTCACTGGTCGCATTTTGTAAAATTGAATATTTTTAATTCATACATTTGAATCGTTATTGTTCGGAGAACATAACATCTTGTCCCTACAGGACAATTTTATTAACGGTATATTACTTTTACCGATGTCTTGTCCCTCCGGGACTTTATATAGGTAAAATTAATAGTCTGAAAAATTGAAGTCCCTTAAGGGACGCAATAAAAAAGGATAAAAATACATTTGAATCGTAAAACCTCATTATCATGACACTATTTGAAAAACTACAGGATGCAGGACTATTCATCAGCTATCCGATTTTAATCATATTGATTATAGAAATTGTTCTCTTTGTGCGGGCTATGCCCCAACAAAACAAATACGACCGCACCATAAAACTGTTGATTTCGTTGGGATGGTTCGCCATAGCCTGGGGCTATCTTGGACGTACATTAGGATTAATTGAAGCCTTTGATAACGTAGCTGCCTCAGGTGAAATTACACCCAGCATGCTGTCGGGCGGACTCAAAAAAGCCTTACTTGGTCCTTTAATGGGTATTATAACGTTTATTATCGCACGCGCAGGAATTCTGGTACTACATTTCATAAGTACGAAATCCGAAAACATAAAGACTGTTGATTAAGAAAATTATAACTATATCAGGTATTGCAGGCGCTTTGCTTTTAGTAATCCGCCTGCTTGGAATATTTATCACGCTACCTTATGAGGACATCTTCCTTATTGCCGGCCTGGTGCTGCTGTTTGTGGTTTGCTTACCCTTGGTTATGGTTGAGAAAAATACACCTTACAGATCTAAACAGAGCGTAAATCAATCTTCATCATCGCCTGATCATAAGAATGAAGACAGCAAAACAGATGACAGGGACACCTATACAGGCTGGGGAATGAATGACTCCCCATTCAGATCCCGTAAATCCGGTTTAAGTTGGGGCGGTGGCAATATTAAAGCCTCCAATGCCCAAAGAGAAACACGACGACGATTTCTGAAAAAATAAAGGTACATTTTGATCAAAATAAAGGTACATTTTTGTTGAAAAGAAGGTATGTTTTAAGCTAGCCCGGTAATATTTTGAATAAAAGCTTATTACAGTCGTGCAAAAACAAGCCTTTAGCGAATTAAAAAATTACTTTAAAACCTCTGAAAATATTCAAATACTCCTCTTTTATTATCAACTCCATTTTACATCTTTTCTAATTTTCGAAATACGCTACTAAGAAATAAATTTGTTTCTTAACATTTATATTTTGATATTTGTATACGCAATTAGAAATAGCGTACTAAAATAAAAATATGAGATGTCAGTTAAATGATATTGCACAAATATATTACGGCCCTTATGAAAAGGCCAAAATAAAAGGAAACATAAAATATCTCGTTTCCAGCCACTTTGACGAACTTCTGGAGCCTTCACTATTCAAAGAATCATTTGTGGATACCATAAAAGATGCTGAAAAATACATTTTGCAGACAAATGATGTCATTGTTACAGGTAAAGGACAGCGGCTGTTTGCCTGGGCATATAAAGAAGAATTTGGTAAGACAATTCCATCTTCGCTCTTTTATATTATCCGGCTAAAGAATTCCACAGGGATCATCAGTGAGTTTCTGTCCATTACCTTGAATTCTGAAAGAATAATACACAAATTGAAGGCATTAAGTGGAGGCACTTCCATCCCATCCATACAAAAAAAGGAACTGGAACAATTGATCATCAATATCCCAACTTTAGAAAAACAAAAACAGGTCATTGAATTATCAAAACTCCTTGGAAAAGACGTGGATCTGGCAAATCAATTATTAGAAAAAAAGAAAGCCATAAAGACAGGTTTGCTTAATATTGCAATTAACCAGGAAATAAATGAATTAAATGAGCAATAAATTATCACAATCAACCATTAATGCTACAGTATGGAGAGCATGCGATACCTTTAGAGGGACCCTTGATCCGGCTCAATACAAAGACTATATTTTAACCATGCTCTTTGTAAAATACATTTCCGATGTACACAAAGAGAAAAAGGAAGATTACGAAAAGAAATACAACGGCGATGAAATTCGTATTGAACGCGCATTAAAATATGAACGGTTTAAAATGCATGAAGAAAGTTCATTCGATTATCTGTACGAACAACGAAATGCCGACAACTTAGGGGAACTCATTAATGTAGCACTGGAAAACATTGAGGATGCTAACAGGGAAAAACTTGAAAAGGTATTCCGGAACATCGACTTTAATTCGGAACCTAACCTGGGACAATCCAAAGATCGTAACCGCCGTTTAAAAAACCTGCTAATGGATTTTGCAGTTTTGGACCTGCGCCCGTCCAATCTGGAAGACAACGATGTGATTGGTGATGCCTACGAATTTTTAATATCCCGCTTTGCCTCCGACGCCGGTAAAAAAGCCGGTGAGTTTTACACTCCTCCCGGGGTTTCCACTCTGTTGGCTAAGCTGGTTGAACCTAAAGAAGAAGATCGCATTTATGATCCGACGTGCGGATCAGGTTCGCTACTTTTAAAAGCAGCAAGAGAAGTTGGCAGCCCTAATTTCTCGTTGAGCGGACAGGAAGTAAATGGAAGTACCTGGGCACTTGCCCGCATGAACATGTTCCTGCATGGAAGGGACAATGCTACCATCGAATGGGGTGATACTTTAAATAATCCCTTGCATAAAGAAAATGATACAATAAAGAAATTTGACATCGTTGTTGCGAATCCTCCGTTCTCACTGGATAAGTGGGGAGCCGATATGGCTGCTAGTGACCAGTACGGACGTTTCTGGCGTGGCGTGCCACCCAAAAGCAAAGGCGACTATGCCTTTATTTCCCACATGGTGGAATCTTTAAACGAACATGGACGTGCTGGCGTGGTATTACCGCATGGTGTATTGTTTCGTGGAAGTTCCGAAGGGAAAATCCGTAAAGCGTTAATTGAAGAAAATAAATTGAAGGCAGTGATAGGCCTGCCGGCCAACCTGTTTTTTGGAACCGGTATTCCGGCCTGTATTCTCATTTTTGACAAAAGCCGATCAACAGATAAGGGACAGGATAAAAATGTGTTATTTATTGATGCCAGCAGAGAATTTGAAAACGGAAAAAACCAAAACTTCTTACGAGAAGAAGATATTGACAAAATATACCAAACATATAAAAACAGGAAAAGTATTGACAAATACAGCTATGTAGCAACGTTGGACGAAATTCGGGAAAACGACTACAATCTCAACATTCCACGGTATGTGGATACATTTGAAGAGGAAGAACCGATTGACATTGCAGCCACCCAAAAGGAAATTGAGTCAATAAAAAACGAGATGACAGCCGTGGAGGAGCAAATGGCTGCTTACTTAAAAGAATTAGGGTACTAAAACATTTGAAAAATGCCGTATAAAGAAAACTTGTTGCGAGCCGTTGAATTAAAAAAAGAACTGGATGCCTTTCGGCCCTTAACAAAAGAAGTGGAACTGCGCATCATACAAAAATTCAGGCTCGACTGGAATTATCATTCTTCCAATATTGAGGGCAATAAACTAAACTATGGAGAAACCAAAGCCCTTTTGTTATTTGGCGTAACGGCTCAGGCGAAACCTTTGCATGACCATCTTGAAATGCAGGGTCACGACGAGGCCATAAAATGGCTGGAAGAACTGATTGCAGAAAAAAGACCTTTAAACGAAACTTTTATCTGCCAGTTGCATGAATTGATCCTGAAAGAGCCGTATGAAATGCCTGCTCAGACTCCTGATGGAAAGCCAACAAAAAGAATGATCACCCTGGGTAAATACAAAATAGTACCCAACCACGTATTGACCCAAACAGGTGAAATGTTCTATTTTGCAACGCCGGAGGAAACACCGTCCAAAATGGCGGACCTGATGGAATGGTACAAAAACGAATCTGCAAAATCAGATATGAATCCGGTTCTCCTGGCTATTGAATTTCATTACCGGTTCATTCGCATCCATCCTTTTGACGATGGTAACGGACGTCTGGCCAGACTGCTGATGAATTTTATTTTAATGAAACATGGTTATCCGCCGGCTATTGTAAAAACGGAAGACAAGGAGAACTACTTTGCAGCGCTTCAACAAGCTGATGCCGGTAACCTGGGTTTCTTTTTCGATTATGTCACCGCTCTGGTGAATCATTCCCTTGAACTGATGTTAAAAGGAGCCAGAGGAGAGAATATTGACGAAGACGATGATCTGGATAAACAACTGGCCTTGTTAAAACAGGAAGTTGATGCCGAAGATGAGGATAACGAAATAAAACTGGAATTAACCGAAACCGTGTTTGGACAGTGCATGGAAAGCTGGTGTTTTACTTTGTTTGAAAAACTGGCAGCCGTAACGGTAAAGTTTAATGATTTCTATAGTAAACCCAGCCATTCCGTAAGTTTTATGCTGGAAGGGAAGGGACCATTTCGTACTTTTTCAGAGTCACTCCGCTTAAATGCTTTACAACAAATATATACCGTGCATAAAAACGATAAGGTTCTTTCAGAAGCTGAAGCCAGCTTTGAAGCAGCTTTTGGAGCCTATAAAAAAGGAGGATTAAACCCGTTTGGATGTCTGTACCGGTTAACCGTTGATTTCGATAAATACAATTACAAACTATCCTATCCGGTTTTCAGCCCGGACATGAAGCTACAAAAAAACATAGAAATACAGCGGTTGCTGCATAAACCGGTAAGCGACGAAGAAATTAACATGATTGTTAAGGCCTGGGGACAAACCTTATATGAGCATCTGCAATACAACAGAAAAAACCTGAACAAAAAAACGGACCAGTAAACAAAATCCCTTGGGTTTGAAACGAATGCCATCTATGGAAAAAAGCACAGAAAATAAGAGCCAACCGATAAATGAGCCTATCAAAGACAGGGAAGGAATGTCTGTCAAAAAAGTTGTGAAGGAGGGATATAAAAAGACCAAGATAGGTTGGATTCCAGAGGATTGGAGATACTGTCCTATAAAAAGCTTCGCAAAGGTAAGTACAGGAAGTACTCCAAAAACAAGCGAGAATGAGAATTATGGAGATGAATATTTATTTGCAAGTCCTGCGGATTTAGGTATCACTAAAGACATAATCGATACAAATAAAAAGCTTTCTAAGATTGGTTTTTCGAAATCACGAAATTTCCCCAAAGGAAGTGTACTGTTTACTTGCATTGGTTCTACAATTGGAAAAACAGGTATTGCAACAGTTGATTTAACTTCAAACCAACAAATTAATGCAATACAACCAAGTAATAAACATGATAATGAATATCTGTATTATATTTTATCACATATCTCATCAAAAATAAAGATATTAGCAGGGGAACAAGCTGTTCCAATCATTAATAAATCTGAATTTGAATCACAATTTGTTACTCTCCCTCCACTCCCTGAGCAACGCAAAATAGCAGAAATACTATCCACCTGGGATAAAGCCATCGAACACACCCAAAAGCTGATTGCGCAACTTAAACTGCGTAGAAAAGGTTTAATGCAACAGTTGCTTTCAGGCAAAACAAGGTTAAAGGAATTTAGTGGAGAATGGAAGGAAGTTCAATTGAAAGATATTGCAAATAGGCTAACAACAAAGAATGGAGAACTCAATGACAATGTCGTAACCATTTCAGCACAAAGAGGATTTGTAAAGCAGGAAGACTTCTTTAAAAAACGTGTAGCCAGCGATACTCTTTCAGGTTATTACCTGATTAAGAGAGGACAATTTGCCTATAATAAAAGCTACTCAAATGGTTATCCAATGGGTGCATTTAAAAGGCTTGATAATCTTGACAAAGCAGTTGTAACAACATTATATATTTGCTTTAATTTAAAAAACAACGTTGACTCAGATTTCTTAGTAAATTTTTTCGAGGCAGGTTTAATGGTCCGTAACTTAATGAAAATTGCACAGGAAGGAGGAAGGGCTCATGGTTTATTAAATATAGCCCTTAATGATTTCTTTTCACTGAAGATGACAATACCTGAAATTGAAGAACAACAGGCCATTGCCAAAGTATTAACTACTGCCGATAATGAAATAAAAAAACAGGAAGCTTACCTGGCACAATTGCAGGCACAAAAAAAAGGTTTAATGCAAAAGCTGTTAACCGGAGAAGTCAGAGTGAAAGTAAATTGATTAACCATGAATATAACCGAAATCATTCATTTAAAAGAGTCAGAAGACAGGGTGGAATTTAAAGAAGCCAAAGGCGGAAATTTTTCATACAACGGCGGCAGCAAACCCGAACCTAAAAAACGCAGAAGATGTATATTAGGTTACGTTACTGCCCTGGCAAATGAAGGTGGCGGATGCCTTGTGTTTGGGATAAAAGAAAATACTCCACACGAAGTTGTTGGAACACAACAAAGTCTGGATTCACTGGGTAATCTGGAAAGCAGTATCTACAATGATACTGCTATTCGCGTTTCAACTGAAGAATTATTTGATGAAGACGGAAAACGTGTTGTGGTGCTAAAGGTACCTTCACGACCTGCAGGAAAAGTTTTTAAGTTCGAAGATGTTGCCTTAATGCGTGTCGGTGAAGAATTAAAACCGATGTCGGACCAACAATATCTTAAAATACTACAGGAACAAGAACCAGACTTTTCACAAAAAATTTGCGATGGAATAACCATTAATGATCTGGACAATGAGGCAATAAATCGATTACGGGAGGCATATGCAAAAAAGCAAAATAATCCGCAGTTTCTGACATTAAGCAAAGAGCAAATGCTTAACGATCTTGATTTAGTGGCAGACGGGAAAGTCACAAATGCTGCAGTCATTCTGGTTGGGAAGAAAGAAATTATTAAAAATAAGATTCCCCAGTCTGCCATCCGTTTAGAATACAGAAAAGATGAATCGAAAATTGTTTTTGACCAACGGCATATATTTTCCGGCCCGTATTTCTTAGAAACAGATCAGCTCTGGGATACAATTAATTTACGTAACGGTTCAATCCCTATTCAGGATGGCCCCTTTATTTTCGATATCCCCTATTTTAACAAAGAAGTAATTAGAGAGGCAATTAACAATGCGGTTGCACACCGTAACTATGGGTTATCGAGTGAAACGATAATTAAACAATATCCCTCACGATTAGATATTGTAAGCCCGGGTGGATTCCCATTAGGCGTTTCACTTCAAAACTTACTTACAATTTCCAGCACCCCAAGAAACAGATTATTAACAGATGTATTGCAAAAAACAGGTATTGTTGAACGTTCAGGACAAGGAGTAGATAAAATATTTTACCAAACACTAAAGGAAGGCAAGGGCGATCCGGACTATTCTAAATCTGATGATTTTCAGGTTGAACTTCATCTTTTCTCAACAATAGAAGACAAAGCATTTGCACTGTTTATTGAGTCTATACAGGCTGAGCTGAATGACGATAAAAAGCTATCTGTTCAGGAAGTTATTCATCTGAGTCAAATAAAAAAAGGTAACAAGAACTTCCCATTTGACAAGAATGTGATCACCAAATTACTTGAAAGAGATTTAATAGAAAAAAGAGGTCGAACAAGTGGTACATATTATGTTTTGTCGAAAACTTATTACGAATTCGCTGATGAAAAAGGTAAATACAGCAAAACAGACTGGGATAATAATCAGGCTTTTATGTTGATCCTACAGCATCTTAGAAAATTTGAAGACGCAAAAATGCAGGATTTTGTGGATTTATTCCAGGGTCGCTTATCACGAAAACAAGTGCGGATTCTGGTAAAAAAACTGGTAGAAAACAATCAGTTAAGTCAACATGGACAAGGTAAAGGAACCTACTATAAAATTGGTGAAAACTACCTGAAAGGAATGGAGTTATTATCAAAAGCACTTGATATTGGGATGAAACAATTACATGACAATGGGGAATTTGAAGATTAAAGGGCCAAAAAAGGGCCAGAAAAAGGGCCAGAAAACGATGTTTTTTATAAAAATCAAACGAAAAACTGTTAATAACCCTTTGCAAATTGTTGATAACTACTGTTTTGAGAAAGTAATGAAAAGGACCAAAAATATTTTTAAAAGTTGTGTAAAAATTTTTACACGCCCTGGTGATTATTTAATCACAATAAATTTTGAGTTCTAATTAAAACGCAAAGCCCGGTACATATCGTGATGCATCGAGCCTCGAAACTCTGTTCTCCTAATATGGAAGAATGAGCGTGACAAATATACAACATTTGCAATGCAAAGGAAAGAAATTTAAAGAAATTTACACCTATCGGTATTCTGAACAACCAATAAAACAGTGAATTACTATGACAACCCCATCGTTTCTCGAAGATCATATTTCTCAGATTCCGGCACTTCAGTTGCTCATCAATATGGGTTATGAATATGTCACTCCACATCAGGCCATGAAATGGCGTAAGGGCAAAAACTCGGTGGTGATATTTGAAGAAGTACTGTTTACTCAACTGCAAAAAATAAACAGTTTTACCCGCAAAGGGAAGGAATACGAATTCTCTGAAGCCAATATCAACTCAGCGATACTTGCCGTAAAAGAGTTACCGGTTCATGAGGGCATCATGACGGCCAATGCAGCTTTTTATGATTTAATCACACTGGGAAAGGCATTTGAGCAAACGGTAGATGGAGACAAGAAAAGTCATTCCTTGCAATACATCGACTGGCAAAACCCTGAGAACAATGCCTTTCATGTTACCGAAGAATTCAGTGTGGTTCGTGACGGCAGAACCGATACCTATCGTCCCGATCTGGTGCTGTTTGTGAACGGGATCCCCATGTGTATTGTTGAATGCAAAAGCCCTTCTTTAACCGGTACCAAAACCCCGGTAGAACTGGCCATTGAACAACACACACGAAATTTTAGTAAAAACGGCATACGTTCACTTTATGTTTACTCCGGTCTGGTATTAAGCCTGGCAACCAATGATGCCAGCTATGCAACTACCGGAACAAGTAAGGAGTTCTGGTCAAAATGGAAAGAATTGTTTTCTTCAAAAACCGCCGAAGCAAACTATTGGAATACACTGAACAGACTAAAAAACACACCACTTACCGAAGAAAATAAAAACAAATTGTTTTCAGACAGATTCAGGTATGTCCGTCAATATTTTGACCGTATTGATGAGCAATCGATCGACGAACCCCGTAAATGTACCAAACAGGACGAATTGCTTTACAGCCTGTGTACACCTGTAAGAATGCTCGATCTGATCCGCAACTTTACCGTGTACGATGATGGAGTAAAAAAAATAGCCCGGTATCAGCAGTATTTTGTGGTGAATGAAACCATTAAAAGAGTTTCCCGGTTTAATAACGCAGGAAAACGTACAGGTGGTGTCATCTGGCATACCCAGGGTAGCGGGAAATCCTTAACCATGGTAATGCTGGCACAGTTACTTGCATCCAACAAGCACATTTTAAACCCCAAAATATTATTGGTGACTGACCGTATTGATTTGGACGACCAGCTTTCTGATACATTTAAAAAATGTCAGAAAGAAGTTCGCCAGGCCAAAACAGGAACACATCTGTCAGGGTTAATCAGCGAAAATGATGATGCCATTATAACTACCATTATAAACAAGTTTGAGGCAGCCGTAAAACAATGTAAAGAACCTTTTGCGTCACCAGATATATTTATTCTGATCGACGAAGGCCACCGCACACAATATGGCAGCTTTAGTGTGAGTATGCAAAGGGTATTCCCAAATGCCTGTTTTATAGCATTTACCGGCACGCCTTTAATGAAAAAAGAAAAAAACACTGCCAGAAAATTCGGCGGATATATTGGTAAACCCTACACCGTAACTGATGCTATTGAAGACAGTGCGGTTGTTCCCCTGTTGTACGAAGGCCGGCACAACCTGATGTCCATCAATGAAAAACCGTTGAACACATTTTTCGATAAAGTATCTGAACCCTTGAGCGATTACGGTAAAGCTGCGCTAAAACGCAAATTCAATACTATAAACGAGCTTAACAAGGCTGATCAGATCATTTATGCACGAGCCTGGGATATCAGCGAGCATTATACCGGTTTCTTCCAGTCAAGCGATACAGCATACAAACCCAAAGGACAATTGGTGGCACCTTCCATAAAAACAGCCTTGTTGTATAAGCACTATCTCGACGAAATCGGGAAGATTTCTTCCGAAGTGGTAGTGACACGCTCTGATCAGCGGGAGGGAATGGAAGATTCATACTATGACGACAACGAAGAAAAACAGAGAGAAGATACCTATTTCAAAGCCATGGAAGATAAATATGGCGATCTGAAAACCTTTGAAAAAAGTATTATTAATCAGTTTAAAAAACGTGACCATCCTGAAATATTAATTGTGGTTGCGAAACTTCTAACCGGTTTTGATGCACCTAACAATACGGTTTTATATCTGTGCCGCAGCCTTAAAGAACATACCCTTTTGCAGGCAATTGCCAGGGTAAACCGTGTATATCCGGGGAAAGATTATGGCTACATCATAGACTATTACGGCAATCTGGAAAATCTTGATAACGCATTAGATACATATTCCGGTCTTGAAGGATTTGACAAAGAAGATCTGGCGGGAACCTTAACCAGTATTGATGATGAAATTAAAAAGTTACCCCAGGCGCATGCCGAGATTTGGGATATCTTCAAAAGCCTGAAAGGGAAAAATCTGGAAGCCACGGCATACGAAGAACTACTTTCTGCGGAGGATATTAGAAATAAGTTTTATGATAAACTTTCTGTTTTTGCACGAATGCTTAAACTGGCACTTTCATCCGTTCATTTTGTTAATAGTACAGAAGAAGTTAAAATTAAAAACTACAAGCAGGATGCAAAGTTCTTTTTAAAGCTTCGGGTTGATGTTAAACGAAGGTACAACGATGATATATCCTACAGGGAATATGAGCCACAGGTGCAAAAGTTAATCAACAAACATCTTTCAACGGATGGGGAAATTTTAAAAATAACCGATCTTGTTGATATCTTTAATAAGGAAGAACGGGAAGCTGAAGTAGAAAAGATAATTGGTAAAGCAGCACAGGCTGATCATATTGCCAGCCGGACAATTAAAGCCATCAACGTTAAAATGCAGGATGATCCGATTTTTTATACCCGGTTCGCAGACCTCATCAAACAGACCATTGAAGCATACCATCAAAAAAGAATTAGTGAAGCCGAATATTTAAAAAGAGCACAAAAATTTGAAGATGATTTTTTAAAAGGACGTCGGGAAGATGCACCGGAACAACTAGAAAAAAATGAGGTGGCTTTAGCTTTTTACAATTACAGTAAATCTGTTTACAACAATTTGGAACTTTTAAAAACACCTTTTCATATTGAAATGGGGTTAGCCATTGACCGGGTCGTTAAAAACAATATTTACCTCAATAACAAAAAGATTGTTGACTTTCACAGAAATGTTGATATAAGAGGAAAGATCAATATTGAGCTAAGTGACGTGATTTACGATCTCCTTCAAAAATATGATATTGGCCCCAATTGGGATGAAATCGATCATCTGATTGAAGAGTGTATGAAAATTGCCATACATAAATACAAGTAGTATGTTTAAGGAACAGATTAAATACGGTAATTCTACTATCGAATACTATTTAGACTTTGCTAATCGTAAAACTTTAGGCATAAAAGTATATCCTGATAAATCTGTTCATGTAATTGCACCAAATGGCACAAGTAAAAACAAAGTTTCCGGGAAAGTTTACAACAAGGCTGCCTGGATATTAAAACAGCAGGACTTTTTTTTATCATTTCACCCAATAACACCTCCCAGAAAATTCGTAAGTGGCGAAACACATTTGTATCTAGGCAAGCAATACCGTTTGAAACTCATAAGTGAAAACAAAGAGTCTGTTAAACTTCATGGCGGTAGCATAATTGTTTATACAAAGGATAAAGAAAATAAAGTGCATGTTGAAACTATATTAAAGGCATGGTTTAAATCTAAAGCGGAACAGCATTTTAATAAATTATTTGATGAACTTGTGCCACTTTCAAAATCTTTTTTTAAAGGAACACCGACTTTAAGACACAGATGGATGGATAAACGCTGGGGAAGTTGCAGCCCCAAAGGTGAAATTCTTTTAAATACTGAGTTGATCAAAGCTCCAAAAAAATGTATTGAATATGTGATTATTCATGAATTATGCCATTTAGCACATCTCAATCACAGTGCAGCATTTTATGAGCTCCTGAATAAACTATCTCCCAATTGGAGAAAAACGAAAGATGAGCTGGAAAAACTGATGGTGTAATCTAAACCAAACTTTGTATTGATACTGTAATTCTATATTTTTGTAATCAGTCATAACGATGATTTCTACATATCTTTGTTCTTTTAGTGAGTCTGAAAATTCTTCCACCCTGGGCGGAATTAATTTCATTATTAATTTCTATTATATGTGCTTTTAGAAGCATTGGGAAACTATATATTAACCTTAAAATAAATTGGAAAACTATGAAGACAATTATAAAAATAATTATAACTAAGGCTAAGCCGGTGTGGAACGTGGGTGGGCTAAAACAGACAAACAGGATTGAGCAAAGAAAACCTTTATAGGAGAATACGTTCCACCCGCCAAAAAACATTTTACTAACATAAATTATGAGGCTGTCCAAAAAGGCGGCCTCTTTTATTTTACCATAACTTTAAACTAAAAAATGAAACAAATTGAATTTACTCGAGAAGAACTTTACACAAAAGTCTGGGAGGAGCCCATTAATAAGTTTGCTAATAGGTTAAATATTTCGGATTACATAATTCGTAAACGTTGCAAAGAATTTGATATCCCTTTACCTCCCGTTGGTTATTGGTCAAAAATAAAACATGGCTATTGTGTAACAAAGACAAAATTATCAACAAGAACTTTTGATAAACCTATTATACTGGGTCTGAAAGAAGGGAATAAAGTATATTCCAATGAAACATCCATGATCAAAAAGAAGATAAAACAAGAATTAATTGATAAGTTATCAAGTTATATTAAGGTGTCATCAAAACTAACTAATCCTCACCCCCGGATTTTAAGCTCTAAAGCTTCTTTGGGTCAATGTTATTTATATAAAGGCATGTATGAATCAGGTAATAATGAATTTAATGTACGCGTCTCTAAGAAAAATATAAACAGAGCTTATGTACTATTTAATGCTCTACTTAAAATTCTTTTAAAAAGAAATCATGAGATCATTAGTCAGTACAACAATGTATTTATCCGTATGTATGGAGAAGACATTAAGTTATCCATAAAAGAAAAAATGAAAATAGTATACAATGATCCAAATGATTATCCGAGTAGAGAATTTATCCCTGCAGGAAAATTAGCTGTCATTTTAGGCAATTACTATACTCAAAAAGAATGGATTGACGGAAAAATTCTCCTGGAAGATAGAATCTTAGATATTGTTACATATCTTGAATATAAAACCTTAAAAGAAAAAGAGGAACGTATCCAAAGAGAGATTCAACGAAAGAAATATGAAGAAATCAGGAAACAAGAAGAGGAATTAAAACAATCAAGGACCCTGGAAATTTTGCGTTTCAAAGGTTTTATTAATCAGGTAATTTGCTGGAAAATTTCAATAACTATGCGGGAATATAGCAAAATGCACAAGTTGAATGTAAGCCCTCCAAATGAGGAAAATGATTTTTCGATTTGGGTAGAAAATAAGATAAACTGGTTTGATCCATTAATCAAAGCACCTGATGATTTACTTCGCGATGAAGAAAGAAATGAACTTTATAAAACATTAACTGAACACGAACAAAAGAGTGTAAATAAGGTCTTTTGGTAAAAATTCAAAACAAATAAATAATATGAATTGTATGTATCCTGTATGTATAAATAAAAAGCAGTTACAACTTATTATTGTAACTGCATCCTTTTCAGTAGCGAGACCGAGGGTTGAACTCGGGACCTCATGATTATGAATCATGCGCTCTAACCAACTGAGCTATCTCGCCATTACATTTTGCGCTCTAACCTCCCGATGGTTCGGGAGAGCTATCTCGCCATAATTTTGCGGGGCAAAAATAGTATAAATGTTTTTAATACAAAACCCTTTTAATTAAAAATAACGCCTGCGTTTAATTCCTTGTTGGTTTTAACCTGTAACTAAAGTAAAGAAAAGGTGTATCAAGCGCTGCCACAATCAGTTTGATGATATAGGTGAACAGCACATTCTGCCAGAAAATATCGGGAGTTATCACACCACCGAACGGTAAAAATGAGAATGCTGTTAGGCCAACTGAAGTAAAGATCAGAGTGTCGATAAGCTGTGACAACATGGTTGAACCGTTGTTACGGATAAACAGGTATTTCCCTTTGGTCAGTTCCTTTAGTTTCTTGTAAAAAAAGATATCCAGACGCTGTGCAATAAAATAGGCCAGCAGCGATCCGGCTAAAATACGCGGTGTAACAGCAAAAAGCGTTCTGACACTTTCATCGGCGTAGTCAAAACTGTTCGGTTCAAACAATATTAAAACCTGTGTAAACAGTACAAACAGCAGCATCACGCCAAACCCGATTTTCACCGATTTTACCGCCTGCTTTTCCCCATGATGTTCTGATAGCAGGTCTGTCAGTAAAAAGATGGCACCGTATAACGCATTCCCCCCGGTAACAGCCAGACCAAACAGGTTAAACTGTTTCACCACAAAAATATTCATCATAAGGGTGTAAACCGCAATCAGAATATACATGTAAGTAATACCCTTGCGAAACGCATACAGGTTCACGCCCATTAAAATAAGGACAAAACCGAAAAACAGCAGTTCGTTCATGCATTCAACTTTAACAATCCAATCTCATGCAGAAATACCATGGCGATGGCGATTGGGGCTATAAATTTAATGATCACGAGGAAAACCCGGAACAGTCGTAGTTTAATGGTTCCTCCGTTGGAAAGCTCTTCGTAGGTATCGTTACGCTTAATCTGCCAACCCAGAAAAAGGGCAATCAGCATACCACCAAGAGGCAATAACACATTTGATGCGGTAAAATTAAGCAAACCAAAAAAGTTTTGACCAAAGATGTGTATATCACTTCCGGCACCCAGAGATAACGAACACAATGCACCCAGGAATGAAACAATAATGGTTCCGGTTATCGTGGCAGTTTTACGTTTTATCTTAAATTCCTCTGACAAATAAGCTACAATAACCTCCAGCAACGAAATGGTTGAGGTCAACGCCGCAACAGCCAGCAGGACAAAGAACAGAATGCCCCAGAAGTAGCCGCCACTCATCTGTTCAAAAATGCTGGGAAGCGCCACAAAAACAAGTCCCTCTCCGAATGATGGCTCAATGCCGAATGCAAATACGGCAGGAAAAATAGCCACACCGGCAAGAACCGCAATCAGAGTATCTACAAAGGTCACCTGAAGTGCCGTACGGGTCAGATTTGATCGCCCGTCAACGTATGAACCGTAAGTGATGATAGCGCCCATTCCCAGACTTAGTGAGAAAAAGGCCTGTCCCAAAGCTTCAATCAGCACAGATGAGTTTATCTTATCAAACTGAAATGAGAACAGAAACTTCAGCCCATCTCCACCGCCCGGCAGCGATAAGGATTTGATGCCCATCACAATAATGATGATCAACAGTAAAGGCATCAGTATTTTAGTATATTTTTCTATCCCGTTTTTAACACCTCCCAAAATGATGCCACCCGTCAGCAACATAAAAATCACCTGCCATATTATAGGGCGTACCGGATTAGTCATAAAGGCATTAAAGTTGTCTGTGAGTTGTTGCGTTGACTGCCCGTCAAACGAATTGGTTATGGCCTCCTTAATATACTCCAGAGTCCAGCCGGCTACCACACCATAAAACGCCAGAATCATAAATGCAGCTGCCACGCCCATCCATCCTACCACAAACCATGGTTTCCCGGGAGCCAGCTTCTTAAATGCACCAGCAGCGTTGGCCCTGGATTTCCGGCCGATCACAAATTCCGAAATCATAATCGGTAATCCTATGGCCAGTATAAATCCGATATAGACCAGTAAAAATGCGCCACCTCCGTTTTGTCCGGCTTCGTACGGAAATTTCCAGATGTTACCTAAACCGACAGCAGAACCTGCTGCCGCAGCAATCACACCCAGTTTACTTCCGAATAAATCACGTGGGGACTTCCCTTTGTCAGACATGTTATATGAAATTTATTTTACCTTACGTTCCGGTTGCAAAATTGCATAATTATCTTAAAACATCATATTTATCGCTCAATTTTAAGGGTATTCTTTATATTTTGACCCTGTTTTATTGAACGAACCCCATAAAAACCAAATAATGTTGCACTCAATACACTTATTTTCTTAAAAAAATACCACATATTAAATCTCAAAAACTGAAACAAATATGAACGGTTTTCAATCAGGTAATGAACATGTTAATAATTGTTTGGTTTTATTGGGTAAAAACTGATATTAAATAAAATGTCTTACATTTGTCTGATTTTTAAAATTTGAACACTAAATGACGATATTAATTCAAGCTCTCCAACTCATTGCCAGTCTTTCTATTTTGGTTATGATTCACGAATTTGGCCATTTCCTGTTCGCACGGATTTTTAAAACCCGTGTGGAAAAATTCCGTTTGTTTTTTGATCCATGGTTCGCCATCTGGAAAAAGAAAATAGGGGAAACTGAATATGGTATTGGATGGCTTCCTTTGGGTGGTTATGTGAAAATAGCAGGGATGATAGATGAATCCATGGATAAGGAACAGATGAAACAACCACCACAACCCTATGAATTCAGGAGCAAACCTTCGTGGCAGAGACTTCTGATCATGATTGGCGGTGTACTTTTTAATGTACTGCTGGCATTCTTTATTTACACCATGGTGCTCTGGACCTGGGGCGAGCAATACCTGCCTACACAGAATATGAAGTATGGTGTTGCAGTGAACCAGACTGCCTATGATATGGGCTTTCGTGATGGTGATAAAATCGTTAATGTTGATGGTGAAGAAGTACCAAGCTTCAGCAAAATTGTTCCGACTATAATTTTGGATCATGCCAAATATGTAACGGTGGACCGTGACGGTAAAACCGTTAAAGTTCCTATCAGCGATGAGAATTTCGCCAAACTTATCGGTGAAGATAAAACACCACTGTTCGACCTGCGCACACCATTCGTAATCGCAAAATTTGTGGATGATGCACCGGCAGAAAAGGCCGGACTGAAAGAAGAGGACAAACTGGTGGCTTTTAACGGACACCCACTGGAATTCTACGATATGTTCACAGATTCCCTGTCGAAATATGCCGGAAAGACCGTTGGCATTACTGTTGACAGGGATGGAGTTCAAAAAACATTTAATGTAACACTGACTGATGAAGGGAAACTGGGCATTTATGCGCATCATCCAAGTGAATTTTATGATTTTTCCACCGAAAAATTTACATTTCTGGAATCAATTCCGGCAGGTATTAATAAAGGTGTGCAGTCCATAACTGATTATCTGAAACAGTTTAAACTGATCTTTGCGCCGGAAACAAAAGCCTACAAGCAACTTGGCGGATTTATTAAAATAGGATCCATATTCCCCCCTGTATGGGACTGGTATTCATTCTGGACTTTGACAGCTTTTCTGTCTATCATATTGGCCATAATGAATTTATTGCCGATCCCTGCACTTGACGGCGGACATGTAGTGATTTTGCTTTACGAAATGGTTACAGGAAGAACGCCAAGTGAGAAGTTCCTGGAGTATGCTCAGATTGCCGGAATGGTGATTATATTCTCCCTGCTTATTTATGCAAATATGAACGATGTCATAGGGCTGTTTAAATAAATTGGTTAAATTTGTTTGATTAAACTCATAATTCATATGAATACTTCTATGTTTCTTATATCCACACCCGGAATACCTGAAATCCTGCTGATCGCAGTTGTTTTGTTACTGCTTTTCGGAGGACGAAAAATTCCGGAACTTATGCGTGGACTGGGCAAAGGAATGAACGAATTCAAAAAGGCTAAATCCGAAATGGATTCAGAAATGAATAAAGAGGATGGAAAGCCCGAAGAAAAAGAAAAAAAGTAATCTATTAACCAAATAATACTCCCTTTTGGGAAACCTTTTCCTGATTCTTAACCGGTCAGGAAATTTTTTTAATTGAAACGTATAATGACCGGAGGCTACAGGCATTTGAAGAAGATCAACTTTCCATCCGATTTAAGGAAGATGGATAAGGCAGATTTACCTGAGGTGTGTGATGAACTCCGTCAGTACATCATTGATGTTGTTTCGTGTAACCCCGGCCACTTCGGTGCCAGCCTTGGGACTGTAGAACTTACCGTTGCCCTTCATTATGTGTTTAATACGCCTGACGACCGTATTGTCTGGGACGTGGGACATCAGGCTTACGGACATAAAATATTAACCGGCAGAAGAGAACAATTTCATACCAACCGCAAGCTTGGCGGCATTAGTGGCTTCCCTAATATTTTTGAGAGTGAATACGATACCTTTGGTGTTGGCCACTCCTCCACGTCCATTTCTGCTGCCCTGGGAATGGCTATTGCATCGGGGAAGAAAGGCGATAAACGACAGGTAATTGCTGTAATTGGTGATGGTGCGCTTACCGGTGGCATGGCTTACGAAGCACTCAATAATGCTACCGTGAACCCCAACAACCTGCTCATTATTCTTAACGATAATGAGATGGCTATTTCGCCTAACGTTGGCGGAATAACCGAATATCTACTGGATATCTCCACCTCAAAAACCTACAATAAAATGCGTTCAGAAATGCTGAAGGCGCTTTCAAAAATGAACGTTGTAGGTGATGAAGGACGCAAAATTATTGTCAGAGTCAATAATACCATAAAAGCCCTTCTGGCACGCCAGGGAAACATATTCGAAGGGTTTAACATCCGATATTTTGGACCGGTAGATGGTCACGATGTGCTGCACCTGGAAGAAGTACTCAGAGACCTGAAAAATATTAGAGGTCCTAAAGTTCTTCATATCAAAACGAAAAAAGGCAAGGGATTTGAACCGGCTGAAAATTCTCAGACTGAATGGCATGCACCGGGAATGTTCGATAAAAATACCGGCCTGCGCATTGTAGATTCAAATGAAGGTCTGCCTCCGAAGTTTCAGGATGTATTCGGGAAAACCATCCTTGAACTTGCACGGGAGGATAAACGAATTGTGGGAATAACACCTGCCATGACCACCGGATCATCGCTGGACATTATGATGAAAGAAATGCCCAACCGGGTTTTTGATGTGGGCATAGCAGAACAACATGCTGTAACCTTTTCTGCCGGAATGGCAAAAGAAGGCTTTGTGCCGTTTTGCAATATATACTCCACCTTTATGCAGCGTGCTTACGACCAGCTGATTCACGATGTAGCGTTGCAAAAACTGCATGTGGTCTTTTGTTTGGATCGCGGAGGTTTGGTTGGCGAAGACGGCGCAACACACCACGGAGTGTTTGATCTGGCTTATTTGAGGTGTGTCCCGAATCTCATCGTTTCATCTCCACTGGATGAGATGGAACTGCGTAATCTGATGTTTACAGCCTTGAATCATGAAGGTCCCTTTGCCATACGTTATCCACGTGGTAAAGGTATAAATGCGGACTGGGAAAAACCCATGAAGGCTATTAAGATTGGTACAGGTGAATGCATCAAAAAAGGACATGATGTTGCCATACTATCCATGGGCCCGCTTGGCATAAAGGCCAAATTCCTGGCTGAAAAACTTGAAAAAGAAGGTATTTCAGTTGCCGTGTATAACATGAGATTTGTAAAACCACTGGACGAGAAACTGCTGCATGAAATTATGCAGAACTTCAATAAAGTTATCACACTCGAAGATGGTACGATAACAGGTGGTTTCGGTTCAGCCATACTGGAGTTTAATGCCAGAAACGGCTATGCCCCCAGGATCAAACTGCTTGGGGTTCCCGATAAATTTATTGAACATGGTTCTGTTGCCGAGCTTCATCATATTTGTGGCTACGATACAAAAGGTATTAAGAAAGCCATTAAGGAGTTGACAGCAAATCCGCTGTAGGCTTATTCACCCACGTTAGTTTGACGCCAAAGGAAAACAGAAAGTTATTCTTTGAAAATATTGCCGGTACGGTAGTGGTTGTACCCAATTCATTTAAAACCCTGAACGTTACAAAATCTATATCTGCATTTACCGGAACTTTTTGTTTTGTTAATTCACACACCGGAACTTTAAATCCATATCCTAAGGTCAGGCCTCTTTTGTCATCTGTCATCCAGTAGCCGCCTCCTTCTGCAGGCCCCTGATCGGGACGTGTTTCGTAAAAGTATCCAAGCCTGAACGCAAAGAAATCCATAAACAAAGCTTCTGCTCCCAGACCAATGGATGTATTGCTTTCATAATTTCCGTTGACCACTGTTTTTTTGGGTCCACGTAGTGTTTCCCTGAACTGCACATGAAAACTGAGATCGACTGTTTCGGGCATGTCGTTAAAGAAGTCGGTAAATCCCTTCAGAAATGAATAATCAAAAGGCAGAGTTCCATTATACGATGAACCCAAAGTCAAGTGAATGGGCATGTCCCTGTAATGCAGGTAATCCTGATACCGTTCTTCGATACGGTTTTTCATAAGCAAATTGACAAAACTCAGTGCAAAGCGAATGCGTTGATTGCTAAGCTGTTCATGCCTGATCCAATCCGTCTCCATATCGTATATTGAACCAACGGATATAATAAACACCTTGTTCGTGGTGACATCTGTAACCGACTTTCCGATCAGCCAGTTGCCTGAAGCACCCACCTGAAGGTTTTCATACGGTGAATAAGAACCACTAAGTGTATACATGGCCTGGGTTCTTTTTTCCTGAGAATCCTCATACCAACCTATAATGGTGGTCCAGGGAGAATTTTTTTCCACGTACCTCATCCGGCTGAAACCCGCTACGATTTTGTCATTGATTCTGTAAGCAAGCCCTTCAAAACGGTTGCTTGAACCAATTCTTACCTGGTTTCCTTTTGCATAACTGTAGTATAATTCTATGCGTTTTTGGATCACCCCAAGGGATGCCGGATTATATACCACATTTTCTACACCACCCTGAGTTATGGTAGTCAATCCCATTGCTGTTGCCCTGGTACTGGTGGGTTGACCGTAAAAGATACCGTTGTAGTCGGTGGGTATATAATATTTGTACTGCGCCACGGATTCCGGTAAAACGCATAACATGAACAGTATTCCCGTAAGTAACCTGTTAACCATAAATGTTTATTTTAAATGATTACACCTTGTGACTTATTCATAAATCACTTTTATACTCAGTGCTTTGTAGTTAACTTTTGCTTTATCCAGAAGCTTCTGGAAGTCAGCAACCATCTCATCTTTTTTTGCTTCATTAACACCTAAACCAATGGTTATGCTTCCAATAAGTACAGCGTAGTATAGGTCTCCATCTTTTTTCACAAGTTGATCAGCTGTTCTGTAAAACGGATCGCCGGAAGTTCCATCCTGCCTTATAATACGCAGCTCATATTTTAAGGCGTCATCCTGCGCTTCAAATCCCGCCTGAAAGCTGGGATTGGAAACATTATATGTGCCATCTCCATTATCAATAACCGGAATCACTTCTTCAAAAGGAACTGTAAATTCATTGCTTTCTTTGGGATCTACTTTTGTACAAGCAATCATTGTGGCAAATACAGATAACATTGTAAGAATTTTCACTGCTCTTTTCATCTCTCCTGGGTTTTATTTATATATCCATCGGATGAGATTCAAAATGTCATCAGAAAAAAGTGTGGTTCACTATTAATTTTATTTATGCCGGTACCAGATAAGAAGAATAAGTAAAATAGCAAATGCACTGCCAAATACTCCCCAAAGCAACTGATGATACGATTTTAATCCGGCAACAGGTTCAGAATTACCTATAATTACCATACCTGCCCAGTATTGCGGTGAAAGTGTTCTGTTATTCGTTTTTTCAAGGTATTTTAGTTTGGCTTCTCTCAAAGCCCTGTCTTTCGGTAATCCTTTTGCCAGGCTTTTAACAAAGTAATCCGTTATATCCATACCTGTTTTTTCATCCTGGTTCCAGAGACTGATCAACAGACTCTCCGACCCGGCATAGAGAAAAGCATGTGCCAAAGAGACCATCCCTTCTCCGGGTTTGTATTGTGGTTTGCCTGTTTCACAGGCAGTAAGAAGCGTTAGGTTGGAATTCATGTCGGTACCGTAAATCTCATATGCAAACAGGGAATTTTCCTGTAGACCCGGATCTTTATCCTTTGCAAAGATCAGGCGCGAATAAACAGGGCTGACATTATTTGATTCAGCATGTGTACCGATATGAATAATCTTGTTACCGGAGGCTTTCTCCCTGAATTCCCTAACGGTGGACTGTTCATAGGGAAAACTGTTCCCGTCGAACAATTTACTGATCTTGCCGGATAATGCCACCGTAAAAGGTTGTGGTAACAGATGCAGGTAAGCCCTATCAATCTTTGTGGAATCGGTCACAGACGTCATATAATCTTCTTTCATCTGATCCGAAAATCCGGGCACAAAACCGGCATAGCTGGATTTAAACTTTTTGGAACCGTGATAATTTGAAAACCACAGACTATAGTGATAAGACAAATAATAGTTTGACAACAGGCTCATCGTCCGGTACTGAGTGAAATCGGTTATTGGTTGTCGTGTCAGCAAATCAAAACTGAGATTATATAAAATACCGTCAGGAATTATTATCACACTACCGTGATTCAGCAGACTGTCGAAAGGTTGCCATAGCTGTTGATATAACGTATATGAAATTCTACCGCTCTCAAACCGATCATTCCAGACCTGAGCAAGTTCAGTAACAAGTCCCGGTTCGAAATTCAACTCAAAAACCGACTTTTCCCCATCATGAAAAACGATGGCCAGCAATGTGGAATCAACAAACATATACCTGACCACCTGACCTGATACAGCAGGTTGCAATTCATCTTCAGTGATTCCTGCATACCGCAATCTGTAATACTCAGGATACCTTTTTTTAAGCATATTCCGGAATGCATCCCATTTATCCATTGCTGTGAGGTATTCCGTCAGGTTGCCATCATTGTTAACCAGATCATTAATCGCTGTTTTTAGTTTACGCTCCTGTTCCAAAACAGAATCAGGCACACCATAGAACGCGATACCTGCAAGCTGATTTAAATGTGCCCTGATTTTGGTGTAAACGGTTTCCTCCTGCAACTTCAGCAGTTGATTAATATAGTTTTCATCTCCCGTTTTTTCATATAACTCCAGCAGGATTTTTTTGATGAATTCTATGGTTTCCTCGTTCTGAGAAAGCATGACCTGAACATTATCCGGATCAGAATACACTGTTTTTCGCTTTTCAAGAATTAAAAGTGCACGATTCAGTTCCTGCAGCATACTGTCCAGAAATGCGACTGTCCTGTTCTGTGCCAGCTGATACACCGATTTTTCTTTAAGTACTATTGCTCCGGGTTTATCCAGATCAATCTTTACCGAATCTAAACCTGATTCAGCATTCACCCTTAATTTATCAAGGATAGCAAGACTCTGTTCTGCTGTTTCTTTAGCTTTACTGTATTCATTGATATTGAAATATACAGTCCCTAAATTCAACATTTGCCGGAAACCAATCAGCGAAGTTTTACCATAGGCTTTCGAAACATAATTCAGTCCTTTTTGAGACAATTCCACTGCCAGCTCCTGATCATCATGAAGCGCGTAAAACTCGGTAGCATTTTTCAAAAAGTTCAGATAAACAAAATCAAACTTTTCGCCGTAAGTTTCATTATAATATCCTTCGGCCAGCCTGTAATACTTTTTCGCATCAGGAAAGTTTTTTTCTGCCTCGTGAATCAGTGCCAGTGTGCTGTACGCATCAGCCAGATTTTTATGATAGGTATCGCCGTATTTTTTATACCCGTTTATCCCATTCATCAGCCACGTTCCCGCCTCCGAAAAACGGTGTAACGCGTAATACGAAATGCCAATCTGTATGGCCGTAAAAAATATTTCGGGGTGATCCGGCGGATAATATCCGATCTTTTCATTGTAAATAAATTCATGCAATTTCAGCGATCCCGCATAATTCCCGACACCGTAGTACACCGTTGCCAGATTATTGGCAGAGTAGAGCAGCGATAAGAGTGCGCGGTTCCATCTCGGATCATCTTTTGCGTGAACTGTAAAATACTGAATATCATCAATGGAACGTTTTGCAATGTTGATGCTTTCCTGCGTTTTTCCCATCACATCGTATAACGCCGACAGGTTCCCCTCCAACATCGACTTGTAGTAATACTGGTTGGTAAGAGACGGCGACATGCTGTCGATAAATGCCAAAGCCCTTAACCAGTAATACGCCACGGAATCGTATTGCGCTTCGTACCAGTATGTGGCCCCCAGACTGTTCAGTATATTCAGTTGGTCGGACTCATCTGTTTTCGGATCCTTTTCAAAATCATTTGCGGCCTTTAATATATGAGACTTAGCCAGCGAAAGCTGGTTCATTTCAGAGGCAATAACACCAAGATTCTGTTCAATCATAGCCAACTCCCGGGGTTCAATATCCTCTATCCGTCTGCTAATCTCAAGTGCTTTTGCATTCGCATCATAAGCTTCCTGTAGCTTCCCTTTATTTCTGTAGTATGTATGTATTTCGAGCCACGCCTGTCTTTTATCGCGCTGGTTTTCGGAATGATCCAGGATAAAATCCCGCATGTTTTCTACGGTTTTTCGCCCGTCTTCCTTAAAATAATCGGCTATATATCCGGCATAGGAAATAAAATAACTCAGATCAAGAAAATTTTGCTCTGCAATTAACGCACTTGTATCTTCCTGAAACAACTGACGGGCGGTGTGGTAATCCTTGTCCGATACCGCTTTTTGCAATCCAGACAACTGTCCATCAACATTGCAAAAAACCGCTGTTGAGATCAGTAAAAAGGATATTACCGCAAGGTATTTCATTCATTCCCGATTTTTCGTAACAATTCATCTTTTCGGGGGTGACTGGTCTGTTTGAGTATTTCTTTTGCTTTATTATTCTCATCATTCAACAGGTAAGCCAGGGCCAGGTACCAGTTGGCATCATTTCTGAAATCACTTTTCGGGTTTTGTGCAACTTTCTTAAACTTTGGAATTGCAGAAGCAGCATCGTTTTCTGCCAGATATGCCGAACCTATAAAATAATTCAGCGTATCGCTTTCGGGTCTGCTCTCTAAAAGTGGTTGCCATCGCTTAATGGCAGCCTTATAATTGCCAATTTTAAAATCAACCATCGCACGGTCGAATTCATAATCAGAACTGCTGCTCATTGCTGTTACCAAACCCGGATCAGGCTGATAAAAACCGGCATACAAGCGTTGGTTCCTGTCAGGCCTCATGAACAGATAAACCGAAATGACCAGCACAATTATAACTGAAGCTGCTACCGCAAATGCCCTGCTGAACAAAAATAATTTTTTCGTCCTGCCGTTCTTTTGATTCCTTTCAATTTCCTGATGAAACTGATCCATTTTTTCCCGGAGTTCTGCCTCTTCAATGCCTTCCATCAACTGCATGATTTCTGTATATTTCTCCATTAAAACCGGGTCATGCTGTAATTCTGCTTCCAGTTTTGTTTTTTCATCCTGCTCCATCCGGTTCAGGATATAACTTTCCAGTCTTTCAAATTCTGCTTGTGATATGTTATGGGGCTTATTCATCTTCTATTCCATTCAAATTTTCTCTCAGCTGCTGAATGCAGCGGTACTTATTATTCCGGGCAGAGGCTTCTGTCCATCCAAAAGCATCGGCTATATCAGCCATACTCTGCTTTCTGAAATAAAACCGGCTTAAAATGTCCCTGCATTTTTCCCCCAGTTTTTTTAATCCCTGCTCCACCATCCTGAACTTATGTTCATTATCGGCTGCTGTCTCCTCTGTCACATCGTGCTGGTTTTCAAGGATCGTTCTCTTCTTATATTCTGCTGACCGCAAATAATCCAGCCATTTATTTTTCGCTATGCGGTACAGATATCCGTTTATCTCAGAGATGTTTTGCGGGACAAACGTATCTTCCCTGATATTTCTCCACAACACTACAAACGCTTCCTGAAATACGTCCTTCGCCTGATCCCTGTTCCCGTTATTTGACAGAACAAACCGTTCCAGTTTTACATACTGACTCCTGTAAATTCTGTTTAACGTGTGGGTCTCATTATTTTTAAATCCTTCTATTAATTCCCGGGAAGACATTGCAGATAACTTTCTGTTTATAAACCATTAAACAGATATGTCATCGCAATTGTTTTTCCCAATCTTAAATCATTCTAAATTATTCCTTGTCTATAACCTCCAACTACTGCCGTTTAGGATCGAACGGAAAATTATCATTCTGGTCAACAACACCGTCCCCGTCAGAATCAACAAATTCCTTATCTGTCACAAATAACTGCCAGTGTATCGGCAGGAATGTTGACATAACCACCGTCTCATATTCCCCTATTGGCGCAAAACTCACCTGTGCATGATAGAACGATGTATTGAGATCAGATGCATAGGTAACATTTGCTGTAAACTGAGCTGTCATATCGCCAACCTGAATCAGCCTGCTCTCGAAACCTGTAAACATACTTGATGTGATTGGCTGTGTTTTTGGACCGTTGGTGCAGTCAATCTGTATCTGATCAGCGCTGAAACCGAAACCATTTAAAAAGTTATTGATCTCTGCCCTTAATACATCAGTTGTCGTTAGCTGACCCGAAAATATATCGTTGTAATACCGCCATACCACAAGGTTATCGTTTCGGATCACATCTACACCTATCAGATTTGGATTTCCGTCCCCGAGCTTTTCAGCCCTGTAGCCAACCGGAAATTCAACGCTCAGTAAGGGCCATTCGGTATACGTAAATCTGTTTGGATCGGGATTCTCAATGACCGGCACACCACCGGGAATATCACCGCGAGCTACGCCATTGGATAAGTCCCAGTATAACCCTTTCACACCGGTAATATCTTCGCATGTGGACTTAACACTTTTAAAAGCATCCAGCTCACTCTGCTGTTTTTTGCAGGAGAACAACATGCCGATCAAAATAAACAAACCAATGTGTTTCAATCTCATATTCGTGTTCTTTACCCGTACATCGAACAGATATCAAAATGTCATCAGGTAAAAAGGAATATTTTAGCGTTCCGGAATAACCATCGTAAACCTGGTGCCGGTTTCGGGTGAGGAACTTACTTTTAATGTTCCGCCATGTAATCGCATAATTTGGCGCGAAAGGCTTAAGCCAATACCGGATCCGTTTTCTTTGGTCGTAAAAAACGGAATGAATATTTCGTCCAGAATATCTTCTGGAATACCGACTCCGTTGTCCGAAACGGAAATTTCTATGGCATTATTTGTTTTTTCACAAGCTATTTCTATCACAGGATCGGGAATGGATCCAAGGGCTTCTATGGCGTTTTTTACAAGGTTGATAACTACCTGTACAACCATCTGCTCATCGGCAATAAAGGTAAACTCTTCATGTTGGGTGTTATATCTGATCTCACCTTTAAAATCCTCCTTCAAAGGAGAGATCAGTATCTTGATGCGGTCAGAAAAGCTGTTTATTTCTACCTGTGCAAGTTTGGGTTGGGGAGCTTTTGTAAGGATCCGGTACGATTGGACAAAACGGATCAGTGCCTCGCCCCTTTCACCTATCACATCTAATCCGCCAATGGTGCTCTCAATATCGTCGTCCTTTGAAAACGATGCATCAGTTTTTATCTTTTCCTTCCAGATACCTTTCAGGGTTTGTGCAATGGATGTAACCGGTGCCAGCGTATTCATAATTTCGTGACTCAATACGCGTATCAGCTTCACCCAGGAATCAATTTCCTTCCGTTCCAGTTCACCGCGAATATCCTGAATCGTGATCAGCTTAATATTCTCATGTTTTAAATTAATCACCGAACAACGTGCAATGACCTGAGTCTTATCATTTTTCCCGTTTAATGTCAGCACCTGTTTCTGATGGTTATCAAGCTGATCAATTTCGGATTTGAACTTCGGATCAACCCGGCTTAACTGAGACATATGAGTCAGGGTTTGGAGCCCCAGTAGTTCGAGTATGGCTGTGTTGACCTCGGTAATAAAACCTCTTTCGTTAATCACCATCACCCCTGTGGCTATATTTTGCAGGATTTCGCTGAAATAGCGCTCTTTGATCCGACTCTCCTGTTTCGTTTGCTGAAGAATTATGTTGAGTTCATTCAGTGTTTCGTGTAATTCATTAATAATTTTATTCCCTGTTTCGGGAGGAAACCTTAGCGTGGTATCATCATTTTTTACGGCCTGAATAAAATAACTGATTTGCTTATTGGTTGTGTTGAGAAACCGGATCAAAGCCAAAACACTAATTATGTCCAGCAATAACAGCGCAGTAGTGGTCATCCATGACAATCCCGCTCCAATAGTATATCCGGTTGCAGCCGTTAAAAGGATCAAAATTAATATTCGTAAGTTCAGAATCAGGTTGAACCGCTTATAAGCCATACCGTTTAATTTTGTTATACAGCGTTTGCCGTGTTATTCCCAACTGACCGGCCACGGCAGTCATATTACCGTTCTGTGTATCTATGGCACGTTGAATGAGGGTCCTTTCCATCTCTTCCAGTGTTCCTTCATAATCCACACTCCGGTTCAGTTCCTCTGATTTAAACATGAAATCGCCGGGTTCAATTTCTGGTTTTTCACACAGAATGACGGCCCGTTCAACAGCATGCTGCAATTCCCTTACATTCCCCGGCCATGAATACCTTATCAGTTTGTCTGTAGCCGCCAATGTCAGGCGAAGTTCCGGCTTATTGTATTTGCGGACATATTTTGACAAAAAGAATTCTGCAAGCAGCGGAATATCTGTTAAACGTTCCCGGAGTGGTGGTAATTCTATTTGTATGGTATTGATCCGATACAAAAGATCTTCCCTGAACATTCCATCAATAACCATCTGGCTCGGGTTGCAGTTGGTGGCACAAATCAAGCGGATATCTATTTCAACCGGTTTATTGTCACCTATTTTTGTCACCTTTCTGTTCTGTAGCACAGACAATAATTTGGCCTGCATGGCAACCGGGAGATTGCCAATTTCATCAAGGAACAGCGTTCCTTCATTTGCCGTTTCAATTTTACCTGTCCTGTCTGCATGGGCATCTGTAAACGATCCTTTTTTGTGTCCGAAAAGCTCGCTCTCAAAGAGTGTCTCGGGTACCGATCCCATGTCTACCGTAACCATAATCTTATCCCTGCGGCTGGATAACCGATGAATTTCCCGGGCTATTAATTCTTTTCCCGTACCGTTTTCTCCTGTGATCAGCACATTGGCGCTTGTTCCGGCTACCTTTTCAACCAGGGTGAGGATTTTTTGCCAGGCCGTAGAACTGCCAATAAGCTCCTTGCGACTTTTATTCAGTTCCTCCACCAACTGATCCTGTCTCCTGGTCAGCTTGCTGATCTCATTTTTTGACTGGTTTAGCTTATACGCAGACTCAACCGTAGCCAGCATTTTTTCATTTTCCCAGGGTTTAAGGACAAAATCAGTTGCCCCCATCCGGATGGCTTTTACAGCAAGTTCTACATCTCCATAAGCCGTAATCATAACTACACTGATGGCCGGATTGATTTCCAAAACCCGTTGTAACCAGTAAATGCCTTCGTTACCGGTGTTAATCCCTGCTGTAAAATTCATATCCAGCAGCAAAACATCATAGGATTGCCGTTGCAGTTCACTCAGTAGAAGGTTTGGCGATGTAAGTGAAGTTACCTGGTTACACTGCCCTTTGAGTAACAGTTCAATTGCACGCAGAATACTTTTGTTATCGTCAACAATTAATATGTTTGCTTTTTTTAAAGTGGTCATAATTCTTAAGCGGTTAATACTGCTGCAAATGCTAAAATCACTCCAAAACTAAACGGCTTCATAAAACTCATTATATCAGGATCTTAAAATTACATTTTATTTTTCATGTGTAAAAATAATTTACACGCATGTCTAAATATTATACATAAATTATTGCCTGCTTATCGTCTTCAGATGATGTTTTCGGATGTTCAGATGTAAAAATTATTGGCACAACCTGTAAATTATTTTGACAGAACTTTTAAAATTATTTTTATAATACGCTATTTATGTGCAACTTAGTACAATGGCATAGCTTTGGCAAAGGAATATGCAATTCACAATACCTGCGTTGCATTAATGCCGGCATTAAAATGAAATTATTAAACAATACAGGAACAAATAAACAACATCATATTTATAAAAGCCCAAACAAAAAAGACATGATCAAAACGAAAAACCTTTCAAAAATATTCAGGACCGAAGATATTGAAACCCTGGCACTGAATGAAGTAAATTTTCACGTGGACAAGGGAGAATTTGTTGCCGTGATGGGTCCGTCCGGATGTGGAAAATCAACCTTATTGAACATCATCGGTCTGCTGGATAACCCAAGCGAAGGAGAATATTTTTTCGATGGAGAAGAAGTTGGTAAGCTGAAAGAACGTAACCGGACACAGTTGCGAAAGGGGAATATCGGGTTTGTATTTCAGAGTTTTAACCTGATTGACGAACTTAATGTGTATGAAAATGTGGAACTACCCCTTATTTACCTGAAACTTAAGGTTCGGGAACGCAAAGAAATGGTGGAGAAAGTGCTGGAACGGATGAAAATCTCGCACCGGGCCAAACATTTTCCGCAACAGTTATCCGGTGGTCAGCAACAACGTGTGGCCATTGCCCGTGCAGTGGTCGCAAACCCAAAATTAATCCTTGCTGATGAGCCTACCGGTAACCTCGACTCTAAAAACGGACTGGAAGTAATGAACCTGCTCACTGAACTTAACAGGGAAGGTACAACCATAGTCATGGTTACGCACTCGCTGCACGATTCTGAATTTGCCCACCGCGTAGTAAACCTGTTCGACGGACAAATCATTACCGAAGAAGTTAAAAAACAACTGGGCGATGTGTTGCTGTAGTACAGACTACAATACAAGCACTCAGGGCCTCACTTTAAGTGAGACACTGAATAACAAATGGTTAAAATTTTGATAAATAATTATAAATAAAATCATTAAGGGAACATACCCTGATACGTTCTTTGATAAGATAATCATCAGAAGATGGTGTAATAACAAAATTCATTGGAGATTTCAGGTCCTCAAAGGCCTGAAAATTGCCTTTAGTCAGTTTCGGTGAATTTGAATACTTGATTTCTGCTGTTGCTATTACAGCAAGCCCACGTGTAAAAACCAAATCAACTTCTGTGCCCTGATGAGTACGATAAAAATAAATACTTGAACCATCTGGTCTAACAGCATATACCTGATTAAATACAAAGGCTTCCCAGGAATTACCTATTACAGGATTTCCTGATAATGAAAAGAAATCTTTTATTCCCAATAAATGGTGCAGTATTCCTGTATCGGTTAAATAAACCTTGGGGGTTTTTACCAGACGCTTAGAAATATTCCAATGAAAGGGTTGGAGACTTTTTAGTAAAAAAGCATCTTCCAGAAAGTCTATATATCGCTTTACTGTTGGCGTTGTTATCCCAAGCGATTTTCCGATTGTTGTCGCATTTAGTAACTGACCATTGAGATGAGCCATCATTGTCCACAAATCGCGGATTACCCTTGGGGAAGCACTAAGTCCAAGTTGCAGCAAATCCCGATTAAGGTAGGTTTCAATAAAGTTTTCCATCCATCGCTGACTCAGTTCTGGTTTTGAAGGGAAAAGCGCATTTGGAAATCCTCCTTTAATCCACAGATCGTTTTGACTGACGGATTCTGCAACTTCGGTTAAATCAAAAGGGAACAGGCGATGATAAGCAATGCGACCGGCCAGAGACTCGGATGAATGCCGAATCAGTTCAGGCGAAGCAGACCCAAGTAAAAGAAAACGTGCCGGTTTGCGTTCCTGATCTACCAGGCCTCTAATCAACGGATAAAGCTCCTTTTTATGCTGGACTTCATCTATGACGACAAGATGGGTGGAATGATTGGATAAGAATAACTCCGGATCATTCAGTTTAAACAAATCAGACTGAATTTCCAGATCAAGATAGATAACTGGTTTTTCAATTTGATCCATAAGCTGCTTTGCCAGAGTAGTTTTTCCAACCTGCCGCGGACCAATAATTGAAACAACCGGGAAATAACTCAACGAATCCAGTATTTCATCCAGTATTCTTCTGTTTATCATATCCTTAAAAGTGTAATATTGATAAAATCGCAATAGTAATTTTTAAATTTTCATGGTAAATATACTAATTTTTTCCATGAAATTCTAAAATTTAATTTTAAATTTTCATGGACACATAGAAATTAACTTTAATAAAATGATACAACTTAACAAGCTTTACAAGTACTACGACAACAAGTTTCAACGCACGTTTGTGTTGAAAGACGTCTCATTGACCATTAACGAAGGTGAATTTTTAACCATTATGGGCCCCAGTGGAGCAGGTAAATCGACACTGTTAAATATAATCGGCATGCTGGATGAACCCAACGAGGGCGAGTATTTCTTTCTGGATCAACCGGCACATACCCTGAAAGAAAAAAAGAAAGTGGAATTTCACCGGAATTATGTGGGCTTCATTTTTCAGGCCTTTCACCTGATTGACGAGATGACCGTTTACGAAAACATTGAAACACCCCTTATCTATAAGGGTGTGAAGGCCAAAGAGCGGAAGGCCATGGTAGCCGATATGCTGGACCGGTTCAACATGGTGGCTAAAAAAGATCTGTTTCCACAACAACTTTCAGGTGGACAGCAACAACTGGTAGGCATTGCACGTGCCATTGTTGGAAAGCCCAAACTGCTTCTTGCCGATGAACCGACAGGAAATCTGCATTCCGAACAGGGAAGACAGATTATGGAATTGCTGAAAAAACTGAACGAAGAAGATGGCATAACCATCATCCAGGTTACCCATAACGAAGACTTTGCTAACTATGGGAAACGCATTATCAGAATTGCTGACGGGATGGTACAAAGCGATGAGGAAGTGTCTGCCGATGTTATGCAGAATTAAAAAGTCACGCAAACCTATCAGGAATGAACAACCTAATAAAACTGGTCATACGATCCCTTTTAAGGCAAAAACGCTTTATGGTATTTTCTGTCGTCAGCCTGTCGCTATGTCTGGCCCTGGTGATTCTGACATCGGCATATTATGCCTATGAACAAAGTTCTGATAAATATCAGACAAACTATGACCGAATTTACCGGCTGGTCAATACACCTAAAAAGCAGGTCAGGCTCGATGATCAGTATTATAACACCCTTGGTACAACAGTAAGCGGCGTTGATAAAGCCTGCCGGGTTAACATTTTTGGGTCTATGCTATCAACAGAAGATGGTGTTGTTCAACGTATTCGTCACCTGGTTATCGCGGATTCAACTTTTTTTGATCTGTTCGATTATAATATCGTGGCGGGGACAACTCAAAATTTGATTGATGCTCCCAATAAAATTGTCTTATCCGAATCACTGGCTGAAAAACTGTTTGGAGAGGAAAATCCACTGGGGAAGCCGGTCAGGCTAAATATGGTTACAACGGCTTATGTTTCCGGAGTTTTTGAGGATATTAAAGCAAAATCGCATTTTAAATCAGATGCCATAGTATCACTTTATACAGATAAATTGCCCTGGAGCGGAGGAAATTTTGGCAACCAGAACGGAAGCTGGAAGGTTAAACTCTTCAGTTATTATGTTTTACTGAACAAAAATGCAGATCCTTCCAGTGTGACCGCTCAGATAAAATCAACTTACCGGTTTCCATGGTACAGTTTTACGCCCAATATTGAGATGCAACCCCTCGCCGATATTTTTTCCAACACTGATTTCAGGGATGAACACTTCAACCATTTTAATCACCCTCTTTTTAGCCTGTTGTTATCCATTACGTTAATCGTAATACTTATCGCTGGTATAAACTATGTCAATCTGAGCTTGTCGAATCTGAATGCTGAATCGAAAATGGTGAGCATTCTTAAAGTAAACGGAGCACACCGAAAAAACATGTTCAGATATTACACTGTTTCTGGTAGTTTGGTGATCAGCTTATCTTTTGGCATTGCCATTGTTTTATCGCTTATACTGCTGCCATTTTTTAACCAGCTCGTTGGTTCTGAAATACAACTGAACATCCTGACGCACGTATCGTATATGCTTCCTTTTATGGGTGTATTATTGGTTCTGTTTTTTACGATTGGGTTATACCCGGCCTGGTTATTTTCAGGTATTAATCCTGTCAGCCTGTTACAGAAAAAGCTGTCCGGCAGAATGCGCTTAAGCTCGTTTTCAAGAATTTTGTTAGTGTTTCAGTTTGCAGCAGCAATTGCCCTCATTGCTTCTGTCTCGATGATTTTCAAACAAATAAATTTCATGAAAAATAAAAATCCGGGGTTCGAGACCAGCTATCTTATCAAACAGAATTTGCACTATTCCATAGATAATCCACAAACGATAAAAACGTACGCGGCTGAATTGCAACGCATCCCGGGAGTTGAGAATCTGACATTATCGGATGGCGTTCCAATGGGAATTCATTCTTACAGCGACCAGGAAATTAATGGCCATGATGTAAAATACAATGACATTGATTGCGATACATCCTTTTTTACAGTATTAGATCTGAAACTGATTGCCGGCAGAAATTTTTTACATGGTGACAAAAAGGTTTGTATTGTAACCGAAAAACTTGCCAGAGAATGCGGTTACGAGAACCCAATTCATAAAAAGATTCACGATTATGAAATCGTAGGGCTCATTGCTGATTTCAACAGTCAGTCGATGCATCAGGAGATTGACGGTGTAAAATTCAGTCCGTTGGGTAATTATATTTCAAATGCTTCCCTTAGGATTGACGGTACAAATATTCCACAAACCATTGCTTCAATTGAAAAAACATGGAAGAAATTTTTCCCGGCATACCCTTTTAATTACCAGTTTTATGACGATATAATTGCGCAGCAGTACAACAAAGAACAAAAGCTGGCAGATTCCATCAGTATCATAGCCGGTCTGGCCCTGTTTTTATGTTGCCTTGGTTTGCTGGGACTGGTTTTAAATATGGTAGAAAACCGGATAAAGGAAATTGGTATCCGTAAAGTAAACGGTGCTAAAATTTCAGAGATACTGGCTATGCTTAACAAAGACTTTGTAAAATGGGTGGTTATTGCCTTTGTCATTGCCACACCCATTGCATGGTACGTCATGAATAAGTGGCTCGAGAATTTTGCTTATAAAACCACTTTAAGCTGGTGGATATTTGCCCTGGCCGGATTACTGGCACTGGGAATTGCATTGATCACGGTAAGCTGGCAAAGTTGGAAAGCAGCGACAAGAAATCCGGTCGAAGCACTCAGGTATGAATAACAAATTTTAAAACCAAATAATATGTTTTGGACCCAATTTAAACTAATGTTTCGCAACTTATGGAATAATAAGCTCCAATCCTTAATTAATATATTTGGCCTGGCAATTGCAGTTACAGTTGTACTTATACTATCCTCATACGTTTCAAACGAAACTTCTGTTGACTCTTTTCACAGAAACAAAGACAGGATATACAGGGTACATGGCGACAATATTGAAACTTTTGGTCCGCCATTTGGACAATACATTTTAAATAATGTACCCGAAGCAGAAGCATATACCAGGGTATATTCGGTAAACGGAATAATTAATTATGACGGTCGAAAACTTGAAAGTGGCAATTGCCTGTTAGTTGACTCTGCATTTTTTACTATGTTTTCATTCCCGGTTTTGGCAGGTGAACCAGACAGACTATTAGCTGCAAATGAAAACGTTGTACTTTCCAAAAGCTTTGCAAAAAAAGTTTTTGGAGATAAAAACCCCATTGGAGAAAACCTTGAATTTAGTGGAAACAGCTTTATTGTATCCGGGATCTTCGAAGATTTCAAAGACAATACTCATTTTGTAAAACCTAATATGTTAATGAATTTTTCGATGCTGCCCAGAATATGGGGCCGCAGAGATGAAAAAGGGATACAGCAATTTTTGCAGAGTTATGGCAACAGTTCTTTTGGGCTTTACGTAATGGCTCATAAAAATAGTGATATTAAAGCACGTGAAGCAGAGCTACTGTCCAAAATACAAAAGTTCTACTGGGTTTATCAGAATAACAGGAATAATGAAATCTCCTTCATGCCACTTGAAGATGTTTACTTTGAGCGGTCGGCTCTCAGCTATATCGGGACAAGGCAAGGAAATAAGAAATTCCTTAGTGTGCTTTCTATAATTGCCCTGGCTATCGTTTTTATCGCAGCTGTAAATTACATAAACCTGAGTATTACTCAATCTGTCAAAAGGGCACGAGAAGTCGGAATTAAAAAGATTATAGGGTCATTTCGCTGGAGTATCATTAACCAGTTCTTAATGGAATCGACCATTATCAGCTTTATTTCAACCTTAATAGCTGTTGTTTTAACCGCTATTATACTGCCGGTATTTAATCAATTGGTAAATACAGACTTTAGATTTTCGGATGTATTCAACCAGGGATTTTTACTGCGCAGTATCATTGTGGTTTTTGCAATAGGGTTTATTGCGGGGCTTATTCCATCGCTTATTCTCTCTGGTTACAAATCAGTAGAAATAGTTAAAGGGGTACCATCGCGCCTTAAAAGCAATTTCAGCCAAAAGGCAATGGTTGTCTTTCAATATGCCATATCTATAGTTTTAATTATTGTTGTTATACTCATAATCAAGCAGAACAACTTTATGAAAAACTATAACCTTGGTTTTGATAAAGATCATACTTTTTATGTGAAAATGAATACTGAAATCAATAAACAAATCGCTACATTCCGAAACGAATTGATGAAAATACCCGGAGTAGAAGCTGTATCGTTTTGCAGTGATTTTCCGGGAGGCCCTATTAATAACTATTCATTCGTTTACAACGACAAACCGTTTAGTTTTGACCAGTTCAGAGTGGATACTGCATTTTTTTCTGCATTGGGAATCCCATTAGAAAAAAGAATTTCATTAACAAATAATACAGGAAACCAGAATTATGCCGTTTTGCTAAACAGAACAGCAGTTAGCGAATTAGAACTCGAACCTCCTTATAACGAGTTCGAATTTCAAAATAATAAAATAACTATAAACCAAATAGTTAACGACATGAACTTCAGGTCATTGTACCAGGAGCCTCGTCCTACTGTTTTTATGGTATCAGATATTAATTGGGCATCCTATGCCCTGATAAGAGGAAATGGCAATAATTTAGGTTCAATTGTAAACCAAACAAAAAAGATTTTTAAAGATATTGCCCCCACTGAGCCATTGATCCTTAATTTTATCAACGATGCTTTAAATACAGCTTATCAAAAAGAAGAACGAACAGCAAAAATAGTTGGCTACTTTGCCATTTTTGCCATATTGATATCATCACTAGGAATATTTGCTTTGGCAAGCTACACCACGCAATATCGTAAAAAGGAAGTTGGATTGCGTAAAGTTAATGGTGCTAATATCACAGAGATACTAAAGTTGCTCAATAAAGATTTTATTAAATGGGTAGTTTTTGCTTTTATAATTGCTATTCCAATAGCATGGTATTCTTCACAAAAATGGCTGGAAAACTTTGCATACAAAACCGCATTGAGTTGGTGGATATTTGCCCTGGCCGGAATACTGGCCTTTGGAATTGCGCTGATCACGGTAAGCTGGCAAAGTTGGAAAGCTGCAACTAGGAATCCGGTAGAGGCACTACGGTATGAATAACTAATAATTTATCAAGTCCAAACTAAAAGTTATGATCATAAAAACCAATTTCAACCTTATTATTCGTAACTGGAAAAGAAATAAGATTTATTCAACTATTTCTATTATTAGCCTTACAATCGGACTTGCCTGTATTAATTTATTTATAGCTTTCATAATTAATGAATGGCAAATTTCTCTTGGAAGTACTGATAACGATCGTATTTTCTTAATCAAAAGTGATAACCCTGTAAATATTAATAGCGATGAAAAAACGCTATTTACAAGGTCTGAACTTCCCCAAACTTTTAAAGAGCGTTTTCCGGAAATTGAAAATTATTGCCGTTTTCAAACTATATATGGAACCAATGTTTTTAAAGCCGGAGAGATCCAGTTGACAGACATGCAATTTGTTGGTGCAGATACAAGCATTGCTGACTTTTTCCCGATTCCATTGATTGCCGGAAATATTCATCGCACTCTATCTTCGCCAAATGAAGCGGCAATTTCAGTTCAAACTGCAATAAAAGTATTTGGCAGAACGGATGTATTAGGCCAGTCATTTTCAGTTTCCAATTCACAAGGGGAGTCGAATAATTATATAATTACCTCAGTAATTGACAATTCAACAACTGCATCATTCCTTAAATATGACATTTTACTCCCAATCAATACTAAAACCTACCGGGGTGGCGTAACCTTCGTTAAGCTCGACGATGAAAACTCATTAGTAACACTCCTTTCAAAAATGAAAGCAGATAGAGATTTATTACCCCGCTTGTCTGAAGAATCTCAATATTACCTGCAACCAATCTCTAAGGTTTACTACGATAAATCAGAGATAATGCAAGCATGGAAATTCATTGTCCATCGCGATAAATCATTTATAAACATAGGTATTCTTGCAGCCATATGTATTCTTCTCATATCATGCTTTAATTACGTCAATATGTACCTGGCTAAGTTATTAAAAAATGAAAAAAATATAGGCATCCAATCTCTGTTAGGTGCAGACAAAACACAGTTACGTTTTCATTTATTTTTTGAAACCTGCATAACCATCCTGATTGGATTTTTATTCTCCTTTGGCCTTGTAATACTAATGATTCCAACATTTAATTCAATATTTGGAGCACACATTACGGCAACCTTTTTATTTAGCAAATGGGTTCTCTTATACTATTTTATTTTATTGGTTCTACTTACAATTGTTCCATCTGCATATTTATTCTTTAGGTTAGGTAATCGACCACTAACCCTTTTAAGTAAACGTTCTATTCCATCTCGAAAAATACAATTCACAAATGGGATGGTAGTTATCCAATCTATCATATCCATTATTTTAATTATAGGAACAATTGTTTATTCCAAGCAACTAAGCTATATCACCAAAACTGCAAACATAAATAAAAACCTTATTGAAATTAATGCGTCTTACCTTCCATTTCATAAACTAAAAGCTTTTAAAGATGAAATCGTCTCGCAGCCAGATATCGCTGATGGAACAATTTCTTGTGGAAGCTATCTATATGCCATTGAAAGAGAACATGAAGATCACATGACAGAAACATTTTATACCGTCGATAGGGACTTCATTAAAACTCATAACTTATCTTTAATAAATGGAGAAAATTTCACCTCTGATTTTAACTTGAATAAAAATAAAGCAATCGTCAACGAAACATTCGTTAAAAGTAATGGGATTGCTGATCCAATTGGCAAACCTCTATCAAAGTATGAGCCCTATATAACTATTTCAGGTGTGGTTGCTGACTTCTATACAAGACCATTTAACCACAAGGTTAAACCAATAATTATTTATCAGAACAACCAATATTCATACTACGACGGTGCTCAAGTACTACAGATAAAGCTTGAACCCAATAACATTTCACAAACAGTTAATCAGATTCAAAATAAATGGCATACCTTTTTCCCGAATAAGCCGTTTGATTATGATTTTATTATAGACAAGTTCAGTTTGCTTCACGTTAAATATGCAAAAACTGCAATAATGATTCGATTCTTTTCATTCATCAGTATTTTCCTTACTGCTTTTGGATTACTGGGATTAACAATATATTCAACAAGAAACCGAACCAAGGAAATAGGTATCCGTAAAGTAAACGGTGCTAAAATTTCAGAGATACTGGCTATGCTTAACAAAGATTACGTCAAATGGGTAGCCGTTGCTTTTATTGTCGCTGTGCCAATCGCGTACTATGCCATGCATAAATGGCTGGAAAACTTTGCATACAAAACCACATTGAGTTGGTGGATTTTTGCCCTGGCCGGAATACTGGCCTTTGGAATTGCGCTGATCACGGTAAGCTGGCAGAGCTGGCGGGCAGCTACAAGGAACCCGGTGGAAGCGTTGAGGTATGAATAAACAGTCTTTATTTACCCGGCTGACTCTCCACCGACTGGCGGAAGAAACAGAATAAAGGATCAAAGAGAATGAAAATTATATAGAATAATTAAAATATAATAACGCCGTAAATTGCATCATAGTCATGAAAAGCATTAAACTGGCACTGCGCACATTACTTCACAATAAAACGCTTGCAATTATTAACATTGCCGGATTATCTGTTGCGTTTACGGTTTCCGTTTTAATCCTTCTGTTTGTGAATCACCACTATTCTTTTGATAAAAATGTGAAGCACAGTGACCGGAGTTACAGAATTATTACGGGCCTCAACGAGGGTTCAATTTGGGCATGTACTTTTGCGACATTCGATAAGGTATTACACGAAAATCCTGCAGTTGAGAGGTCAACTGTATTTTATAAAAATGATGAGGAATTTGATGTCGTTGCAGAGAAAAAAACTTTCAGAATATCCAATCCGGTTTATGCGGATACAGGTTTCATTTCTTATTTTCAGATTCCGGTAAAAGAGGGTAACACTGCGGATCTGGCACTTCCCAATACTGTTTTAATTAATGAATTAACCGCAGAGGCTCTGTTTGGCAGCGCAGATGCTATAGGCAAAACAATAGACATCACCTATCTTAATGGTAGAACAACTGAGAACAGAACAGCCACCATCGTTGGCATTCTGGATAAAAACAGTCAAAACTCACATTTACAGTATGATCTGATCCACTCTAAAAAAGGATTTTACGAACAGGCCATTTCCCGCCTTGAACAATCGAAAGTATATGGTGCATATGCCTATCTGACACTGGTTCCTGGTGTATCTGCCACTGAGTTTGAACGTCAATTACCTGAAATGGTAACTCCCCTCCTGAAAGATGCCCACGGACCACCTGTTGAGGCATTTTCGATGCAGCTTCAGCCGCTTGGTGACATTCATTTTAATCCTGAACTGATACGGGACATATCACCTGCTGTAAAACAATCTCAGCTTAACACACTTCTGATTGTCGGAATACTTTTATTCATAACAGTGGTCCTTAATTTTCTTATCACGAATATTGCCCGCTCTCAATTCAGGGAAAAGCGAACTCAAATTTTACATTTTCTGGGTAGCGGCAGATTATCGCAAATAAAGAGCCTGCTGTCGGAAGTTCTGCTACTGGTCACTCCTGCTGTTGTGATCACTTTATCAGTTATTCAACTCTTCAAATCAGAAATCGGTCATCACTACTTCGATGGCTGGGTACCTCATACCTTTACAGCGACATTCTGGATATTTTTACTTCTGCTGGCACTTCTGGTCATTTTGGTTTCAATATTTACGACTTCAGGCAGACCTGTGCGACAACGTAAAAACGGAGCCAATAAAAAGGTAATCCCACTTATTGTATTTCAGTTTATTGTGGTCATCGGAATAGCCGGATTTGGAATGCTCCTGAACAAACAGATCAATTTCATTCATACAAAAGATCTGGGTTATTCTCCTGAAAATGTCATGATTTTCAGGGCTCCGGTTGGAACGACTACCAATATTCGTGTATTTAAAGAAAAGGCAAAGTCAGTATCCGGTATTCTGGCTGTTGGAAGTGCCATGCATTATCCGGGTTTTCGGCTGCAGGATACCAATCTCGGAACATCTGAAGATAATTATTCTGTGAAATTTGCAATGATAAATCCGGATGCACTACCTGTCCTTGGCATCAAAACAATTGATACATTTAATGTAAGTACCGGTACAAATTTCTTTATTAACAGAACACTGTATAATAAACTGGCAAAAAGTTATACCCAAGATGAGATCGAGGCAGGGAGTTTTAAAAAAGACGAAGAACCTAATGAATCAAAAGTTCCCTTTCATATTAATGGGATCATTAACGATATTAACTATGAGTCGCTTTACAACCCGGTTGGTAATTTTGCATTTTTTGTGAATTCGGATGAAGCGACCAATTACCGGTTTTTACTGGTCAGGTATAATCAGAAGAACACCGCAACTGTCGCATCGCAACTAAAGAGCATTTCAAAATCTGTTTACCATACCAGTATTGATCCGGTATTCCTGGACAAAGAATTAAATGCCGCCTATCAGTCAGAAGAACAGCTTCTCTCGGTTTCCAAACTGTTTATTGTGCTAACCATCATTATTGCAATTATGGGACTGTTTGCATTTTCGCTCTATTCCATTCAACAACGCACCAAAGAAATTGGCATCCGCAAAGTTAATGGAGCAAAAATTACTGAAGTGATGATTCTGCTCAATAAAAAGTACATCAAATGGATTTCGATTGCATTTATCATCGCCATTCCAATTCTATGGTTTATCATGCATAAATGGCTAGAGAGTTTTGCATACAAAACAGACCTCAGCTGGTGGATTTTTGCTCTGTCCGGTTTACTGGCCCTGGGTATTGCATTACTGACGGTATCATTTCAATCATGGAAGGCAGCAACCAGAAATCCGGTTGATAGTTTGAGATATGAGTAAAAAAGAAGCCAAATAAAATATCCTGATTATGAAAAGATATTGGTATACGGTTATGCAGAATTTATCAAGCCTTTTGCTGATTATAATGGTTCTGAGTATAACGGTCTCCTGTAACCGGAATAAACTAAAAACAGATGAAAAATCACTGGTACAAACTATCCGTACCGAAGAGGAACAACTGGCTTACGAACAGCAACAAAGAGAAGAACAAGAAAAACAATTGGCTGATTCTTTAGCTAAACTTCCCAAAGGGTTTCGGTTTAAAGAAGACCGAAATGTTGAACAGGGGAACATGCCCAAAATAATCAATATAGCAAAAAAACCAACCGACACTGTAAGTCTTGTCCTTTCAGATGTGGTAAAAAGCGTCGAATACATCCGGCTGGATCCTATCCCTGATTCTACAAATCTTAGAAATGGGACCTTTTCAGCCAAATTAACATCTAAATATATTATTGTTTATGGTGTTTCGGGCATTTATCTGTACAACAGGGACGGGAAATTTTTAAAACCCATCATTCAAAATGAAATTAAAAATATGGGAATTGAAAATATGTACAGAGGCGTACGAACCTCCTGGTCATCCGGAAATCTTTTTTATCGCGGCCAGGTTGGAGAAGTTTGGGTTTTGGGAGACAATTTGTATTATACAACGGTTGATTTCGAAAAACAGAAATACAGTTACAGACAATACAATTTAGAAACTCCGGGCTCAACTATAACTCTCCCAACATCAGTTGAGAGAATTCCTCCCGAATTACCGGGTAAAGAAATTGCCCGGCTCACGAAAGGACAGGCCGGAAGTTTTCAAAATCGGTTTACTTCAGTTGCTACAACCATTCCTTTAGGAGAGCATATATTTATTAACGTTCCTTCGGCGTGGAGCACGGCATCCAAAGGAACGAATCTTGTGATGTACGGCCCCGGAAATGATACAATCTGTAAATTTAGTAATAACAATACCGTTCAAAATTATCCACACACCCTTATAAGCCGGGGAGACACGCGAAACAGGAGATATTTCTTCAACGGACAATTGTTTATTTACCCAATGTTTTCGGATACTGTTTTTAAGGTTATACTTCCCAATAAACTGATACCTGAATATGTTTTCGATTTTGGGGAATATAAGCCTACACCAAATGAATACTTCTCCCCGGGGGAACTGTCCGGTAAAATTTATCTCAGTAGTGATATTGTTGAAACTTCCAACAAAATATTTTTTGAGTATTTTGATATTGATGGTATAGAAAAATTCGGGATTTATCGAAAACAGACCGGAGAGTTTATTACTGTAAGCAACTGCAAACACGGATTACCTGATGATAGTGATGGCTTTCTTTCTTACTGGCCAAAAACGTTAAACAGCCAAAACGAGGAGTGTAAGATTCTTCTTGCATCATCATTGAAATATCTGATACAAAATCCACTATTAGAACATCCTGAGGCATCCCGTAAACAGGAAACTAAACGATTCATAGAACAACTGGACGAAAATGATCATGTAGCAATCATATATAAATTGAAATAGTTATGCAGGTCAAGTCAATCATCATAATATTTTGTTTAGGAATTCTATTCTATGGTTGCAATCGCAACAAACTAAAAACCGATGAAAAATCACTGGTGCAAACTATCCGTACCGAAGAAGAACAACTGGCTTACGAGCAGCAACAAAGAGAAGAAAAAGAAAAACAATTGGCCGATTCTTTAGCTAAACTTCCCAAAGGATTTCGGTTAAAAGAAGACCGAAGTGTTGATCCTGAACATCCCCCCGTAATTATTGATTTTACAAAACAGATTCCGGTTAAAACCTTTAAATTAAGTGAATTTGCAAAAGACATAAAATACATTCGGCTTAGCGTACCTGACGATTCACTGTATTTTTCACCGCACATGGGAGGAAATGTTGGTTTCACCAAAGATGATATTATTCTTTATAACAATTTTGGGGTGCATCGTTTTTCAAAGACCGGAGCATACATCGAACCCATTGCCAATAGTAATATAGGATCACGCGAATTAAGCGGTCAAAAACTTTTCGGATATTTCAACAAAGAAAGCTATCGTGGCATATGGGGAAATCATGTGTCTGTTGCAGGTAACAGGGTGTTTTACAAATTCACTGATTACCCGAATGAAAAAGTCACCCTTTTTAGTTATGAGTTAAGGAATGCAAGCCCAACACTTCAATTTCCTAAAGATGAAGAGAGTACAGATGACGGTTCATTCACTAAAGGCGAGACCATTGCTATGGGCAAAGAAGGTTATCGAAGTGGTACTCCAGGATTATCTTCCACTCAGATTTTGGGAATTTCATCTAATTTTTATGCCGGGGTAAATTCCCATCTTAGTGCATCCGAGAATGGTTGTATGCTGGCAACCTTTAATTTGCAGGGAGATACCTTGTGCAAATTTACTCAGTTCAACAAGCTGGAACGCCCGATAACAAATTCCGTAATCCGATCGGTTTCGTCAATCATAAACTGGAAGTATAATGGAATGTTTTCGTTCAAGAAGAGTTTTAGTGACACCATTTTCCGGCTTATTCCACTTAACCGCCTGGTACCGGTTTATGTATTTAATTTGGGTGAATATAAAATTACCGATGAAGACTGGTATCAAACCAATCTTGGATTAAAGAATAAAATTATGATTAAATCTATTATAGAGACTGAAAAATATTTATTCCTAAGTTATACATATTATGATCAGAATGGTGAGCACGAAAACTATAAAGCTATTTATAATAAAAAAACTAAAGAATTAACACAATTGGCACTCACCGAAGAAACTGTTACTAAAAAAAATCAGGGAGCCGCCCCGCCCAATCAGGCAAATAAGACAACCCTTCTGCTGCAAAATGATATTGATAGAGGTCTTCCGTTTTGGCCCTCTTTTACAACTCCGCAGAGTGACATGGGAATGCTTGTATATCCTGAGTATTTTAAAAGTTATCTGGAAAAAACTGAAATAGATGAAACAAATGAAAAAGTTGTAAAACTAAAACAGTTTGTAAAAACTTTAAGGTCAGATACGAATGAACGAATAATAATGCTTGTGAGGTGAAAAATTTTAAAAGTAAGTACTAATCCTATGAAACAACTAAAAATAGCATTCCGCAATTTTAAAAAGAAACCAGCTTTTACCATCATTACGTTTAGTGGTTTTATGGTGGGAATTATGGCCAGTCTGCTTATTTATCTCTGGGTTCATAACGAACTGAGCTACGATAAATTTCATGACGATTACAGCCGCATCTATCGGGTATTGACCCTGACCAAAAAGGCAGACAAAATTGTAAAAACTCCGGGAAGCTATCGTGCATTAGCCCAAACTTTTAAAAAAGATTATCCTCAAATTGAGTATGCCACTTATATCTCTTACAGTTCTGAAACATCACCTTTGCAATTAGAAGGAAGTGATCATAAAATTGAAGCAGAAATGAGCTGGTCGGGTGGCGATTTCTTTAAAATATTTACCGGTTTCAGTTTTATAGAAGGAAATGCCGAAACGGCTTTTTCCGATCCGGCGAACATTGTTATTTCAGAAACCATTGCTCATAAATTGTTCGGGAGAGAAACGGCTTTGGGTAAGACGATCGTTTCCGATAAATATGGAAAAAGAATCTATAAAATCGGTGGAGTTGTAAACATTCCATCCAACAGTACATTAAGCTTTGATTATATGCTCTCCGATAAAAATTCTAACGTATCATATACTGCTAATATGTGGAACTTCTGGAGCGATAAACCTTATAACCGAACATATATTAAGTTAGCTGAGAATGCTGTTATTGATGAGCCTTTTTTAACGCGAATATCCAATCAGGTGAGCAGGTATTCACGGCTAACAGATAAACTCATGTTCCAACCGCTGGCCGATATCCACCTGTATTCTGATTATGACAGGAATAGATTAGACCAAAATATGAGCAGCATTAAATATGTATGGCTATTTTCAGGACTGTCATTATTAATACTGTTTATGGCCATATTTAATTTTTCCGTGCTGTCTGTTGCAAGAGCTTCTGAACGTACCACTGAAATCGGCATTAAAAAAGTAAATGGAGCCGGAAAAGCTCATTTTATACAACAGTTCATAGGCGAATCAGTATTACAGACCTTTGCGGCTACAGTTTTGGGGTTTATATTACTTTGGTTATTGCTCCCTGCGTTTAACCAGTTTACAGGGAAAAACATTCACCTTATTTTTTCTTACCAACTGGTTTTTAACTTATTATTGCTCATTCTGGGAACGGGCATTCTTGCAGGTCTCTATCCTTCATTTGTCCTTTCGTCTTTAAACCCAAACCGTATTTTACAAAAAGGGAGTGTAACAGGATCACCTAAACGGATCCTGAAAATATTGGTAACCACACAGTTTGTTCTTGCTATTGCTTTTGTCTCTGCCACTACCGTTTTCATCAAGCAAATTAATTTCATTCAGAAACGTGATACAGGGATAAATCACGATAACATTGTTGTGGTTCCAACAGGATTGTGGTACGGTAACGGAGCATTTAAAGATGAGTTGATGCGTAACCCAAATATTCTTGGTGTGAGTGCAAGTGTATATGCACCAATTGATTTCAAGTGGCTGTCTTCCTTTCCGTTGAACCAGATGGGCAGAACCGACAGTCTTCATGCTTCCCTGTTCTGGGTGGATGAAGATTTTGCCAAAACTTACAACCTGCAGATTGTAAAAGGACATTTTCTGGATATGGACTTTAGTGCTTACTGGAAAGAATGGCAAAAATCCAATTCAAACAAAAATAACAATGATGCACCAACTGTATCTTTTCCTGTTGTTATTAACGAGAAGGCTGAAGAAGCTTTAGGTATTGATGATCCTATCGGGCAACGCCTTGGGAATTACGTCATTGTAGGAGTAGTGAAAGATTTCAACTTCCGAACAGCTTATCATTCCATCGAGCCCATCATCCTCACTAATGATCCTCAAAATATTATGACGATGAACATTAAAATATCGCCGTATAATAAAGCTGAAACCTTAAAATATATTCGGGACACTTACCGGAAATATAAAGGAAACAGGGAGTTCAGCTATCAGTTTTTCGATGATATGCTTACCGAAGAATATCAACAGGAAATTTTCATGAAAAATATAAGCATGTTGTTTACGATTCTGGCTATCGTAATCTCAGCACTTGGAATTTTGGGCATTTCGATGTTTTCTATAGAACGCAGAACCAAAGAAATCGGTATCAGGAAGGTTAATGGTGCCACAATATCGGAAGTACTTATCTTGCTGAATACGGGTTTTATAAAATGGATAGCCGTAGCCTTTCTGGTCGCCACTCCAATCGCCTGGTATGCTATGCATAAATGGCTTGTAAACTTTGCTTATCAAACACCTGTAAGCTGGTGGATTTTTGCTCTGGCCGGTTTACTGGCCCTGGGTATTGCATTACTGACGGTATCATTTCAATCATGGAAAGCAGCAACGAAAAATCCTATCGAAAGTCTGAGATATGAATAAAGGCAACAATAATCTATTAGCGTTAAAGTTCCCTTTCCGCGTGTCGCCGAAGCTATAGCGGAGGCACAAGGGGATTTAGGGGTGAAGATAGCTGAAGTTTAAACATCGGGGATTTAGGGTAACATAACACGGAACAAGACAATAATCCGGGCCACACTAAAAGTGAGACTCGGAATAAAATAAAGTCAAATATATTATTACAGATATGAAGCTTTACTTTTTAGCAGTTTTACGCCGTTTTAAACAGAACAAACTAACACCGGGAATTTCAATCCTTGGTCTGACCATCGGATTTACGGTGTTTCTGTTTATTTTTTCCTGGATAGAATCAGAAAAAAGCTATGACCGCTTCTGGGAAGACGCCGGTAATATGTATCATGTGGAACTGATACAAAAGTCAAACGGAGATATTATTCAAAATACTGCTCGAAACTACAATGGTGTGGGTCCGGTATTAATGAATGCCCTCCCTGAAATTGCGGCAGCAACACATCTTGATAAGGATATCATCACGGTTTTTACACCGGAAGCCAACGTGCAAAATATCAACATGTTTTTTACGGACTCCATGTTTTTTAAAGTCTTTCCGCGCCATTTAACAGGGGAGAATACCGATCAGCTTTTTAACGATATTCATTATGCAGCCATTAGCCGATCGCTGGCGAGCCGTTTGTTTGGCAATCAGGATCCGGTTAATAAAACATTCAAACTGAATGAAGGCTGGGAGTTTATTGTTAATTCTGTTTTTGATGATGTGCCGGAAAACAGCCATATAAAATTCGACCTGATCCTTCAAAGAAAAGCGCTGCTGTATTACATGCGAAACTTCGATTACGCAACCGGTCAGCTCGATAACGGCAATATCGCTTCATTTGCCGACCGTGATCCGTATTCAAGGGGCCAGTGGAACGGACGAAGAGGCTATACCTATATTCGTTTGAAAAACGGCAGTATGATACAATCTGTGGAAGATAAATATGCTAAAGCCATCTCTCCCTGCATCAGTCATTTCGCAGAAAATAATGAGGAAGTAACGTTTGAGTTCAAACCGGTAAAAAGCATTCATCTGGACTCAAAAAAAGAAAACGAAATGTTTGCCAACGGAAGCCATATCAAAGTCATTGCCTTTCTTTTAATTGCAATTTTGCTCATCGTTACATCTGTACTGAATTACATCAACCTGTCAGTGGCTTCGTCCATAAATATGAGAAGCTCCCAAAATATCCATTCCATATTGGGTGCAAAAAAGCTTCACTTTTTTTACGGGTCAGCCATTGAATCCTTTATGATTTTTGTGTTGGCCGGAATCGTAAGTTTTACATTCAGCTTTTTGATCCTGAGAAACGGGAACAATATTTTCGGTTTTGACATTCTTCCGACCAACTGGTTGATATTGCTAAAATGGTGTACGTTGCTAACTGTTTCCGGCACATTGCTGTCATCCGTCTATCCGCTTATCTTTTCAGGAAAAAGGACCGCCACTATAATCAGGGGCACAAAGCAATCCAACAACAAAAAGTCCCCACTCTCCATAACAACGCTGGTGGTATTCCAGTTTATCGTTTCCATATTCCTGATTATCGGAACCCTTACCATTTACCGCCAACTTCTGTTTATGCAGCAAAGCGAAACCGGGATGAAAATGGAACAAACACTGGTATCATTCAGCCCCATGACAATGATCAAGAAACCTAATGAGCGCATCAACCTTGAAACCTTCCGAAACGAAGTGCAGAAGATACAGGGTGTTACGGATTTTACAACGGCTGAGATCAAGGCGGGCGAAGACTACAAACGATCCAGTAATAATATTTACCTGAGCGGACAGGATCAACATAAAAAACAATTTGCGGTTGCGCACATCGATTATGATTATCTTGATTTCTTCGCTGTCCCACTTCTGGAGGGCAAAATGTACAGTACCACTTTTCAGGTAGATGGTGATGAGGTGATTCTGAATGAAACGGCATGTAAACAGCTTGGTCTGAAACCATCTGAAGCCATCAATAAAATATTGTTTGCTGAAAACCGTAACAACCGGATTATCGGCGTGGTAAAAGATCATCATCACCTGTCTTTAAAAGATGCCATTCAACCGGTGGTTTTCTTTAACAGCATTCGGTGGAGCCGGACAGTTGGTTATTATTTCATTAAGATTTCACCGCAGGATATGCCCGAAACCATTGCCGGCATTACTGCATTGTGGGAGCAATTATACCCTGAAGAAAAATTCCATTATGCGTTTCTTAATGATACCTTCAATGCAGCCTACACCGCAGACAACAATTTTGGAAAAGTGTATTTGTTTCTTTCGCTGCTCACTATTGCCGTTGCAGCCATGGGTTTATTTGCTCTGGCTTTGTTTGCGTCAAAACAACGGATTAAGGAGATTGGAATCCGCAAAGTAAACGGTGCTAAAGTGTACGAAATATTAGCCATGCTAAATAAAGACTTTGTGAAATGGGTCATCGTTGCCTTTATCGTGGCTTCGCCAATTGCATGGTATACCATGCATTCGTGGCTCGAAAACTTTGCCTACAAAACAGAGCTTAGCTGGTGGATTTTTGCACTGGCAGGTATCCTGGCGCTCGGAATTGCAATACTGACTGTGTCGTTTCAGTCGTGGAGAGCTGCTACCAAAAATCCTGTTGAGGCACTCAGGTATGAATAAAAATAAAGGCGCAGAATAACAAATACAATGCATTTTTATACAAAAACAGCATATTCGAATCTAAATATTTAAAACAATGCTAAACTTAAAATTTACCTTACGAAGGTTACGATACAATAAGACATTCTCCTTACTGAATATCCTTGGTCTGGGCATTGGTTTATCTTTTACCATAATAGTATTTTTATACGTTGATTACGAAATAAGTTTTGACAGATTCTATGTAGATGCAGACCAGATCTACATAGGAGTCAAAGAATCAAAAGATTTGGGTTCAGTTTTTCCTTTGCCTTTTTCTGAGTCAATTCAAAATGAAATTCCTGAAGTAGAAACTGCAGCCAATATTCTTCCCTGGCAAGTTGATAAAATTCTTACAACACCTAATGGTGAGTTTAAAGAAAATTGCAGCTTTATGGATGAAGAAATTTTCAGCATTTTTAGTTTTAAAATCATACTCAGAATTCAGGAGAAAATCTTTCCTGACGCAAACTCTTTGGCAATATCAAAGCAATTGGCAACTAAAATTTTTGGCTCTGCCGATATGGCCTTAGGTAAGACAATTCTTTTGGATAAAAAATATAACGGAACCGTTTCGGCTATATTCAGTGATATTCCGAACAATTCATCCATTCGCTTTGATTTAGCCGCTCCAATACAAAAAGCTGTTCAGGATTACGGGATTACGGAATCCTGGAATGACAGCTATGTACGTTCATTTATTAAATTGAATGGGACATTGGGACAGGCAGAACCCAGTATAGAAGCCTATGCAGGAAAACAAAGTTATTCATTTATGCTTTTCCCGCTTAAAGAATTGCACCTTAACCAAAAAGATAGCGAACAGAAGAAGATGCTTACCGTAGCTATCATTGCAGCTTTGTTTATTATGCTTTTAGCATGCATCAATTTTATCAATTTGTCTACCGCGAATACATTTAAGCGGGCAAAGGAAGCGGGCATTCATAAACTATTAGGTTCATCGGGATCAGGGATACTCAGTAATTTTCTTTTGGAGACGCTTCTACTAACCTTTATGGCTTTTATTATTGCACTTATAATATCACTAGTTATTTTACCATATATTAATCAGCTGATTGGATCAGAATTATCATTTTCACAGCTAAATATATTTAAACTTATTCTTTTGTTTGTATTTGTATGTGGTGTTTCACTAATTACAGCCCTGATTCCGTCCTCCTTATTTACAAAAACACAACCAATCCAAATATTGAATAAACAAATCGACAAAAAGAATTCTATTATCTATTTACGAAAAGGTCTTCTGATATTACAATTAACATTAACAATAATCATCCTTACCTCCACTTTATTTATTTCAAAGCAAATAAGGTTTATTGATAAAAGCAATCTTGGCTTTGATAAAGAGAGTATGTTGTTTATTGAGCCAGGTGAAATGATGGAAATGGCCCGGAAGAGTGCGTTGCTGAAAGAAAAACTTTTACAAAGCCCCTACATAAATTCCGTTTGTATGGTGGATTCTAAACCTGGTATTATCGGTTCTTCAACAACAGGTTTAAGCTGGCCCGGGAAAAACGCTGAAAATCTTGTTAATTGTTTTATATATCGTGTTGGCGATGACTTTATTAACACATTTAAAATCAAATTGATTGACGGAAAAGGATTCAGTAAAGAACAGACAAACAGTAATAAAGCTATCATTAATAAAACATTTGCTCAACTTATAGCTGAAGATGATATTTCAAAAATCCAAACAATATATTTTGGAAAACATCCTGTTGAGGTGGTAGGTATTATTGATGATTTTCTTTTTAATTCAATAAAAGAAAAACAGAAGCCAAGTGTCATATTATATGATTCGTCACGAGGATTTTACCCCAGTATAAGATATTCCGGGAACCAACACTTGCCGGATATATTGACTCAAATTAATAAAAGTATGAACGAGTTATTCCCTGAAATGTCATATAATACCAATTTTACAAATGATTTTATTTTAAAAGAATTTATGGCTCGGGACATCAGATTATCTAAATTTTTTACCCTGTTTACAATTTTAGGACTTCTTGTTTGCAGTATAGGATTGTTGGGACTCGCTCTGTATGAAAGTCAAAAGTACACAAAGGAGATCGGCATCCGCAAAGTAAACGGTGCTAAAGTGTACGAAATATTAGCCATGCTAAATAAAGACTTTGTGAAATGGGTCATCGTTGCCTTTATCGTGGCTTCGCCAATTGCATGGTATACCATGCATTCGTGGCTCGAAAACTTTGCCTACAAAACAGAGCTTAGCTGGTGGATTTTTACACTGGCAGGTATCCTGGCGCTCGGAATTGCAATACTGACTGTGTCGTTTCAATCGTGGAGAGCTGCTACCAAAAATCCTGTTGAGGCACTCAGGTATGAGTGATCCCCCAAAAATCGGGCCGATAGCGAAGCACATCGGGACACAAAACAAACAATCGGGATGGAAACAGTAAAATGTAAATTAAGAAACTAAAAAGAACTAAAACATAGTACCATGAAAACTAAAACGTATTTTCTTCTATTTGCTGCTCATCTTACATTGTCAATTTCAATGTACGCTCAGGATGTTTTAAAACCTGATTTATCAAAACTATCAGACTCGAAGAGTTGGACCATATTTAACCTTGAAGCAACGTTTGATACGGATGTTTATCTTAACGCGAATGCAGGTGATGGTCTGCTATACCTGAAGGATGTTGAATTTAAGAACGGAAAAATTGAGGTTGACATTAAGGGGAAGAATAATCCGGGCAGAAGCTTTGTTGGCGTGGCTTTTCACGGGTTGAATAATAAAACCTTTGATGCCGTTTATTTTCGTCCGTTTAATTTTGAGAATCCGCAACGTAACAGTCATTCCGTGCAGTACATTTCCATGCCGGGAAATGACTGGAGTAAATTGCGACAGGAACATCCGGGAAAATATGAAAACATCATCTCTCCGGTTCCTGATCCGGATGCATGGTTCCATGCAACAATTCTTATCCGTTTTCCCCTGGTAAAGGTTTTTGTTAACAATGCTAACGAACCTTCGCTTGTAGTAAATCAAATATCCGACAGGGAAACAGGATGGGTTGGTTTTTGGGTTGGAAACGGATCGGATGGAAATTTCAGAAATCTGACAATAACTTTTGAACCTGAATAAGGTCATAATAATTGTGGTAATGTGTCACTTCCTTTTCATGGATCACTGACAAATATTTGGACAATCCACGTCAAATTACTTGACGGTTTTAAAAAAACAAAACAGACTAACATCCTATAATTATGACAATTACATAAAGGGCATTCTTTTTGGTTTACAAAACATATCAATACTAACCAATAATAAAACCCTGATCAGATGTTTAAAAATGAATTCATCATTACGATACGCAGTTTATGGAAATACAAGCGTTATTCCCTGATCAATATTCTGGGGCTTGCTATTGGCCTGGCCTGCTTTCTGATCATCAGCATGTGGGTGCAGGATGAACTTTCTTTCGACACATTTCACAAAAATGCGGATCAGATTTATATTGTATTCCGGAAAGATAATAAAGGCCTGAGTGGCGCCACATCACAGCGTTTGGCTACCGGCACAAAAAGTGAGTTTCCGGAAGTGATCAATGCTACTTCTTATTCTCCGCTTCCTGAGTCGTTAAAACCCTTGTTAAAGTATCAGAATAATGGATATTCGGAGCACATTGCGTTAACCGATCCTGAGTTTTTTAAAATTTTCTCATTCCCGTTTATCGAAGGTGACCCGGAACATGTTTTTGATGATCCGAATTCAATTATTCTGACTCAACGCATGTGTCAGAAATATTTTGGAGATCAGGACCCATTGGGGAAAAGCATTGAATTAACGTTTTTGGGTCAGAAGAGCTTGATGCGTGTAAGCGGGATTTTAAAGAATATTCCTGCAAACACCAGTTTTAAGAGAGAATTCTTTATCCCAATCGATTTTATAAAAACGTATGGCGTAAATTGGGATAACTGGAAAAACCAGTCTCCTGAAACGTATATTCAGGTGCAGGGAAAGATAGATGAGACCGAACTGGCCTCCAAAATTACTGCATACAAGCAGGCTAATTACAAGGAGGAGGGAGTGAGCTATTCTCTGCTTCCGTTAAAGAAAATTCACCTCCGCACCTCACATGTTAGTTTCTTTAATTCTACAGGCGATATAAAATACGTGTACATTTTCAGTATCATAGCAGCAATCATTTTATTAATGGCCTGCATGAATTATATCAACCTTTCCAACGCACTTTCGTTAAAGCGGGCGAAAGAGATCGGGATAAAGAAAGTAGCAGGCGCCGGACGCAAACGCCTGGTAATTAAATACTTTGGCGAAACACTGATTCTTACATTCGTTGCATTGGGCATCGCTTTGATTCTGGTAAAACTGATGTTGCCGACACTCAACAGTGTTGCAGCCAAATCACTGATCATAAGTGTAACAAACTCCGGTTTTTTGCTCACAATAGTCTCTGCAGTTTTAATTACCGGTATCATCTCTGGTTTGTACCCTGCGGTGTTCATGTCTTCTTTTCAGCCGGTAAAAATATTAAAGGGCAAGTTTGATGGAGGAACCAAAAGTCTGAGTTTGCGAAAAGCTTTGATCATTTTTCAGTTCACTTTATCCATCATCATTATTATCAGCACTATTACTGTGCTAAGCCAGTTAAAATTTATACAAAATGCAAAACTTGGTTTCGATAAAGAAAATATAGCATGTATAAAAATTAAGGGTGATATCCAGAAGAACTATGAGGCTTTTAAAAACACATTGCTTCAGAATACCGAAATTCAAAGCATATGCAGATCCGAACCACTCAATGCAGCCGCATTAGGAAAAACAGAAGGAATAGACTGGCCTGGGAAGGAGGGAAAATTCAGTGTTTGGGTTCTGAACGTAGATAATGATTTTCAGTCGACCTACAAGATTGACATGGCAGCCGGTCGCTTTTTTTCTGACCAGCATCCGTCGGATCAAACTGCAGCTTATGTATTAAATGAAACTGCAGTACATCAAATGGGATTGGAAAATCCCTTGGGAACTGAAATAACATTCTGGGGTCGTAAGGGAAAAATTATTGGAATCGCACATGATTTTAACTTTAATTCATTGCACCATGCCATTGAACCAACCGTAATGCGCATTCCTTCAGGCAAAGAAGCAGGCATATATTTCAGATCTGTTTCCATAAGACTGAAACCTAATTCATTACCTCAAAGTATGACCTTTGTAAAAGAGACCTGGAGGAGGTTTTATCCCAATGAACCCATGGAGTATTATTTCTTTGATCAGGACCTAAACTCCAGCTATATCAGTGAATTTCGTATGGGTTCGCTCTTTAAATACTTCTCCTTTCTGGCCATATTCATTGCCTGCCTTGGATTGTATGGACTTACGGCCTTCTCCATTGAACAGCACTTTAAAGAAATAGGCGTCCATAAAGTTTTGGGAGCCACCATGTCAAATATCGTTTTAGTTTTTTCCAGAAACTATCTAAAATGGATTCTTGTGGCTAATATCATTGCATGGCCACTGGCATATTATGCCATGAAGCAATGGTTACAGAATTTTGCATACCGCATTTCCCCCGGCATATGGCCTTTTATATTTTCGGGAGCCATCGTTTTTACGGTTGCACTCATTACCATTGGCTGGCTGGCTATGCGGGCAGCAACAAAAAATCCTGTTGAGGCGTTGCGATACGAATAGTGAGATTTTACCCCAAACCCCTAAAGGGGCTTATGGCATTGAGTATTGAACAGGATTTGTGAAGAACGTGATTGTTAATTACAAATAGGCAGTAAGCGAACCATAGATAAGATAAATCCCCTTCAGGGCCACCAAGCTTAGGGGTAGGGGTCGAAAACTGACAAAAGTTTAGAAATTGGAAAAATAGTCAGGGCCTCTCTTAAAGGGAGACCCTGACTTGACAAATAATCATACACCTTTTGTTAATAATTTTGACATTCCGGATTATTATTAAATTTGTATACACCTGGTATAATGCCACTTAAGCAAAAGGCACGTTGTTTGAGTTTTAAAAAACAACATTTTAAAAGAAGAGCTTATGTTACGCTTTAAAATAAAACTGGCCTTCAGAAATCTCCTGAAAAACAAATTATACTCCATATTGATCATTGGTGGGTTTTCCATTGGATTTACCGTCTGTATCCTTATCGGTTTATACTACAATGCCGAACACAATGTGAACGCAAATTTTCCAGGCTATAAAAACATCTACCGCGTATACGACGTAAATCGTAATAGGTTTAATCTGGACTATAAGCTTTACCCTACTCTGGCACAACATTATTCCCAGGTGGAGGCCGTATGTCCAATGGAATATTCATCCGGCTTTCCTATTACCATTCAGGATGCTGAAAGCAATGCATATACACGTGTGGATCAAATTATTAGTACTTCGAACAGCTTTTTCAGTATATTCTCCATCGATATATTGCAGCGCTCATCCGATCTGCCCTTTAATACAATCAATTCGTTGGCAATCTCAGAATCTGTGGCTAAAAGAATGTATGGAGACCAGAACCCACTCGGAAGAACCATAAAACATGAAAGGTTCACCGGTGTGATTTCTGCTGTTATAAAAGATTTACCTGAGAATTCAAGTTTTAAGGCCGAACTGCTTCTGAACTGTGAAAATAAGGCTTTTCAAATTTCACAGGAATGTGCAGATGGGAAATGTATCTATCCGACCAACCTGATTGTTAAGTTAAATCCAACAGCTGATGCGGATGAATTTACTCAAACCTTAAATAGTACTATTGATGACTATAATGCCAATACGGACAGCCTGTCTCTTCAGAATTTATCTGACATCTATTTGTCTCCTCTGAGCGCTAAAGATGCACACAGCAAAGGAAATTCCAGGATGCTGATCGTATTTCTTTCCATTGCTATACTGATACTGATCCTGTCAAGCATTAATTATCTGAATTATACCATCTCCGTGCAGTATGCTAAGTTCAGGGAGATTGGAATTAATAAAACAAGCGGAGCAGGCCGGAAAGAACTTTTGCTGGACTCTCTGATTGAAGTTTCTATGGGAATAATTATTTCATTGGCATTGGCCTTATTGTTTACCATTCTTTTAATGCCTTATACAAAAGTAATTTTTGGCCGGGAAATACTTCCTTCAGATATTAACTTCTCCCAGATAATTCCTGTTTTTATGGGCTTGCTGGCAGGCATTGTGGTCATAAACAGTCTTGCCCCAATTTACGTCATTTCCCGTTTCAGTATAACCGAATTCTTATCCGGATCACGCAAAAGAACCGGAAAAATGTTTGGGAAACAGGTTATGCTGACCTTCCAGTTAGCTGTATCAATAGCATTGATAACAGGCGTGATAATGATCTTTAAGCAGCTCAACTATGTAAAAAATTACGACCTGGGATTCAATGAAAAACATCTCGTCAGGCTTGAATTACCCTACCAATACGAACATCAGGATTTGATTCGGGAATCAATGATAAAGCTCCCGTTTGTTACCGATGCCACCCTGAGTGACGGGCATCCGGGCTGGATAAAACTCAGAATGGGAAGTGGGGATGACCAAAAACCTTTTATAATGAATTGCGTCCACGTTTCCAACGACTTTCTTAAAACGATGGATATCCATTTAAAGGAAGGCAGAAACTTCCTTCCCGGGGATAAAAAGAAGGCGTGCATAATGAATGAAGCCGCTATAAAAGCATACGGTTGGGAAAACATAGAGAATAAAAAATACAACAATGGAGATGGGTATGATGTCGTCGGTGTGGTTGATAATTTTAATGTGGCATCGCTTTACGCTGCAGTTCAACCCCTAATGTTAATTTACGCCCCGGATTACAGATTCGGTTCGCTCTCGTTAAGACTGGTTCCGGGAAATACAGGCCAGCAAATGGCGCAGATAAAACAGGTTTGGAACACGCTTTTAAAGGACGTTCCAATGGAATTTTCATTTTACGATCTACAGTTTGAAGCGATGTATAAAAAAGATGATAAACTGGCTCAATCTGTAACGTTTTTTTCTCTGGTGGCCATTATCCTAACCTGCATGGGAATCTTGGGCCAGATTTTCCTAATCAGCCTGAACCGGACCAAAGAAATCGGGGTGAGAAAAGTAAACGGCGCCAAAATTTCTGAAATAATGATCCTCCTGAATAAAGACCTATTACTATGGGTAACACTGGCATTTGTTATTGCAAGTCCAATAGCGTGGTATTTTATCCACAAATGGCTTGAAAACTTTGCATACAAAACCACATTGAGTTGGTGGATTTTTGCACTCTCCGGAATTTTGGCATTGGGAATTGCTTTGCTGACTGTGAGCTGGCAAAGCTGGAAAGCAGCTACGCGAAACCCGGTGGAAGCGCTGAGATACGAATAGCTGAAATAACATAAATGATGATTCATCTTTTCGATATAAAACAGGTAGTCAGGTCGCTTTTCAGGAAAAAGCTACTAACGACGATCAACGTACTTGGCTTAGGAATTGGGTTGGGAAGTGTCATCCTGCTTACAACTTTTTTGATCCACGAATTTTCATACGATCGTTTTAATTCGAAATCAGACCGGATTTACAGGGTGGTTGTTGATAAAAGTTGCGGTACCTATTATGCCATGGGAGAAGCATTAGCCCAAGAAGTTCCCGGGATTGACAAAGTTTGCCGCATTACCAATCTTTCCAATGTCTACACGGTAATTCTAAAACAAAACAATGAAACGTTACCAATCAATTCTTTCATGTCAGTGGATCCAACGCTGTTCGATATGCTTGACATTGATTTTGTACAGGGAAAATCAAACATTGACACATTTGAACCCGGTACCGTTCTGATATCGGACCGGGCGGCGAAAAAATTCTTTGGAAATGATAACGTAGTCGGGAAAAACCTTGAATTTTACATTGCCAACGAAAAGCAGTTTTTACAAGTCGCGGGAGTCTTCAAACACTTGCCGGACTATTCTTCGTTTCAAGCTGATTTTATATGCGACAGTAAGATTGCCATGACTCAGTTTCGTGACCTAGCATACTCACTAGGACTGCGTAAGGAAAAACAAGCATACGATTTTTATAATGACTGGAGTCGTCATTCCGACTTTACAACATTTCTTCTTTTACACAAGAATGCCGATGTGGCTTCCATCGAAAGGAAATGTTCAGAAATCTACAGTAAACACCGGGATGACTTAAAGAATGGGGGGATTTACCTTCAGCCTTATCAGAATATGTATCTTCACTCAGCAGGACTTGAGAATATAAAAACTTTGGAAGTTAGCAAGTTTGCTTCACTGAGAATATTTCTGTCGATAGGAATCCTGATCCTCTTGGTCGCTTGCCTGAACTACATCCTTATTTCAAGTGTCGATCAAGAGCAATCACTTAAACAGATCGCTTGCCGAAAAGTAAACGGAGCCTCCGCCAGGCAGGTAGTAACCACTGTTATGTTGAAGTCGTTCATTGTATCTTTTGTGAGTCTGGTTCCTGCATTTTTATTTGCCAGGTTATCATTGCCTTTATTCAATACCTATTTTGGAAAAGAACTCAGTTTTTTACTCTTTTTTAGAGGTCAATATCTGATTTCGTTGGTCACAATTACTACTATAACAGCACTTTTGTCAGGTGCTTATTTAAGCTTAATGGCTGTCAAAACAAATCCTTCCAACTTGCTACAGAAGAATCTGTTTTCGTTAAAACATTCAAAATATTTGAACCAGGCTTTAATTGTTGCTCAATTCTTTGTTTTTATCGTGTTGTTGAGTTGTATGCTGGTCATGAAAAAGCAGATGAACTTCTCATTGAAAGAGGACATGGGGTTTAATCCCAAAAACACAATGGTCATCAATCTGGGGACGCAGAAAGTGAAGAATCAGTATAGCACCATCATGAGCGAGGTGAAGAATTTGCCCCACGTTTTGGAATGTCAACCAGCAACGTATTTTCTTCCACCAAACGATAATGTTTTGATGGTATCATTTGAAGATGAGACCACAGGGAAAGCCGTTGAACAAGAGGCTATTTTTGTTGCTCCGGGAAATATTGATTTGCTGGGCGTCAAGGTTGTAGATGGAACTGCCTTTACTGAATCGAACGCAAAAAATAAAAAAAATATCCTGATTAACGAGACGGCCGCAAAAAAGTATAATGTGAAGGCCGGTGACGAGCTTTATCAATTACAGGTACTGGGTATTCTGAAAGATTTTCATGATAAATCAATACACGAAGCCATACGGCCACTTTTCATTTTTCCTCAAACCAAAGGGTTTACCAATTTGGTAATTAAAACGGATGGATATAATAGCTCGGTTGCAAGCCATATACAAAATATCATTCAACAAATAGAGCCGGGTTACTATTTTGAAAATGAGTTGCTTTCTGATCGGATTAATGATTTTTATAAAGATGATATACAGCAAACCCGTATCATCAGTTTCTTTTCGATAGTCGCACTTGCGTTGGCGTTTATGGGGTTGTTTGGGTTTGTAATGCTTAGCCTGGCGAAAAGGATCAAGGAAATCGGTGTTCGAAAAGTGAACGGTGCTAAAATATCCGAGATATTAGCAATGCTCAATAAGGACTTTTTAAAATGGGTAGCAATTGCCTTTGTCATGGCAGCACCTATTGCGTATTACGCAATGACTAAATGGCTCGAAAACTTTGCCTACAAAACCACACTCAGCTGGTGGATATTTGCTCTGGCTGGTTTACTGGCTCTGGGCATTGCTTTGCTGACGGTAAGCTGGCAAAGTTGGAGAGCGGCAACACGGAATCCTGTTGAGGCTTTAAGGTATGAATAATTTACCCCAAACCCCTGAAGGGGCTTAAAATAAAAGAAGATGAGCATAAGCGATAACGTTTCAATGTTTTATGATGCAAAGCCTAATATTTTTGAAAAAGCAAAAATGCTAAGAAAGAATATGACAGGTGCAGAAGAATTACTATGGGAGCAACTAAAAGGAAAGAATATATTGGAATTACGGTTTCGACCGCAACACCCGATTGATATTTTTATCGCTGATTTTTATTGTCATCCTCTAAGGCTTGTGATAGAAGTTGATGGAGGAATACATAAATCGAAAGAACAAAAGGAATATGATATTGAGAGAACCGGTGAATTAAATAATTGGGGAATTGAGGTAGTTCGATTCACAAATGAAGAGATTGAAAATGATATTCTTAAAGTAGTTGATATGATTAAACAGATATGTCTAACTCGCCAATTGGAGATACAAAAAAGTCCCCTTCAGGGGATTTAGGGGTGAAGATAAGCTGTCAATCCTGGAAAGCAGCTACGAGAAATCCTGTCGAAGCACTTCGATATGAATAGATAAACTAACTGAAAATGCAAAACTTAAAAATTATCATCCGACGTTTATTAAGACAGAGATTATATACAATACTCAATCTCTTAGGGCTAACAATTGGCTTAGTGTCTGTTTTTATTATACTTATCTGGATATTCAACGAAACAGGCTACGACAAGTTTAATGCAAACTATGCCGATATCTACCAGATTAATTTCAAAAATCAGGCAGGTGAGATGTCGATGGCAGGAACACCCAATCCACTTGCGCCGGTAATTGAAGACAAGATTTCAAACATTAAACTGGCTACCCGGCTAAGGAACTCCCCTGAATTTGCGTTCAAGTACAAAGAAAATATGTATTTCGAGGGTAAAGGGATTACTGCAGATCCTCAGCTATTTAAAATGTTTAGCTTCCAGACATTATATGGCGACGCCGTTAAAGCATTGGATCAGATCAATGGAATCGTTATCACCGAGTCGTTTGCCAGGCGCTATTTTGGAAATGAAGACCCATTGGAAAAAGAGATTCAGGTTGAAGGAAAAGAGTTTGTAATCGTAAAGGCAGTTATTAAAGACTTACCGGCACAGTCTCATATTCAATTCGATTTTGTACTATCACAAAAACTGGTGGAGCAGGAACGTTTCTGCGGATTAGGATGGGGAGATCCTAACTTTCGCACTTATATTTTGTTAACTCAGGGTAGCGATCCGGCAATTGCTGAACAAGAAATTACAAGTGTCGCAAAGTCAAATGGAATGCCTCAACTGCAATCGGGTGAAATTTCTGCTAAACTTCGACCATTAGGAAGTATCTATCTCGACTATACAGTTAATAACCGTTTGGGAGAAACCGGAGACTATCGCTATTTATATATTTTTGGTTCAGTTGCTTTACTAATCTTGGTACTTGCCTGCATAAACTTCGTGAATCTTACCGTTTCATTATATGCAAAAAGACAGAAAGATACTTCGGTTGCAAAAATCTGTGGAGCGAGTCGTAAAACAGTTTTTCTAAGTCATATTTTTGAAAATGCCGTGCTGATAATTGTTTCGTTTATATTAGCATTAGCAGTTTTGAAATTCATTAGCCAGCCCTTTCAGGCAATGATTGGAAAGACTTTTGGAGAACACATATTTAATGCTGAATTAGAAGGAACTATAGCGATCATTCTGCTTTTTACACTGATACTTTGCACCGTTTATCCTGCAGTTCTGTTTTCAGGCGTAAAAGCCGTCGAATTGATGAACCGTTACAATAAGCAAAAATCCGGTATTTTGAAAAGTATGGTGGTGTTCCAGAATGTTATCGCTGTTTTGCTAATTATAGCAGCCATTGTTGTAAACAAACAGATGCAGTATATCAACCATAAGAAACTGGGATTCGAAACCGACCAAATTGCATACACTTATTTAAGGGGTAAAATAAATGAAAAGATTCCGGTGTTCAAACAGTTGTTGGCTGAGAATTCACATATTTCCGAAATCAGTTTAAAAGATTGTCCTCCTTTCGAGCAGGTGAACGGAACTGTTGGTATTTCCTGGAAACAAAACGGAGAATGGCAAAACCAAAATACCCCGCATCCGGTGGGCATGGAAACAACCCAAATTGATGACAACTATATGGAGATGATGGATATTAAATTTGCTGCCGGGCGTAATTTTTCAGAAGAAATCTCCAGTGACAAACAAAATTATATAGTAAACGAAGAGGCTGTTCGGTTAATGGGATTGGAAAATCCTATAGGCACTGAATTTTCACTTTACGGAAATGCAGGAATAATTGTAGGTGTGATTAAGGATACTTATTTTAAGTCGCTTCATCAAAAAGTAAATCCTCAGGTGTTTCATTTGTTTAACAATGATGCATCAGAATATTATTTCAGCGCACTGTTTTTCAAAATTAGCAGTAATATTCCGGCAACAATTGAATATGTTAAAAACATCTGGATCGAAAACAATCCCGGGATACCATTTGAGTATCATTTTCTTAATCAAGACTATGAAGTATTATACAAAAAGGATAATCAGATTGCCGGAATTCTGAATTTCTTTACGATGCTGGCCGTGTTTATCGCCTGTTTAGGACTTTTCGGACAAGCTGCAATTTCAATTGAAAATAAAATCAAAGAAATCGGCATCCGCAAAATTAACGGCGCCAAAATCTCCGAGATATTGACTATGCTCAACAAAGACTTTGTAAAGTGGGTAATCATTGCTTTTGTTATCGCCACACCAGTTGCATACTACGCCATGAACAAATGGCTCGAAAACTTCGCCTACAAAACCAGTTTGAGCTGGTGGATATTTGCACTGGCCGGTTTACTGGCGTTGGGAATTGCATTGCTGACTGTTAGCTGGCAAAGCTGGCGGGCTGCAACCAGGAATCCTGTTGAGGCGCTGAGGTATGAGTGACCTCTGAATAATAGGGGCCGATAGCGAAGCGTATCGGGATCAAAGCACTGAGGTACGAATTAAATGATTATCATGTAGCAATTGAAAACAGAAAAACGAACAATTATGCTTAAATATTTTTTTAAACTCACATTTCGAAATATCCGTAACAACAAAATCTATACGGTGATAAATGTATTGGGATTAAGCCTTGGATTGATTACTGCTCTTCTCATCGGGTTGTGGGTGCAAAATGAATTAAGTTATGATACGTTCCATTATAATGCTTCTGATTTGTATAAGGCAGCATCGTGTTACGAACCTCAGGATCAACATAGTTATTATTTACCCACCCCGGTTGGCAAATATTTGAAAGAGAATTACCCGGATGTTGAAAATGCAACTGTATTTTTAAAACAGTCGAAAAACAAGATCATCTATAACAAAAATAGGTTTTTAACAAAAGGGGCTTTTGTTAACTCTTCCTTTTTTTCGATGTTCAGTTTTCCTTTTATTATTGGTTCTCCATCCGATGCATTTCCTACGCCTAATTCAATAGTTATTACCAAGTCGTTGGCTACAAATTTATTCGGGAATAAAAATCCTGTCGGCAAAACGATAGAATTAGATATGGATGGGTTAGAAGAATTTACTGTTTCAGGGGTATTAGAGGACTGCCCGACTAATTCAGATTTGAAATTTGAGTATCTGGTTCCGTTTGAATTGATTTCAGAATATATGAATAGCTGGGATTATAAGGTATTGGAGACTTATGTGCAACTTAAAAAAGGAACCGATTATCAATCATTCAACACCAAAATTAAAGGTGTTATAAGTAAGTTTAAACCCGACTGGAACAATCGTTTGTATATCACTCCATTAACCCGGTGTCATTTATATAACCTTGAAGGAAGCGGACGGATACAAAGCGTATACATCTTTTCATTTGTTGCAATTCTGATTTTGGTAATTGCAATCTTTAACTTTATTAACCTTGCCATGGCAAGGTCCGATAAACGACTAAAAGAAATCGGGGTTAATAAAATTCTGGGATCCCGTAAAAAACATCTCATTCTTCAGTATCTGCTTGAAACTCAAATGCTGGCTTTGGTATCCTTAGTCTTATCCCTTGTTCTTCTGGAATTAATCCTGCCTGCCGTTAATCTGCTTCTGAATCTTAACCTCAACTTTAACTATAATTTTTATACTATTGCCGTTTTACTGGGAATCACTGTAAGTATTGGACTATCATCAGGTTTATATCCGGCTTTTTCCCTTTCATCGGCTAAACCGATCAACGTTCTCAGAAATAAAACCGGCATATTAATACGCTCTCAAAAGCATAATAATAATTCCGGTTCATCACAAAAAATTCAATTCAGAAGTGCCTTGGTTGTTTTTCAATTTGCTTTAACCATTATTTTAATAACCGGTATTATAGTTATTCGCCATCAACTTCAGTATGTACAGGAAAAAGATCTGGGTTTTGATAAAGAAAATATTCTGGTGGTCAACATGGAAGCTGATTTGAAAAGCGATTATGCAACCGCAAAACAGCAGTTATTACAAATGTCTGAGGTCTCCAGCGTAGCCATCTCTCAAAACCCTATAACCACCTGGATTGCTTCATGCAGCCCGGATTGGGAAGGTAAAAGCTCAGACAATATTTTTGACATGGGGGTAAATTATGTTGATTATGATTTTGCTAAAACACTGGGCATTAAATTACTTGAAGGAAGGTTCTTTTCGAAAGAGTTCTCCAGTGATGCCACCAACGGGTTTGTAATTAATGAAGCAGCGGTTAAAGCTATGGGCCTGAATAATCCGGTTGGAACAAATATGTCTGTATTTCAGGATACACCCTACGAACGAAAGGGAAAAATAATCGGCGTAATTAAAAATATACATACTGAATCTTTATATTCCAGCATAAAACCGTTTGTATATACCTATGCGCCTTCAGGTTCTTACATGTACATCAAAACAAATGCATCTTCCGGTTCTGCTACTGTGAAAACTATTAGCAAAAAAATAAAATCCATTGTACCTGACGACCTGTCAACCATAAGCTTTCTCGATAATGATTTAAATCAATTGTATATATCGGAACAAACTACTGAAAAATTAATGGAGGGCAGTTCATTAATTGCAATCGTTATTTCCTGTCTGGGCTTGTTTGGCTTAAGTTTTTATGGTACAAAACTCAGGATAAAAGAAATTGGCATACGAAAAGTAAATGGAGCTAAGGTTTCAGAGGTTTTAACCATGCTTAATAAAGACTTTGTAAAGTGGGTATTTATAGCATTTATAATTGCAACTCCTGTGGCTTGGTATGCCATGCATAAATGGCTTGATAGTTTCGCCTATAAAACCACATTGAGTTGGTGGATCTTTGCACTCTCCGGAATTTTGGCATTGGGAATTGCTTTGCTGACTGTGAGCTGGCAAAGCTGGCGGGCTGCAACCAGGAATCCGGTAGAGGCACTGAGATACGAATGAAATTTGTTTTTATTGAAAACCCACTATCATGAAAAATAATATTAATAAACTTTGGCGTAGTTTTTTTAATAAAAAAAACTATAATATCATAAATATCCTCGGATTGTCTTTGGGAATATTGAGTATGTTGGTCGCCATGCTTTGGGTTCAAGATGAATTGTCATTTGATACGTTTAACAAAAATGCAGACCAAATATACAGGATACTTGCCGAAGAATCGCACATGGATGGTTTTTCTAATTCGGCAACCACTATGCCCCCGCTTGCCGAAGCTTTAAAAAACAAACTCCCCGAAGTAGAAAAAGCAGCAAATTTTGAAATGGACTGGCGCGTAGTTGTTAAAGCCGGTGATAATTATTTGAATGAAGAGGGAATGGCTATGGTTAGCAGCGACTTTTTTGACATGTTTTCTTTTCCGTTTATCGAAGGTTCTCCCCGGAGTTTCAAATCGAAGAAAGATGTGGCGATAGTCTCTGAAAAAGCTGCAAAAAAATATTTTGGAGAAGAAGACCCGCTTGAAAAATACATTGAGATAAACAGGCACGCGGTAAAAATAGTAGCTGTAATAAAAGACATCGATTATAATTCTCATATCAGTTTCGACCTTGCGATTCCCGAAGAACTCGGGAACGATATATTTCACAGGCAAAAGGGAAACTGGAATAACCAGTGTTTGTATACTTATATTGAGGTTGCAAAAAATGTAAACCCCAAGCAGCTTGCTTCAAAGATACACACCTTTATCCCCGACAACATTGACAAAGAGAGCCAGTACCGGTTACTAATTCAGCCACTGAGAGAAATCCATTTTCAGAAAAACATTGCCGACGAAGATTATACAAGGCTTGGCGATAAACGTTACGTGTATATATTCACTTTTATCGGCTTATTTATTTTACTGCTGGCTTGTATCAACTTTATAAATCTTTCAACTGCCGTTTCGGAAAATGATTTAAAGATTTATAGCCTCAAAAAAATATTAGGAGCAGAAAAATCGGGACTGATTTTTACCATTATAAAAAAATCTTTATTTGTTTCTTCTCTCGCGACGTTTATTGCGTTACTGGTTCTGTATCTTATTCTTCCGGCCATCAATAGTTTCTCAGGAAAGAGCCTTTCCTTTGATTTTCTAAATCTTGCTCACATTGCTGTTTTGGGTTCAATTATAATTCTCACAACCATTCTTTCAGGCATTTATCCCGCATTTTATCTTGCTTCTTTCACGCCTGTAAATGTCCTCAAAAAGAATGTTTTGCTCTTTCGTCGTAGTTTTTTACGAAATGGATTGGTCGTTGCCCAGTTCTCAATATCTATTATTTTAATAGCTGCAACCATTATCAGTTCAAAACAATTAAATTTTATCCAGAATGTTAACCTCGGATTCGACAAACAAAAAATTGTTTACCTGCCGCTGAAAACAGGAGGCAGTACAAAATACCAGGCGTTGAAAGAAAAGCTTTTACAGTTGCCTGGAATTACGTCGGTTGCTGGGAAAAATTATTTTTCATCAACTGTATTGTTCACAGCGGAGGTTGATTGGCAGGGTAGAGACAAAAATAACCCTGCAATTTTTTCGCTAAATCAAGTTGACAATGATTTTATCCCGCTCCTGAAGTTAAAGATGCTGGAGGGACGAAATTTTTCAGATGAAATTGAAAGTGATAAGGAAATGGCTGTTATTATTAACAAACAAGCAGAAGGGCTAATCGGGAGGAACCCTATAGGAATGACACTAAAAACCATGGACCGCGAACTTAAAATAATAGGCGTAACCGACAATGCCCATTTTAAATCTGTCAACGAAAAAATACAACCTGAATTTTATATTTACTCAGGAAAACCCAGCTATGTCTTTCTAAAATACGACGATACGAAAATTGGAGTTAGCCAGTTAATCGGAGAGGTTAGAAACACCATTAAATCGTTCTATCCCGAAGCTCCATTTGAATATTACTTTTTGGACTCGACGTATGCAAAGCTTTATGAAAACGATAGACGTGTTAAAACAATATTTGCTTTTCTGGCTGCTATTGCAATTGTTATTTCGTGTATGGGGCTTTGGGGCTTAATTTCTTTTAGTTGTGAAAAGCGAACTAAGGAAATCGGCATCCGAAAAGTAAACGGTGCTAAAATTTTGGAGGTGATGAATATGCTAAATACTGATTTTTTAAAATGGGTGGCTATTGCTTTTATTATAGCCATACCCGTCGCCTGGTACGCCATGCACAAATGGCTCGAAAGTTTTGCTTATAAAACCAACCTGAGTTGGTGGATTTTTGCCTTGGCCGGAATATTAGCATTGGGAATTGCTTTGCTGACTGTGAGCTGGCAAAGCTGGCGGGCTGCAACCAGAAATCCTGTCGAAGCACTTCGATATGAGTAACGAAATCCCGACAGCATCGTCGGGGTGGAAGCATTAAGATACGAATAATTATAATGCCTTTATAAACACAAACGATGAATATAGTACAATTAAAATTATTGCTCAGAAACCTTAAACGGAACAAATTACATTCTCTAATAAACGTTATTGGGTTTGCTTTGGGAATCGCCGCTTTTATTGTGATCGTACTATTTGCTAATTCTCAGTTTAGTTTCGATGGATTTCATTCTAACCAAAACAAAATCTATAAGCTTTACCTGGGAAATTCGGGCGGAATTCCTGCCCCGGTTATAAATCAACTTAAGGACAAGTTTCCTGACATTGAAGACGGGCTTCGCTATACCGATTGGTATGGTGGTGGTGAAGACGGGTACATTACTACAAACAACACTTTGTTTAAATGTACCGACCTTCTTTTTGCCGATGAAAGTTTTTTCGACTTTTTCGATTTCAAATCCCTGGAGGGAGATGTAAAAACGGCTTTGCAACACCCTAATTCTATTTTGCTCTCAGAAAGTATGGCAAAAAAACTATTTGGAGATAATAATCCAGTTGGCCAACCAATAGCCTACAAAAGTAAAGGACAAAATATTGAGTATTCGTTAACTGTTACCGGTGTCATCAAGGACGCTCCGTTCAATTCATCCATTCAGTATAACGGGATTGTTTCAATGAATACCATAGTTGCAAACAATATTCGAAGAGGCAGGCTTGAATCAGACTGGGGAAACTGGGGTTTTAACACTTTCATAAAAGCTACGAATTTAGAATCAATAAAAAGTGATATTGAAGACTTTTGGGCACAATCGGTTAAAGAAAGGTTGGACATTGATATTAATTCGGAAGTAGGAAAAGAATATCAGTTAAGTTTTGTCCCATTAAAGCAAATCCATTTTCACAACACCAACAAACGCTCATTGTTATATGTGCTGCTTTTTATTGGATTTGTGATTCTTGCCATTGCTATTGTTAATTATGTGAACCTGTCAATTACTCTGTTTAATTCAAGAGTTAAAGAAGTAGGAGTAAAAAAAATAGTTGGTTCTGGTCGTTCAGGTTTATTTTGGCTCTTCATCAATGAATCTGTATTAATCACCCTGATTTCCTCACTGTTGGCCGTGCTACTGATTTTTGTACTTCACCCTGTTTTCTCCCATATTTCCGGCATGGAAAACATTCTGGATCATAAAGTGACCATTCCCATCATTATGTTTTTCCTTTTGGGAATAATATTCATTGGAACTATTTCGGGTATCTATCCTGCCGTTTATCTTACCTCGTTAAAGCCAATGAGCGCTTTCAGGAATGAGGTATGGAAGAGCAAAAGAAGAGTTGGCGTGAAGTATTCTTTGGTCGTTTTTCAGTTTGCTGTATCTATTGCTTTGATTGTCAGTGTACTTGTTATTTCAGGCCAGCTCAAATTTATGCAATCCCAAAAGCTTGGCTTCTCTCCTGAACAAATTATCTATTTTACTCAAAGCAACGAAATAAACAAACATTACGATTCTTTTAAGCAAGCCCTAACCAGCAACCCCGGAATTGAAAGTGTTTGCAGAACAAATCACCACATGGGAATGGAGTTAAATATGACTACCAGATACAAAATAAACGGTAAGTACAAAACGTATTACGCAACCACTATCGATCCTGATTTTATCAAAACAATGGGAATAGAGTTATTGAGCGGCAGAAATATTTCATGGAAAAATCAGGCCGACAGGGAGCGAATTCTGATTAACGAAAAATTTGCAAAGGACTTTGAATTGGATAACCCCATTGGAACTAAAATTGACTTTTTCGATCATGATATGGAAATTGTTGGAGTAATAAAAAATTTTCATAACAACTCATTGCAGCACGAAATTAAACCATGCATTTATTGCAATTTAGACTGGAATTCGTGTATTAATGTTAGAGTAAGTACACAAAATATCGAAGGATCAATTACCGCCATTAAAAAAACATGGCAGCAGTTCTCCCCCGGAATTCCTTTCGAGTATAGCTTTTTGAATAAAACTTTCGATAAACTATATCGATCGGAAAAAGAATTTGGAATCTTGATGAAAGCTTTCTCCATTCTGGCCATTTGTATTGCCTGTTTGGGTTTGTTTGGTTTGATTTCATATTCAACGCTTCAACGGAGTAAAGAAATCGGTATCCGCAAAGTTAACGGAGCAAAAATCACTGAAGTAATGACTATGCTCAACAAAGATGTTGTAAAATGGGTAGCATTGGCCTTTCTTATTGCCACACCAGTTGCATATTACGCCATGAATAAATGGCTTGAAAACTTTGCCTACAAAACAAACCTGAGTTGGTGGATTTTTGCCCTGTCCGGTTTTCTGGCATTGGGCATAGCGTTACTGACAGTTTCCTTTCAATCCTGGAAAGCTGCTACGAGAAACCCTGTCGAAGCATTGAGATATGAATAACTTAAAACTAAATGAATTATGTTTAAATTTATCCTAAAATACTCCTTTCGAAGCTTACTTAAAAATAGAGTAATATCAGTATTCAATATCATTGGACTGACACTGGCTTTGTCATCCCTGTTATTCATTTTTTCTCATATAAGGCATGAATTATCTTTTGACCGGTTTCACGATAATTATCAACGAATCTATAACGTGTATATTGATGAAACCGATGAAGGTGTAAGGGATCAATATATTCAAACTCCATATGGACTAGGTACATATATGGCTGAAGATTATCCTGACGTGGAGACCATGGCCAGAACATGTAAATATGAGGAGAGTATTGTAAAAAAAGTTGATGGAGAAGAATTTAAAGATAATCTTTTGCTTGTCGATCCTGATTTTTTCAGTTTGTTTAAGGTTGACTTTCTAAATGGATTTAAACAATCCATACTCCAATCTCCTAATCAGGTTTGTATTAGTCAGAAATGTGCATTCAAGTATTTTGCAAATGAAGATCCGTTAGGTAAGACACTTAAAATAAACAGTAAGGAATATGAAGTAAAAGCCGTTTTTAAAGATTATCCTGAAAATTCACATTTACAGTTTGATTTGATAGGATCGCTTTCGACCATTTCCGGTAATCGTGATAAATATGATCTGGATGGATACATGTTTACCACGTATATAAAGCTGAGAAAGGGGGCAGACTCACAAAATTTCGAGCACAAAATGCAATCTTTTATCACCAACAGGCTCACTCCATTTGTTGAAAAAGCTTACCAGTTGGATGTTCAGGAATGGTTTAGCAGGGGTAATTCAATCAACCTGAAACTAATGCCTGTTTCAAAAATTCATTTGTATGCAAGCCATATTGCCGGTTTTGAAGAACAGGCCAATATTAGTAATGTAATCTTGATTTCACTGATTTCAGCTTTATTGGTGTTTATTGCATGCTTCAATTTTATCAATTTCAATGTTAGTGCGTTTCGAAGAAGAAGTGTTTCTGTTGGGATTAAGAAAATTTGCGGATCAAATAAATTCGTAATTTCTTTTCAGTCTTTTATCGAGTCGTTTTTAGTTTATTCTGTTTCAGCTATAATAGCATTAATAATTTATAAAGTTTTTTCAACTGGTATTAATGAAACATTTAAGTATGGTAATAGCAACATAGGCTTGGTGTTGTATCTTTTATTGCTGGTTGGCGGAATGTTAATTGCATTCATATGCGGATTCCTACCGACCTATTTAAATATAAAGAGAATACCATATTCAATATTAAAAAGTACTGTAAACATTAAGGAGCATAAGATATTAGGAAACAGACTGTTCGTTGGGCTTCAGTTTATGGTCGCGATAATCATATTAATATTTTTTATCGTAATTAATAATCAGGTTGATTTAATCACAACACATTATTTAGGATTTGATAAAGAAAATGTGATGATTATTCACCGAACAAACAGAGACAGGGCAAAAGCTTTCGTATTGGCAGATCAATTAAGAAAACTTCCCGGAATTAAAGCAGTCTCGGTAGCGAATGCATATCCGGGAACTGCCCTACCCACAAAAGATTTACAGCTTAAAGACTCACCGGATGGTTTTTCATATTCCCCACAATACTATAACTGCGATTCAGAAATGAATCATGTTCTTAACTTAAAATTGGTTGAAGGTGAGTTTTTTTCCGAAAAGACTCCTGCAAATTCTATTTTATTAAATGAAAAAGCATTAAAAGTATATGGTATTGAAGATCATCCAATTGGTTCGGTTTTTACCCGTTCATCAGGTGAAACCTATAAAGTAATTGGAGTAATAAAAGATTTTAACTTCAGATCGCTCCACAGGTCAATCGAGCCATTATGTATATATACAGGCATCGACAGATCCAATTCCCTTGGTGCAAGTACTATTCTGGTTAAGATGAATCATACCAATAAACACACAATTGAAACTATTCAGCAAAAATGGAACGAAGTTTATGGCGACACCTATTTTGATTATTCCTTCTTAAATGATAAAATCTCTGCCCTTTACAAAAAAGAATTAATGCTAAGAAGAACAGTACCAGTATCTGCCTTTATAGCTTTATTTATATCTGTAATAGGATTACTTGGAATCACCTATTTAAAAATGGATGAGAAAAAGAAAGAAATAGGTGTTCGAAAAGTCAATGGCGCCAAAATAGCGGAAATATTGACCATGCTCAACAAGGACTTTGTAAAATGGGTGCTGATTGCTTTTGTGATTGCAACGCCAATTGCATACTATGCCATGAACAAATGGCTCGAAAACTTTGCTTACAGAACCAACCTGAGTTGGTGGATTTTTGCCCTGGCCGGTTTGCTGGCGTTGGGAATTGCATTATTGACTGTAAGCTGGCAGAGCTGGAGAGCAGCTACAAGAAATCCTGTTGAGGCACTCAGGTATGAGTGACCCCCGAATAATCGGGGCCGATAGCGAAGCGTATCGGGATCGAAGCACTTCGATATGAATAAAAAGATGATCAGATGAATGTAAATATTAATTCAAATTCACATCAGAAATAATAAAACACACTAAAATGGTTTCGAATCATATTAAAACATCATTAAGGAGTATCGCCAAGAACCCCGTGTTTTCCATCATTAATCTTTTAGGATTAGCCGTTGGGATCATTTGTGTCATACTCACTTCGATATGGGTAAGTTACGAACTGGGTTATGACGGATTTAATAAAAATAATGACAGAATTTACAAAGTAAGCCAGGGAGAAAACTTTTCAATAGTACCGCCACTGTTTAATTCTGTAAAAAATGAATTTCCTGAAATAGAAAAAATAGTGCGTACGTCAACCGATGCCGAAGGATATATGAACAACATCGACGACAATGATGCCATCAAAGTGAAAAATGTATTATACACCAACAGCGATTTTGGCGATATTTTTACATGCAACACGATATGTGGTAACCTAAAAACGGCACTGGATGCGCCCAATAGCATAGTTCTTACAAAGGAGCTGGCATTAAAGATTTTTGGAAAAACTGATGTTGAAGGAAAAACAATTCATTATGTAGCAACTTTTCCTTCAAAAGAACTGACGTTATCGGTTAAGTCAGTTGTGGCTGATTTTCCTTCAAATTCAAACCTGAAGTTTGATGCCATAATTCCATTTGCCACTTTAAATACTATCAAACCCAATGGAATGATGCCTGATGAAAATTGGCGTGACGGTTATTGCAACATGTATCTCCTTTTAAAAAAAGGTACAAATGAAAATGCTTTTGTAAGCAAACTTGCAGAATTCGGAACCAATGTAGAGCAATATGTTTACGGACTTGATCCCAAAAGTCCGGAGGCAGCTAAACGAAAACTGGGATTGGTAAAAATAACCGATCTACATTTCTATAATAACAGCAGGAAGCAATTGGTAGGCTATATTTCAATCATTGGCCTGTTAATAATACTTATTGCCATAGTCAACTACATCAATCTGTCTATCGCAAAACTGTTTTCTGTATATCAAGGGTTGTTCATCAGAAAGATTAATGGAGCCAGCCGATACAAGCTTGTATCATATATTCTGATAGAGTCAGTTTTGTATTCATTTGCTGCATTATTAGTTGCCTTGCTTTTAATTATGGCCGGCAAACCATTAATTAGCGGAATGTTGCATATCAATTTCGCACTGAATTACATCAAACACCCTGGTGCTATTTTCTTTCTCATACTCTCGTCTGTAATTGTTGGGATTATTGCAGGGCTATATCCGGCTTTAAAACTTACCTCAAATATTTCAGCGAATACAACAAAGGTTTCTCTCCCAAAAAAGGACAGGAACTTTACCCGGCAATCACTGGTTATTTTTCAATTTACTATTTCCATTGCTCTAATAATCAGCGTATTTGTCATTGCAAAACAAATTAACTTCCTGAATAATAAAGATCTGGGATTTGATAATCATCAAATCATTTACGCCCAACTGAATAAAAATCTGTATCGACCTTACAATGAATTCAAACAGAAATTATTGAAGAACCCCAATATTAAAAGTGTAAGCGGGTCGCAATGCGAGCTTGGTCAGTACTGTGTAACACTCACGCGCGATATAAACGGTACGAGCAGATATTTTCAGGAATTGCCTGCTGATCCGGATTTTATTGAAACAATGGGGCTGGAACTTGTTCAGGGCAGAAATTTTTCGTGGGACATGAGTACAGACAGATATCAAACAGTAATACTGAGTGAGTCTGCTGTAAAGGCTTTTGGATTGGATAGCAGTAACGTTATTGGCACGGAAGTTTTTATGTATGACCGGGTCGCCAAAGTGGTCGGCGTAATTAAGGATTTCTATTTCCAGTCGTTCCACCACAAGCTGGATCCGTTTATGCTCTATTATCATCCCGGATCAATAGGTACAGCAAATATAAAAATCAGTGGAAACAATGTTCCCGAAACCATGAAATACATAAGCAAGGTGTGGAACGAATTTTCACCAGATGTTCCTTTTGAATATCATTTTTTAGACAAGAAATACGAAGAACTCTATGAGCAAGACCGGCAATTCAGCCAAATTATCACTTCGTTTTTATTTGTGGCTATTGTCATCGCATGTTTAGGATTGTTTGGCCTGGTATCATTTACAACGATTCAACGAACTAAAGAAATAGGCATAAGAAAAGTCAACGGAGCCAAAGTTTCAGAAGTACTGGTCATGCTCAACAAAGATTTTGTGACATGGGTCACCATTGCTTTTGTGATTGCCACACCAATTGCCTTGTACGCCATGAATAAATGGCTTGAAAGCTTTGCCTACAAAACCACGCTCAGTTGGTGGATATTTGCCCTGTCTGGTTTGCTGGCGTTAGGAATTGCATTACTGACCGTTTCATTTCAGTCCTGGAAAGCTGCAACCAGAAATCCGGTCGAAGCACTTCGATATGAATAAAAGATTTATTAAAAGAATAGATATTATAACAAGATCACACAGCTAAAATATAATATAAAATGATTAAACAATATTTTATCAGAGAACTTCGCAACCTGATGAAGAACAAATATATTTCAGTTCTTAAAATAGCAGGGCTGACAATTGGACTTTGGGTTTTTATGGTAACAGGTTACTATGTGCTGCATGAAACAAGTTTCGATCATTTTCAGGATTCTGCCGAAAACAAGTTTAGTCTGGAAAGCAGAGACCAGTTTGGCGAAGCCTATTTTCAATCTCCTTTACCCTATGTACTATTCAACTCTCTGGCTGATCATTATCCTGAAGTAGTTAAGAGCACAAGCTTCGATATCAAAAAAACACCTGTATATATAAAACAGGAAGACAATCTTATCAAGTCAGACTATTCGGAAATTGGATTTGTTGAACAGGATTTTTTCAACTTCTTCCGCTTCGATTTTATCGCGGGAAATGCAGGGGAGAGCTTTAATTATCCAAATCCGTTAATAATATCGAGAGACATTGCAAAGAAATACTTTGGCAGGATCGACATTATTGGTACCCCTGTTTCTCTTATTGTAAATGACCGACCAATTGAGTATACAATTTCCGGAGTCATTGAAAATCCGCCAAGCAATTCTAATGTTTGCTTGCATTGGATCGGAAGCCTGCCGCACTTTATGCAAACACAGGGAAAAAACGATTATAAATCAGACTGGAACTACCAATGTAAAAACTATGTAGAACTCCTTCCCGGAACTGAACCTTCAGCGTTTGCCAATAAGTTATCACAGGAATATGCCGGACTTGCCAAGCTAAAACGTACACCAAAGATTCTATTAACGGTGCTTAGCAAATTACACGTCAACAAACGTCTTCGAATCTTTACAACATTGGGTATATTAATCCTCCTGATTTCAATTATCAATTATGTTCTTTTATCAACGATTGAAAAAACACGGCAGCTGCGTTACTGGGGAATTGAAAAAATTTCTGGTGCTAAAGCATTCCATTTATTGCTTAAAAACTCAACTTCTGCTTTAATCTACTCTTTTATAGCCGGGATCATTACACTCGGATTGTTTAAACTTACACAGCCCTACTTTCTCAATTTCGTCGGCAATGATGTGGCTTTTAATGCCAGTTTGGATTCAAATAAATTCATTCCCGCGGTAATACTATGCTTATTATCTGTCATTTTACTGTCAACATTTATTAATCAATTCGTTAGTGGAAAAATTAAATCAATTGAAATTCTACAAAATAAATACAGTAAAGGAAGGACCGGAAAAATTGTTTTTAATTCACTGTTAACCTTCCAGTTAATAGCATTTATTGCCTTGATTTCGGCTTCAATGTTTATTCAAAAACAACTTACCTTTATGCGTGAAAGCGATATTGGCTTCAACAAAGAATCTCTCATTTCAATGAATATTGCACCCGGCGATATTCATGCTTACAAGCTTTTTAAATCCGAGATATTAAGGCACTCAAACATCAAAAATGTGGCAGCGACAAACTCTCTTCCTCTGTCTGAATTTAGTACAATATATGGTGAAGTATTTACCGATAGTATGGGTAACCAGCAAATAAAAACAACAGAGTTTATCAATGTTGATAATGATTTTTTCAAAACGTTGGAAATATCCTTCATTAAGGGTCATGATTTTAAAGAAAATGCCTCAAACCAATGCATTGTAAACCAAACTCTTATCGACCAACGTGGCATAACAGATCCACTGAAGGAAACAATTAAACTTGGAGGCAAAAATTATCAGATTTGTGGTGTAGTTAATGACTTTCACAACAAATCAATGCAAATGTCAATAACGCCCTTTGTGGCACACTACGCCCCTGATAAAATCTCGCATGCAATTATACGATTTACCGGTAATCCTTCTGAAACGGTTGAATTGATGAAAAAAATGACTAAAAAATACCTCCCCGAAACCATCTTCGAATACGAATTTTTTGACCAGCGTATTAAATCGGTCTATCGCGACGAGGTAAGGTTTAGTAATATTATTAATTTGCTCACCCTGCTTTCAATATTGATAGCTGTTCTTGGTTTGCTGGGTGTATCCTATTTCTCTTCTTTATTAAAAATCAAAGAAATAGGTATACGTAAAGTAAACGGGGCCAAAATTTCAGAAGTGATGACCATGCTCAATAAAGACTTTGTAAAATGGGTAGTCATAGCCTTTGTTATTGCCGCCCCTATCGCCCGGTACACCATGAATAAATGGCTGGAGAACTTTGCTTACAAAACGAACCTAAGCTGGTGGATATTTGCTTTGGCTGGTATGCTGGCTTTGGGCATAGCGTTACTGACAGTTTCGTTTCAATCCTGGAAGGCTGCAAGTAAAAATCCGGTCGAAGCATTGCGATATGAATAATTAGAGCTTAAATAATTCCTTCTTTTGAGGAATAATGAAATTGAGTAATCAAACCAGAGACACATTAAAATTTACATCATGGCATTACATAATATTAGAACGGCATACAGAAGTTTAATGAAAAACAAATTGATTTCTTTGATAAATATCATAGGCTTCGGATTTGGTATTTCTGTATGCCTTGCTTTGACTATTTATGTATTGAATGAGTTTTCCTATGACAGGTTTCACCAAAATTATAATAATATATACAGATTGGTGGATGATAAAAACTCAAGCAGGATAGATTACCGGGTAAAAGATATTTTGTCTTCAAATTTTGCAGAAGTAGAGGACGCCTGTATCAGTCAGAGACTGGATATGCAATTACCGGTCAGGGTGAATGATCAGGGATTTTACCTGAATGATATCATGTCGGTTGACAATAATTTTTTTAAAACGTTTTCCTTCGTCTTTAAAGAAGGTGACCCAAAACATGCTTTTACAAATATCAATTCAGCAGTCATAACAGAAAGTACTGCTGAAAGGATTTTTGGAAATGAAGATCCAATGGGCAAAGAGATCATAATTAATGCAAAAAATGAACCTGTCACCATATCAGGTATTTTATACGACTTCCCTGAAAATTCAAGTATCTACGCCGATCTGCTTGTAAATGCCCAAAATAGTAAATTCAAATTTGCATTTGGAGCAAGAAGTTTAGAAGACCAAAGTTCGTATCGATGGCCATTTACCATTTACGTTCAACTAAGTAGAAATACAGATGTCGCAGCTTTTGCACAAAAGCTTCAGAATAACGATATATATAAACGTTATGTTGAATCGCTAACTTTGCTACCATTAAAAGATATCTACCTCAGAGACCACACTACCGGCAAAGGGAGTGCAACAAAAAAAGGAAATCTGGCTTTGATAAAACTATTATCAGGCATTGCCCTTATTATACTGGTACTTTCATTAATTAATTATATGAATCTGACGGTTTCCCGATATTCGATGCAATTTCGGCAAATATCTGTCAGGAAAATACTTGGTGCAACCCTGAAAAACTTGAAATTCCAATTTGTTGCTGAATCACTATTATTGACTTCTATTGCACTGGCAATTGGTGTATTTATATTATTCCTGATGAGCCCTTTGTATTACATGCTTTTTAACGGAGATTTCAGTTTGAGAATACTCTGGTCCTTCCCAACAGGTTTGATCATTATTTCAGCATTCTTTATTTTGGGTTTACTAAGTGGTATCGGGTGCTTTATGATGGTGAAATATTTGAAGAATACCCCGTCGGTTAATTCCAATATGTTGCCATTAAAAGGGGACAGTCACGTTAAACAGGCCCTTGCCATTTTTCAATTTGCTGCTTCTATTGTATTGATAATTTGTATCTCTGTGATTACAAGACAAATCGATTATGTAAAACATAAAGACCCGGGATTTAAATCAGATCAGCTTTTAAACATTACCTTGCCAAACATAAATTCCCAGGATTATTCAAAAGCACTTGTATTTTTTGACCGATTAAAGTCTTCCCCTTATATAAATAGTATTACAGCCTCTGAAGGTACCCCGTGGGATGTTGGCTCTCATGCATCTCCAAACATCGCTGATAAACCCGATAAGAATATGGCTGTTTCTTATATTAGAGCAGATACATCCTTCTTAAAAACTTTTGACTTAAAAATAATAAAAGGAAGGGATTTAATGCCTGGCGATTATGGCAATGTTTGTATGATAAACAAATCAGCCTACGAATATTTTGAATGGAATGATCTGGATAATAAGAAATTTAACAATTGGAGGCCGGAAGGATTTAAAATTATAGCTGTTGTAAATGATTTTAATTTTAGCTCGTTACATGAAGCGATTGCACCTCTTTGCATCGTTTTTACCAACACCAGACCAACCAATTTGAGTGTTCAGTTGGGAGGAGGGTCCATAAATCCAGCTATGGAATATATAAAAAGCGAATGGAAAAGTTTGCTACCCCAGTATCCTTTAACATATGAATTTTATGATGATTGGTTCCAAAAGCAATATATACAGGAAGAACAACTTGCAAAATCCATTGGCATTTTTGCCATCATGGCAATTGTAATATCCTGTTCCGGGATTTTAGGTCTGGTTATTTTTTCTTCCCAGCGGCGGATCAAAGAAATTGGCATTCGCAAAGTAAATGGTGCTAAAATCTCAGAAGTGATGATTATGCTTAACAAAGATTTTATCAAATGGGTAGCAATTGCTTTTATTCTTGCTACGCCAATAGCATGGTATACCATGAATAAATGGTTGGATAACTTTGCTTACAAAACGAACCTAAGCTGGTGGATTTTTGCTTTGGCTGGTATGTTGGCTTTGGGAATTGCTTTATTGACTGTATCATTTCAATCCTGGAAGGCTGCAACTAAAAATCCGGTCGAAGCATTGCGATATGAATAAGGCTAAGCCAATAGAACAAATTGCATCCGAACCAAAATTTTGAATACCCTATAAAAGAGGCCATATTTTTTTAGTAACAGCCACATCAGGTTTTGCATTTTAGCAACTACCGGATGTGGCTGAATATATTTTGTATCACTAAAGATATGTGTCAATAAAATCCATGATAAAGCACGTTTAAAGATTCAGATATTTATTGTCTTCAACAGCTTTAGTTTATTTTAAATGCGGCAACTTCCCTACCTCCTTGTTTGAGAATTAATTTTTCAGTTTTTGAAGAATCTTTCTTTGTAAAATGGATGATAGCATCAGCTTCCGGAATAAAAAACTCATTCTCTGCTATGGCGAATAATTCCAGTTTTGACTGGCCGGTTGGCTGACAAAAACAGCGCTTATCTTCAACTATGATATTAAAGTTGAATCCCGGACTAACTTCATAAGCTCCTTCGTAAGACTGCATAATTTCATGGGGTAAAGCAATCGTTTTTTGAATCTCCGGAATTGCATATTTTTCACCAAAAACCATGGCAATCAAATCTCTGTTAATTCGATTTAAAGGCGTATGTTCAAAATTGGAAAGTACAATAATACATAAATCATCATCAGGAAAACGGCTGATATTTGCCCTGAAACCATCTGTTTCTCCTGCCAATGCTATCATTTTGTGCTTGTAAACATTTACAATCCCCCAGCCATATGTAAAGTTGTTCTTATATTCGTTGAACAATAAATACCGCGATTTTTCACCAATTATTTTATCAGAATACAATGCTCTGTCCCAAAGGTACAAATCGCCTACAGTAGAATACAAAGCACCTGATGCCTGGGCATTTGACATATCCCGGTAATGCGATTTGTGCAATTCATTATTTTGCAAAATATACCCGCCGGAAAAATTTTTAATGATATTATCCGGATGTTCAAAACCCGAATTAAGCATTTTCAGTGGTTGAAAAATATTTTCATTAATATATTTTTCGTACGACATAGTGCTCACCTTCTCAATGATATAGCCCAGCAAAATATAATTTGAATTGCTGTAAGCCGATTTTTCACCCGGGTTAAAATCCAGTTTCTTATTCTTAAATGTGCTTATTGTTTCCGTCACATCATAATGATAAACCCTTCTGTCACGGTTATAATCCGAAAACTCTGTATGATTTGGGATCCCCGAAGTATGTGTCAGAAGATTTTTTATGGTAATTTCATCACCACGTGGATAATCCGGAATAAACCTGTTGAGTTTATCTTCCAAAGACAATTTATGATCTTCTGATAACTGCATAATTGCAACAGCAGTAAATCCCTTGGTTAATGAGCCTATTCTGAATTTTGTTTCTGCAACATTGGGAATGCAGAATTCGTAACTGGCCAATCCATAAGCGTTACTGGCTAAGATTTCACTCCCCTTTGCAATTAGAACAGAACCATTAAAAAGATTCATTTCTACATAGGCATTTATGTATTCATCGGTTTGTTGCTGCAGGTTTTCTTGGGCATAAAGGTTATTTATATACCCAACAAAAATGAGTGTCAGCAAAGGAAAAAAGATTTTAGATCGTTTCATGGTTATTCATTTTTGACTTTAAATTGAGTTCAAATCAACGATTCTTTGCAGCTGTAAACAAATTATTTATTCCAATGATACCGGGTCCTGTTTGAACTGCATTTACAAACATATATGCGTGTTATATTGAATATTTGACCGTTCACATAGAATGATTTATATTTTGAATAAATAATTCTTATTAATCACAGCTATTATTTACCTTTAAAACCTGCATGAAAAATAGTAGCATCAAATACGTTGAACTAACAGTGCATTCCTTATGCTGGATAGGAGCTACATTTTTATTTATCCATTTTAATGCGCTGACGTTTCATTATCTGAATGGTAATTTGATGGATGTTCCCATCATTTTGGGAACTTTCATCAATATTGTTTTATTCTATTTGAACCTGCTGTATTTATTTCCAAAATTCAAATCGGGAAAACTATCCCTTATAGGATATGTTTCACTAATTTCTGTTACCCTGATAATACTTAGTGTCCTCGAAAATGCCTTTGACTTTTTATTTGCAAAACAAATTTTGCCGGACATACGCGTTGTGCCTCAAACCGGAGAAATAATTGTCACATCTCTTATCAATTTATCTTTCATGGTGCTATCCATTTTATACGCCATAATAAAAGACTGGATTAACAATGAAATTGTAAAACGAAAACTTGCTGAAGAAAACCTGAGATTGGAACTTAACTATCTTAAGTCACAAATAAGTCCGCATTTTTTATTCAATTCACTTAATAACTTGTTTTCTGTCGCTTTAAAAAATAATGATTCCGAAACGGCTTCGGGCCTGGCAAAACTTTCAACTTTAATGCGGTTTATGCTGGACAAATCTGATAAGTCGATCGTTAAACTTACCGAAGAAATTGAATATCTCAAAAGTTATATCGAGCTTCAGAAATTACGCTTTATGGAAGACGATAATATTGAAGTATCCTTCAAAACAACCGGTGATCCCCGGCAGTTTAACATCCCTCCTTTTTTGCTGATCAATTTTGTTGAAAATGCGTTCAAACACGGGATTGACTATAAAAAATCTTCTAAAATAAATATTCTCATTAGTATAGTAAACGATGTGCTGAACTTTACCGTAGAAAATACAAATCATACCTCAAAAAAAGGAGAAGCTAAAAAGAAGATTGGATTGATCAACGTTAAAAAAAGGCTGGATTTAATATATCGGAATAATTATGATTTAATTATAGAATCTGATAAGCAAACGTACAGTGTTAAACTAAAAATAAAAAGTCTGTAATGATTTGTATCGCAGTTGACGATGAACCGAGGGCGCTGGACATAATTGAAAACTATGCTGGTAAAATAGACTTCCTTCAATTAGTTAATAAATTCAGAAATCCGCTGGAAGCCATCAGCTTTTTGTCTGAAAATGACTGCGACCTTGTTTTTCTGGATATTAACATGCCGGATATTACCGGGACTGAATTATTGAAAGTATTAAAGAACAGCCCAATGGTAATTTTCACAACCGCTTATTCAGAATATGCTGTTGAAAGTTATGAACTGGACGCCATAGATTATTTGCTGAAACCTTTTGAATTTGACCGTTTTTTAAAATCTGTCCTGAAAGCAAAGGAGAAATTAAACGTATCAGATCATAATCAATCATCTACTATGCAACGATCCAATGTTCCGGAAGATATCATTCAAATAAAAAGCGGCAAGGAAATTTATCAGGTAAAAATACGTGAAATAGAATACATTGAAGGATTGGGAAATTATATTAACGTGATGGTGAATAAAACCAAATTAATCGTTTATACCAGCCTGAAAGAATTTTTGGCAAAGCTGCCTGAACAAGAATTTATACGAATCCATAAGTCATATATCGTTCCTGTCAGAAAAATAAAATCATTTGAAAATCATCGGGTAAAACTGGATAATAAAACCCTTCCAATTGGTAAAAATTATCGTGAAAGTTTTAGCAGGCGGATGAAAAAATATTAGACAAAAAAAAGTCAGGGCCTCACCTGAAGTGAGACCCTGACTAAACTGATTAAAGTTTTATAATAAACCCCTTGATTTTAACAAAGGCTCAATTTCCGGATCTTTACCTCTGAAATCCTTATACATCTTTTCAAGGTCCTCTGAGTTGCCACGTGACAGGATCATATCACGGAAACGTTGTCCGTTTTCACGGGTCAATCCACCGTTTTCCTTGAACCATTCAAAGGCATCATTATCCAGCATGGCAGCCCAGGTATAGGCATAATAACCTGCCGAATAGCCATTCCCCCAAATGTGCAGAAAGTAGCTTGAACGGTAACGTGGCGGTACTTCTTTCATATAAGCACCTGCTTCCTTTAAGGCGTTCAATTCAAATGCATCGGCATCTTCAATTTTTTGTCCTGCACTGATCGTGTGCCAGGCCATATCCAGTTTTGATGCCTCCAGTAACTCGGTAAAGGCATAGCCCTGGTTAAATGTTACAGATTTTTTAATCTTATTAACGAGCGATTCCGGCATCGGTTCACCGGTTTTATAATGTTTGGCATAATGTGCAAACACGCTCGGATATAATGCCCAGTGCTCATTAAACTGTGATGGAAGTTCTACAAAATCACGGGAAACGTTGGTTCCTGAAATACTTGGATATTCTTCGTCAGCAAAAAATCCGTGCAGGGCATGCCCAAACTCATGGAACATCGTGGTTACATCATCGTAGCTAATTAGTGCAGGCTGACCCGGAGCCGGTTTGGTGAAGTTACAAACGTTGTAAATCACCGGTTTGTCGCCCAACAACTTAGACTGCTCAGTAATGTTTCCCATCCATGCACCGCCAGATTTATTGTCGCGTTTGTAATAATCGCAGTAGAACAGTCCAATGGATGAACCATCTTCGTTAAACAATTCAAACGTGCGAACATCATCCTGGTAAACAGGAATATCTTTACGCTCTTTAAATGTAATTCCGTACAATTGAGTCGCCGCATAGAAAACACCGTTCTCCAGAACATTATTCAACTCAAAATAGGGCTTTATCTGGCTTTCATCCAGATCGTATTTTTCTTTGCGAACCTGCTCCGAATAGAAATTCCAGTCCCATGGTTCCAGTTTAAATCCACCTTTCTGCTTGTCGATCAAAGCCTGTATGTCTGCCGCTTCTACCTTGGCCTTTGCCATGGCATCGGGTGTTAATCTGTTCAGCAACTTGTTGACAGCTTCCGGTGTTTTTGCCATTTGATCTTTAAGCGCCCATTCGGCATAATTTTTAAATCCAAGTATTTTTGCCTGTTGAGCCCGAATTTCAGCCAGACGTATGATGATAGCTCTTGTATCGTTGCTATCGTTCTTTTCTGCCCTGTTCCACGAGGCTTCAAATAACTTATGTCTGGTATCACGGTTCTTTAAGTATTGCAGATCCGGTTGCTGCGTTGTATTCTGAAGCGGAATTAAATATTTTCCGTCTTTTTCGGCATCCTTTGCTCGATTTGCTGCAGCCTCCAGTTCTGCATCCGATAATCCAGCCAACTGAGTTTTATCATCCACAACCAATGCTCCTGCTTTTGCTGCGGCGATTAATTTATTGCTGAACTTCGCGCTTAATGTTGCCTCCTCGCCATTCAGTTTTTTAAGTTCTGCCTTTTGCTCATCTGAAAGATTAGCTCCCGCCAGTTCAAACCTCTGATAGTAGTATTCTACAAGCCTTTTTGATTCAGGGTCCAGATTAAGACTTTCGCGTTCATTATAGATTTTTTTAACCCGCTTAAAAAGTTTATCATTCAAAAATATTGCATCCGAATGGGCTGCCAGCTTCGGTGCCTCCTCCTCTTCAATACGCTGTATATCCGGATTGGTATTGGCTCCTGCCAACAAACTAAAAACACCATACGCACGATGCAGTGTTTGTCCGCTTTTTTCAAGAGCTACAAATGTATTATCAAATGTTGGCTCTTCTTTGCTGTTGGCGATTGCATTAATCTCCTCCATCTGTTCTTTCATTCCCTGTTCAATGGCGGGCTGAAAGTCTTCATTTTTAATCTTTGTAAAATCCGGTGCACCATACGGAAGGTCACTCGAACTGAGTAAAGGATTATCCTTCATTTCATCATTTTTTGTTGATTTAGTACCTGTACAGGACGCTGTAAATACCAAGAGCGAAACTGCCAGCAAATAGAATATGTGTTTCATGATAATATATTGAAATTATACATAATTAATTCGTGCGAAAGTTACGGGACTTCTGTGTAGCATTTCAATTCTGAGATTGTCAAACTAATTATTTGATCCTTAAAAAACACAAAATTAGTCAAATTTGTCATCAAAAAGCTGATAAATATCGTTATGACTCATTTTGAAAAAACAATTGCAATAACAAGTATTATGCCTGTTCTGTTTATACGAACCGCTTATTTTATTACAATTTAAGCTTCAAATTCTTATGTATATTCTGAAAGTGGTGTTTGGTATTTCAAAGTATTCTTTTCAGCACTTCTTCTCTTTTTTGGCGCGAGATGGGAACATTATCCCCACCTTCCATTAAAATATAGCCTCCATCGGATTTTACGTAGGCTGATATCTTTTGGCAGTTGATAAGGTGAGACTGGTGGGTTCGCAAAAAGCCGTAGGCCTCAAGTATTTCATGGTATTCTTTCAGCGTTTTGCATACCATATATTCTTTGTTGCCTTCAATAAAAATACGCGTATAATTGCCATCGGCCTCCATGCGGATAATGTGTTTGATCACAACAAATTCAATTTTCTCGGATAAGGGAAGGGCCAGGCGTTTTTCTTCGTCAGCGCGGTCAATGTTGGCTACAAGTTCTGCCAGGCGCTGGTTTTCTTTTTTTCGGTTAATCTGAGTTGAAGCCTTTTCAACTGCCTTCGAAAGTTCAAATATATCAATGGGCTTAAGTATGTAGTCGATGGCACAAAACTTTACAGCCTGAATGCCGTATTTGTCGAATGCTGTAACAAAAATCACTTCGAAAAACTGGTCATTTAGTGATTTTAGCAGGTCGAAACCCGAACCGCCCGGCATTTCAATGTCGAGGAACAATAAATCAGGCTGTGTTTGTTGCAGCAATTTCAACGCTTCGGGAGCCGATGCTGCTTCGCCAATAATTTCTACCTGTTTGCAATATTCAGTAAGCAGGTCGCGCAGGTTTCTCCTGCTTTTTGGTTCATCGTCAACTATAATGCTTTTAATGCTCATTTGTATGTCTTTAAATTTAATCAACCGGTATTATTAGAGTAGCAGTTGTTCCGGCTTTTTCACTGTTATTTTCCACCGTCAGTCGGGCCTGTTTGTTTGTGTGGTTTAAAATAGCCAGGCGTTCCTGTACAAGTTTTAATCCAAAGCCTTTTTGGCTCAGTTTGTCCTCCTTTTGTTGCGACAGGCCGGTTCCGTTGTCTGTTACATAAACGCAGATTTTGTACTTGCACCGATCTACTTTAATGCTAAGCTTTCCCTTTCCACCGAGTGACGATAACCCATGTACGACTGCGTTTTCTGCCAGAGGCTGGATGATCATCCCGGGTATTTCAATCAGGTCACTGTTGATATCGGATGAGACCTCAATGCTCAGCTCAAATTCGAAGCGCAATTGTTCCAGTTCGCAATACAGTTTCACGGCTTCCAACTCTTCGGACAGGCTTACCATGCTACGTTCCGAGTTATTGAGGACACTACGCATTAATACCGAAAATTTAGCCAGGTAAATGTTGGTTTCTTTATATTGGGAACTGTTTACGAGTGATTGGATGGAATTGAGCGCATTGAAAACAAAATGCGGGTTCATTTGCGAGCGAATAGCCTTAATTTCCAACTCCTTAATTTGTCGTTTCAGGGCTTCCTGACGCCGTATTTTGCGTATGCGCATCCGGTACACCAAGAAACCGATGAAAAGTGTGAAAAGGATGGAGCCTAAGCTCCACCCTGCGGTTTTATAAAATGAGGCCTTTTCTGTCTTTGTGTATCGGTTGGCGTCGATGGCCTTTCGTATGGCTTCTTCCAAAGCCTTGTTTCCAATATAGTTTAGCGGACTTTTTACATCGTCATCCACAATTCGTAGCCATTTATCAAGTACAAATATTTTATCCTGATTTGTTTTTAAAAGTTTGCTTCCTAAATCCTGCTCCATCACGTCTATAACCTTTACGTTGGGCATAGCCTTTATGGAGTCAGCAGCAGGACTTTTATCTGAATATGTATTTGGAAGTGAAACAAATATGAATTCCACCTCGTCAGGCATAAACTTATCCATTTCTTTTTTATAGTAGCTGATCATTCTTTTCTCAGAGCGCATAACAACCAAACAAACGGGTTTTCCTTTGTACTGTGCAAGGTTAAAGACAGTACTGTCTTTCAGTATGAATGATTGTACCGGGAATGCTTTGCCCGGAGCCAGTTCCGAAACTGTTTTATGTACTTGTTCCAGTGGCTCGGTCAGCAAAGGGTCCTTGCAATTATTGATAAAATCCTGGTAAAAAGGTTCAATTCCTGAAGCTGATGCAAAGCCACCTCTTAATTCCTTATCAAAAGCTTTATAAAGGGCAGTATAAAGCGGGTAACCTTTTAGGGATGCCCTGGCAAAATAGTAGTTCCCATAAAAGTCATTGTTTTGTCCTCCAACCGACATTTCCAGGCGTTGTTTCTTAAAATCAAATGCGTAGTGAAGGAAGCTTTGGTAGTATTTACACCATTTATAGGGATACATCAAAGTGGGCAATGTATCTACTTCTAAAAAGAAACCGGCGGGAAAGTCAAAAACTTCTTTCTCTGAAGCTTTATGGGATGAAAACATATCTTCATAGAGTATCGTCTCGTTTTCTTCTCTAAAATATAATTTATCTGCTGCCAGATAATAATTCCACTTTGACCTGAAATAATCGACACATTCTTTGGTCGCCTTTTTACTGTACAGGTTTAGAAGGTATCTAATGTTTTTTGTGATCGTTTCATGGTAGGTTGAATAAGCCCGGACATTTTTAGGCAGGGGCATGTATGTCATCCACTCATCCATTTCCACCGATAAATTAGCATTATAAGCCGCTTTGCCCCTAAAGTTGATTGCATTAAACAAATGGCCAGGTTCTGTGGGCTGGTCGTAAAGCGTACCTCTGATTGAAACCCTTTCCACCTTTGATGGTATATCCAGAATTTCCAGTGTGTCGCCGGGCACGAAGAAGGAACTTATCGTTTTGCTTCCAATGTCTATCTTCAAATAAAGCGGTTCGTTTAAAAATACAGGGCAACTAAAAGAGCCATCTTCACCGGTGTCAAAATGCCTTTTTTTGAAATATGCCTCATCTCTGTCTCCTTCAAGGCTAATTGTTATTTTCCGGTTAGCCAGATCCGCAAGTTTCCCTTTGATGATGCTGTTGGCTGGGATTGGGAAAGATGCATTTACCAATCTGCCTATCTGATCCGAAATAAGAATCTCTTCTTTTTTTAAATATTTGACTTCTGTAGTAACGGTATCGTTTGATGTTACCTTATATACGCTATAGAATTCTGTTTCGCGATAGTCATTGGTTTCAATTTTTTGCTCACTGTTAAGTATTGTCATTGTTTTAAGGCCTGATTTTGGAGGTAAAAATGTAGTGAAACCTGAAAACAATTCGATCAACTGCGTTGGAAGCTTAAAGTTAAATGAGATTCCAATCTTGTTTTTTACTTTGGGACTGATTTCCGTAAGTTTAAATTTAGGAGCATATCCGGAAATTGAATCAAAGCGGATAATATTGCCGTCGGGAGTTACCTCCAGTTCAGACTGAATGAATGGTATTACCGACTTAACATTATCCCGGTAAGGAGGATAGTAAGAATCGTAGCCCAACCAGGTGTTAAAACTGGAAGCATATACTTTGCTTTGAATTCTTTGAATGGATACGTTGTAAATCTGGTTGCCGTTTGAACGCTGCTTTTGCAATTGGTAATGCAGTAATACGGATAACTCTGTTTTTCCGGCTTCTTTAAAAAAGTTGAGAGGTGACCCGCTTTTATCCGAATAATTCAGCGGAAGATCAACCTGCATTTCGAACCAATCGCCTTCGTTGATGTGAAACCGTCCTTCCGGGTTTTCTGCCAACAGTTTAGCAGAAAAAAAGATTAGTTTGAAGAGCAAAATGCTGAGTAAAATGTTTTGTCGTTTCATGGTGTTCAAAATTTATGAATTATATGTTCATAAGCAAAGCACGGCAAAACATTTTGGATCTACCTGGTTCATTTAGCAAACAACATGTTTGATTACATATTCGGGACTCAATCCCTTCCCTGGCAGCAAAACTAAGCAATATTTGAGTATTACAGGGGTTAGCGAAGATGTTAACTTCATCTTTATGGCAATCTGATTATTGCCCTCTTAACTCGGTGAGAAATTTATTGAAACGTTTCAGATCTGCATTGTTTGGTTCAGCCAACCGATACACCATTAAAATCTGTTCAAGGTCCGCAATATTCTTTTGAACAACAAAACGGCTGGCATAGGAATAACACGCAATGCCCAGAAAGCTTTTCAAGCGTGCGTAAGCCATTTGTTTCATTTCATCCGGTTCACGATCCACATGATTGTTTAAATCATCAATCTCCTTTTTCCACCATGTCGAATCCTTTTCCAACAAAGCCTGACTATATTCCTGACGCTTTCCTACTTCGAAACGCAATACATCAGAAAGCTTACTCAATTGATTGCTGTAATCTTTGGAGTAAGTTATTTCCCGTGTCTTCTCACGAAAGGAAAATATTTTTTCAAATGCTTCAACAAATCCCATATTCCGGCTTATACAGGCTGCCTGCAAATACTGCCCCCCATCCGTTAATGAATCAATGCGTGCTTTTTGTTCATCCACATATAACTTAACCTTTGTGGCTTCATCAATGTTTTGATCCTGTAACCAAAACCAACCCCAGCTATTGGTTAACTTACTACTATCAGGCCATTCATGCGATCCGTTGATCAACTCAACGTGTGCATTGTCAGGCAATTTTGCCGGGTCAAAAATGTACTGAACTGTTTCCAGAAAATTAAAATCGGTCATTCCCAGCAGCCCCATAACCGAACATTTAATAGCTGAAAGCTGATCAGTTCCGGAGAATGCACCACAAGCCAAAACACCATTCACCGGATGGTTCATGGCATATCCAAGCACCATTCGTGCGCCTCCTGAGAATCCGGTTAGATAAACCTGATCATTTACAGGATAGCGTTTTTTTACATCAGCAATAAGTTCATCTAGTTCCTTAATAAAGTTTGGATCGCTATTCTGTATAAGGTTGGATGCCACCAAAACAGCAGGAAAACTTGTAACAGCTTCTTTCAAATGCGTTACCGCAGTTTGACCCGATCCATGTGCATCAACAGCTACCAGTAATGGCAATTTCTGATCCGGATTTTTGTGCTCAGGAATAAATATTTCATAGCTGTGAGCCGGATGTTGTACGCATGAATCCGTTTTTTGAAGCGGATAATTCTGATCTTCGTTTTTACCTTTAAAATGGCATGAGGTTATCAAACATGAAAACATGAAAACGCTGAAAATCTGAATAAGATGGCCGGCACGCATTTCTGGAAATTTAAATGAATGCACAAAGTTGGGAATTTTTATGCATTCAATCCACTTATTTAACAGCAATTAGCTTATTAAGCCAATCCGGGATGAACGTAAACGATAACCGTAGGACAAATTAAAATTCTCTATTGCAAGCCAAATCTATTGTCAAAATCATTGGAAAGGCTTTGTTTCATCTGAAAATCAAATAAGGTTATGCTGCGCATATAGTAATAATAACTCCAGTACTGCCTTATCCTGTTGTATACACTCCTTAAGGCATTGTCTCTTTCGTTACGTGCTGCGTAAAGGGTTTCCAAATTAACTTTCCCTGACAAAAAACGTTCTTCCACGGTCTTGTAGGTCTTTTCTGAAATAGCATTGGCTTTTCTTGCATTAACCAGGAGTGCTTCCTGCATATTAAACTCCATGGCACTCATCAGAACATCATGTTCAAAATTTATCTGCTCTATTTCAACCCGGGCAGCAGTAACTTTTTTATTGGATTCTGCTATTTCTCTCCGTCCACGGCTCATGCCCCAATCCACAATCGGGATATACAGACTTAATTCTACTCCTCTGTCAGAATCAAAATCATGATTCACCTCGTTGAGATTCTGCCCTGATTTACTCCAGCCAAAATTAACATTCAGGTTAGACTGAATGCCATTGGTTCCCTTTGCCCGGGCTATTTCCCTGTTGGCTTCTATCAACCGCTTTTTGAAGTCCAGAACATCCGGATTGTTCTCTGTGGCTTTAGCTAAAGCAGCATCGGGATTGATATTCAGATCAGGAACGCTATCCGGTACCAGAAGCCTCAGATCCATATTTTCAGAGATCCTTAAATAAGATTTCAGATCAAACTTATATCTCTCAAGTTGCAGTTTTGACCGTTCAAATTCATTTTCCGTATTGAGTTTATTCAGCTCCAGCCTTTTTAGGTCCATGCTGGCAATGGCTCCTCGCTCAAACAGGCCCATGCTTTTAAAGTAAAGGGTATCGGCTGACTGTTTATTCAACTCCGCAATTTTATATGACATCTGCGCATCCAGAAAATTAAAAAAAACCGTGATGGCCTTCATGGCGATGTCTTCAGCCGATTTAATATATTCCTTTTTTGCGATCTCAAATTTCAGCGGTTCAATCTTTTTTTGCCATTTAAACGTATTAAACTGAAACAATGGTTGTGATATTCCAACCGAAAAAGGGGTATATCCATATCCTATTTCATTATTGGCATAATCTTCGAGACGACTCAACCTGGAATTGATATAAATATCACCTCCGGTCGTCATGATATTCTGAGTCAATGATAACCTACCATCAGATTGAAGCTTTTCGGAGCGTTTAAGATATGACCCGGTATTATCTGTGATGGCTTCAATGGAGTTTTTATACGATAAAGGATTTGAATTCAGTTCGAGCCATGGCCTCTGTTGCGCTTTAAATGCTTTATACTCCCACCAGCTTGACAAATACATGTTTTCCTGAATAAAAGCATCCAGGGATTGCTTCTGCGCCAATTCTATCACCTGATCCAATGATAGCACTGTCTCCTCCTTTTCCTGTGCTGAAACAGAAACCATACAACACATGATAATGGCAATACTTATATAAAATTTCATTTTCATCACTGACTATTTAAAAACCAGTTTTTCGGCATCTCCAAACGTATCATAACCTGAAACGATGACTTTCTCTCCCGGCTCAAGTCCCTCAAGAACTTCATAATAGTCATCGTTTTTGCTCCCCAAGCGAATTACCCGCTTTTCTGCGAAAGAATTCGACTTATCTATTACATATATCCACCGGCCTCCCGTACTCTGAAAAAAGCCTCCACGTGGTATTAAAATGCCGACCTGAGAGTCTCCGAGTCTGAGTTTTATGTGATAGGTCTGACCCACACGAATCAAATCCGGCATGTGGTCTGTAAAAAGTAATTCGGTTTCGAACCGCCCACCGTTGACCTCAAATGAAACCTTATCCACGTAAAGATCATAATCCTTATTTTCTATGGAGCAGGTTGCCTGCAAATGCCGTGATACCCTTCCTGTATAATACTGATCAATATTGGCTAATATCTTTAACTCCGAAAGGTCTCTGATATATCCTATTCCAGAGTTTTTCCCAAGCTGTCCTCCAATCTCAACATTTATAAGAGAACTAAGTCTGCCGGCTACCGGTGCCTTTACATTCAGATCGTCCAGCTTTCTTTGTTCAATCCGGAATTTTGCCTCGTTTCTTTCCAGGTTATTTTCCATTCGTTTTATGTTCAGTACGCTCAACAAGGAGTCCCTGTGCAGATTTTCAATTTGAATATCACGCTTTTTAAGGGTAAATTCATAAGATTCCTTGGCCATTAAAAACGCATTTTGAGGGATCATCCCCTGTTCGTATTCATACTTCTTTTCTTCGTAATTGCGTCGCTCATTGTTGACAGAAAACTCAATTTCCATAATCTGGCTTTTAAAACCAGCCCTGTTCTTTTCTTCATTTATCTTGCTTTGCTGCACATTAATGCGCTCCTGATCCAGTTCCGAACGCATATCAATGATGGACTGCTCCAGTTCGGGATTTGTCATGGTCAGGATTATATCCCCGGCCTTTACTTCATCACCTTCTTCATGAAGTTTTTCCTTTACCTGTCCACCTACCAAAGGATGAAGGCTTACCGTTCTTATCGGTTCAGCAACACCGGTAATGCTGATATAGTCCTGAAAGGTATCCCTGACAACCTCTCCAACCGATAGCTTATCCATATCCACTTTAAAAGTGGACCGGTGATCACCAAATACTGTGGTCGCCAGTATAAAAACGAGGAAAGCCGTTCCTACAATCACAAGAATATAGTTTTTCCGTAACCAGCTTTGCTTCTTTATTTGTCTATCCATTCCCATAAGAAGAATTTTTATGTACCCTGAACCAAAACCTATGCCGTTATTACATAATTAACTAACTAACAAAATATTACACATTATCAATGATTGCGATGTGTCAATATATTTTACACGTTCATGTATCAGTTTTTGACACATTAGTGGAAATTAAAAATGTGCGTCCTGGTTTGAAATCTAAAAAAAGGATAGTATAACAGGAATTTGGGCTCAAAATAAAGCATGACAATCTAACTGTCTAATATTTTACAGCACAAAAGTCGAAGAAGGAAGTTTAACAGATATTGAAAATAATCAACCCCAGATATACGTTAATCCGCAGTTGTTATTCAACCAGTATAAGTCCCGGATTGGTTCCCGTAATACAACGTCCACCAACATGTGTAACAACAAATGTGTTTTCAATTCCCACCATCCCAATTCCTTCTATGCCCTTTTTAGGCTCCACGGCAAACACCATGTTCTCTTTTAGCGGGTCTTTAAATCCTTTGGCCAGTACCGGTAATTCATCCACTGTGAGCCCAATACCGTGCCCCAGAAACTTAACCTGCCGGTTTCCATAACCCATAAAATTTTGTTGAAATTCAGGGCTTAAACCTTCCATGATGCTTTCATAAATCTGCTCCGGGGTATTCCCCGGTTTCAGCATCTCAGCAATCCGGTTCTGAATATCCACACACTGTTGATGAACAGCAATAACTTCATCAGGCAATGATTTCCCGAACATATAGGTCATGGTTTTATCGGAATGATAGCCATTCACTCCCATTCCCATGTCCACAAAAACCAGGTCGCCTTTCTTTAACTTACGGGTACGGCTTCCAAGTCCCGGAACGGCAGCACTTAATCCGCGGTTTCCTCCGGGTCCGTCAAAATTAGTGGGATATAACGAACTGTCACCAAATCCGAGCTGAGCCACAATAATTTCCGTATCGTGCATGGCAAAACGGGCAGTTCCCTGATGCCCTTCACGCACCATAACCTGGTATAATTCACCGGCCAGATCGGCTTCAGTCATGCCCTCACGTAACAATCCGGGTACAAATTCTTCCGAGACACGTTGATGAATAGCTCCGGCTTTTTCCATAAAAGCCAGTTCCCATTCACTTTTTACTGCACGGGTCATCGCTATCTGGAAATCGAGGGGTTTAAAGGATTTAAACGAAAAATGTTTTTGAAACCGTTGGAACATTGCCAAGGGTACATATTCCGTTTCCAGATAAACATCTTCCGAAAGTTTTCGGTACGACTGCGCGGCATCCCGGTAGCTGTTCATTGGCTTTATGTCGCGAAATTCCGACTCCTGTACAGTACGGTCATAACTACGTCTGGCCCAAAGCGTAGCTCCGTTTTCACGTTCAATAATCAACATACCTTCAGGCATTGATCCTGTAAAGTATAACAGGTTTATTTTACTGAATATTACTGCTGTTTGCCAGTCAGGATAGTTTCGGCTCATAATCCGACGGAATGCTTCCATCCTCTGGTCCAGTTCTGCTAAAGGTACGTTTTCACTCATAATAGTCTTTTTGCACTTCAAAAATAACGGAACAAAACAAACATCATTCCCATTTCTGATAAGAATATTGCATTTTTTTAAATCCATGTTACAAACGACCCTGTAATTTGATACTTACTTACCTCTTATAAAGGATTTAATGCTACTCTGTTTTGTTCCAATCACGTAAATTTACATGCTAGCTTAATTTGAATTACTAACTTTAAAAATTGTATTATGAAAAAAACTTTTTACTTACTCTTTGCCCTGGTATGTAGTGTAAGTATTTTATTCGGTCAAACTGCCGGAACAACTTATACCTACAGTTTCGCTGATGGAAGCGAAATGCCACAAAATACAGATACCAAATACGATAATTTTACAACGAACGATGGATTTCTCACTATCAATAAAAATAGTGGACAACAATTTTGGTATCACGATGCAACACACGGCGTGGTTGTTTATTCAGGTAATACATTTGATATTTCAGTAGCGGGTAATGCTATTATAACATTTGTTACCTGCGAGTACAGTGCCGATAATTCAACGTTTACATTCACAGATTCTGAAGGAACCGAACTGGGAACCTGTGCTGCAGACAATAACGGAGGGACAGATGCTTATGCGGTTAGTTTTGCATATACCGGAGCGGCCGGAGTTATTACAGCAACATTGTCAAGCGGAGGTTCTGTCTACATCCACGGCATGAACGTTGAAAATGCAGCAGAAATTGTTCAAACCGGAAAAATAGACGTTTGGGATTTTGGTGCAGAGCAACTGGATGAAAATACATATAACAACAACCTGACTGTTGATGTAATTAACTCATGGTATAATGAATCTATTGCTACCGGTAGTTCTGGTAATGTACTGCCAAGCTTCTCTGCAGGAGTCTTAAGCTGGACAGGAGGCAGCAATGACAGGCTCAGAACATCAAACACCAATCTGACCCGGTACGATGAAAACCTAAGCAGCGTAACTGATTATACCGGGCGCGTTTATGTGAATTCCGGTGCGGCGACGGGAAGATTTATGAGCCTGACCCTGAGCGAAGATGATATGGTAACCTTGTACATGATTGCCCAGAACGGTGGAGGTGAAATACACTTCCAGTATGTTGGTGATCCTGATTTACAGGATGATGTAACTATGGTTACAACAAACGGCACAACTACCCAGGAAGTTAAATTCGTAGCAAAGTATGCAGGAACCTACCATATCTTTGATAGCAGTGATAAACCAAGTTATTACCGGATTTACAGGCAGGATGCAGAATACAGTACAGTTTCCGGAACTATTGATGTGAGTGCCGCCACCGGAATTCCTGGTGACTACGCCATTCAGTTTACAAATGAAGCCGGCAAGGTGTGGTCAGCTACCATGAACGGCGGCGACTATACTGTTGATCTGCCAATAGGTTACGATTATAATTTGAGCCTTGTTAATGCCAATGGTTTTGTGATTAGCAGTGCAAATGTAATCAGTGTAACAGAAGCAACTACAACCAACAACGTGACCATTTCTAAAGTGGAGCTTTATACGGTTAGTGGTTCTGTTACAGGCCTTGGCGACCTTATAAATAATCTTTCGCTGACATATACACCAGATCCGACTGCAGGAACAATCTTTACGCCTGATCCGGTAGTTGATGCAGGTGCAGGAACCTACTCTGTTGATCTTGAACCGAATGTGGAATATACCATCTCCGCTGCCGGAGTGAATGATTTTTATATCCCATCAAACACCATAACCATCGGAAATGCCGGTACAACTGCAGATATCGTATTTGAAGCCAAACCGGTTTATAACGTAACGATTAATGCAACCGGATTAACAACTGAACAACAATCCGCACTTAATCTTACATTCACTAATTTGAATGAAGAAGGTTATGTATATGATTTTGCTTCTGTTGATGGTATAGCTCTGCGTGACGGAACATATTCCATTTCTTACAGTGGAGTGGATGATTATCCTATTGAACTCCGAATGACATCCAATCTGACAGTAAATGGTGCAGATGTATCCAAAGACCTGGTGTTCAACCCTGTAACAAACTGGTCTTTCGATGATAAGGTGATTTCAAACGGAGACCCATCCTACAAGGGTTTATTGTTTACAGGTGATGTTTACAACGAAGTGGCCAAAGGTCATCTCGCCACAAAACCTGATGCAACGATTAAGGTGCCAGTTAAAGCCGACGACAAAATAAGGGTTACTTTTTATTATTCGGCTGACTTTACAATAGAAGGAGATGGGCCTTATACAACATCCAGCAGTAGCACAAGCACGTTTGAATTTGCAGATTATACTTATCAGGGAACAGAAGACGGTTTTGTAACCATAACCATAGGTTCAAACGCAGGAACAACATATATTACTAACATTGAAATAGGTAACATAGTAGATTATAAGGAAGTTATTACCGTTGGAACCGATAAAGACTACCAAACTATTAATGAAGCCCTGGCTGCCTTGCGTAAAATGAACCGACCCAATGATGAACGCGTAACTATTATGGTTGATCCGGGGGATTATGAGGAAATGCTTGTGGTTGACGTGCCAAATGTATCGCTCAACAATGCATCAGATAATGCAGATATTGATCTCCTTAACAAAGGTGTGGATATCTCAGAAAATGCGGTCAGAGTAACGTCTTATTATGGCCATGGTTACAACTATTACAGCATGGGTAACGATCAGAAATGGAATGCAGATATACTGCGTGTTAATAAGGAAAATGGGTATCTGTCGTACGAAAATAAAGGTGCAGGAACTACCAACGGATCATACTGGAATGCCACTGTTGTTATTACTGCCAAAGGATTTGAGGCAGACCATATCATTTTCGAAAATTCCTATAACCAGTATATCTCGAAGAAAGAATCTGAGGATGTTGTGGTTGAATGGGAAGTTGGAGGCAAAGGAACCCGTCCAACTGATTACGGAAATACAACCGTTCAGGACAGAAGTTTTGTAGAACGTGCAGCAGCAATCGCCATCACCGGAAGTTCAGACAAGGTGATCCTGAACAAATGCCGCATTGTTGGTCGTCAGGATTCCTACTATGGAGCTGCTCCTGCCAGAGTTGTGATGTACAAAGGTGCCATGATGGGTGCGGTAGATTACATCTTTGGCGCCATGACCGTTGTATTCTATAAATCAGATCTCGTAATGAATGTCAGTGATGCCTCTTCTGATGCCTCATACCTGACAGCTGCACAACAAAGCAGTGGCAGAGGATACCTGATGTACGAATGTACCGTAACATCGGCTGAACCGGGAACTGAATCCGCGTCAACTTACCGGGCAAAACCGGGTTATTTCGGAAGGCCATGGCAGGCAACAACCAGTGAGGTTGTCTTCTACAATACCACTGTTGAAACATCCAATTTCCCCGGATCTGAAGGACAGTCTCTCATAAGTCCTGCAGGATGGTCAAGCAGTCTGGGTGGTGAGTCCACTAAGATGTATGAATATGGTACTGTTGAGGAATCGGGAGTGGATAATTCCGGCAACAGGGTAAGCTGGTCAACCGTTTTGACACAACCACAACTTACAGATGGAACCGATATTACAACCTTTAACTTTACAAAAGGCAGTGATAACTGGGATCCGTTACCGGAACTTATTGCAAATGATACCGAAACTGCCATAGACGCACCTCAGGGTAATGCTGCCATTGGAGTCTATGCCGGAAAAAACAGGTTGTACGTAAAAAACGTAACTTCAGAAACGCACGTTAAACTGTATAATCTGAATGGTTCACTGGTTCAGGATTATATTCTGACTTCAGACGCCAGTTTAGAAGTTAACCGCGGATTATGGATCGTTAAGGTTGAAACAGCCAAAGAAACAGCCACGGCAAAAGTTATGGTTGAATAAATAAAAATACCAAATATAAACCCCGAAGCACACCTTCGGGGTTTTTTATACTTTGAATTATAATAGTGCCCTGAATCAGGTTAACTAAAAAATACCTAAATTCGTATTGATAATCAGTTATTTCACAATACATACCCAAATCAGATTACATTTAGCGGTGAACCGAATTAAAATTTCAGAAAAGACTTTGAGCTTAGAACCTGTTGCGAAATTGTTTCTTGTATTCCTTCTGTTGTTCTTTCCGTTTTGCTATTTATTGCATTCCCAAACTGTGAATGACACAGTTTTTAAAAAGGACGGGCAATATGATATCTATGAAAAAATATATCTTCACTCTGACCGGTCACTCTATCAGCCCGGAGATGATATCTGGTTTAAGTCCTATCTTGTCGAAGCCCTTTCAAATCAGCTCACATCACATAGTAAAGTCGTTTATGTTGAATTGATTTCACCTGACACTTTAATTCTGAATCATCATAGCATAAGGCAAATTAACGGAACAGGATATGGTGTATTTCACTTATCAGATAGCATTCCCGCAGGCGAATACTTTTTAAGAGCATACACTGCTTACATGAAAAACTTCGGGGAGAATTTTTTCTATTTAAAAAAGATATCGGTAAAAAACTTTGCTGACACAACAGGTAGTGAATTAAAGAAAAAACACCAAAAGCCTGCCGTTGATATACAGTTTTTCCCCGAGGGAGGTAGTCTTGTGCGCAATGTCTATTCCAAAATAGCCTTCAAAGCCGTTAATTCAAACGGATACGGATGTGACGTGTCCGGGTACATCATTTCTTCACAGGGAGACACTGTTTCAGCCTTTAAGTCAGAACACCTTGGCCTGGGTAGCTTTTATTTGAAGCCTGAAAAAGATCTGGATTACTTTGCGACGGGTAAGGCAGGCAACGGTTCCGGATTTAATGTGAAACTTCCCGCCAGCTTTGAAACAGGACTTGTCATGCGTCTGAAACCATCCGGCACATCCCTGATTCTGAATATAGGAACCAACCAAAAAACATTGCCGTTGCTCTCTCAAGGTCGCCTGATCCTAAAAGGCACTTTCAGAAATCAAACTTTTTTTGAAACAAACCTAAACATCAATAATTCAAGTTACTTATTGCCGGAAAGCGCATTTCCTGAGGGAATAATAAAACTGACAATTTATGGTAATGATACGCTTCCGTTATGTGAACGGCTTTTTTATGTTGAACACGAAAACACATTAAATGTAACGGTAAAAACCAATAAGTCAGAATATTTACCCAGAGAAAAGGTTGATATTGAATTATCGGTTCGTGATTCTTCCGTACAACCAATTTATGCTAACCTTTCGATGGCGGTAATCGACAAGAATTTTGAAGATTTTGGAGAGCCATATGCTTCCAGTATTGCTTCGTGGTTTTTACTGGAATCAGAAATAAAAGGATACGTTGAACAGCCGGGTTACTATTTTGACCCGTCCCAACCTGACAGAACAAAGCATTTGGATTTATTACTTCTGACCCAGGGATGGCGGGATTTTCTATGGAAATATGTTCCTCCCGTATCAGGGAAACCAGAATACAAACCTGAACAAGGCCTGACAATCTCCGGACGACTTCGACACAAATTGTTTGACACCCCAATACAGAATGCAAACATAGCCATGGGAATTTTCACCGGAAAGAACAGATCTTTTAAGAATGCCCAAACTGATTCGCTGGGTAAATTTTCATTTGAAGGTCTGAATTTCATGGGAGAATCCACTCTTGTATTAAGTGCTACAAATGATAAACAAAATACAGTTGGTTGGATTTTGCTCGATTCACAACAGACAACGCCTCCCGTAATTTATCCTGCAAATGCTAATGAAGAAAAATTGGTTCCTGCAATGATGAAGAACATTACAGAGGATGCCCTGTACAAAAAAATGCTTAAAATGAAATACCAGTTAACAGATACCATTCTTATAAAAGAAGTTACGGTAAAAGGTGAAGTTAAACCAACAACAAAAAATGACGGAAATTTCAGAATGTACGGTAATCCCGACAATGTTATCCACATTCAGAAAGATGACCTGTCATATTTCGATATATTCGATCTTATCCAAAGCCGTATTCCAGGGTTCAGAGTTGAAAGTACGTTTCCTGATATTACCGTTTCTTTTCGTGGTGGAGGCACTCCAATGTTTCTGCTTGACGGCATTATGATTGACGCCGATTGGATAAGCACTATTCCTCTGGAAAGTGTTGATAAAATTGAAATACTTAAAGATATCGGTGGGTCTGCTGCTTTTGGTATGAGGGGAAAAAGTGGTGTAATCAGTGTGTTTACCAAAAAGAATTATGATTTGCCTTCCGAAGAAAATTTATATCACACTATTAATGAAAAAATAACTGGTTACACTACTCCCCGTATTTTTTATTCTCCGAATTATGATATACAAAAACCAGAAGATAACAAGCCTGATCTGCGTTCAACCATACACTGGGAGCCTGATATTAACATAAGCAATACGGTACCTGCAAAAATAACCTTTTATAATGCCGACCTTTATTCAACAATTTATATCGATATTCAGGGTATAACCTACACGGGAATTCCTGTTACAGGGCAGGCCATTTATGAAGTAAAGGATTAGAATACGATCACATCATGTTCTTTTGAAAAGATCAGTATTTTCTCCAGTTGATCCACCACTGTCAGTTGCACCCCTGCGACAGGCTTTTTTGCTTCCTCCATAACCTTTTTAGCATTGGCCAACCAGATATCCTTAGGAACTTTTCCCCTTACAATGTACTCCATGGCCTCATTGGCAATTCTCGCAGTAGCCGAAAGATTCTTTGCCAATGGTTCTAATTCCTTTAACCGGGAATTCTGCTGGAAATATGCTTTATTTTTCTCATAATACTCTTCCCATTCAAACAACTTTCTTGCCACCAGATCAAAATTCGAGTCGCTTGAACCGGCAATAATAAATTCACGCAGTGCATTGTAAAACAAATCAAGATTAGCAGGATCTGTATCTGCTGCATCTGCAAAAGTATTCAACGGTGTAAGCGTATTATTATATCCTGAACCATGACGGTAATAACCTCTTACAGGCGTGACCAATCCCCGGAGTTCAATCAGTGGCGCAATATCTTTGCTGCCTGCAATTTCATATAAAATACTATATGGTGCACCAACCTGGTTAAGGTTATGCTCCATCAGCTGAAGATTAATCGCTTCCGTTGCAGCAGCCAGCGATCGCCTGTCCCGCTTTTCCGTCGACCAGAACCGGTCTGCCAGCATTGCCATCCTCGGCCATAGCCGGAATCCCAGGATACGTTCATCCACCAACTCTCCCCACAGACAGGCTTCCGCTCCTAAATAATTTTGCCGTTGATCCGGTTTAAAGTTCACATCTTTGGGTAAAGGGTCATTGTTATAGTGATCCTTTAACGAATTAAAAACATCCAGATAATATCCGTTTGACAGGATCGTTTTCAAACCTTGTTTTGCATAGCTGTAAGCAAGTCCCTTGCTTTTCCAACACTGAATAATGACTTCTTTGTCCAGTCCGTCACGAGCCACTTCTTCCCATCCGATGACAGTTTTTCCCATCGGTTTAATGCTGTCTGTCATACGTTTCACAAAATACCCCTGAAGCGCCGGAAAATCCTTTAGCCCTTTTTGCTCCCGAAATGCATCAATTTCAGGATTATTTTTCCAGTTATCATACTCCACTTCATCTCCCCCAATATGGATATACGGCCCGGGAAACAGGCCGTCGATCTCACGGAAAAGGTTGGTTAAAAATGTATACGTTTCATCCTTTGCAGGATTCAAAACAGGTTTGTGAACACCAAAACTTCGGTCAAGCACATAGGTTGTATCAGCAGATGCCAGAGTCGGTTTAGCAGTTAATATGGCCGTGGCATGACCTGGAATATCAACCTCGGGAATAATAATGATTCCACGATTTGAGGCATATTTAACCAGATCACTGATCTGTGTCTGTGTATAATAATTCCCGTCCGAAGCCATAATCTGCAAAGACGGGTACCGCTTGGATTCAATGCGCCAACCCTGATCATCGGATAAATGCAGGTGCAGCACATTCAGTTTAACGGCAGCCATGGCATCAATCGTTGTTTTCAACGCATCCACCGATAAAAATCTCCTGGCAGGATCCAGCAAAAGGCCACGGTAGGACAGCATGGGTTTATCTGTAATTTTAACAGCCGGAATTATCCAAACGGAATCATTTTTCTGTACCAGCTGTAACACAGTTTCAACAGCATGTAAAACACCCACCGAGGTAGCAGCTGATATTTTTACACCAAGCGTATCAACCAGGATGGTATAGGATTCGTCCATCCCGGGGATCAGACGGACAGATTCTTTGGCATCAAGCATAAAGCCGAATGATACAGGTTGATTTATAACCGGCTTCTTATCGAAAGTTATGCGGGTACGATAAGTCAATCCTGATTTCAGACGATCAACAGCCTGCAGCATCTGATCATTAGCCTTTCCTTTAATTGCTACTGGCAAATCTCGGTTTAATACCAGAAATCCGTCCTGAGTTTCAATTTTTTCAGGTAACGGAACAATAGTATTTTGGGCTGACACAGAAAATATCGCACATATCAGGAGCAGAACTAACTTACTTCTCATGGTTTTTACGTTTTAATATTTAACCCGAATCGGAATTTTATGTTGTGTTAAACAGGGATTAAATATACGGATTTTTTAAGTTAGTAAGAGTGCGACTTAAGTAACGAGGGCTTCACTTCAGGTGGAACCCCCGGTCAAACTTATTTTACTGACAATTTTTCTTCTGCGATGGTTTTCCCAACTCTGAGGGCTTTAATATTTATGTTGATGATGTCTTCTCCTTTACGTGCAAAAATTTCACTGATCCCGGCTTCAAACGCTTCGTAAGGGATATGTATAAATGGCGTGGCAGCACCCAGCAACACCATGTTGGCTACCCGCGATGATCCTATCTTTTTTGCTTCTGCATCCACATCAAGAATCACATGGTTCGGTAGTTTTCTGACCTCCGCCAACACCTGATCCAGATCGGGATAGTTGGGAATATTGATAAATGGTGTAGCATTGGTTACCAACCAGCCCTTCTTTGAGAGATACGGTAAGTAACGTAATGCTTCCATAGGTTCAAGAGAAAGAATAAGATCGGCTGAGCCCAATGCGATGAGGTCAGAAGCAACCGGTTTATCGGATATCCTGAGATTTGATTGCACGGCCCCTCCTCTTTGGCTCATACCATGAACTTCAGCCTGTTTGAGATAAAGATTATTATGAATGGCGGCAGAGCCTATAACTGCGGCAATGGAAAGAATCCCCTGTCCTCCTACGCCTGAAAGTATGATATCTGTTTTCATTTTCAAAGTTTAAACGTGACAATTGCGTTGTGGTACCTTCTGGTTTTTTCTGCGTTTCAGCGTCTGAATACATTCCCTGCGGGCGATAATTACAGATACGCCTCTGTATTTCATTTCCTCTGCAATGATCCCTACCAGCTTGTCATGATTCTTTTTCATTGGTTCAACCACGTGAATATGTTCCGGGGCAACACCAATACCCTGACAAATATCTTCCAGTTTTCCTGTGCCGGCAGAATCCTGTCCTCCGGTCATTGCCGTGGTTTCGTTATCGGAGATAATTATTGTAACCGGTGAATTTGCGTTCACCGTATCTATAAGCCCTGTCATTCCTGAATGAGTAAACGTGGAATCACCGATTACTGCCACTGAAGGAAACAAACCGGCATCGGCAGCACCTTTTGCCATTGTCACCGAGGCGCCCATATCCACACAGCTGTTGATGGTATTGTAAGGCGGCAAAGCACCGAGAGTATAACATCCGATATCTGAAAACACGTGCCCGTCGCCATAAGGTTTCAGTGCATCAATAAGAGCTTCAAAGGTATCAATATGGCTGCAACCGGCACACATTCCAGGAGGGCGGTTGACCACCAAATCAGGAATATCGTGTATCTTATTACTCTCTGATCCCAGTGCTCTGGCAACAATATCAGGATTAAGTTCGCCAGCACGCGGAATAGTGCCATCCAGTCGACCCTTTACTTTGGGCCCTACATTGGTAATTCCTTTTACCATGCGTTCAATCAGCGGATAACCTTCCTCCAGAATCAGCAGCTCATCATGTTCCTCAACCATAGTGTTGATCACATCCACAGGTGGTGGATAGTGGCAAAGCTTAAATACCGTATAAGGACAACCATCCGGGAAATTCTCCATCAGATAGTTATATGCTATTCCACAGGCGATGATTCCCACCGTTTTGTCACCTCCTCTTACGAGTTTATTATAGGTTGAAGTGGCTGCAGTTGCTGTAAAATCTTTCTGTGCATCCAGCAATTCAGCATACTTCTTTCGTGCAAAAGCAGGTAACAAAATAAACTGGCGTAAATTATCCGGAAGATGCATATGGTTTTCAGGTTTCACCGGCTTGCGTTCCACTCCGGCCCTTGAATGTGCCAGACGTGTGGTGACCCTTATCATTACAGGAACCTTAAATTTTTCAGAAAGTGCCAGACCTTCGTAAGCCATATCGTAAGCTTCCTGTTGATCGGATGGCTCCAGAACCGGTAAATTGGCAAAATCGGCATAAAAGCGGGAATCCTGTTCGTTCTGGGATGAGTGCATGGAAGGATCATCCGCTACAAGGACCAACATACCACCGTTTACCCCAGTTACAGCGGCATTGATGTAAGGATCTGCTGCAACGTTTAATCCCACATGTTTCATACAAACCAGCGTACGTTTACCTGCATACGACATTCCCAATGCTCCTTCCAATGCAGTTTTTTCGTTAGCAGCCCATTGACGATGCACATTTCTTTCAATGGCTTCGGTGTTACTGCGTATATACTCTGTAGCCTCGGTGGATGGTGTACCCGGATACGCATAAACACCCGATAATCCTCCATCCAGCGCTCCCTGGGCAATGGCTTCATCTCCAAGTAAAAGAAGTTTCTTCATGACATTTTAATTCAAAAATAAGATACTAATGGTAAACCGCAATAAAATTAGCTAATCCAATATGGCTTAAATATGATGAATGTCGCCATGAAAAAAATAACATGAAAAATTAGTATTTTTAACAGCTCAAATGACATCTTTTAAACGTTTGACCATAAAATGGACCTTAAATTTTCACACAAAACTTTTACGCTCTCAATATGGTGTTTTGCCCTGGCATTTCTCCCGCTTATAGTATTTGGATTACATTATATATCAATACAATCATTCATACCGTATCATGAAACTGCCCTGGGTACAAAATGGGACAATATGCCTGAATCTTTCCATATGCTGTATCTCGCATTGATGAAAGTTGCAGGAGGCGGGATGCTTTCAACGGGCATTGCCGGAGAAATCCTGATATGCATACCCTTTCGGAAATTCGAACCATGGGCAAGATGGTCGCTTCTTGTTATCGGTATGATAGTTGGTGGTATGGCTTTAACTGCTGCCATAACCATAAAATTAAATACACCTGCTTCCCCTCCATGGATATTAACATTGTGCAGTATCATTCTTATTCTGGCAGGATTCCTTTTATCCTCAGGAATGAAAAAATTTATCAATTCCGTTGAATAACATTTAATATTTCACTGGTTTAGCTTATTTCTTCGGGCTATTCGAATATTTTATTTCAAATAAAAGGAGGGAAATATTAGTTTTATCCGGTTCATTATATAAACTGTATTCACATGAAGCCGTATTTACTTCTGTCACTTTTAATTTTCTCAACAACAGCATTCGGGAAAAAAGTTATTGAAACCCACTCAAAGTGGACTCCTGATAATTCTTTCCCTGTAAAAACCGATGCTTTTGATAAAAAATCGGGCATATCGTTAGCGGTCAGTAATGATGACAAAAACATTTACCTGACATTTGTTACAAGCGATCAGAAACTGCAAATTGCTTTAATGAAACAAGGGTTTAAACTATATTTTGATACTGTAAAACAGAAAAACAAAGCATGTTACCTTAGCTATGCCAACGAAGTTCCAACCCCAATGCAACGCGGTAAGGGTATGCAGCAGGGCAACAGAAATGTAATGGGACAGGGATTGGAAATGGGTAACAATGCAACCCGCCCGGTTCAGCAACAACCCGGTAATACTATGTTACCGCCATTCAGAATAGAAATTATAAAAGGTGATTATTCCAAAGCTGAATGCAACGGAATAGACTATGACCTTAAATTTCAAAAGACCGTTTTTTCGGCCAGCTTTGAACTTGATACTTCCAATGTTATGATTTGCAGGGCTGTTATTCCTTTAAGAATAATCAACACTTCGGAATTAACCGCTATCCCTAATTTATCCATCGGACTCGAAATTACAGATAACTACAAGCAGGGACCCGGTGGAAACCGGCAGGCGCAGCACGGAGGAGGAATGGGTATGTCATCAGGAAGAGGTGGCGGCAGAATGCAGGGTATGGGAGGAAGTCCCGGTGGTCGTGGAGGAATGGGCGGCCCGCCACAGGGAGGCATGCGTGGTGGTCCCGGAGGAATCTCATCCTCTTCTGCGAAAAGACTGGCAAAATTCTGGTTTCATACTACTTTGGCTGAACATCCTTAATAGGATATCAAACAAAAAGTGAATAGAGAAGCGTGGAATGTGTGTCATGGGAGGTTTTTATGAAAAGTCGTGGTTCTTGTGTCTTATATCCTAAATCTTAAAAATTTATTTCCTCACAAAAACCTTTGCTGTTCTAAACGTGAAATAACGCTGGGCGAGATAACTGTATCCCACAACTACAAATGTGGTGACAATCTTGGAAAATGTGGCGTACCAGTGAAAATATTCCACAAAGAGCTTAAGAAGCACATAATTCAACAGAATGGAACCTCCTACCGTAAACCCATACCTGAAAAGCTGCACCCTGCCCACAACTTCAGATGCAGTAAAGGTAATGTATTTGGCTAAAAGGAATCCGGTGGTAAATGTAATAGGGAAAACGACCAGAAATGCAGCAATATGCGGGCTGATCGCATAAAATCCCAGATCGATAATCTCCCTGTCAAAAACATAGCGGTAAAAAATAAAGTACAACAGAATATCCAGAACCATATTCATACCACCGGTAGCAGCATAGCGAAATGTTTCTCCCGGAATAACCCTTTGAAACGGCTTATAAAACCAGTTAATAACACCGTTAATGATATTTCTTATGTGCTGTAATACCGTCACCTGCTAATGTTAATTCGTTACAAATATAACAGTTATGCTAATCTTTTTACGGATACCAGTTTGTGGGAATAATCTTTTAAATCTGAATTATAAATCCCTATGGCATCAATGGTATCAATTCTCACCCAGCCAGATGCATGGATAATATGCTGCTTATCGACGATTAAACCTACATGGGTAATTTTATCAGAACTACCAAAAAAGGCCAGGTCCCCGGATTTTACTTTTTCAATATACCCGATATTCCTTCCTATCTTCACTTGCTGACCTGCATCACGTGGAATGTTTTTTCCAGTCATTCTGTAAAGTAACTGCGTAAATCCACTGCAGTCTGTACCAAATACGGTTCTTCCGCCCCATAAATAAGGAACATTTAAAAATAAACGTGCTACCTCCGGCAGTTCTTCGACGGAGAGGTTATTATCCAGAACATCGGTGTTTTTATAATTCAACAACAATCCCTTTCGCATTTGCGATCCCATCGGAATAAGCTGTTTCCCTCTTAAAGTTATTACTTCTGCATAAGGAACTGAAAGTATTTTGCAATCCTCTTTTGCAAGGATTTCGTAATCTTCTGATGAAACCGGGCTAATCATTTTGCGGTCAACCCAACCTGTATAGCTATCGTGCGTAAGTTCCACCTTCAGCCACTTATCCTTTACCTCCAAAACCTTAGCAGTTTCGCCAAATAAAAGCTGTGTCACCATTTCTGAAGTTTCGCTGGCTTTTGCCCTTACGGGGACAATACTTAGTTCACATATAGCGTAATCATTCATAAGTAATATTAATTATCTGTTGAAAGTATTATAAGTTCAAAATTTGAATATTCTTACTGGTTGGAATGAAAAAAAAGGCATAATTCATTCTACTTTTTTTAATATATCATTCAGCATTTCGACCTGTATTTTTTGTATTTCGATTAATTCCTGCTGCTGATGCATGATCAAATGGTCCATTTTTTCGTGTAAGGTCCGGATCTCTAATTCAGATTTCAGGTTTACCATGTAATCCTTTTTTGCCCGGTCACGATCCTTTTCTTCCTGCCGGTTCTGACTCATCATAATAACAGGCGCCTGAAGCGCTGCCAAACACGATAGGATAAGATTTAGCAAAATAAACGGATAAGGATCAAATCCCTTATTCATTAACCAGTATACATTCACAGTTATCCATAGCAGAAGGAACACTCCGAATGAGATGATGAATGTCCAGCTTCCTCCAAAAGAAGCCACCTTATCAGCAACTCTCTGACCAAACGTTGGTTTCTGATCTTCATCAGCATCAATCTTATCAGAAAGTGTTGTTTGGTTCTTAATGGATTCCAGTACCGTCTGATCATATTCGGTCAGTTCTCCTATCTGAGTCCGCAGATAATCTGAAATATATTTCTCCCGGTAAAAATTTAACTCCTCCTCTGACAGATAGCTGTCATCTGAGAACTCAGGAATATCTTTTTTGATACTATCCAGAATTGTGTCCCTCAACGATTTCGCAGATATGCGTTCAGAAACAGGAAATTCCTTTTTAGAAATATCACTGATAAAAGTCTTCATATAAATATATTAAAATCAGGAAATCATAATTCTGATCCAAATTTAAACTAAATAATTCAAAGTCAATTTATGCACCAAAAACATATGCTGTGTTTAAAATAAATTGATTTTAGTTAAAGTTTTTTTATAAATTTAAGAACCAAATACTGTAATATGCCTAAAAATCAAAACAGAGGACAGGGCTTTGGAACAGCACCTGTTTTTTTTACAGCCATATCCACCATACTTGGAGCTATTTTATTTTTACGATTCGGTTGGGCCGTTGGAACCATGGGATTCTGGGGTGTAATCGGGATTATTATTCTTGGTCATCTGGTTACTATCCCAACAGCACTGGCCATTTCTGAAATTGCAACCAACAAGCGTGTAGAAGGTGGAGGAGAATATTTTATTATCTCCCGGTCCTTCGGCCTTAATATTGGAGCCACCATTGGAATTGCTCTTTATTTATCACAGGCTATCAGTGTCGCATTTTATGTGATTGCATTTACCGAAGCATTTTCTCCTCTTTTTAATCTTGTCCAGGAAAAATGGGGGCTTGATTTACCACGTCAGGTTGTAAGTATTCCTGCTATGGGTTTACTCTCGTGGATCATCCTGAAAAAAGGTGCAAATATGGGGGTTAAAACGCTTTATGTGGTCATAGCCATTTTGTTTATTTCACTGTTGCTGTTTTTTCTCGGATCAACCGAATATCAGCACAACAACTCCTACAACCTCTTTGAAGGAACCTTAAGAAATACGGATAAATTTTTTATGGTATTTGCCATTATTTTTCCTGCATTTACAGGAATGACAGCCGGCGTAGGTCTATCGGGAGAACTCCGTAATCCGTCAAAATCCATTCCTTTAGGGACGGTTGCAGCCACGCTTACCGGCATGTTGTTTTACGTTTTTGTGGTTTACAAACTGGCTATTTCAGCCTCCCCTGAAGATTTGCTGGGGGATCAGCTTATAATGAGTAGAATTGCTATCGGCGGTGCGATAATTGTTCCGCTTGGTCTGGCAGCCTCTACCATTTCTTCGGCCATTGGTTCGGTTATGGTGGCTCCAAGAACGCTTCAGGCACTTTCAAAAGATCACTCGCTTCCTTCAAGAAGGCTAAATATCTTTCTGGCAAGAGGTAAAGGTAAAGAAGGCGAACCGTTCAATGCAACGTTGGTAACATGTGTTATTGCCATGGTTTTTGTGGCGCTTGGCGATGTTAACACTGTAGCATCTATCATTTCTATGTTCTTTATGGTAACCTATGGCTCTCTGAGCCTTATTTCTTTTCTGAACCATTTTGGCGCTTCTCCATCTTACAGACCTTCTTTTCGGTCACGCTGGGGCATTTCTCTAATCGGCTTTGTTATTTCAGTATGGGTAATGTTTATGATAGATCCGTTATATGCTATCCTTTCAACCATTATCATAATCCTTTTTTACATAGGAATCAACTATTATCATAAGGACAGAAAAGGGCTCGAAGCAATATTTTCGAATGCCCTGTTCCAGCTGAACCGGAACCTGCAGGTATACCTGCAAAAGAATTCACGTAAAAAGAAGAAAACCGAATGGCGCCCAAGCGCAATTTGTATTTCAGACGATTCCTTTGAGCGAAACAGTGCATTCGACCTGCTGAACTGGATTTCTTACCGTTTTGGCTTTGGAACCTACATTCATCTGATACATGGTTACTATTCATCCAAAACACATGAACAGGCTGCCAAGGAGCTGGATCAGCTGATATTGCGATTTAAAAGCGACCTGAACCAGGTTTACATTGATACCATGATCAGTCCTTCATACACCACAGCAGTGGCACAGGCCATTCAGGTTCCCGGAATTTCGGGAATGGAAAATAACATGGTTATTCTGGAATTTGAAAAAAGTAATCCTGATAATCTGGATGCCATAGCCGAAAATTTTGCCCTGGTAAGAAGCGGCGATTTTGATGTGTGCATTTTAGGCAGTTCAGCCAGAACCATGGATCCTAAAAAAGGAATACATGTATGGATAAGATCAACCGATGAGGAAAACTCCAACCTGATGGTCCTGTTGAGTTACATCATTATGGCTCATCCGGACTGGCATAAATCAAATATCCGTATTTTTGAGATTTGTAAAAAAGGAGAAGAGGAAACATCGAAGCAAGAATTTGAAAAACTCATCCAGAACGGACGTCTGCAGATCACCACAAAAAATATTGAGATTATTACGCAACCCGAGAATCAGAGCATTAAGAAAATTATAAATGAACGATCAAAAGAAGCGGCACTGACAATGATCGGTTTTCACGAAGAAATGCTTAAACATACCGGTAAGGAGGTCTTTCAGGGTTACGATGAACTGGGAACAGTTTTATTTATTAATTCACATAAACAAATTGATATTGTATAATGGCACGGTTTTTAAAGAACAGGAAACAATCGCAAGGGACCTCTCCCGGATCACTGATTTTTTTAGGGAAACAAAAAACGGATAAACCTACTATCCGTCAGATGCAGTTCGATAAAAATACGCTTGAAGAGTATGAGTACAGTAAGATAAGTGATGTAAAGCTTGATGACAACAAAATGGACTGGGTTAACATCGATGGTTTGCATGATACGAAACTCATTGAAGAGATAGGTATTTTGTTTGGTATCAATACGATGTTTCTGGAGGATATTCTGAACACCGATCAACGTCCAAAATTGGAGGATGATACTAATCATATTTTTGTCGCCATGAAATTTGTGGGGTACGATGAAGAAACCAAACACCTGTTTACAGATCAGGTTTCATTCATTATGGGTAATAATTACCTGATATCCTTTCAGGAGAAAAAAGGAACATATTTTGATTCTGTGAGAGAAAGGTTACGTTCAGGGCATGGCAGGTTAAGAAATATGAAATGCGATTATTTGTTGTATGCGTTAATGGACACTATTGCTGATAAATACATTGATACGGTTGAAAATATTGGCGATAAAATTGAAGGTTTGGATAAGGAAATTTTCGAAAATCCAAATACGGATATTATCAAATCCATTTATTCATTTAAAACTGAACTTAACTACCTGCGAAAAGCCATAAGACCGGTTAAAGAGATCACAAATAACCTGTTACGCTCAGAATCACATTTGCTTCACAAAAAAACAGATTCATTTTACAGAGATCTTGACGACCTGGTTACGCAGTCTACAGAAGCCCTGGAGGTGTACTATACCATGAACTCGGATCAGTTAAATATACTAAATACACTTATTGGCAATAAGACAAATGATGTGATGAAAGTATTAACTATATTTGCGGCCATATTTATTCCGTTGACATTTTTAGCCGGTATTTACGGAACAAATTTTGATTATTTGCCAGAATTACACTTTAAATACAGTTATTTTATTATGTGGGGTGTCATGATAATAATGGCCGGCATCATGTTGCTCTATTTCAGACGAAAAAAATGGCTGTAGATTAAACGAACAATATAATTATAATTGCTGTTTAACTACGGATTAAATTATTAACCATCTAAAAACTTGATGAAACATGAAAAAGCTCATTTTACTACTATTCCTGTTTGCTGTTGTTGGATCGACATTTGCGCAGGATGCACAACCTGAAAAGAAGCCCTGGACTATAAAAGGTGAAACTGGTTTAACATACTCCAATGCTTATTTTGGAAACTACTGGGCTGCCGGAGGTGATAATTCGAACTCCCTGCTATGGCGTGGATTACTGAACGCAAACTGGGTTGGAGAGAAAGGTGCGTGGAATAATACGCTGGACCTTAGCTACGGACTTTTACAACAAGGAGATCAGAATGTACGCAAAATGAACGATAAAATCGATTTCCTTTCTAAGTACAGTATAAACGGATTCAGTGAAAAATGGCGGTACACAGCACTACTTAATTTTAAAACTCAGTTTACCGAAGGTTTTAAATATGAAGATAATAAAATTCTGGTTTCTGACTTTTTTGCACCTGCATACCTGACTGCATCGTTAGGTATAGAATATCTGGGTGATGATAAACTTAAAATATTTTTCTCTCCATTCTCTGAAAAAACAACCATTGTAAAGGAGGCTTATTACAATAAAAAAGTTGAAAATACTGCTATAAACGATGGTTTCGGTGAAAATGGTGATGCAATTCCTGAAGAGGTTTTAAATCAAATTGACACCACTTATGCTAACAATAACACGATTACATATGGTTTAGCATGGAGGGAGAATGTAAAAACAGAAATTGGTGCCCTGGCCCAAATCATATATGATCATCCGGACATGGTCAAAGGTTTTGGATTGAAAACCAGGCTTGACCTGTTTGCGGCTTATGCTCACCTGAACAAAATTGACATCGACTGGGAATTGTGGTTAACATTCCAGTTCAACAAATATCTGTCTTTGAATATCAATACTCAGATGATTTATGATGATGATATTAAATTTCAGATTGATTATACAAAACCGGATGGAACACCAGGAATTAAGAATTCACCAAAAATTCAGTTTCGGAATTTACTCGGTGTAGGTTTAGTATACACTTTCCAGAATCAATAACCCGGGTTGAAACAAAATACAAAGGGGATGCATCTTTTGATACATCCCCTTCTCTTATCTTCAAAATTTCATTAAAAGGTTATAACATGCCTTCCTGACTTTATATATTTAGTGGTAAGTTCTCCCACGTATCTGACCTCAATACCCATGCCTGTTAATTCTTCTGTTGCTTCATAATCATCGGAACATGATTTACAGGCCACTACCTTAATACCACTGTCAATATTTTTTTGCAGGAAATTCCGAACCAGACTGTCCTCCAGAAGTAGTTTTGCCGAAGGGCCCCATACAATTAGCGTAACATCCTGCCACCATCCCTGTGTAATGGATTTATAGGTATATAAAAGTACTGTTCTCAGAGCAACTTCACGCTCCCCACTTGACCAAATCACTACAAGTTTTTCACTGTCAGGTGTTATTGGATCTTGCTTTTCCATAATCTTTTTATTTAACTGTACGAATAGCTAATTTACAATTTTTACTCCGCTAAAAAAACTAAATGCCTTAAAGAGTAAGTAACTTTTATCTTCAGCTATTGCTTAAACCCGACCAGGTCGATATCAAAAATCAGCACTGCCCATTTAGGAATATCCGCTAAATCTTCTGAATTACTAAAACTTGCGTCAGAACCATAAGCCAGATGCGAGGGAACAAAAATAGTAGCCTTTCCTCCGGGGCGCATTTTCTGCAATCCAATCTGAAAGCCCTTAATAAAATTATCCACCCTGGTTTCCCAAATTTCATCTACATGAGTATCATCAAAGACTTCATCGTTGGTTAAATATCCCTTATACATTATCTGAACCGTAGTATAGTAATAAGGATGCATCCCTTCTCCTTCTTCGTGAATCACGTAGTAGATGCCTGATGCATCTTCCTTTGCGTTGGTAATATTATGAGAATCCAGATAATCCTGAATTTCCTTATCATCCATACGGCTGTGATCCTTATCGCAGGAAGCAAATAAAAGTGTCGCCAATACAATCAAAAGATAGTTTAATTTCATATGTTTAAAATTTCAATATTAAAAAATCAAAGATATTAAAAAGACGGATAACTCAGGAATTTCACACAGAATTTGACGGAATTATGAAAAACAACTCAGGTCATCGTTTTTTATTATCTTTAAAGTTAAATTTCTGATCCGGAATTGTCCGATATAAATTATTAATATACTACATACAATATTTATGAAAACAACAATAACAGGCTTTTTCCTCATGGTTTTTCTGGGCTTTGTCAGTGCTCAGAATATGACCGACATCAGTCTGAGTAAAAAAGGAAGTGGAAAACAAGTAAAAGAGATTGTTTCTGAAACCGGAGACATGTATAAACTGGTGGAACATCACGGACCTGCGGTTGAAAATGAGTGGATAGGATTAAGGCTTTATTTCGATTACAAATGCGCCATTGATGTGTACAATAAAACCCGACAGGGACTGGAACTTGAAGAGGCAGGTTGGTATCCTACACCGGAACAACAAAAAGAAGGATGGGGAGCAGATCAGTACAAGGTTGGGCAAACAGTAGGACTGGGAGGCGTAAGACTTTGGGATGGGGAGAAAGAAGTATTTCTTAACCCTGTTAAAGATCGCATAGCTCGTGTAAGAAAAGAAGCTAACTTTTCCCAGATGGAGATGCTGTCGGAAGGGATTCCTTACAAAGGAGATTCAGTAGATATTCTGATTCGTGTTACTGTATTTTCCGGTTTCAGAGAAGCAAAAGTTGAAGCGTTTGCACTTTGTGATAACCCAGTGGAATTTGTTACCGGAATCAATTATTTTCCCACAACAAAAACTGTTGAAGGCGATAACTATATCTGCACCTGGGGCTTGCATCCCGAAGATGTTGCAGCTTTTCAGTTAAACATCGGCGGGGCCATTATGTATAATCCTGAAGATTTTGCAACCCTTACAAAAGCCGATAAACAGTATATGCTGATTTCAAAACCTACCAAATACCTTGCAACCTGGATTACATCAGCCTGTGAAAAAGAAAAAGGCTTTAAGTCAATGGATCAGTTTGTGGACTATGTAAAAGAAAAGGCACAGTAACCTGTACCCTCGAAAACATAAAAAAGGGAGCTGATTTTTGAAAGCAGCTCCCTTTTTAAATTCTTTATAGTTTAGTTAGTCGATCTTAATCGTCTTGCTTAATAAGACCGGAGTTCCCTTGCTGGAAGTAAACCTTGCATTTACTGTAACTGACGGTGGAAATCCATTAATTTCGTAATACGTTACCGAAGCAACATTGTTTTTAGCTTCAATTTCTTTCAGATTTGGATTTTCATATAATCTGCCGTCCGCAGGAATAAGCTGACCTACCGTAAATTTCACTTTTGGAACTACCTTCCCAAACTTATCTTCAACTCTAGCATATACGGTATACTTTCCTTTGTACCTTCTCTGGTCATCAGCCCAAACCTTTAATTCCGGCATAGTAAGTACGGTGTGTTCCTGATCATCCGCATAATCCTGTGAACCGGTTCCTAAAAAATCACTCTTGTACGGCATTTCAGCCATTACACGACCTGACCTGTAAAACTTTTTAGATATTCCGTCTTTCTTCCCGTTCTTGTAAGACCACTCTAGATAAATCTTTTCTCCATCCTCATAAAATTGTCTTCCAATACCTTCCCTTTTTCCGTTAACGTAATTAAATTCTCCTTGCAATTTACCATTCTTATAATATACCCAATACCTTCCGTTTCTGATCCAAACATCCTTACCGTTCTTTTTTACTTTTATGATTTCACTCTTATCTTTTATCAATTCGCCACCAGGATAATAATTAGTGTGAATCTTAAAGGTATCATTGTAATCTGCAGCGGCATCCCCAGATTGAGCAGTTGTTGATGACTCACCTCCCTTTTTAGGTAAAAACTTACACGAGGTAAATGTGAATACAGCAATTAATACCAGTAATAGCGCTTTTGTTAATTTCATAATTCTTTATATTTTATCGATTTATTGATCTCTGAAACGTTCAGTATTTGCCCTGTCTCCCATTTTAAAATACGCAGCATAAAGCAGCTTTTTTAAATTCGGATCTTCTTTTTGGGCATAAGCTTTTTCAAGATAACCGACCGCTTTCACATAATAATCATCCAGAATAACTTTACATTTTTTCTGATAATTGCTCCATTGAACCCGGTCAGGATTTGCATTCTTTTTATATGCGGCCTCTTCTCTGTCAAGTTTTGATTTGCCGACCTGGTAGTAATAATTCCCCATAAATACATTGGCAGACAAATCATCCGGATCTTTCTCCAGTATCATTTCATAAACAGCTTTTGCCTCGTTTATCTTTTTATTCTTTTGTAAAGAAACGGCTTGCAATCGCATTAATTTCTGGTTATCCGGATCATCCTTCAGTAACTCTGTAGTCAACTTTTCGAGCTCCGGATACTTTTTAGCCTTGTAATAAACATAAGCCAGCTTTTCACCATAATCCTTCGACATTGAAGGTAAAACTTCCATTGCTTTTGAATACGTCTTTATCTGGCCTTCTACATCATCCTGATCACGACAAATATCTCCAAGCAAGTTAAATACTTCACTGTCATCTACTCCTCTGTCAATAGAAGTTTGAAAATATCCTTTCGCTTCATTGTCCTGTCCGATTGCTTTAGCACAAATACCGGCGTATGAATACAGCAAAGGCGTTGCTGTTTTATCTTCATCCAGTGCAATAGCCTGTTTAAATTCGGACAACGCTTCTTCGTTTTTGGTTTGGTTCATATAAGCAACACCCTTTTTCAGATGTTCTTCCAATGTTTGGGCATTTATGCTGAATGACAACAAACCTGTTAATAATGTCAGTAGTGCAATTTTAGTTCTCATGATTTTAATTTTTAACAAAAATATCAGTTAGCTGATTAATAAACAAATTATTATTTTATATACATCCCTGATGATTAGGTTCATCAAGCAGGGAATACTTAACTTCCCGCTAACTAAAATCAAATACTGTACCAAAAATGTATCCATTCAGATTTTCAATAGATACCGGAGGTATATCAATTGATGTTTTACAAATTTAATCCATTATGCTGAAAAACATATCACCCGCAACGCTTTTAAATTCAATCCTTCAGAAAAATTAACCCTTGCTGTCACACAATTTACTTAGCGTACAATGTACGTTAAGTAAAAAACCAATATATTTGCACCCTGAATTGAACCAGTTTGAAATTACTCTCACACATATCAGTTGACTGCGTTATACTCGGATTTGACGGGACAAAACTTCATGTTTTACTTTCTGAGCGCGATATTTTACCTCAGGAAGATACTAAGATTCGTTCAGGTAAATATAAATTACCAGGCGATATGATCGGAAATAATGAAAGTCCTCAGGATACGGCATTCCGCGTGCTGAACAACTATACCGGAAGGGACAGGCTGTTTTTAAAACAGTTTGAGGTTTTCGGAACTCCGGGTCGTATTAAGTCGCCAAACGATCTGCTTTGGTTACAGCAAACTTCAGGAATAGACATTGACCGCGTGATTACTCTCGCCTATCTGGCACTGGTAAAAATTGATCAGAGCGAACCAAAAGATGTATCTGAAAATCTTCACTGGGTCCCGGTTGACCAATTGCCGCATTTGATATTTGACCATGATGCCATTGTTAAACGTGCTTTTGAGGAAATACAACGGGAACTCAGAACTGAACCCGTTGGGTTTGAACTGCTTCCGAAAAAATTTACCATACGGCAATTGCAGCTGTTATACGAGATTGTATTTGAACGTGAACTTGACAGCAGGAATTTCAGGAAAAAGATTCGCAACCTCAAATATATCGTTCCGCTTGAAGAGAAGGAAACCGGAGTTAGCCACAAACCAGCCCAGCTTTTTAGGTTCGACCCGAAACTGTTTAATAAGTACAAAAAAGATATTGGATTTTTTATTTAAACAACATGCATTTATTAGGATTTGATATTGGAAGTTCTTCGGTTAAAGTCTCGCTGATTGATGGCGAAAGCGGCAACTGTGTTGCTAGCTCGTTTTACCCGAAACAGGAGATGGCAATTATTGCCAAACAGCCCGGCTGGGCCGAACAGGAAACGGAACAATGGTGGGAAAACCTGAAACTGGCCCTCAAAGATGTGATGCAGACCAGTGGTGTTGATCCGAAAACCATTGATTCTATCGGCATCTCTTACCAGATGCATGGATTAGTGTTGGTGGATAAGAATCATAATGTGCTCCGTCCATCCATTATTTGGTGCGACAGCCGCGCTGCAGGCATAGGTGACAGAGCATTTGAAGAATTAGGTGCCGAAGAGTGTTTGTCATGTTACCTGAACTCGCCGGGTAACTTTACCGCTTCGAAATTAAAATGGGTTAAATCCAACGAGCCGGAACTGTATAAGCGCATTTTCAAAATGATGTTGCCGGGCGATTACATTGCCATGAAACTCTCTGGAATCATTAATACCACAGCGAGTGGCTTATCAGAAGGTATATTATGGGATTTCAGGGAAAACAAAGTGGCTTCTGCCCTACTGGATCATTATGGTATTGACCCGGATTTCATACCCGACATCGTCCCAACCTTTTCGGTTCAAAGCACTGTTTCAGAAAGAGCAGCTAAAGAACTCGGCCTGGTTCCCGGAATAAAAATCGGTTACCGTGCCGGTGATCAGCCCAACAACGCCCTGTCATTAAATGTGCTGAATCCGGGCGAGATTGCCACAACAGCGGGTACTTCGGGAGTCGTTTACGGGGTCAGCGATGAAGTGAAGTACGATCCATTATCACGGGTAAATACCTTTGCACACGTCAATCATTCTGACGCTTTGAACAGACTAGGCGTATTATTATGCATTAACGGAACAGGTATTCTGTATGCCTGGCTGAACAAGAACACAGGCAACAAGGCATATTCATACGAAGAAATGAATCACATGGCTGCATCAGTTCCCATAGGCTCTGATGGTGTTGTTATTCTGCCCTTCGGGAACGGAGCAGAACGTGTTCTGCAAAATAAAGATACAGGTGCTCAGATTTCGGGTCTTAACTTTAACCGTCATACCAATGCCCATTTATTCCGTGCTGCACAGGAAGGCATCGTGTTCTCGTTTATGTATGGAATGGAAATTATGCAACAAATTGGTATTGAAGCCAAAGTGATCAGAGCCGGAAAAGCCAACATGTTCCTGAGTCCTTTGTTCCGTAACACGCTGGCAGGCATATCAGGTGCAACCATAGAACTTTATAACACAGATGGCTCCATCGGTGCTGCCCGGGGAGCCGGAATCGGTTCAGGGTATTTTAAAGATGCATCAGAAGCATTCAACAACCTGACAAAGCTGGAGACAATTGAGCCTGATACAGCCAACAAGGAAGCTTACACCACGGCTTACAACAACTGGAAATCAATCTTAACACAAAAATTATAACTCAAAAAATAAAAAAAATCATGACAGTATTTAAAGGTAACAAAGAGTATTTCCCGGGCATCAACAAAATTAAGTATGAAGGCCCGGATTCAAAAAATCCAATGGCATTTAAGTGGTACGACGCCGATCGCGTTGTAGGTGGAAAATCCATGAAAGAGTACCTGCGGTTTGCAGTGGCTTACTGGCATACCTTCTGTGGTGACGGTGGAGATCCGTTTGGTCCCGGAACACAAATTTTCCCCTGGGTTGGCGCATCTGATCCGATGGAAGCAGCCAAAAACAAAATGGATGCTGCATTTGAATTTATCACCAAACTGGGCGCCGAATTTTATTGTTTTCATGACACCGATGTGGTAGGTGATGGTTCGGTATTTGAAATTGAACAGCGCCTGGCAAAAATGATCGATTTTGCCAAAGAACGTCAGGAAGCCACGGGTGTTAAACTGTTATGGGGAACTGCAAACGTATTTTCAAATCCCCGGTATATGAACGGTGCCTCAACAAACCCGGATTTTAATGTGCTTGCAAACGCTGCTGTTCAGGTTAAAAATGCCATCGATGCAACGATTGCCTTAGGTGGTACCGGTTATGTTTTCTGGGGTGGCCGTGAAGGTTATATGAGCTTGTTGAACACCAACACTAAACGTGAGCTGGATCATCTTGGTCAGTTTTTAACTATTGCCAAAGATTATGGCCGTAAACAAGGATTTAAAGGCACGTTCCTGATTGAACCCAAACCGATGGAACCAACCAAACACCAGTATGATTTTGATACGCAGACAGTTCTTGGCTTCCTGGCTAAAAACGGGTTAAGCAATGATTTTAAAATGAACATCGAAGTGAACCATGCCACCCTGGCTGGCCACACCTTTGCACACGAACTGCGTATGGCTGCCGATGCAGGCATGTTAGGATCAATCGATGCCAACAAAGGCGATTACCAGAACGGATGGGATACCGACGAATTCCCGACCAACATCTATGAAACCACAGAAGCAATGCTGGAAATCATCAGCGCAGGCGGTTTTACACATGGTGGTATTAACTTCGATGCAAAGATGCGACGTAATTCAACAGATGCCGAAGACCGGTTCATCGCGCACATTAGTGGGATGGATACATTTGCCCGTTCACTGATTATTGCTGATAAAATTCTGAAGGAATCAGACTATCTGAAACTGCGAAAAGAACGCTATGCGTCTTATGACTCCAGAAAAGGTGCCGATTTTGAAGCCGGCAAACTGTCTCTTGAAGATCTGAATGCCATTGCTAAAGAAGTAGGTGAACCAAAACAGCTCAGCGGGAAACAGGAAATGTTTGAGCAACTGATTAATATGTATATCTAACGGATTGAGGCTGTAACAAAAAATATTACGTATCCCACTCCAAACCTCTCCTGAAAGAGAGGCTTAAAGTCCCCTTTAGGGGATTTAGGGGTAATCAGCTTCAACCGCTAATCTTTAACAACTAATCTGAAAATTATGAACAAATCTCAAGGGAATACAGGCTTTGTCTTTGCGATCACACTGGTAGCAACTCTTGGCGGTCTTTTATTCGGTTATGACACCGCAGTGATATCCGGTGCAGAGAAATCGGTCCAGGCCTTTCTGATCACCAGTCAGGGATTGAGTTCCTGGATTCATGGAGCAACCATATCCAGTGCACTCATTGGATGTATTATTGGTGGCGCCATTTCCGGGCTTCTTGCATCCCGCTTCGGACGTAAGAAATCGCTGATGATCGCCTCAGTATTGTTTTTTATTTCTGCACTGGGATCCGGTTACCCGGAAGCTTTCTTTTTTAAAAAAGGTGTGGCAACCATGGGACTGCTCTATATGTTTAACTTTTACCGCATTATTGGTGGTATTGGTGTAGGTCTGGCTTCCGCCATCTCTCCAATGTATATTGGCGAAATTGCACCGGCAAACATACGCGGGAGACTGGTTTCTTTTAACCAGTTTGCGATTATTTTCGGAATGTTGGTCGTGTATTTCGTGAACTGGGGTATTGCAAAAGGCCAGTCCATAGACTGGATCAACTCTACCGGGTGGCGTTATATGTTTTTATCTGAAGCCATCCCTGCTGGTTTATTTGGTATTTTGTTGTTTCTGGTTCCCGAAACACCACGTTACCTGGCGTTGAGCCATAATGATGAAAAAGCACTGCAAATCCTTGAACGCATCAACGGAAAGGAAAAAGCAAAGGCAATTTTTAAGGACATCAAAAGCACGGTTGAAAAATCTTCTGCCAAACTCTTTTCTTACGGTAAGATTGTTATACTTATTGGTATTCTGCTATCAGTCTTCCAGCAGTTTGTAGGCATCAACGTAGCGCTTTATTACGCACCACGTATATTCGAAAGTATGGGCGCCGGTAAAGATGCTTCTATGCTTCAAACGGTTGTTATGGGGCTCGTGAATGTCATCTTCACCGTCATTGCCATTGTAACTGTAGATAAATGGGGACGTAAACCCTTACTTATGGTTGGATCAGTCGGTATGGCTATCGGTATGTTTGCCATCAGCGGACTGGCCTTTGCTGAGGTCATAGGCATCGGAACGCTGATCTTTATTATTGTGTACACGGCTTCATTTATGATGTCATGGGGTCCGATTACCTGGGTACTGATCTCGGAGATCTTCCCGAATAAAGTCCGCGGAAAAGCAGTAGCCATTGCCGTGGCCGCACAATGGACAGCCAACTACCTGATATCATCCACCTACCCGGCCATGATGGAATTCAGCAGTGGCATGACCTATGCATTTTATGGTACAATGAGTGTGCTTTCACTGATTTTCGTCTGGAAAATGGTTCCCGAAACCAAAGGCAAAACGCTAGAGGATATGGAACATTTATGGAAGAAAAAATAACTGCAAAAAACAGCGAGGGCTTCACTAAAAAGTGAAACCCTCGCTAATATCTTAAATAACGTTCTACCCAATAAAAATACCTATGGAATGGGTTGCCCAGTCCACCAGGGATGAGAAATAAATTCCGAAGATCAAGGTTGGTATTGCCAGTGCTACAACAATTGCGACTGACACGGGTGAGAACTTTACTTTTTCTGTTGCAGCATCACTTTGACGCAGGTACATGTTCCGTACTACTTTCATATAATAATACAATGAAACCACGCTGTTCAGAATACCGATCACAGCCAGCCAAAGGTAACCGCCTTTTATAACTGCTGTAAATATGTAAAACTTACCAATAAACCCTGCGGTTGGAGGCAAGCCGGTTAACGACACAAGGAAGATTGTCATACAAACCGCTATAACCGGATATTTCTGTCCAAATCCTGTGTAATCTGATATATTCTCTGAGTTGATCTTATCTGCAATAATCTGTACCACAAAGAAAGCACCGAGGTTCATGATCATGTAGAACACAAAATAGATCATCACTGCAGATACACCTGTGTTGTTCATAACCGATACAGCCATCAATAGATAACCGGCGTGCGCAATACTTGAATAAGCCAGCATACGCTTCATATTGTCCTGCCATAAAGCCACAAGGTTACCGAGTGTCATCGTTAAGATTGCCAGTACTGCAATCACTGCATGCCAATCAAAATTTCCCATCAGGTGCCAGCTTTCCGACACAAATGAGGAGTCAACAAAGGCGGTTTTGAAGAAGCGTAACATGACTGCAAAACCTGCCGCTTTTGATGCTACAGAAAGATAAGCTGTGATGGTTATCGGCGCACCTTCGTATACATCAGGTGTCCAGAAATGGAAAGGTACAGCTGATATCTTGTAACCAAAACCTGCTATTATCATAATTCCAGCAACAATAACCGGAGCAGTATTCAAATTTCCTGTTGCCAGTTGCTGGTTAATGTCAAATAAATTCAGACTTCCAACCAGACCAAATAATATTGAAATTCCATATAACATGATGGCTGACGACACAGCACCGTAAATCACATATTTCAGAGATGCCTCGGAAGACCGCTTTACTTCTTTAGTATAACCTGCCAGGATATAGGAACTGATACTCATGATCTCAATGGAAAGATAAATCATGATAAGATTGGCAGATCCAACCAGTAAAAACATTCCGAAAACCATGCCCAGTATAAGTGTAAAATATTCACCTAACCGGGAGTTTTTAGGATCAAGCTCCCTGGATAAAAAGGAGAAAATGATAACGATGACTGTAGTAATCAGGATGATCCATTTCATGAAAATTCCGAAAGAATCTACGACCAGTAAACTGCGAAACACTCTAACCTCTGCTCCGGACTGCTGTAAAAGAAATACACCAGTAACCACAAGCACAGCCAGAGCCACATAACCGGCAATCTGTTTGGGTTTCTTTATAATCAGATCCAGAAGGATTGCCAGTATAATACCGACAGTCAGTGTTGTCTCCGGTTTAAAGAAGCTTACACTTTTAATCAGTTCCGACGTTATGGAAGATATATCTGTCATCTCGTATTCAGTATTTTGTAATAGCTAAGTTGTTTTTAGAGACCTCCAATGAATACAAACGGTTTCATCAGCTCTATAAAGTGGTTTACAGAACCTGTAATTAAGTTAAGCACAGGCATTGGATAAATTCCAAGGAAAATAACAACGACGGCCAACGGAATAAGTGCAACAAGTTCCCTTGCATTGATATCATCATTCTTATATATTTTTCCTGTCGGATCCCATGGTCCTTTCCATTTTTCAGGCAATTCACCAAAGAATATTTTCTGTAACGCCCACAACATATAACCTGCTCCCAGAATAATACTTAATCCTGAAATAACTGTCAGTATCGGGAATGACCTGAAAGCTCCAAGGAATACAAGCACTTCCGAAACGAAACCGCTTAATCCCGGTAAACCAATGGCAGCAAAGAAAGCTATGGCCATCACACCAGTGTAAACCGGCATCTTTTTGGCCAGACCACCAAAATCGTCCAGTCCGCGGGTATGTGCCCTGTCATAAATAACACCTACAATCATGAAGAGCATGGCAGTAATCACCCCATGGTTGAACATCTGGAAGATCGCTCCTACTGTTCCCTCCGGACGCATGGATGCTAATCCCAGGATAACCAGTCCCATGTGACTTACCGAAGAATATGCAATCAATTTCTTGAAGTCTCGCTTTCCGACTTTATGCTGACCCAAAGCACACAATGCTCCGTACACAATACTTATCATTCCGATCCAGGCTATCAGATTCTGGAAATAGCCAAAGGCATCGGGGAAGATCGGAAAAGCGATTCGGATCATACCATAAGCACCCATCTTCAACAGTACGCCTGCCAGTATAACGGATATCGGCGTAGGTGCCTCCACGTGTGCATCCGGCAACCAGGTATGGAAGGGGAAGATCGGAACCTTAATGGCAAAACCGATAAACAATCCCATAAATGCCACGTACCGTATAGTGGTCGCTGTCCCTCCGAATATAGAGCCTGCCTTGAATACTTCAGGGTTCATCATACTAATAATATCGAATGTACCGGTACTTTGATACAGTCCAATCATCACCAGCAACATGAACACACTACCAACCAGCGTATAGATGAAGAACTTGATGGCCGCATATTCTTTACGTGGTCCACCCCAGATTCCAATCAGGAAGTACATTGGTAACAACATAAGTTCCCAGAATATGTAGAACAGGAAGAAATCCAGTGCACAAAATACACCCATCATACCAAGGTCAAGTAAAAGGTACATGGCAAAGTATCCTTTCACTGCCTTTTTAATATTAAATGACGGGAAAATTGCCACGAAAGAAATCAGCGCTGTCAGCAATATCATTGGGACACTCACACCGTCAATCCCCATATAATAATTGATATTCAGGTTTCCAATCAGCGGGAAACTGGCATGAATCCAGCTTAGTTTTTCCACAAACTGAAACGAAGCGGCATCATTTATCCCAGCCTTAGACGAATCGAAGTTGATGTAAATAATGACAGCTAAAATTAACTGAATAAAAGTAATGGCGGCACTCGTCCATTTAATCAGTTTTGATGATAATTCTATTCCTTTCTCATCTTTTCCTTTAGGAATGAACAGGATAATTAATATCCCCAGAACCGGAAGGAAAGTTATCCATGATAAAATCGGAAAATTGAATGTCCCTTGCATATAAGTAATTTTTAGAATCTGTTAGCTAAATAAAAAAGTATACCAAAATTAAAATGCCCATCAGCACAAACACAATGTAGCTCTGAACCTTACCAGTCTGCAGTTTCTTAATCATCGTTCCTGCATAACCCGTAGCATTGGCCACAAGGTTTACCAGACCATCCACCACGTAACTATCAAATAAGCTGGTGAGATAACTGAACCCGCGTGCAAGCCACGAACTGGCATTGACGATCCCGTCAACAATATTTTTGTCGAACCATGAAAATGCTTTCGATATCCCCATCACGCCGGCAATAACTGTGGCATTGTACAATTCGTCGAAGTACCATTTATTGTACAGAAATTTATGAACAGGTTTATACCTGCGTTCCAGGTTATCTGCACTAATATATTTAAACTGATAAATCAGATAGGCCAATAATATTCCTATACCAGCAGTCAAAATAGATATGATCATTGCCAGCACATGTAAATGATGTGTTTCCTCCTGTAAAAGGGTTATGGTACCGCTATGCGCCGCAGAAGCTTCATGCATGGCATGCTCTGTATTTTCAGTAGCCACCTCGTGTTCTGTTGAATGTACAGCAACTGTTTCATGTTGTTCTTCAGGAATCAGGAAACTGAACTGGTATTCAGCCGGAACCACGGTTGCAGGCTGTTCTATTTTCTTTTCAAACCACCCTTGTGAAGCATTAAACGGATTAGGTGAATAAATAAACCAAAAGGACAAAAATGCCAGAAGAACAAGCGGTGTAACAATGCGCCAGTTGTTTTCTTTTACTTTTGTCGCCACTTCAGTTTTGTGTTCACCATGAAATGCCAGAATCGTTAAGCGGAACATGTAAAACGCTGTCATACCGGCTGCTGCAAATCCCAGGAAAGGAATGATCCAGTGCCATCCTCCGCTAAGTTTGGCATAAGCCAACGTACCGGCCAGGATGCCATCCTTACTTAAAAATCCTGAGGTAAACGGAATGCCGGAAAGCGCCAGAGTTACAACCATAAATGTGCGGTAGGTCCATGGCATATTTTTACGCAGGCCTCCCATATTATTGATGTCCTGTGGGTCGGTATGATGATCGTGCATGCGATGCATGGATTCGTGCATGGCGTGGATCACAGATCCGGCAGCAAGGAAAAGCGCTGCCTTAAACCATGCATGCGTTACGAGGTGAAAGAATCCGTTGGTATATCCACCGGTTCCCAGCGACATAATCATGTATCCCAGCTGGCTGATGGTGGAATAAGCTAATATCTTTTTAAAATCGGTTTGAACCAATGCGATTGTTGCCGGCATAAATGCAGTGATGGCACCGATAACTGCAATAACGGTCAATGCATCGGCTGTAAACATTACGAAAGCCTTGGAGACCAGGTAAACACCTGCTGCCACCATGGTTGCTGCATGGATCAAGGCAGATACCGGCGTAGGTCCTTCCATGGCATCGGGTAACCATACATGCAACGGAAACTGAGCCGATTTACCAACTGCTCCCATAAAAATACAGATGCCCGCAATGGTCAGCATGGTCGGATTATCAAACGGAAGATGACCGGATGCAATACCTGAGAAGATATCCTCGAACATGAACGAATGATAGGTAAAGAACAGGATCATGATTCCTGCAAAAAAACCAAGGTCACCAATACGGTTTGTAATGAAAGCCTTTTTGCTGGCATTGGAAGCTGAATCTTTTTCATACCAGAATCCGATTAACAGGTAAGAGCTGATCCCAACCAGTTCCCAGAAGATGTACATCATCAGGAAGTTGTTTGAAATCACGATTCCAAGCATTGAGAAAGTAAACAGTCCTAAATAGGCATAAAAAGTAGGATAGCGTCTGTCTCCTTTCATATAAACGGTGGAGAACAAGTGTACCAGGAAACTGATGAGTGTAACCACCATCAGCATGATGGCCGCTATATTATCGATACCAATTCCAATATCAAATTTTAATTGCCCCAGATTAAACCATTCAAACCTGTTTTGAACGGTGGTGATATCGGCGTATTTGAAAAGCTTGTTAAACGCCAGCGTAAAAGCCAGGATCATATCTATTCCAAGAATAACCGTTCCAACAATACCACTTTTTCTTCCTAACCTGTTTCCAAAAAAGATATTGGTAATAAAACTCAACATCGGAATGAGGAGCACTAAAACGCTAAGAAACAGCAATATATTTTGTGTCATAATTAAGATTTCCTTTAAATATTACTATTCTTTTAAATCATCTACTTCATCCACATTTGCATGCCTGAAATGCTGATAAATATTCAGAATAATGGCGAGTGCAATAGCCGCTTCCGTGGCAGCCAGAATAATGACAAAAATGGCAGCAATATGACCTTCAATGTTCAATCCGCCAAACTTCGCAAAAGCGATGAAATTTATATTGGCTGCATTCAGTATCAATTCAATACCCATCAATACCAGAATGGCATGCTTTCGGGCAATGATACCATACAGTCCGATTGAAAACAGAATCGCGCTGACAACCAAATAATGAACCAATCCTATATGCATAACATTACTTTTTTTTACGTGCTATAAGTGCTGCTCCAACAATGGCAAGTAACAATAACATCGAAGCCGCTTCAAACGCCAGAAGGTAGTTGGTCAGTAACTCGTTACCTATCTGCGTTACGGTTGAATTAACTTCTTCTGAAGGTGCAGTATGCCAATCGGTTGAAATGGCCATATAAATAAGTGATCCGGCAATAACAACTGCCAGTACACCGGCAGCCACAACCTGCAGTTTTCCCAGAGTACCCGATTTTACATCAATTCCCGTAATTCGCGATGTAAGAACTACTCCAAAGATGATCAACACCAGAATACCTCCTATGTAGAGCATAAGTTGGGTTATCGCCAGAAAATCGGCTGTAAGCAACACATAGAGACCTGCCACACCAAACAGGGTAAACAGCAGGGCAAATGCCGAATACATGATATTTTTAGACAATACAACAATCGCGCTGAACCCCAGAGTTAAGGCAGCGAGAAAGTAGAATGCTATCGTTACTAAATCCATATACTGTATATCTTGATCTGTTATTTCTCGTCTTTTTTCGGACTGTCATCTTTTTTGGCAGCAGCTGCTGCTGCAGCTTCAGCTGCCTGCTTCTGTTTGTACTCCTCAAGCAAACGCTTCTTTTCCTCAATCTGCACCGGAGTCAGGGTCTGAAACTGGTATACAAGGTTCTCGCGTTTATATTCCGAGTATTCAAATTCCTTTGTATGAAGAATAGCGTCAGTAGGACATGCCTGAGTACATAAACCACAAAAGCAACACTTGGCAAAATCAATTTCATATTTCTCCAGCCACATTTTCCGTTCTTTACCATTCTCGTAATTTTCCTTGTTAGGATCATCGGGAGAAGCCTTAATGGTCTCTATGGTAATGCAATTTACCGGACAGGCTGTTGCACATAAGGTACAACCCGTGCATCGGTTCATCTGTAGTGCCAAACGGTTACGTGCACCGTCGGGTATCGGAAAACGTTCATCCGGATATTGAATGGTCACTTTTTTGGCAAAGATATGCTTCCAGGTAATTGTCATCCCCTGAAACGCCGTTGATAAGCCTGACCAGATTGTATTAAAATATGCCATTATAAAATCCTATTTCAACATTACGTATAAACTAATTGCAAAAAAGCAAACAAAGGCCGCCGGTAACAATACTTTCCATCCTAAGTACATCAGCTGATCAACCCTGAATCGCGGCAATGTCCAGCGAATCCATATCTGAACCAGAACAATCATAAACCCTTTCAGGATGAACCAGAAAGCGCCCCAAACCGGTCCCTGCATGAAATCGCCAAACGGCGAATTCCATCCTCCTAAAAATACGGTTGTCAGGATGGCTGCTACCACAAACATGTTGGCGTATTCTGCAAAAAAGAACATTGCGAATTTTATTCCGCTGTATTCTGTATGGAACCCTGCCACCAATTCCGATTCACCTTCAGGAATATCGAAGGGTACACGGTTGGTTTCGGCAAGTGACGATATAAAATATGTTATGAAAAGAATCACAGTAAATGGAAAAATGATCCATTTGGCAGCTGTTCCGGGTCCTCCAAAAAGATACCAGTTCCAGAACCAACCGGATTGCATGCTGCTGATATGCTGGAGATCCATGCTGGAAGTCAAAACCACAACAGATAAAACTGCAATAGCTGCAGGAACCTCATAGCTGATCAGCTGCGCCACCGAACGCATTGCTCCCATTAACGAATATTTATTGTTTGATGCCCAGCCACCCATCACAATACCAAGCGCACTGATGGATCCAACGGCAAAAATGTAAAACAGGCCCAGGTTGACGCTCGCAGGTGTATAGGCCTGACTGAACGGAATAACAGCAAATGCAGAATAAGCACCTGTGAAAATGATGAACGGTGCCGCATTATACAACAATTTGTTAGCCCTGTCCGGAGTAATATCTTCTTTTTGTAATAATTTGATTACCTCAGCCACAGGCTGTAATATCCCCCATGGCCCGGTTCTCATTGGACCTAAACGCTCCTGAATCCATGCTGAAACCTTCAACTCAGCCAAAATGGCTACAAGGGCATAAATGAGTACAAATCCCAGAGGAAGAAGAACTGCAAAAGTGACCGCCCAGCCGTTTACACCGCCGAAAAGATCATATAGAAAGTTTGAATTGTCCATTTATATAATGATTCAATTTTTTATTATCTGTCAACTTCACCCAGTACAATGTCGATACTTCCTAAAATCAGGATCAAATCGGCAAACATATAGCCTTTTGAGATTTCAGGTATTATCGACAGATTCACGAAACTGGTTCCGCGAGCCTTCAGGCGTTCCGGCTTATCGGTACCATTACTTACAATGTAAAACCCAAGGTCTCCTTTTGGATTTTCAGCCCTCATGTATACCTCACCGGCCGGTGGTTTAACTCTCTTCTTTACTGCTTCCTGCACATCACCTTCCATCGGCATCTGCTCCAATGCCTGCTCAATAATCCGGCAGGACTCTTCCATCTCACGAACTCTTACGATGTTCCTGTTCCAGCAGTCGCCTACCTTACCTATTTCGTTGGATCCAACCGGTATATCAAAATCGAACCTGTCGTAAATGGAATATGGTTCATCTTTTCTCAGATCGTATTTTACACCGGAACCGCGCAAAACAGGACCGCTACAGGCATAATTTATGGCTACGTCAGCCGGAAGGATACCAACATTGGTTGTTCGTTTAATGAAAATACCATTCAACATTAAGAGATCCATAACCTCTTTATTGGTTTCACGAATCTGCTTAATTGCTTTCAGAATATCCTGTTTAAAATCAGGATAGATATCTCTGGCAAGACCACCGATTTTAAAATAATTATAAAGTAAGCGTGCTCCTGAAAGCTTTTCAAGTATCCAAACAATTTGCTCGCGGTCGCGGAAATAGAACAGGAATGGTGTAAATGCTCCGGCATCCAGACCAAATGTTCCGATGGCTATCTGATGGTTAGCGATACGGTTTAATTCTGCCACGATTACCCTTATATACTCTACCTTGTCCGGAACCTTAATGTCCATCATTTTCTCCATGGCCATTGCGTAAACCCATTCGTTGTTCATCGCAGAAATGTAATCCATACGATCGATGTACGGTATGATCTGCGGATAGGTCATATTTTCACAATGTTTCTCAAAACTCCGGTGCAGGTAGCCCAAATGTGGAATTACCTCATTTACAATCTCACCATCAACTTCAACTTCCAACCTGAGTACGCCATGAGTAGACGGATGCTGCGGGCCAACATTCAGCCGCATTTTATCGGAACCTAACTGGCTGTACTCGAGATCTAATTTTTTAATATCGCTCATACCCTTATTCGTATCCTATTTTCATCCCGTGATAGGTCTCGGGTGTTACGTAATCTTTTCTTAATGGATAGCCTTCCCAGTCGTACGGACAAAGAATCCGGATCATATTGTGATGTCCTTCGAACTCAATTCCAACCAGATCGTATGCTTCACGCTCGTGCCAGTCGGCTGATTTCCAAATTCTCTCCACAGAAGGAACCACTGGTTTATCTTTTAAAACCATCACTTTAATGACCAGCTTATGCTTAAGCTCCATGGAATACAAATGATAAACCACGCCAACGTTCTCTCCATAATCCATACCACTCAGGCTCATCAGATAATCGAACTGTGTCTGGTCGTGATCGCGAAGTGTATGGCAAATGTCAAACAGTTTTTCGGGGGAAATTATAATATACGGATCAACCGGCTGCAGATCATTCATTTCAATGATTGCATCACCAAATTTGTCCTTCAATAACTGATATATCTCGTTTAATTCCATGTTATACCGCGTTATTTGATTCATCAGCTTCAGCTTTCAGCTTTTTCCGTTTATTGAAAATCGCCTGCTTGCTTATTTTTTCCTGCAGTTTTATCATTCCTTCTTCAAAAGCTTCCGGGCGCGGAGGACATCCAGGAATGTATACATCTACAGGAATAATCTTGTCAACTCCCTTTAGTACATGGTAACCATGTTCCCAGTAAGGCCCGCCACAGTTAGAGCATGATCCCACAGAAATGACGTATTTTGGTTCAGACATTTGTTCGTAAAGAATCTTGATCCTGTCAGCCATCTTTAAGGTAACAGTTCCGGTAATCATAATAAAGTCAGCCTGTCGCGGACTTGTACGAGGAATGGTACCAAAACGCATAAAATCAAAGTGGGAGGCATTCATTGCCATAAATTCGATGGCGCAGCATGCCAGACCAAAATGCAAATACCAGTTGGATTTACTCCGACCCCAGTTTAACAAATCTTCTACTGTTCCAAGAACAATTCCACCACCATCGTAAGGATCATCCAGTTTATTTAATAAACCCATCGTTAATCAATTTTTTTACCTACAACTAAATCTTCTAATTTTGGAATTACAGGTTTTGGTTTTTCCCAGTCAAGGTCCCCTTTTGCCCATACGTATACAAATCCTGTGAGCAGGATAACGACAAAGATGATCATTTCAATAAATGCAAACCATCCCAATCCCTTGAATATAACGGCCCACGGGAGCAGAAAGACGATTTCAACATCGAACAAAAGAAAAACCAGCGCGATAACATAGAACCGCACGTTAAATTTTATCCAGGGTTCTCCTATCGGAATTTCACCGCATTCATACGTAGAATTTTTTACCGGATTTGGATGACTGGGACGCACGAGGTAGGATGCTGCAAATCCAATGCCTACAAAAACAAAACCCAGGATAACGAAAAGTAGTATAATACCGTAATTTGAAAGCATAACCTGTTAACTTATCGTTTAATTTTTTTGTTAACTGTCTGACAATGTCACATTTATATCGACCGGCAGCTTGTTTTTTTGAACCATCAAATATATATTTTTTTTAAAAATCTGTATACCGAAATGAACTTTTTATATGTAGATATGTTGATTTATCGATTTAATCGGCAATTTTATCCTACCTTAAAAATAGTGTAACATCCAATGAATCTGTTTTTTATGATTTTAACACTTGTAACTAATTTAGAATCAAACTAAAAAGTAAATGCGTAATTTATTTTTAGATTGGATAACCGGTTTATAAATAATAATAGGTTAGGCTATTTATATTGTTTAGGGGACGTTTGACTAATACTTTGAAATAATTTATACAGGTTTTTATCGAATATAGACTTTAATTTTCATCAATTGATTTTAATATCTCATCTATTCTTTCATTTTTCACAATCTGCATTCCAAATCGTTCTTTAGTAACGCCCCCTTTTAATTTATAATTGTAAACGGGAGTTTCCATGTCCATTTTAGATTCAAAACACTTGAAAAAAATATTGTCTTTATTATTCAGTTCTTCAGCAATTTCAATAATATGAGTAGAGATCAAAAATATACTTCTTTTAATTCTTAAAAGTTCCGAAATAACCATTAACGATGCATCAAATGCATCCTTCACATTGGTTCCTCTAAATAACTCGTCAAAAATTACAACTACATTCTTATTCTTTTCTATCATTGATGCTGCTTCTTTAACCCGCTTAACCTCGCTATAAAAATGGCTATAGCCAAGAGCAATATTGTCGTTAAGATTAATCGTAGTTATCAGTCCTTTAAAAATAGTTGATTCCATTTTTGACGCAGGAACCGGAAAACCTACATGGGCCAGATAAACTGCCAATCCAAATGCCTTTAAAAAAGTGGATTTCCCTGACATATTAGCTCCGGTAAGAAAACACAGGCTTTTATGTCTGCCTATTTGAAAATCATTTCTAACGGGCCTTTCTAAAACCGGATGGTACAAACCTTCAAGTTTTACATTTGGAATTGCGGAACCGGAATATTCAGGAAAAGATAAATTGTATTTTTTTACTGAAGCGGCAACAGATTCAAATACATCCATCTCATAAAGCATTTCCAGAATTTCAGTGATTTTGTTACTATTGGTCCTACTGAAAAAATTATCCAGCTTCTCTATGTCAACAGCATTTAAATGTGTTTTATCTGCCGTATCTAATATTTCCCGAAATCCTTTCTCATAAAGTATTTCCTGAATATTATAAAAAATAAGAGATAAATATACGGGAATATCATTAGTGTGATACTCTTTAGCAAATACAGAAAGATAGTGTAACAGTCCTAATGTTTTTTGTACACCTGTCTTTTTTATATAATAATCATTACTGGATTTTATTTTATAACGCAACCCTTCATACATTGAACCAATAACATTCTTTCTTGAATCAGCAGTTTTGTATGATCTGTAAAACTCAATAAAATCAATATCTTTTTTAGTGATTTTTAGGGTCACATTTTTTTCGACAAAAAACTTAATCGTATCTCTTCTATCCGTTAATCTGTTTATGTCCGAAATAGGTGTTTTGAGCATCTTCTGCAAACGAATTCCCCCTCCCGTTGTTTTTACATTATCGAATATTGAAAAGATAAGACCTGTTTTTGTATTGCCAATCAAGTCAAGATCACGCAATGTTTGACTATCCACATTAAAATTAACAGGGAGACTTTCTTCCCGAATACCATCCATTTTTGAACGCATTAACGTCCCGGCAGGCAAGTAACCATATTCTTCCAGTTGTTCTGACTTTTGTATATTTATTAATGCTCCATCTTTTATTAAGACTAACCTATCACTTATATCAAGTATATTTTGATAATCATGGTCCGTAATTATAAAACCTTTATCATTACTATACTCTTTTATTAACTCCTTTATTTTTCCCTTATAGATCGGTTCAATACCAGAAAAAGGTTCATCAAGAAGAATAAATCTGACATCTAAATTAACAAGTACGGTTATCTCAAAATACCTTAACTCGCCTCCAGACAATTCTTTTGTTCCTTTCTTTAAATGTTGCTTTATTCTTTCGTCAGCAATTAGCTTTTTCCTTTTTTCAGGATCCTTTATAAAAACATGTATTATACCCCTCAAACTAATATTTTCAGGTAAAAAGCTGTGCTGGGGTAAATAAGCAATCAAATTTTTATACTGATACGGTTTATCATAAAATTTATTGTCTATTTTAATCGCCTTTTGATCCGCAATCAATGTTCCAAATAATATTTTTAATAGTGTTGACTTTCCACATCCATTCCTCCCCAGAATTCCGACAATCTCTCCTGTTTGACATTTTAAATACACATTAGAGAGTATTTTTCTCTGACCAAATGTTTTAATTACACTATCTATTTCCAACGTACTACACATAAGAAATTAATCCTAGAAGGATGGCTCCTGTTAATGAGTTAAAAATTAATGCTGACAAATACAATTTCGTCTTTGTTAAAGCATGATTGTAATAAAAAAAGTAATTTCTTTTCTTATAATATTCATAGTAGGCAATACTACATACAAATCCAACGGTAAAAAAAATAATTATCCAATTGTGTAATAATTGTAGCCAAAATGATGATGGTACTTCTTCAATTGTCGAAGAAATAAATGATGCAACAAGAATCGACGATACGAACGAAAATAAAATATTCAATGGTAATAATGATCGGTAATATATCCAACACATCTTAATCATACTTTCATATTTGTATTTGAATATAGCCTTCTTACGATTTTATTTTTTGATGTCAGACAACAGATAATATCTATTAAAAGTAACTAAATTTCAGCTGTTTAATAAAATTAAAAATGTTAAATTGACGATTGTTAACATAAAATCACTTTTTATTCAAAACTCTCGCTAAATTTATTATATGCTCAAACATTTCAATATAACTGTTTACGGTAATGTTCAGGGAGTCGGATTTCGCTGGCATACCCGCAGAATGGCAGAGACTCTTGGTGTAAAGGGATACGTAAAAAACCGATATAATGGCACTGTTTATATTGAAGCAGAAGGAAGTGAAATACAGCTTTCACAGTTTGTAAGCTGGTGTAAAAAAGGACCAGATCATGCGCAGGTTGAACATGTGGATATTACTATAACTGATCTGGTTGGGTTTAATTCGTTTACGGTTAGAAGATAAGTGGGTACCGAGGGCTTCGCTTAAAGCGAAGCCCTCGGTATGCTCAGAATTCCACCATTATTTTTAAGACCTCTCCCGTATGTTCTGACCAGTATTTAACGGTTTCAGACGCCTGTTCTACTGAAATAGTTTTTGTGATTAACAGGTTTTCATCCAGGTCGCTGCCCTTCAGATATTTAATTACTGCTTCAAAGTCGGATGGATTGGCATTACGTGATCCCATGATTTTCAGTTCCTTCTGTACCCACAGTTTGGTTAAGAAGGATATTTCGCTTCCGGCATAGCCAATACATACCACCCGTCCCGCAAACGCGACTTCTTCCATGGCCGCTTTATAGGTAACGGTATTTCCGGCTGCTTCAACAACAACAGTCGGACCGTCACCGTTAGTTATCCTTTCCAGTTCTTCATGCAGGTTCTGCTTTAGTGAATTAATGGTATGAACAGCTCCAAGTTTTTTAGCTACAGCCAGTTTGTCATCATCAATATCCACAGCTATCACAGTTGCACCACGCAGGGCAGCACGAACAATAGCACCTGTTCCGATCATTCCACACCCCAGAACCATAACGGTATCCAGATCTGTTACCTCACCATTGTCAATGGCGTGAAAGCCAACAGTCAATGGTTCAACCAAAGCCAACTGACGTGTTGATAGCTGCTCGTCGGTTAATATTTTCTGCCACGGAACCACAATATATTCCGCCATGGCCCCATCGCGTTGCACTCCCAGCGTTTCATTATAGCGGCAAGCATTAAAACGCTTCTGTTTACACGAGGTACACTGTCCACAGTTGGTATAAGGAACCACGGTAACTTTCTGTCCCGCATTGAAGTTTTCAGGAACACCATCACCTTTTTCGATTATTTCAGCAGAAATTTCATGCCCCGGAATACGTGGATAACTCACCATGGGATTTTTTCCCAGATAAGTGCTCAGATCCGATCCGCAGAACCCCACGTACTTTATCTTCAGTAAAACCTCGCCTGTTCCTGCCACCGGCATTTCACGTTCCACAACTTTTACTTCACCTGCTTTTATAATTTCTATTGCTTTCATATTTTATCTTTAGACACAAGATACAAGAATCAAGACACAAGACTTCTGTGAATTCCCGACAATCGCATCTATAAATTGTATACTTTCTTTGCATTCTTAAACAGAATTTGGTCCTTTTCTGTTTGGCTAAATCCTGAAATTATACCTCTTACTATATTAACCCATTGTTCATATTCTGTAGCTACAAGGCAAACCGGCCAGTCAGAACCAAACATGAGGCGTTCGGGACCAAATGCTTCCAAAACCACATCAAAGTATGGCTGAAGCTGTTCACTGGTCCAAGTTTTGTAATCTGCTTCAGTCACCATGCCACTTAGCTTGCAATACACATTATCGCGTTTTGCAAGTTCATACATATTATTCTTCCAATCCTTAATTTCATTGGTTTTAATTTTAGGTTTGGCAATATGATCCAATACAAATACCTGATCCGGATGTCTGTCCACAAACCTGATGCTGTTCGGAAGCTGATGTTCAAATATCAGTATTTCATAGAGCAAATTATACTCTTTTAGCAATACAATCCCATTATTAAAATCCCGTCCTAAAATAAATTCCGGGTCCGTTTCTCCCTGTACCACATGACGCACGCCTTTCAACCAGAGATTACCTTTATATTTTTCCAAAACAGAATCTAAATCGGGTGAAGCAAGGGGCACCCAACCGATCACGCCTTTCATAAAATCATGTTTTTCTGCCAATGTGAGCAACCAGTCTGTTTCTTCCAATGTTTGTCTGGCCTGAACCGAAATGACCTGTTCAACACCTGTTCCCTTGATGGTTTGCTGCAGATCATCCGGCAAAAAGCTTTTACGGATTATGGCCATCTCATCATCAATCCAGTCAAACTCTACCGGATTATACTGCCACAAGTGGTGATGTGTATCAATAATCATCATGTTGATTTATAAAAAGGGATACGCCGGATCAATAATCTTTTCTTCTTTTAATGCTTCCCAGAAACCATACGGCATAGGACGCACGATAACAATCTTGTTCCGTGCCATACGGGTTGGTTTCCCCGGATTAAGAGCTACAGCATTCACCGGCTTAGGTGAATAGGCAAACTGCAGACAGGCATCACCCGGAACTACATTAAACGTATCGCAAACGGCATAGAACTTCTCTCGCCATTCAAATAAATGCTGATCCTGTGGATTTGATACATCTACCAACCGGTAATCAAAATAGGCACCTCCGGTCAGAAATCCGGCATTAAAAACTCCTGAGTTAATGATGCCAACGCCATCCTTCTCCAGTTGCATGAAGAAATCAAGAACTTCTCCGGGATGGGAATAAACCGTGAAAGAGTTGGCAAACATGATCCAGTCAAATTTCACATGCTGGTACAAATCATAAATTACTTTCCAATCCTTGGACCCAATGCCAACCGCTTTAACCTTTTTCTTCTTTTTCAGTTCGAACAGGGCTTTATAAGCACCAAGTACATCATCAAAGCGCTTTTTCCTGTCTTCTTCGGATTTAGCTGCTGCAAGATATTCATCGGGATCATGTACCGAAACCAGTTCTGATTTATATGTATCTCCCAGCAGCTCACTTCCCTGCTTCCAGCATTCCAGAATGCCTTCGTAGCTTATTTTCTGTACAGCATCGTGTTTAATATTAATCCATGCACCAGGTTCAAATGTTGGTTCATCGGTAGTTAGGGGCACACGATACCATCCCAGCTTATTGCTGATGGTAATCTGAGACGGATCAACACCAAGTTCCTTCAGGCCTTTTCCAATGGTTTCAAGAGACAAACCAGCACCGTATTTCCCGGCAGAATCAATCACAACTTTCTTACCATCCGCCACATTGAACCATTCCTTTATCAGTGCCAGCTTTTCCTTCCATGAAAGTTCCCGGTAAAGATTTCCGAGATAGCTGGTCCCATAAATAATTGGCGGACATTCAATGCCGGTTTTGCCTAAATATTTTGGTTTAATAAATGTCATTTAATCCATTTTATAAATACGTTCCATCAACTGCCATTTTTCATCGGCAGAGGCATCTTCTGAGGTATTCTGAAACTTTGACACATAAGCCTCCCATTCACTTTGCCGTGGTTTTTTTGCCAGATCATGCATTGCTAGGTCATGATCGAAATCCACTATTGTATCCATGATCATGAACAACTGGTTCCCCAAAATGTAAATTTCCATATCCAGAATTCCAACCTCTTTCATTCCTTTTGTAATCTCCGGCCAAATGGCACCGGGTGCATGAACTTTTTTATATGCCTCAATCAATTCCGGATCATTCTTTAGAGTTAAGGTCTTACAATATCGTTTATATTCTGTCATTATACTGCTACTTTTTTGGTTAATGATAACCTGTAATACGCGTAAGAACCTATTACAATAAAACAAACCAGAGGAATAAAGTAAGAAAAGCTTACACCTATTATGTCAATAAAAGCACCCTGTAACGGTGTGATTAATGCACCACCAAGAATCGCCATAATTAATCCGGAAGCACCTACCTTTGTTTCTTCATCCGTCAAACCATCACTTCCCATGCCAAATATGGTTGGAAACATAAGAGACATAAACGCCGATATTCCTATCAATGAATATACGCCGACAATACCTCCAACGAAAATTACACTCAGAGAAAGCAGACCTGCCATTACTGAAGCGGTTAAAAGTAATGTACTGTCTTTAAATTTTCTCATAAGGATAGTAAAGATCCATCGCGAAACACCAAACAATATCAGTGCCCATGAATGATATTCCAGAGCCTGATCGGGAGTCACATGCAAATGTTCAGGGATATAAAAATTTGTGTATGTCCATACCGTAATCTGTGCTCCAACATAAAAAAACTGTGCAATCACGGCAAACGTATAATTCTTTCTTTTGAATAAGGATTTAAAGGTTCGAAACAGATGCAGGTCGGCACTGTTATCAGAAACCTTTGGCATCTTCATGACAGCAATTAATATCCACACCAGCACCAAAACAGCAGCAATAGACAAATACGGAAAAATGACGATGTTCAGAACTTCATTGATCTGATCAGATGCAACCTGTATATTACCCTCTGCATCCAAAGGCATCTTGGCCATAATGAGATAACGGGCCAAAAACACACCAGAAACAGCTCCGATCGGATTAAAAGACTGTGCAAAATTTAAGCGCCGTGTTGCCGTTTCTCTTTCACCCAGTACCAGAATGTAGGGATTTGCATTGGTTTCCAGAATACTTAAACCGCTTGCCAATACATAATAAGAGATACAGAAAAAAATAAATTCCTGTAGCAACGTTGATGGATACAATAAAAGACAACCAATGGCATAAAGCCCTAATCCTACAAGAACCCCTGTTTTATATGAATACTTCCGGGATATCATAGATCCGGGAATTGCCATACAGAAATAACCAAAGTAAAATGCAAACTGAATGAGTGAGGCCTGAAACGTACTTAATTCGCCAAATACTGCCTTAAAAACCCTGACAAGAGGATCTGTGAGGTTATTTGCAATACCCCACCACATAAAACAACTTGATAATAAAATAAATGCCAGTGTGTACTTCTTATCCAGTAATGGCACTTTCTTAGCTATTGCATCCATGTTCTATTGTAATTTTATTCTTATAAATAACTCATCAATGTACATATTTTATTTCTAATCTTCCTTTTCAGGATTATATGTTTTAATCCCGAATGATTTCCCTACTATTTTATGAGCCTCTTCAATGGAACTGGCATACCCCATCGCCACGCTCTGCCATAACATGTTCCCAATGGTTGCTCCCTCCACCGGTCCTGCATGAACCGGAATTCCTACTGATTTTGCCGTTAACCGGCACAGCAATTGCGACTGAATGCCGCCGCCAAGCATATGAAGGCAGTCGAACTTTCGGTTTCTGAGATTAATCAGGACATCCAGAATTTCTTTGAAAGATGCCGCAAGGCTTTCGTACGCACACCAGAAATACTCCAGTGGATTTTTAAACGGCTGATAACCTGCTTCAGACAGCAATTCATCAAATACCAGTTTCATGCTTCCAGGATTGTACAACCTGTTGTCGTTCGGATCAATGGTTATACCGCTTGACCCGAATCCTGAAATGCGTTGTTCCAGTTCACCATACGATAAATCCGGGAACAGCTCCTCCTTAAGTTTCTGGATCAGCCACAAACCCATGGCGTTTTTATGCACCTTAATATTCCCCGGCGACGTAATCTCGTTGGTGATACCTTCGGTAAAAGCCAGCTCAATAGTGATTGGCATTGTGCTCTTCATGCCCATGATACACCAGGTCCCTGTTGATATATAAGCATAATTATCTGTAGTGGCAGGAATGGCTTCAATGGCTGATGCGGTATCGTGTGAAGGTGCAAGACAAACTTTGGCATTCGACAGCTTAAATTCGGATCTGACTTTGCCAATCACCGTTCCGCAACGTTGTGGTTCAGAAAACTGATCTGACTTAAGCGCCAGTTTTTTCAGGATAAGTTCATCCCATGTGTTCGTTGTAATATGTATCATTTGCGATGTGGAACATAACGATAGCTCGTTATTTAAAACACCACTCAAATAAAATGCTATGTAGTTGGCCATAAAAAGAATAGCCCTGACATGTGCAAATTCTGATTTGTCTTTAACCGACAGAAACTGAAAAAGCGTGTTGAACGGATAAAAGTTGATACCGGTTCGTTCGAATGTTTCTTTCGCTGACAGAAATTCATTCTCCCACCTTTCCAGCATGCCATCTGTCCGCTTATCGCGGTATGCAAAAGGATTGGCTAAAGGTTTCAAATCGCTATCAAGAAAAACATGGTCCACACCCCAGGAATCAACAGCCACACTTTGAATTGGATAAACCGATAGTTTGGCAGCCTTTTCCAGTCCCTTTTTAATCTCATTGGTAATTCGGACCAGGTCCCAGCGCTCGTGTCCGTTTTCAAATATAATTTCATTGGCAAAGCGGTGCACCTCGGTCAGGGTTAGTTTAGCGGAAAACTCTCCAAGCATGATCCGGATACTACCGGCGCCCATATCGATTGCCAGACATGAAAACTGATCCATACCCAATAGTATTTAGAATCCTTTACTTCTCAGTTTTTTTGCTTCGTATTCTCCGCCGTTTATAAGATGCATCAACGGAACCGGACGATCTACACCCTCTATTAAACTGGCTCTGTTTTGCCATGGCGCAACCGATAACACATTGGTAAGATCCATCCAGTATTGCAGAACAGCTGGTTTCAATCCGGCGGTCATGTGGAAGTGGTTAGCCGGTGCATACTGTTTGTATTCTGCCATGGTGGCATATTTCGGAACTACCCACGTATGTGGCCAGGTGACATTGGAACTGTTGGAAATAAAGGTTTCCATTTCTTTTGGAAGATCCACTGTGGTTGCTTCATCCCATATCAGGCTGAACATGCCATTTAATTCTGAGTAGGTTAAGCGGCTGGCAATACCGTCAATACCACCTGGAGATACGAAGTTAACACTGTTTCCTCCACCCGGGAAATAATACAATTCTGCTCCCGGCATAGTGATTCGTTTCAGCAAAGCTTCTGCCTTTTCACCCGGTAAGCCTGCCCAGTTCAGACTGGCTGATCCGGAGTTGTCGCCGTCAACCAAACCTTTTTGCAGCCATAGCTCGTTACCTGTAACTTTCAATCCAAGCTCCTCCACTTTTTTCTTCAGTTCCCACGGTTCCCACACTTTCCGGAAGTCCATAAACAACGGAGGATTTCCTCCTGACAACCATGTTTTAAACAACATGGTCAACGTTCCCTGCATATCTGCCTCTGTTCCAAATGGCATCGCAAATTTGGCTCCGTTATGGTCGAAGGTTGAATTAAACAATGACTCGGCCATATCGCAAATTGGCAATGGAATGCCACGACGGTCGCTTCCCCATTCCAGCTGGTTCATAAATGCACCGCCAACCGCATCCAGATCGGTCAGCAGATCGCGCATGATCAGGTACATACTTAGCGACTGATCCAGCTTTTCTTCGGCACCTTGTTGTGACTTGTCAATAGATTTCAAATTGGATTCCAGCCAGTTCTTTAAGGCCTTCAGTTCTTCTTTATCGTAATCTTTTTTGTTCAGTTTATCTGCCAGCAATTTCATATCCAGCCTGGTCACCTCCAGACCAAATGTGTTGCGGGTTGCATTTACATGGGTTAAAGCTGTTTCCATGCCCATGGAGTCGTGTCCAAAACAAACCACCCGCCTGCCTTTCAGACCAACATAAGTTACAGCTGCATAGCACCAGTCAATCAACTGATCCAGTGTTTCGGGTTTGATGGCAGGATCCAATCCGTTGTCATCCCAGCTGCCAACATTCAGATGGGTCAACCGGCCCTGTTGTGCAAATGCACCATTAACAGCATGAGCAAATACCACGCCCGGTTTCGGTGCACTGTTACCACAGGTTATATTTAAAGGTGTGTCCTTTGGAAAATGTGCCATTAAACTCATCAGGGTCAGCTGAGGAAAGGCCCATGTATCAGGTGTACACACCACAATATTTACACCCTCATCCTTAAACTGACGAGCCACTTCATCGGCCTGCTTTTCGCCGTCGATTAATATCGGGGACCAAACAACATTTACTGTTTCATTAGCCGGAACCTTAACTCGTTCAGAAATAACACCCGCTATTTTATCTACGATGTTCTGCGTACGTATTCGTGCATCATCATCAATCCTTGGATCACATGCAGCACACACACCGATATTAATGCTGCTTTTTCGTGTTTCTGAAAATCTTTCAGAGAGTCTGACTGCTTTTCCCATGATATATTTTAATTTTGTAATTATTAAACAACTGATTGATTACATCACTATTTATTGAAGTTCAAAATTAAGTGTTTAAAGCTTATATATTGTTGCATATAAAAATCTTAAATGTGTACAATTTAAACATTAAAGCATGTTTTACAGAATATGATTACTGCCAATGAAACCGTTTAATGAAATTATTGACCATCACATTGACCCTTCAGATGTCAGGCAACAATTTGAAACCTTTCAAATTAAACTGCATTGTTGCAGGTACTGGAAATTTCACAACTGGAATGTCAGAAATTTGTCTGCACCTTTCTGGCGCTTTTACCATAATGAATTGCCGGGGGCGTTTGTTGAACTGGAAGGCTGTTTATATGAACTGAATAAGGATCAGTCACTGTTGATTCCACCTAATACTCCATACTCAATTCTGACGTCCGGCAATAATTCCGATTTGAATATAATTGATGGTTCACGAATTACTTCTATGGACGAGATTCATCATCACGAACCGGACACATTTGACCATTTATTCATACACTTCAACCTTGGGATCAACCGTGATGATTGTGAACCGGGGATCTATAAAATTCCGGTAACCGATCAGTTGCGGAAAAATATCACAACAATACGGCATCATCTACTAAAGGACCATGTTTCCATTCCGGTTCATATAACTACTAAAATATATAATGTAATCATGGAATCAGTGGCTTCTCTGCCTCAAAAGAGCTGGATACTGACACATTACGATGAGCGGATAGATGATACCCTTGCATTTATTGAAACGCATCTGCACCGCAATATACAGAACGAAGAACTGGCTCAAAAAGTGAACCTGGTAACCAATTCATTTGCACGCTTATTTCGTGAAAATGTGGGTCTTAGTGTACAGAAATATATTCAGAAAAAACGCATTGAAAAGGCACTGACGTTATTGCATCATTCAACTTACACCATCGAACAGATTGCCAGGGAATGCGGTTTCTACGACCTCCACCATTTTTCGCGTGTATTCAAACAGGAGCTGAATATGCCACCAACCTATTACAGAAAAAATATGAGTATTGCGTAATTCAGATATAAGTATCAAGACACAAGAACCAAGAATGCAAAAAGAGCTGCCTTAACAAGACAGCTCTCTTTTATTTTAAGCATTTCTGATTATTACATCATTCCTGGCATTCCGCCTCCCATGCCGCCTGCAGGCATTGGTGGTACATCTTCTTTTATGTCAACCAAAACACATTCTGTTGTTAGGAACATGCCTGCGATAGAAGCTGCATTTTCAAGAGCAATACGTGTTACTTTTGCAGGATCAATTACGCCACTTTCGTACAGTTTCTGATATTCATCAGTACGGGCATTGTAGCCAAAGTCGTCTTTACCTTCTTTAACTTTCTGAACAATAACAGCACCTTCCTGCCCCGCATTGATTACAATCTGACGCATTGGTTCTTCAATAGCACGCTTAACGATTTCAATACCGATTGTTTCATCATCGTTTTCGCCCTGAACACCATCAAGAACATTAATAGCACGAACCAAAGCCACACCACCACCAGGAACGATTCCTTCCTCAACGGCAGCACGCGTTGCATGCAATGCATCGTCAACACGGTCTTTTTTCTCTTTCATTTCAACCTCAGTAGCAGCTCCTACATAAAGAACAGCAACACCGCCAGCCAGTTTAGCCAGACGTTCCTGAAGTTTTTCTTTATCATAATCAGAAGTGGTTGTTTCAATCTGCGCTTTAATCTGATTCACACGGGCAGTAATGGCATCTTTATCACCAGATCCGTTTACAATGGTCGTGTTTTCCTTGTCAATGGTGATCTTTTCTGCTTCACCAAGCATATCCAAGGTCGTAGCATCAAGCTTCAAACCTTTCTCTTCACTGATGACAACACCACCGGTTAATACAGCGATATCTTCCAGCATTTCTTTTCTGCGGTCACCAAAACCAGGTGCTTTAACAGCAGCTACTTTTAAAGATCCTCTTAAACGGTTAACAACAAGAGTTGCCAGTGCTTCACCATCCACATCTTCAGCAATAATTACCAATGGACGGCCGGTCTGTGCAGTTTGTTCCAGAACCGGTAAAAGATCTTTCATGGTAGAGATCTTTTTATCGTGGATCAAAACGTATGGTGCCTCAAGATCGGCTTCCATTTTTTCGGTATCAGTAATGAAGTAAGGAGAAATATAACCCCTGTCGAACTGCATCCCTTCAACAGTTTTCAGTTCATCCGTAATACCTTTGGCTTCTTCAACGGTTATCACACCTTCTTTACCAACAACATCCATAGCATCGGCAATAAACTTACCTATTGATTCATCGTTGTTGGCAGATACTTTAGCCACGTTCTGGATCATTTCGCGGGAATCGCATGGTTTGGACTGTTTCTTAATGTTTTCAACAACCAGACCTACAGCTTTATCAATACCACGTTTTAAATCCATTGGGTTGGCACCTGCAGTCACGTTTTTAAGACCAACAGAAATAATGCTTTGAGCAAGAACAGTTGCAGTTGTTGTTCCATCGCCGGCATCGTCACCGGTTTTAGAAGCAACTTCTTTCACCATCTGTGCTCCCATATTTTCATATGCATCTTCCAGTTCTACTTCTTTTGCAACAGTTACACCATCTTTTGTAACCTGAGGAGCGCCAAACTTCTTTTCAATTATTACGTTGCGTCCTTTGGGGCCTAAAGTAACTTTAACTGCATCGGCCAGAATGTCCACACCTCTTTTCAGGTTGTCTCTGGCTTCAATATTAAACTTAATCTCTTTTGCCATTTTTATTTTGATTTTGTGTTATTAAACAATAGCTAAAATATCCGATTGTCTCATTATCAGGTAAGTTTCTCCATCAAGTGTCAGTTCTGTACCGGCATATTTACCGTACAAAACGGTATCACCAACCTTAACTTCCATTGCTTCATCATTCGTACCGGGACCGGCTGCTACAACTTCACCTTTTTGTGGTTTTTCTTTGGCTGAATCCGGAATAATAATTCCGCTTGCTGTCTTTTCTTCTGCAGCGGCAGGTTTAATTACAACTCTGTCTGCTAATGGTTTGATATTCATCTTTTGTTATTATTAGAGTTAAACATTTTATTTTTGAAACCGGTCATCTTCTTATCACATTGTATGCCAAACCGTATTCTGACACTTTCATAAAATAATGACAAAAAAAATGTCAGACTTGTATGACAGTCTGACATTTTGATATTTTTACTTATATCTCTTATTCCGTATCTGAATCCTGTTCTTCCAGAGCAGGAGCTTCTGTCGGGAATTGAGGAACCTGGTTAGGATCAATTGTCTGTTCTACTCTTTCCTGAATAGCCGATTCAGCCTGACCGCTGCTTCTTGGAATAGCTGCTGCGCCTGCAATGCACAAAACAAGAATAGCAATAGACAAGGTCCATGTTGCCTTTTCAAGGAAATCTGTCGTTTTTCTCACACCCATAATCTGGTTTGATGATGCAAAGTTGGATGCCAAACCTCCGCCTTTTGAGTTTTGAACCAATACAATCAGTATCAGTAAAACTGCTGCAATGAAAATAAGAATTGATATTAAAAGATACATTGTGATTATTTTTCGTTATTCTTTAATTGCTCTACAATTTTAATTTGACCCGCAAAGTAAATACTTTTTTCGGGATATTTCAAACTTAACTTTTTAAATATCTGCAGTGCTTTTTCAAAGTTTCTCTGTTTGATATATATCCTTGCAAGTGTCTCGGTCATAAATTCATCGCTATCGGATACCGATTTGGCACTCAAATCCTGAACCACACCGTCTTTATCCACAGGTTTTTCTCTGGATGCAGTGAATGCCGGTGTTTCTTTAATGAAGTTATCTATCAGCTCCCATTTTTTGTTTGGCTGAACCGGTTTTTCTTCATCCACATCAGCTTCATTTGGCCTATGACTCATAATATCAAGCCACTGGGCGAATGAATGAACACCATCAAACTTATCTCCGGAAGTTCCTTCGCGTGTAATTTTTGAGATGTTGAAATAATCGTTTGATATGGTAACAGAGTCAAAATATGTGTTTTCTTTAGCCGCTTTTGGTTCCTGAAAAACCTCTTGCTGTTGCTCGAACTCCTGCTCAGGAGTCTCTTGCTGTTGATTTCTTTCTTCTTTACTTATTTCAACCGGCTTTAGCCCCGGTTCAACAGATTTTATATCCGGAGTCCCCAGGATATAATCATATAGTAATTCCCTGTTCCCTGCATAAGCAGCAATCTTTGTCAGATACTTTTCATATAACACATCTTTGGTTTCATACAAACTTTTTAAAAGCAGCACATGTCCGGTCTGAAAAGCCGGATAGGCCTTTAAAAGCTCTTTAAGCTGGGGTGCGACTTCAGGTGTTATTGAAGCCGGTTCTTTCAGATATGCTATGAATTCTCCTTTGTTCACTACCAGTTTGCCACAGATTCGTTAAAAATATCTTCGAAGATCTGATCCAGAAGTTCTTCCCTGATCGTTTCCTTAATGGATTCAAAGTTTTCTGAACTGTCGAAATCCACATACGCAGAAAAGCTTTTTTCAAAATCCTGCTCCGGATCAGTTATATTCATAAACCTCACATTCACCTTCATCGTTACCCTGGTTTGGGCAGCCGTCATATCAGCCTGAATGGATTGCGGTTTAATGGTATAATCTGTAATTTCCCCTTCAAACTGTAAATCACCGTTATTTTCCTTGAGATCCAGACGCGTCTGTTTCATAAAATAATCCTTCAACCCCTCTGTAAAAGCCTGACTTAATCCCGGGTCGGCAACCAACGGTGCTTCATTTGGAAACAATGCCACAGACATTGTTTTAACTTTGGTATAATCAATGGATGCACCTGTAAATTTATAACTGATTTTGCATTGAGTTAAAATCAGCACACTTATGACAAATATGAATAATTTTCTCATCACTGGTCTATGTCGTATTCTTTAATTTTTCGGTATAACGTCCGCTCCGAAATCCCCAATTCCTGAGCCGCATTTTTCCGTTTTCCGTTATGTTTCTCCAATGCTTTTTTTATCAATTCTATCTCCTTATCTATTAAAGAAAGGGATTCTTCCACGTATACCTCGGTATCTTCAATATAGTCGCCATTGGAATGTTCTTCTATATGAATCGGTTCTTCCTCGTGTTTACTGAAATGAGACAAATGCACATCCTTCTTCTCTGAAAGGGTATTCAGAATACGGGATTTATCTTTGTCAAGTTTTGTTACATCAATATTCTCTTTATCAATAATTTCATGAACCAGCTTTTTCAGATCGTTCATGTCATTTTTCATGTCAAACAGAATCTGGTACAAAATTTCACGCTCGGAATGAAAGGTTTTTTCTTCCTTTTTGTCAGCATTGTAAAGTGCAGGAAGCTGATCGTGACTGTCAAACGGAATGTACTGTCTTAGAATTTCCGGAGTAATCTCCCGGTTCGGCTCAATCACCGAAATCTGTTCAGTCACGTTTTTCAGCTGGCGAATATTTCCAGGCCAGCGGTACTGAATCAGCAGATTTTTAGCTTCTTCTGTCAACCGGATATTCGGCATGCGGTATTTTTCGGCAAAATCCTGAGCAAATTTTCTAAACAGCAATACAATGTCATCGGTTCTTTCCCTTAACGGAGGGATGGAGATAGGTACGGTATTCAAACGATAATACAGATCTTCCCTGAATTTTCCTTCTTTAATGCCTTTGGCCATATTCAGATTAGTAGCTGCAACCACCCTCACATCGGTTTTTTGTATCTTGGATGATCCAACCCGAATAAACTCACCGGATTCAAGCACACGCAATAACCTTACCTGTGTTGACAACGGCAAATCGCCTACTTCATCCAGAAAAATGGTTCCTCCATCGGCTACTTCAAAATATCCTTTTCTATCGGTATGCGCACCGGTAAATGCTCCTTTTTCATGACCGAACAATTCTGAATCAATGGTTCCTTCAGGAATGGCACCACAGTTAACCGGAATGTAGGCGCCATGCTTACGCGAACCATACTGATGAATGATCTGAGGAATAATCTCCTTACCTGTTCCGCTTTCACCCGTAATTAAAACCGAAAGATCCGTAGATGCTACCTGTACAGCTATATCAATGGCGCGGTTCAGTCCGTAGGCATTACCAATAACACCAAATCGTTGTTTTACTTGTTGAATATTCATAGTGAGACTGAAATTTTTTCAGTAAAGCATGACAAATTTACAATAATTCAGTTTTCAGCCGCATTAAGCCGGTACATTTTAAAAATTTTTAGCGAAAAGATATGAAAATATGATAGCCGTTAGGACTTAAATGTTGGTGGAATATAGTAATTTAGTAAAATAAAGTCCCGTAGGGACGTAATTACCTTAAAACCAATTCATCATGGCTAATACTTACACTCAAATTCATATTCATGCAATATTTGGCGTGCAAAACCGACTTTCATTAATACACATTGGTTGGCGAGATGAACTTTACAGGTACATAACAGGTATAATTCAAAACCATGAACATAAATTATTGCAAATAAACGGAACGCCTGACCATATTCATGTATTATTCGGCATGCGACCGATACAATCATTATCAGAATTAATGAAGGATATAAAAGGGAGTTCTTCAAAATGGATTAATGAAAGAAAATTGGTCAAAGGGAAATTCTCCTGGCAAGAAGGTTATGGCGCCTTTTCGTACAGTAAATCACAATTATCCGGAATAATTCGTTACATAAAAGGTCAAGAGGAACATCACCGACGAAAATCATTTAGGGAAGAATACATAGATTTTCTAAATGAATTTAAAATAGATTATGATCCCAAATATATATTCCGTGAAATAAGATGAAACTATTTCGTACCTACGGCACTTGATAAAAAAGTGAGAATTTATTTTTACCGACATTATGTCCTTACAGGACAATGGAAAAAACTGCAATAATGAATTACGATTTTTTATCTCTGTATAATTGTTCGATTTATCGGATAAATATTAATTTAAGCAAAAGACGCCTTGGATGAAATCAACCTTTAGACATGTAAATTAAATAGCCCGCTAGGGCTTAAATGTTGGTAGAATTTCGTATTCGAAAAATTGAAGTCCCGTAGGGACGAAATTAAGTTATCCAAAATAGCTAACCTCTTTTCCTGTAATCTGTCCCAGCACATCGTTGGCCAGGCGACTGGCTCCGATTCTGAAGAATTTATTATTCAGCCATTCTTTACCTAATACTTCTTTTACTATGGTATAATAGAGCAATGCTTCTTCGGTGGTGGATATTCCACCTGCTGGTTTAATTCCAATCTTCTTTCCCGATTTCTCTCCAAATTCCTTTATGGCTTTCACCATCACCAAAAATGCTTCAGGTGTAGCAGCAGGAGAAATTTTACCTGTTGATGTTTTGATGAAATCCGCGCCGGCTTCCATGGCAATAATGGAAGCTGTTTTAATCGTTTCCGTGGATTTAAGCGCACCAGTTTCCAAAATAACCTTCAGCTTTTTTTCGCCACAGGCTGATTTGATTTCTGAAATATCATCAAAAACATTATCATAATCTTCATCCAGTAATTCTCCGACATTGATCACAATATCAATTTCATCGGCACCATCCATAATGGTCAGACTGGTTTCTGCAATTTTTACCTCTGTGAAGGTATGCCATTCCGGAAAACCGGCAGAAACAGCACAACACGAAACTCCTTCAACGTTCAGTGTGTCCCGAACCTGACCAATTAAGGATGGCCAGGTACAGATAGCAGCTACATTGGGTACATCCTTAAAATTTGACTGAAACTGATTAACTTTATTCACAAAGGCATTGATCCGCGTCTTGTTATCCTGTACATTAAGCGTTGTCAGATCAATCAGACTGAAAATGGTTTTATAAACATCTTTTGACTTATTTTCATCAACTTTGGCCTTAATGCCGTTCAGCTCCTTGTCTATTGTGGCTTCATCAGCTTTAAACCTGTACTGTGTGAGGCAATCCAATATTTTACTGGATAACTCTTTATTTATTTCCTCGTGTTTCATGCTAAATAATTTGCGGCAAAATTAGGGAATATTTTTGTTTTCAACGAAGTCCTCGTGAAGTACATGATGTTTGGTAATGAGGGTTTCGTTTTTTTACCGAGGGTTTCGTTTGAAACGAAGCCCTCGGTCGAGCTGTAGCACTCCTGCTTGTATTTCAGCAAAAAACCCTTCGAGCATTCGAAGGGTTTTTGTAGCTGTCCAAAGGCAATCTAAGTATTAATCAAACATTTATTATGAATAAAACTATAATGTTACACCAGATTTAAATATGGAAATCTCACGGTATCCGTATTTTTCATTATTTACCTTTTCTCCTTCTGCCACCTTTAAAATGTATGCCAGAAATTCTTCTGCCAGATCATCCAGCGATTTACCCTCATCTGCAACCGGTCCTGCATTAAAATCTATCCAGTGTGGCTTATTCTGTGCCAGCGGTGTGTTGGAAGATATTTTCATAGTGGGAACAAAACTTCCAAACGGTGTTCCTCTTCCCGTGGTAAACAGCACCATATGACATCCTGCTGCACCTAAGGTTGTACTGGCTACCAGGTCGTTTCCAGGAGCACTGAGCAGGTTCAGTCCGTTAACAGAAATCCGGTCACCGTACATCAACACATCATTCACCGTTGCCTTTCCGCACTTCTGCGTACAACCCAACGATTTTTCTTCAAGCGTAGATATACCTCCTGCTTTATTTCCTGGTGATGGATTTTCGTAAATTGGTTGTTTGTTTTCTATGAAAAAGGCTTTAAAATCATTGATCAGATGAACCGTTTTATCAAAGGTTGCTGCATCTTTTGACCGGTCCATTAAAATAGTTTCCGCACCGAACATCTCCGGCACCTCTGTTAAGACAGCTGTTCCACCCTGACTCACAAGAATATCGGTTAATTTACCCAATAACGGATTGGCCGTTATACCGGACATACCATCCGAACCACCGCATTTTAAACCAAGCCTCAGTGCTGACAAGGGAACATCTTCCCGTTTGTCAGTACCGGCTTTGGCATACAGATCGCGCAGTATTTTCATCCCCTCCTCAAATTCATCCTGCACTTCCTGCGTCACCAGGAACTTTACACGATCTTCATCAAAATCACCAAGAAATGTTTTAAAATCTTTGGGCTGGTTGTTTTCGCAACCCAATCCCAGTACCAATACTGCACCTGCATTAGGATGCAGCACTATATCTTTTAAAATCTTACGCGTGTTTTCGTGGTCATCACCCAACTGGGAACACCCGTAGTTATGCTTAAATATTTCAATGCCATCAACTTTTAGGTCGCCTACCTCAGCTTTTAAGGCATTGAGCATACGGTCTCCAATGCCGTTTACACAGCCAACTGTCGGCACAATCCACAATTCATTCCGAATCCCTACATCACCATTTTTTCGCTTATAGCCTTTAAAGGTGAGATTGCGTTGAGGATATTCCACATCCGAAAGCGACTGATTGAATTTATAATCCAGTACTCCCGAAAGGTTTGTTTTGATATTTTTTTCGTTCACATGATCACCCTGTGCAATTTCAGCAGTGGCATGTCCGATGGGATACCCGTATTTTATAATGTGGGCATCCTTTTTTATATCGGCAATGGCAAACTTGTGTGCTCTTGGGATGTCACTTTTCAAAATAATCCTGTTCCCGTTCAACTCCACCTCTGTGCCATTGGCCAGATCAGCCAGTGCAACAGCCACATTATCCTCAGGATCAATTAAAATATGCTTTGACATTGAAATATGTTTGTACGCTGAATTATTGTTTATGCTTCAATAGAAATAACTGATTTTACCACCTCTTCCATGCCTTCATGAATGATTTTATCGAGGTAAAATGCTGTCCGCCCACACAATCCTTCGATTTTTGTCAGATCCTCGCCCCAGATCATCTGGTTGCTTAAAAACACCTGAACAAAAGCATCGAGGTTCATCTCTTTATTTTCGAGTTTCTTCCAGTTGGTATTAAAAAAGCTCAGTACATAGTCGGTATCCTTCAAAGTAATGGCTTTACCATTGAATTCACCTTTGTAAAATGCCATCATGGCTGCAAGTGATAAAACGAGATTATTCGGCAGTTCGTTGTATTTGGCGTTGAATTCCTTTATCGTATCAAGCACACGTGCTTTAAATTTAGAGATTGAGTTCAGCGAGATACTCATCAACGCGTGCTTTACAAAAGGATTGCGGAACCTGTCCAGAACTTCTGCCGCAAATTTTTCCAGTTCCTCTTTAGGCATATCCAGTGCCGGAATGATATCGTTGTTTATGGTTTGCAGGATAAACTGTCCCATCAACTCATCTTCCAGGGCATCACCCACATATTCAATTCCGCACAGATAAGCTACAGGTGTCATAACCGTATGTGGACCGTTCAGCAGACGTACTTTACGGGTACGGTATGGTGTTACGTCATCCACAAACAATACATTCAAACCAGCCGCTTCAGCAGGGATTTCATTTTTGATCCATTGCGGACCTTCAATGACCCAAAGGTGAAACTGCTCACCGTCAACCACCATATTATCTTCATATCCTTCTTTCTCTTTTACCTCTTTGGCAGATTCAGGATTGAACCCGGGAACGATGCGATCGACCAGCGTGTTGGTGAATACATTTGCCGTATCCAGCCAGTTGATGAATTCACGATCAAGGCTCCACAAATCACAGTATTGTTTGACACATTTCTGCAGTTTATCCCCGTTCCGATCAATGAGTTCGCAAGGCAAAATGATAAATCCTTTTGAAGCATCTCCACTGAATGTTTTAAAACGGTGATAAAGTAAGGCCGTCAGTTTTGCAGGAAAAGAAGATGCCGGCTGATCATTCAGCTTATCCTTTGCATCGAATGTTATACCTGCCTCAGTTGTATTGGAAACGATGAAACGCATATCCGGATTCTCTGCCAGCTTCAGGTATTCATCGTATTGCGTATACGGATTTAAACCTCTTGAAACTGAACCAATAACCTGTGATTCTTTCAGGGCTTTTCCGTTTTTTATTCCTTTTGAAACCAATGTATACAGTCCATCCTGTTCATTCAGTTTATCCACCATTCCGAAATTTATGGGTTGAACCAAAACCACACTGCTGTTAAATCCGGCTTTTCTGTTCATCTCATCAACCATCCAGTCCACAAAAGCACGAAGGAAGTTGCCTTCTCCAAATTGAATTATCCGCTCCGGTGCCTTCTCAATGTTTTTAATCTTCCTGTTCAATTTCATAATGAGTTCTTTTTGATATTTTTTACATGTTCTTAATCGACGATTCCCTGATCACAAGCTCTGTCTTCATCACGATCTGCCGTGGTGAATGTTTGTGTTCTGACTGTAGCTGACGAATCAGCAGACGGGCTGTCTCCTCTCCCATTTCAAAGGTGGGATGAGACACCGTAGTTAATGTTGGTTCCACAAAATCGGAATGCAGTTCATTATTAAAACCTGTAACTGCAATGTCTTCGGGAATTTTATATCCACGTTCCTTTAATTCCTTCATCACCACATACGCCACTGTATCGTTTACACAAAAAATGGCATCAGGCGTTTCGGCTGATTTCATCAGCTTATCAATTGCTTTTTTAGCTCCGACAGGTGTCAGATCTGAATACACCAGATGTTCTTCATTGTATTTCAGATCATTTTCCTGTAATCCACTCAGATAACCCGAAACACGATCCCGCGTAATCGAAAGTTTTTTAGGACCGGCAATGTGTGCAATTCTGCGGCTTCCGGTTTCGTATAAATGATTTGTTAAATCCTTTGCGGCCTCTGAATTATTGGCTACCACAGAAGAAAACTCATTGGTCCTGCAAACGCGATCAAAAAATACCACTGGAATATCCTTGCTTCTTGCAAGGTCAAAATGTGAGTTATCCTGTGTTTCCTGAGACAGGCACATGATCAGGCCTTCTACATTGAGACCTATCAGGTTTTCAACACATTCCTTCTCTTTATCGTACGATTCGCGGGAATTAGCTATTATGATAAAGTATCCTTTACGCTTGGCATAATTCTCAATACCACTGATAATAGATGAATAAAAGCTGCGCTCAAGGTTTGGAACGATAACACCAATGGCTTTGGTGCTGGTAAGATGAGTTGTTTCCGCAAAATTTGCGGAACGATAATTTCGTTCTTTTGCTAACGCTTTTACCTTATCAATCACTTCCTGGCTGATATCAGGGTGATTCTTTAATGCCCTTGACACGGTAGATACAGAAACATTTAGTTCCTGTGCCAAATCTTTAAGTGAAACTGCTTTCCGTATCATGTTCTTTGTTTTTACACTGCAAATGTATGGTGTTTTATTATATGTTGCGAAATTTTACGCAAATATTTTTAATAATTTGCATTAAATTGCGGTATTAACCTAAATACTATGATTGAAACTTTCCATAAAATGTTTTTAAAAACCTTATTATCAACAATATCAAATTTTGCGAAACATTTATTTAGTTTGGATTTAAATTGCAGGAAAGTAGAGACGCGATTAATCGCGTCTTTACAACCATTGAAAACGTTGGGAATATTCTGTAATTTAGCAGATCAATTTTACCATTATGAATAAATCTCTATTTCTGTTTTTAATCCTGCTTTTATCCGGCGTTTGTGTTATATCTGCTCAAAATCCATTCATCACCAAACAATATACTGCCGATCCATCAGCACATGTATTTAAAGGACGCATGTATGTGTATCCTTCACATGACAGGGATGACAGTAAAACCTTCGATATGATCGATTATCATGTCTATTCTTCTGAAAACCTGAAAGACTGGACCAATCATGGCGTAGCATTGCAACTTGATTCCGTTTCGTGGGCAAATGAAAAAGCCTGGGCACCGGATTGTGCATACAAAAACGGCAAATACTATTTCTACTTTCCAACAGATGAATCCAAAATTGGTGTAGCCGTAAGTAATTCGCCTGAAGGTCCGTTTAAAGATGCATTGGGAAAACCACTGGTAACCAAAGATAGTCCGGGTGTGGTGAACAAACGTGATTTTATTGATCCCTGTATATTTTTGGATGACGATGGCGCACCCTATCTTTTTTTCGGACAGCTGGATATTAATGTAGTGAAACTTAACGATGACATGATCACTTATAATGGTCCGGTTCAACAGGTGAAAGGAGCCAAAGATTTTTTCGAAGCTGTATGGGTGCATAAATACAACGGAACGTATTACCTCTCCTATTCCACCTGGGGAGAAAAGGGCGTTACCGGACCGCAAATTGTGTATGCCACGTCAAAAAATGTTTTGGGCCCGTATACCTATCAGGGAGTAATTTTAGATGAAGTCAGCAGTGGTACCAATCACCATTCCATTGTGGAATTCAAGGGACAGTGGTACCTGTTTTATCATGATTCTGATCTGTTTTTAAAACGGACCTCAAAAGATTCACCCGATATGAAATACAAAGGATACAGACGGTCCATTAATGTAGATTACCTGTATTACAAAGAAGACGGAACCATTCAGAAAGTGATTCCAACGGATGATGGTGTTGATGCGGTTCCTCAATAAACTTGTTAAAGAAGTCCTCCATTTGATTGCTGATTAATCTGAGATATCGGGCCATATCGAAGCAAAAGAAGGTATCCGTCAATTGACGAATGAATGATTTTAGTTACATTTATAATTTTAAATGCATCGATGAAACTTATCCCATATATCGTACTGGCATGGTTATCAATACAAATCACAATTGCACAACAGGCATCTTTTTATGGTGTTGAAGGCTGGGCTAATGCAACTCAGGGCGGACAAGGTGGTGAAATTATCAGAGTCACCAATCTGAACAGCAGTGGTCCCGGATCGTTTCGTGAAGCTGTTTTGGCATCATTCCCAAGAATTGTGGTTTTTGAAGTTGGCGGAGTTATTGATTTGAATGCACAGAATATCAGCATTAAAAATCCATTTCTGACCATCGCAGGACAAACAGCGCCTTATCCCGGAATTACGATCATTAATGGCCAGACAAACATCGCTACACACGATGTCATCCTTCAGCATATTCGGATCAGACCCGGTGCAGCAGGTAAAAATACAGGATGGGAACCGGATGGCTTGTCAACCGTTAGCGGGAGTTTTGTTATCATTGACCATTGTTCTTTTTCCTGGGCTGTGGATGAAAACTGTTCGGCATCGGGTCCGCGTTTTGAAGGAGATACACCGGATGACTGGCGCAACAATACCTCGCATGATGTTACCATCAGTAACTGCATAATTGCTGAAGCCCTGGCTTATGCCACCCACACCAAAGGGTTGCATTCCATGGGATCACTTATTCATGACAATGCCACCAATATTGCCATTCTGAAAAATTTGTATGCCCATAATAATTCCAGAAATCCTCTTTTTAAAGGCGGAGCAAGGGGTGTAATCCTTAATAATATGATTTACGATCCGGGTAAAGAAGCCATTCATTATGCATTGAACGCTGCTGAATGGGAAGGCTATGAATGGCAATCGGGAGAAATGTCCATTATAGGAAATTATATGCAACTTGGAATCAGTTCATTGAATACGCCATTTATGAAGGTTCATGCCGGACCTTGCAAAATTTATATGAACAATAATAAGGCCCTTAATATAAATGGAGGTAATGCAACCTTTTATACCGGCGATGCTGCAAATATTGTAACTGAAATACCTGTGTGGAACGACAATATAGCTGTGCTTTCTGTTGATGACGTTGAGGCAAATGTGATTCACAATGCCGGCGCAACACCCTGGATGCGCGATTCTGTAGATATTCGTATCATTAATGATTTGATAAACCGGGAAGGTAAAATTATAAATTATGAAACCGAAGTAGGCGGTTATCCGCAATATCAGCAAACCGTGCAGCCATTTAATGCCGATGAATGGAACCTGGATTTTATGATCCGAAAAGATCCACTGTTAAACCTTACGGTTGAAACACCTGAACCTTATCATGTAGCACAACCTGTTAACTTCAATCTTGATACAAGCGGATTTATGCGGGCAATTGATCACATTGACTTATTAATTAATGGTCAGGTTGTACAATCAAAAAACGAAAACCTGACGGACTGGAATTATACATTAACTTCTACCGAAACACAAAATGTTGTACTTATAATAACTTGCAGTTCTACGGAAAAACTTTCAACCGAAACGTTTAACCTGACCATTCAGAATACAACAGCTCTAAATAACCCGGACCAAAATAAACAGCCACTGCAATTTCATTACGATAAAAATGATCAAACTCTGATTCTCAGTTTCAATCAGCCGGTAAACCAAAACTACCTTATTAAAATTCTGGATTTAAATGGTCGATTGGTAAAACAATATGAATCTGTGTTTGAAAATATTACAAGTTTTTCCTGTAATCTTAATGATCTTCCAACCGGAACCTATGTGCTATCGCTTCATTCTACAGAATCGTATTTCCGGAAAATATTTACAAAGGATTGATCATACTGTTAATATTATGAATATAAGTGATTTAAATATAAATTACATTAATTATCTCTCACCAACATTCCTTGTTAACACCCTTGTTAATAACTGTTGATTTTTATTCCATACTTTTTAAATACTATCTGTTGCATTTAAACTTTGTAACATCAATTAACAAAATATTACAATTATCAAAGCATAGTTATTCTTTTTTACGAGGTAAATTATCCATCCAATTTCAACATTTTTTAAGGGTTAACAGCGCCATTATTTTTTAACTTTGCCGGTAATTAACAGATTGTGAATAACAGTTGATATGTATTGATATTCAACTTATTTAAATCTTTAATGTTGTCAATAGCGTGTTATTTCAATTTTTACAGGATGATAATAACGATATATGCAACAGATATTACATTTATTTTTCAACGCTATTAACAAGCTATTATAATAATCATATTATTTTTAAATTATATCTATTAATATATATTGTATGTTGGAAAAAGGATTTGTAGACGCACCCGTCGAAAAAAATTTGAACCTGGCTGCAGAAATAGAAAAACTGAAAAAAGAAAAGAATGCGGTTATCATGGGGCATTTCTACCAGCGGGACGAGATTCAGGAGATTGCAGATTTTGTGGGAGACAGTCTGGCACTGGCACAATGGGCCTCAAAAACAGAAGCTGATATCATTGTGTTGTGCGGTGTACATTTCATGGCAGAAACCGCCAAGATCCTTTGTCCCGATAAAAAAGTGATTCTTCCGGATTTGAATGCAGGATGTTCCCTGGCCGAATCCTGTAATGCGGTAGATTTTGAAAAATTTGTAAAAGAACGACCTGATCATGTTGTTATTTCGTATGTGAACACGACGGCTGAGATAAAAGCACTGACCGATGTGGTTGTGACCTCAACCAATGCGAAGCAAATTGTGGAGAGCTTTCCCGAAGATCAGAAGATCATTTTTGGTCCCGATCGTAACCTTGGTAATTATATTAACAGTGTTACCGGACGAAATATGGTATTATGGGATGGAGCATGTCACGTACACGAGCAGTTTTCTCTTGAACGGATTCTGGATCTGAAAAAGGACTACCCGGATGCGGAAATTCTGGCTCATCCGGAATGTAAAAAAGTTGTGCTGACTGTTGCGGATCATATTGGTTCCACTTCATCTCTTTTAAAATATTCTGCACAATCACCAAAGAACAGATTTATTGTGGCAACGGAATCCGGTATTCTGCATGAGATGCGGAAAAAAAGTCCCGCCAAGGAATTCATTCCGGCACCTCCAAACGATTCAACCTGTGCCTGCAATGAATGTAATTTTATGCGGGTGAATACCATGGAAAAATTATATAACTGTCTGAAGTACGAACTTCCGGAAATAACGCTGGATGAAGAATTACGAAGGAAAGCTGAAAAGCCCATTCTTAAAATGCTTGAAATTTCAGAAAAACTGGGATTATAAATTAGAATCAGGACACAAGACACAAGAATCAAGACAGAAAAGTTCTACTTGTTCATGCTAAATGCATTTCCTTTTTCAATGATAAAAGGAGAGTAGGTAAAATCGTGATACTTGATTCCTGATACCTGATAAGGAAAAATTTGACTGTCATAATTTATATTCAGGCAGGCTCAATTGTTCATTAATCGTTATTAATAAAAAATATCTTGTGTCTTGCATCTTATGTCTTAAATCTTTTTTATTACTATTTTTGAGGCAAACCATTTTCCATGGACAATATTGATATCAGGGATTTAAGTAATTCAGAACGGGAAGGGGATATTGATAATAGACTGAGGCCTTTAATTTTCGACGATTTCGAAGGTCAGAAGAAAATTGTCAGTAATCTGCAGGTCTTTGTATTGGCCGCCAAACAACGGGAAGAAGCCCTGGATCATGTACTGTTGCATGGACCTCCGGGACTGGGAAAAACCACCTTATCCAATATCATTGCCAATGAACTTGGTGTTGGGTTTAAACTGACTTCAGGTCCTGTTCTCGATAAACCAGGTGATCTGGCGGGTTTATTAACAAATCTTGAACCCAATGATGTGTTATTCATCGATGAGATTCATCGTTTAAGTCCCGTAGTTGAAGAGTATCTTTATTCAGCCATGGAGGATTACCGCATCGATATTATGATTGATAAAGGGCCAAGTGCACGCTCTATTCAGATTGATCTGAATCCCTTTACATTGATTGGTGCAACAACCAGGTCCGGATTATTAACCAGTCCGCTAAGAGCGCGATTTGGTATTAACTGCCACCTGGAGTACTATGATTCAGAGATTTTAAGTCACATCGTTAAACGGTCTGCCGGAATTTTGAATGTTGAAATAAAGAATGATGCAGCCCATGAAATTGCAGGACGCAGTCGTGGTACACCAAGAATTGTCAATGCCTTACTTCGTCGCGTAAGGGATTTTGCCCAGGTTCAGGGAGACGGTTCCATTGATTTAGAGATCACAAAATATGCCCTGGAAGCTTTAAATATTGATAAACATGGTCTGGATGAAATGGATAATAAAATTCTGACCACCATAATCGATAAATTTAAAGGCGGGCCGGTCGGATTAAATACCATAGCTACTGCAGTAGGAGAGGATAGCGGAACCATTGAAGAGGTTTATGAACCGTTTCTGATTAAGGAGGGGTTTATTAAACGCACGCCACGTGGTAGAGAGGTGACTGAACTTGCCTATAAACACCTTGGAAAAAGCAGATTTAATCCAGGTGATAATGTGTTATTTTAATTTCATTTTGCATTGGCAAATAAGATAAAACAACTGGCAAAAGATACGGTCATTTATGGCGGAACAACCATATTTACACGTATTTTAAACTGGTTACTTGTACCTTTATACACTTATAAACTTGAAAATCAGGCTGATTATGGTATTGTAATCAACCTCTATGCCTGGACTGCTCTTCTGCTGGTAATTCTCACTTATGGCATGGAAACAGGTTTTTTCAGGTTTTCCAATAAGCAGGAAGGAGAAGCAAAAGTTTACAGTACAAGTATTTTATCCCTTGGTTTTACGAGCCTTTTATTTATTTTAATCATTGTTCTTTTTATTCAGCCTATATCAGTATTTCTGGAATACAGAAATTATAAGGATATTTTAATTATGCTTGGCATTATAGTTGCCATGGATGCCTTTACGGCCATTCCTTTTGCCAGGTTGCGTTATACCAACAGACCACTTCGTTTTGCTTTTGTTAAAATTGTTTTGGTAGGTGTGAATATATTTTTTAACCTTTTCTTTTTCATTATTTTACCGGCCTGGCATAAAAGTAATCCTGACGGATTAATATCGTCATTGTATAATCCTGATTATGGAGTCAAATATGTATTTGTCAGTAACCTGTTTTCTTCGGGTATCGTATTGATTATGCTGTTGCCTGAAATTATTAAGGCTAAGTTCGATTTTGATTTCAGTTTATTGAAGCGCATGTTGAAATATTCCTGGCCAATTCTCATTGTGGGTATTGCAGGAATCATCAATCAATCCGGAGATAAAATTTTATATCCTTTTTTAATTGATGGAACTGAAAATGCAAGAACTCAGCTGGGTATATACGGTGCTAATTATAAAATAGCCGTAATTATGGTCATGTTCACGCAAGGCTTTCGTTATGCGTTTGAACCGTTTATATTTAAACATAAACAGGAATCCAATTCAACCAGGGAGTATGCAGATGTCATGAAGTATTTTATCATTCTCGGCATTTTTATTTTTCTGGGTGTGATGTTTTACATTGATATTGTAAAATATTTTATCAGTTCATCCTATCATTCGGGTTTAAAGGTTGTACCAATAGTGTTGACCGCGAATTTAATGTTCGGTATCTTCTTTAATTTATCGTTGTGGTATAAACTGACGGATAAGACTATTTTTGGGGCATGGCTGGCTATTTTAGGATCTGTTATAACCCTTGGAATCAATATTATATTTGTACCCAAATATGGGTATATAGCATCAGCATGGGCAAATTTCATCTGCTATTTCAGCATGGTTGTTATTTCATATTTTTTAATGCAGAAATATTATCCTGTTAAGTATGAGCTCAAAAAAATATTTATGCATATCCTTATTGGCGGATTATTATATGTCATCGATATTAAGCTGATTGAACCACTGGGTAACATTAAATACGCCCTTAGTGGTGTATTGCTTTTAGGTTATTTAATATATATCCTTCGAAAAGAAAAATTATTTAAACTATTCAAACATTAAGTGTTATAAATGGTTAAACGTTTTATGTAAAGCAGTTTACAAGAATTTGAAAATACTATTTTAGCAGACTATAATCAGATATGGGATAAAGGATATAAGATTAAAGACTTGTCTTGCATCTTGTGTCTCGTGTCTTGAATCTTTAAAGTATGATTGTAAAAATTGTCAACAAATCGAAGCACGATTTACCTGCTTACAGCACAGTTCTATCGGCAGGTATGGATTTAAGAGCTAACATTGATGAACCGATTACCTTAAATCCGCTGGATAGAGCACTGGTTAAAACAGGTTTATTTATAGAATTGCCGGAAGGTTACGAGGCACAAATACGGCCCAGAAGCGGACTGGCTTACAAAAAGGGTATTACGGTATTAAATACCCCCGGAACCATTGATGCGGATTACCGTGGAGAGATTGGCGTTATTCTTGTAAACCTTTCGAATGAACCATTCGTGGTCAACGATGGAGAACGGATCTGTCAGATGGTTATTGCAAAACACGAAACGGTGGACTGGCACGAAGTTGAACTTCTGGAGGAAACAGAGAGAGGAGCAGGAGGTTTTGGTCACACCGGAAAACATTAAAAAAATGATTAAGAAAATAAGTATTTATGCCGTTTTGCTGACACTTTTACTGGCATCATGTAAAACAAGTGAACATGTTCCGGTAGTCACTAAATCAAAAAGTTATCAAACGAATCTTTCAGATGAGAATCAAAGAAAGTTTGATTATTTTTTTATTGAAGGTAACCGGTTTAAACTAGATGGTGATCTGGAGCGGGCTGCGAAAATGTTTAGTCAGTGTCTTCAACTTGATCCTAAAAGTGCAGCCACATATTTTGAATTAGGTAAATTGTATCTGGCATCGCAGGACATCACTAATGCTATTAAAAATATTAAGATAGCTGCAGATTATAATCCGGAGAACGAATGGTACAGATATTATCTTGCCGGTTTGTATGAGCAAAACAAGGATTACGATAATGCCATACTGCAGTATCAGATTTTAACTCAGAAATTTTCCAATAAACAGGAATATCAATATCATCTGGCGGCGTTGTTCACGCAACAAAAACGATTTAAGGATGCCATCACCGTGTATGATAAAATAGAGCAGCAGGATGGAATAAGTGAACCTATCTCACTTGAAAAACATAATTTGTACCTGCAGGCAAATGATCTTAAAGGGGCAATTAGTGAAATTGAAAACCTTAAAAATGAGTATCCTAATCAACCACGGTACCATGTGTTATTGGGTGATGCATACATTGATGGTAAGGAATATAAGAAAGCGTTGAAGGAATATAATAAGGCTATTGCTATTGATCCGGATTACGGTCCTGTTCATATGTCGTTAGCTGGTTATTATGATATTCTCAAGGAGCCGGAAAAATCACAGCAGGAGTTAGTGAAAGCTTTTGAAAGTAATTCCATTCCATTTGAGAATAAACTGCGTATTTTGGTTCAGTATATGATGCAGACTACCAAGGACTCTACCAAAACAGAAAATCTTGTAAGTCTGGTAAATGTCATGCTCGATAAACATCCTAATGAACCTGATCTGCATTACTATTACGGCAACTTTTTATTGAGCCAGAATCAGAAGGAGGATGCACTTGAGCAATTTAAACAGGTGGTAGAACTTGATCCGTCACGATATGAAACATGGTTACAAATTGCCGGATTTTATATGGATGATCAGGACTGGAAAAAAGTTATTGAAATGGCCGATCATGCTATTGATGCACAACCTGCCATGCCACAGGCTTACATGTACAAGGGCATAGCTGCTTTTCAGGAGGAAGATTATAAAACAGCACTGAATTCATTTTTAAAGGGCGCTGTATATAGTCCTGATGATAATAAAGATATGAAAGGGCAGTTTTATTCAAATATTGGGGATGCATATTATAAACTTGGCGAAAGTAAAAACGCGTTTGAGTATTATGATAAAGCACTTCAACTGGATGATCATAATCTGCTGGTATTGAATAATTACAGTTATTATCTTTCATTGGAAGGACACGATTTGGATAAAGCACTTGAAATGAGTTCTAAATGTGTTGAACTGGAACCCAAGAACAGTACTTATCTTGATACCTACGCCTGGGTTTATTACAAGAAGGGAAATTACACCATGGCAAAATATTTTATTGAACAGGCCATTGATAAACTCGATCAGGATAATGGTGAGGTATTCGAACATTATGGTGATATTCTCTTTAAATCGGGTGATAAGGAAAAGGCACTGGAATGGTGGAAAAAAGCAAAAGCTGCCGGATACGATTCGTCTGAACTGGATAAAAAAATTGAATCTGGTGAATTGGTCAATTTGTGAAGAACAGAATAAGCTTACATATAGCATCCGGATTTCTGATAGTTGTACTTGTTTCATGTTCGGTGACAAGAAAGTCAGTTGTTACTGGTGATATATATTCCGGGCTAAATGAAAAGAAATTTATCAGGCTCATTGAAACCACTTCCGATCATTCTTTTAAAACACTTGAAATATCAAAGTTCACAGCTAATTATTCAGGATCAGAAGAAAAGAAAAACTTTAAGGGTTTTATACGTTTGAAGCACGATAGCGTGCTTATGGTTTCGGTTTCTCCGCTAATGGGAATAGAATTATTTCGTTTAAGACTTGACCGGGATTCTGCTGGCTTTATAGACAGGTATTACAAAACCTATTTTTTAGATGGATTATACGGCCTAAACCAAAAGTACGGATTGCCGGCTGATTTCAATTTAGTACAATCTTTCTTACTTGGTTACGATCCATTTTTTGATAATTCTGAAATTGTGCCGCGTAAATTCAGGGAAACAAACGATTTTTATTCAGTTGAGTATTATATTCCCGTAGAAAAGTCTAATTTTGGGATTGAATATTTTTATGCTAAGAATCTGAAGATTAAGCGTATATTGGTTACAGACTTTGCGGGAGGTTCATCATTAGATATTCATTATGGTTCCTATTTTGAAAAGAATGATGTGTCTTTTATACCAAACGAACTGAATATAACGTTTATAAGGGGAAATACCATTGATAAACTTGAACTCAGCTTTAAAAATGCTGAACTGAATAAAACTTTAAATTTTCCATTTAGCATATCTGATAAATACACCAGAGTTAATTATAAATGAAAAAATCTGTTATAATACTTTTCCTGGCTGTTTTGCATTTATCTGCTTTTTCACAGACTCTTGAGGAATTAAAAAAGCAACGAGAGAAAACGGAGAAGGATATAGAATATACCAATAAATTATTGGAAAAAACGCAGAAGGATACCCGATCTTCGCTGAATAAAATAACAATTATTGGAAAGCAGATAGATAACAGGAAGCAACTCATTAGTGGCATTAATAAGGAAATACAACTTATTGACAATGATATTGTTGATAAAAGAAATAATATATCAAATCTGGAAAGTGAAATTGCGAAGTTAAAGAAGGAATATGAAAGTGCGATTTATCATACATGGAAGACCCGTAATGCTCAGAACAGGTTAATGTATGTGTTTTCCGGCAAGGATTTGGGTGAGGTTTACAGACGAATAAGATACCTGCATGAGTTCAGTAATTTCAGAAAGCAGCAAAGTGAATTATTGCTGGCAATGCAAAAGGATCTGGAAAAGGAATTAAGGGAAGTCGAGGAGAAGCGCGAAGATAAATTGAGTTTACTGGATTCAAAAACCAAAGAACAATATAATTTGCAGCAGGAACAAAATAAGCAGGATGTTTATGTTAAGGATTTAAAATCTAAGGAAAGAAATTTGAAAAGGCAATTAGTTCAAAATCAAAAGAAAATGGATGAACTCAATGCCTTTATTAAAAAGATTATAGATGAACAAATAAGGGAGTCTAATAAGGGTAAATCGAATACTTCACCGGGTAAGTTTTCTCTGACTCCTGAGGAGCAATTGGTTTCTGATCAGTTTGATAAGAATCGTGGAAAACTACCTTGGCCTGTGGAGCAAGGAATAATAATTTCTAAATATGGCACTCATAAGCATGCTTTAGTAAAGAGTGTTACTGAAATGAATCCTGGTATTGATATTCAAACGGATGAAGGTTCTGTTGCACGTTCAGTGTTTAAAGGAGAAGTCACTTATGTAGGTGTTTCTCCGGACAATACTCTGTGTATAATTGTAAGACATGGTCAATATTTAACTTTATATGCTAACTTAGTTGAATTGTATGTAAAAAAAGGAGATAAGGTTGATACCAAAGAGAAAATTGGAAGAATTTACAGTGACGATGCTAAGAATAAAACTGTATTGCATTTTGAGGTTTACAAGGGATCTCAAATTAATAATCCGGAATATTGGATAGCTCGTTAAAATGGAAATCAATTTTTTTTCTGAAGATGTAGCGATGCCTGAGTTCGATCAGGAGTGCATTGCGGATTGGATTGACTTTACGATTAGATCAAAAGGACTTTCCACGTGGAACATTTCAGTCATCTTTTGTTCCGATGCCTATTTACTGAATATTAACAGGCAATATTTGAACCATGATTACTACACTGATGTTATAACATTCGATTATAGCGAAAATAAGCTTGTTTCCGGGGATGTTTTTATATCAGTGGATATGATTAGGTTTAATGAGATGAAATTCGCTAAAAACGAAAAGAATGAGCTTTTTCGGGTAATTATACACGGCGTGTTACATCTCTGTGGATATAAGGATAAAACTGAAGCGGATAAAAATGAGATGACAAAGCAGGAGAATCTTGCACTTTCCCACTTAGCTTGCTAGTATATATCTTACGGAATTGGCAGGTTAAACCTCTGATTTATTATTTTTGCATTGAAATTTATTAATAATGAGATTTGATTACGATATTATTGTGGTTGGCGCCGGACATTCCGGTTGTGAGGCAGCAGCAGCAGCAGCCAATTTAGGCTCAAAAACTGTGCTCATAACCATGGATATGAATAAGATTGCACAGATGAGTTGTAATCCGGCCATGGGAGGAATTGCAAAAGGGCAGATCGTAAGGGAAATTGATGCACTGGGTGGACAGGCAGGAATTGTAACGGATGACACAGCTATTCAATTCAGAATGCTAAATCGTTCCAAGGGTCCTGCTATGTGGAGTCCGCGTGCGCAAAGTGACAGGTTCAGGTTTATAGAGCGCTGGCGTAATATTCTGGAAAATACGGATAATCTGGATTTGTGGCAGGATACGGTGAAGCAATTAATATTTAAAGGAAATACGGTTATTGGAGTCAGAACGGCGTTGAATGTTGAGTTCAGGGCTAAATGTGTTATACTGACTAATGGTACTTTCTTGAACGGATTGATGCATATCGGTAGGGTACAAATTGGAGGAGGTCGTGTGTCGGAACCCGCTTCGTATCATTTGTCAGATCAGCTTTCTGATTTCGGATTTGTTACCGGACGTATGAAAACCGGAACCCCGGTGAGAATTGACGGGAGAACAATTGATTTTTCGAAATTAATACCTCAGGAAGGTGAAAATGATTTTCATAAGTTTTCGTATCTTGATCATGAACTGAGAAGACTAAAGCAACGGAATTGTTATATTGCTCATACCAATGGAGACGTTCACGAATCGTTGCGGCAGGGACTTAAGGATTCTCCGCTTTACAATGGTACCATTAAAAGTATAGGGCCGCGGTATTGTCCAAGTATTGAAACAAAGATTGTAACGTTTGAAGAAAAGGACAGACATCAGTTGTTTTTGGAACCGGAAGGCGAAAATACGCAGGAATATTATCTGAATGGATTTAGTTCGTCATTATCTTTAGATGTTCAGTATCAGTCTCTTAGAATGATACCTGGATTCGAAAATGCTAAGATTTACCGTCCTGGTTATGCCATTGAGTATGACTTTTTTGATCCGACACAGCTAAAACATACTTTGGAAACAAAACTCGTTGATAATCTGTATTTTGCGGGTCAGATTAACGGAACAACAGGGTATGAGGAGGCCGGTGCTCAGGGTATTATTGCAGGAATAAATGCACATCTCAGGGTTCATGGAGATAAGGAGTTTGTTTTGAACCGTGATCAGGCTTACATCGGAGTGCTGATTGATGACCTGGTGAACAAAGGAGTGGATGAACCATATCGTATGTTTACATCGCGTGCGGAATATCGTATTTTATTACGGCAGGACGATGCGGATGTAAGGTTGACACCTTTGGCATATGACTTAGGACTGGCTACAAAGCATCGGAAGGATCTTCTGGATGAAAAACTTGAGTGGAGGGATAAAGTTATTGATTTTGTGAATAACTATTCGGTAAAAAAGGATAAGATTAATGATAAGCTCGAAGCGTTGGGAACAGCTCCTTTAAAACAAGGCGTAAAGTTAAAAGATGTAGCTTTGCGTCCACAGGTTTCATTTAAGGATCTTGCTGAAATGGTTCCGAAGTTTAAGGAACTTATTGATCATATTCCAAATAGAAAGGAAGAAATTGTTGAGGCCGCAGAAATTCTGATTAAATATGAAGGTTATATAAATAGAGAAAAAGTTATCGCTGATAAGTTAAGCCGTCTTGAAAATATTAAAATTAAGGATAAATTCAACTATAATGATCTTTTAAATTTGTCTACCGAAGCAAGGCAGAAACTGACTAAAATTAATCCCGAAACAATTGGACAGGCCAGTAGGATTTCGGGAGTTTCACCTTCCGATATTAATGTTTTATTGGTATTAATGGGTCGTTAAAATTTGTGTTCCACGTGGAACAATTCGATAAAAATTATAATAATGAAAATTGAACAGATCAAAGCATCGATTCGTGATGTCTATGACTTTCCTAAAAAAGGAATTGTATTTAAAGATTTAACTACTTTGTTTAAGGATGCAAAATTGTTTGCTGCAACTGTAGAATTATTCGTGGATAAATATAAGGATAGTGGTATAACAAAGGTTGTAGGTGTAGAATCGAGAGGTTATTTTTTGGGACCTGTTATTGCGTATAAACTGGGAGCAGCTTTTGTTCCGATCCGTAAACCAGGTAAATTACCTTCCGATGTTTTCAGCGAACATTACGATCTGGAATATGGTACTGACAAGATAGAAATTCATAAAGACGCACTGGAGGAAGATGACATCGTTTTACTGCATGATGATTTGCTGGCAACAGGAGGAACCATGGAAGCAGCAATAAAACTTGTAAATCGCTTCAACCCGCAGGGGCTTTATGTAAGTTTTATTGTTGAATTACTCGCATTAAACGGCATTGAAAAACTAAAGGACAAAAGCGACGTTTTCTCTTTAATTCAGTTTTAATATTGAACCGTGAAAGGTGAAAACCAACATAAAGATGATCTGAAAAAACAGGTTTTAAACCTTCCGGGAAAACCAGGTGTCTATCAGTATTATGATAAGGAAGGTAAATTAATTTATGTTGGTAAAGCCAAAAATTTAAAGAAAAGAGTCAGTTCCTATTTTACCAAAACACATGATTCTGCCAAGACTTCTATTCTTGTAAGAAAAATTCACTCCATAAAACATATCGTGGTTGATACCGAACAGGATGCCCTTTTATTGGAAAATAATTTGATAAAGGAGAATCAGCCGCGATATAATGTAATGCTGAAAGATGATAAAACCTATCCCTGGATATGCATTAAAAATGAACCCTTTCCGCGCATCTTTAAAACCCGTAAAATTATAAAAGATGGTTCCGAATATTTCGGGCCATATACATCCGTACATATGGTTAATACCATCTTGGGTCTGATCCGACAATTGTATAAACTGCGCACCTGTAATTTAAGCTTAACTGAAAAAAATATCAAAGCCGGAAAATTTAAAACCTGTCTCGAATATCATATAGGTAATTGCAAAGCACCCTGTGTCGGTTATCAGGAAAGGAGAGAATATGAAGAAAATATAGATCATATCCGGCAAATTCTGAAAGGAAATATTTCTGGAGTAAAGCATTATTTAAAGGATTTGATGACAGAGGCTGCACAAAAACTAGAATTTGAGTTAGCCGAAACCTATCGTCAGCGACTCGAAATCATTGAAAAATATCAGAGTAAATCTGCTATCGTTAATCCTAAAATTTCAAATGTAGATGTATTCTCTATCATCGATGATGAAAAAGAAGCATACGTCAATTTTATTAAAGTGGTAGACGGAAGTGTTATCCAGGCCCATACCATGGAAATTAAAAAACGGGTAGAAGAAGATAAAGAGGATCTTTTATTAACCGCACTTTTTGATATACGCCAACGATTTCATAGTACGTCTAAGGAATTAATTGTACCTTTTAACCTAAGCATGGAACTGGAGGATATTAAGTTTACTGTTCCACAAAAGGGAGATAAAAGGAGCTTGTTGGAACTATCCGAAAGGAATTTGAAATATTACAGGGCAGATAAATTAAAGCAAAAACAGCAACTGGACAAATCGCAAAACGTTGTTGAAAAGTTGAAAATGGTACAAACAGATTTGCATTTGGACCACCTTCCGGTTCATCTGGAATGTTTTGATAATTCCAATTTACAGGGAACAAACCCGGTTGCTGCTTGTGTGGTTTTTAAAAATGGAAAACCTTCAAAAAAGGACTACCGGCACTTTAATATAAAAACAGTAGAAGGTCCTAATGATTTTGCTTCGATGGAAGAGGTGGTTTACCGAAGGTACAGGCGTTTGCTGGAAGAGGGAGAACAAATACCACAGCTTGTTGTAATTGACGGAGGAAAGGGTCAGCTCGGAGCTGCTGTTTCTGCTTTGGATAGATTGCAATTCGATAAGCGACCTGCGCTTATTGGTATTGCTAAACGACTGGAAGAGATTTTTAAACCTGGAGATAGTATTCCGTTATATCTGGATAAAAATTCTTATACTTTAAAACTGATTCAACAAATGCGTGATGAGGCACACAGGTTTGGAATTACCTTCCACAGAAACAAAAGATCGGCTAATTTTATTTCGTCGAAATTGGAAGCAATCAAAGGAATAGGTCCAAATACGCTCGAAATTTTATTAAAGGAATTTGGATCTCTCAAACAAATTGAGGAAGCAAAAGTTCAGGATTTAGAGAAAGTGGTTGGTAAGTCTAAGTCTCGGATTATATATAATGCACTGAAAGATAAGTAGTTATGAAAATAAGTGAATTGCAAGTATCTGTAGATCAATGGATTAATACAATCGGCGTTCGGTATTTCAGTGAATTGACAAATATGGCAATCCTAACAGAGGAGGTTGGGGAGCTGGCCAGGGTTATGGCCAGAAAATTTGGGGATCAGTCAACCAAACCCGGAGAAGTATTGAACCTTGAAGATGAGATGGCTGACGTATTGTGGGTACTGGTATGTCTGGCCAATCAAACCGGTGTTGATTTGGAAGGTGCCATTCAAAGGAATATTGAGAAAAAGACCAATCGCGACAAAGACCGTCATAAGAATAATGAGAAGTTGAAGTGAGTTTAAAGGTATTGCTTCCTTCGATACACTTCTCTGCAGCACTCAGTAAGCTGCAAGTTTTACAATAACGATTTATTTTGAAAGTGATCTACCCGGTCACTGAGTAGAATCTATGATTCGTATCGAAGCGACCATTCTATTGCTTCCTTCGATACACTGCTTCGCAGCACTCAGTAAGCTGCATGTTTTTTACAATAACGATTTATTTTGAAAGGGATCTACCCGGTCACTGAGTAGAATCTATGATTCGTATCGAAGCGACCATTCTGTTGCTTCCTTCGATACACTTCTCTGCAGCACTCAGTAAGCTGCAAGTTTTACAATAACGATTTATTTTGAAAGTGATCTACCCGGTCACTGAGTAGAATCTATGATTCGTATCGAAGCGACCATTCTATTGCTTCCTTCGATACACTGCTTCGCAGCACTCAGTAAGCTGCAAGCTTTTACTACAAATATATATTTTGAAAAGATTTACCCGGTCACTGAGTAGAATCTATGATTCGTATCGAAGCGACCATTCTAATAAAGTTTTCTTTTCCATAACCTTTTCCGTATATTTATAACATCCTAAAAACTAAACAAATAATGAGTAAGGGCTATACCTATATTCTGCTTTGTGCAGATAATACTTTTTATACAGGTAGTACTATTAATCTTAAACGTCGAATAAAAGAACATCAAAGCGGGTGCGGTGCAAATTATACAATGACCAGATTACCTGTAATACTCGTTTATTACGAAGAATACGATCACATTGATCATGCCTTTTTTCGTGAAAAGCAAATACAGGGTTGGAGTAGAGCTAAAAAAGAAGCCCTTATTAAAGGTAATAAGAATATGCTCAAAGAACTGGCAAAGAAATATTTTTATAAAAGATTATGAATTAATAGATTAGGCATGTTTGTCGATGGAAAATTCCTTCGTTGCTTTCTTCGATACACTGCTTCGCAGCACTCAGTAAGCTACATGTTTTTAGTACAAAGATTTATTTTGAAAAGATCTACCCGGTCACTGAGTAGAATCTATGATTCGTATCGAAGTGACCATTCTTAAACAGCTATTTTCTAAAACATTAACGAATAAAACCTGTTTAATTTTTCGTCCAGCTCACTTATACTTGTATAAATACCGCCTCTGAAGAATTCTTTACCATCAAGGAAAAGTAACATTGTTGGGGATGAAAGCACGTTGAATTCTGCTACATATTCCGGATAATCGGCAATGTCGAGTACATGAAATCTGATGTTTTCATATTTCGCTTCCAGCAGTTCCTGAACTTTTACGCGTAGTACTTTACAGGGTTGACACGTTTCATTTTTAAAATAGAGAAATACTGCGGGATGTTCTCTCAGCTCATTTTTTATATTGATTGGCATGTTATTTTATTCTGTTTACGGTAAAGTCAATAAAATCTTTCAGTGCACTCTTAATGTCACTCTCCGGATAAGTATCAAGAATTGAATGCGCTCTGGAAATCTCTTTCTCGATTGCATTTTCAGCATATTCAATGCCTCCTTCCAGCACAGCAAAACGCGTGACTTCCTTCATTTTACGGGTACTGTTATTGTATCGTTTAATGGTTTTAATAATCCGTTTTTTTGTATGATCATTGGCTTTATTTAATGCATAAATTAATGGAAGTGTTATTTTCTTCTCTTTCAGATCGTTACCTATCGGTTTGCCAATAATTCCCTTGGTCTGATAGTCAAAAATATCATCTCTGATCTGAAAGGCAATCCCTAATGCCATTCCAATGTCTTCAATTTTTTTAATATCCTCTTTGGAAGCATTTACCGAAATTGCACCGGCCTTTGCACAACTTGAAAATAAAATTGCGGTTTTCATCCGGATAATGTTGTAATATTCTTCCTCTGTAATATCAAGGGTTTTTGTTTTCTCCATTTGCAGTATTTCTCCCTTACTGAGTGTTTTGCTGAGGTCTGACATGATATAAAGGAAATCGTAATTGTGGGTATCAACAGAAAGGGTTAATGACGTTGAAAGCAGGTAATCACCCATTAAAATGGCATTCTTATTGTTCCATATAGCATTGATTGATAATAATCCTCTTCTTTCATGCGTTTCATCAATCACATCATCGTGAATCAATGAAGCATTATGCAACATTTCAAGAGAAGCCGCAGCACGGGTAGTATTAATATTGGGTTCAGCAAATAACCGTGCAGCTAAAAATACCAGAGTAGGCCTCATAAGTTTACCTCTCTGTTTGAGAATATATTTATTAATAGCCTGAATGCGTTTGTAATTGTCCTGGAGGATATCTTTATAGAATTCAGAAAATGCATCCAGATCTTTTTGTATCGGTTGTTTTATTTTTTCGAGTTGATCCATCCTGATTGGTTCAAAATAAAGCCCAAAGGTATAAAATATACATTATACATAAACAGTTAAATACTATTGTTGCCTACTGAGTCTTATACATTTAAGTTTTTTTAAAGTCACAACATATAGTAAGATATTGATATGAAAATATTTATTTGCGTTTTGGCAATTATTAATATATTTGCATAATAGTAAATACCCCGTAAATATGATAGAAGAAAAAGATAGTATCAAGGGATTGGACCATGTGGAGCTGGAACGGATGGCTGATACACTGAAGGTAATTGCTCATCCGGTCAGAATTTCAATTTTGGGTCTGTTAGAAGATGGTTCAAGACTTACCGTTACAGAAATATACCAAAAGCTGGATATTGAACAGGCACCGGCCTCACACCATTTAGGTTTACTGAAATCCCGCGGATTGCTTAGGAGTCAGCGTGAAGGTAAAAGTAACTTCTATTATATTGATAGTGATGCTATTAGCGAAGTAATGTGTTGCTTTAAACGTTGTACAAGTACACTCTGATAAACTTTTTTAAACCTGTTCTGTTTATCAGAAAAAACTAATATGTCAAAAATAAGAGTAACAAAAGAGTTTCGGTGGGAGATGGCGCATGCCCTGTGGAACTATGATGGCCTGTGTAAAAATATTCACGGACATTCTTATATTCTTTATGTAACCGTTATTGGTGAGCCGATGATGGATAAATCAGATGTTAAAGACGGTATGGTAATTGACTTTGGGGATTTGAGCCGTATTGTAAAAAAAGAAATCGTCAATAAAATGGATCACTCCGTTGTGTTGAATAAAGATATTCCGGATAAAAGTTTTTTGGATGTTGAACAGATGTATGACAGGTTATTTTTAACAGATTATCAGCCAACATGTGAAAATATGGTGATTGATTTTGCGGAACGGATAAAACCGCATTTACCTTCCGGGGTTGAGTTATTTTCAGTGAAATTATACGAAACAGCTAAGTCGTTCGCCGAATGGAATATGAACGACAATTAGCTCTAATTAAACTCAATATATATTCAAAAAGCGCTGTTTCAGCGCTTTTTTTGTTAGTCAGTGTTTCACTTTAAGTGAAGCCCTGAATAAGAGGAAATGAAATTATTTCCTTACCTTAGTCAGCATTCCAAAATTGATTGATTATGTCAGAAAAAAAATTATTCCTTCTTGATGCTTATGCCTTAATATTCAGGGCATACTATGCATTTATCAGGAATCCGAGAGTAACAACCAAAGGTCTTAATACATCCGCAATATTTGGTTTCACCAATACATTGGATGAACTACTCCGAAAAGAAGACCCGGCTTATATCGGCGTTGTTTTCGATCCTCCCGGACCCAATTTCAGGCATGAAATGTATGAGGAGTATAAAGCTAACCGTGATGCAACACCCGAAGACATTAAGCTGGCTGTTCCATATATCAAACAGATTCTTGACGCTTATAGAATTCCCGTGATTGAAGTTTCCGGTTTTGAGGCGGATGATGTGATTGGAACGCTTGCGAATAAAGCTGCTCAAGATGGATTCGATGTATTTATGATGACACCGGATAAGGATTTTGGCCAATTGGTTCACGACAATATTAAAATGTATAAACCTGCAAAATCAGGAAATGATGCTGAAGTTTGGGGTGTGAATGAGGTGAAAGAAAGGTTTGATTTAAGTGATCCTAAGCAGGTAATTGATATCCTGGCATTAATGGGAGATGCTGCGGATAATATTCCTGGTTGTCCCGGTATTGGAGAAAAAACAGCCATGAAACTTATCAGTCAGTTTGGTTCTGTTGATGGCATTTATGAGAATATTGAACAACTGAAAGGAAAGCAAAAGGAAAACCTGGAAAACTTTAAAGAACAGGTGTACCTGTCACGTGAACTAGCCATAATTAAAACAGATGTGCCCGTTAATTTTGATCCTGATGGATTGAAAAAAGAAGATTTTGATCGGCAGAAGTTGGCAGAATTGTTTGAAGAACTGGAGTTTCGGACAATGAAAAACCGTATCATTGGCGATGTACAGAAGGATCCGGTTCAGGGAACATTGTTTGGATCAGACGATACCGAAGTAAGCGTTTCCGTGGATATGCCTGAGACAGGACGTGAAAATATTCTCACACGTAAGCATGAATATATCCTTGTGGATGATGCCATGAAACGTGCTTCCTTAAGGGCTGAACTGGCAACAAAGAAGGAGTTTTGTTTTGACACCGAAACAACAGGTTTGGATCCACTCGAAGCAGAATTGGTTGGAATGGCATTTTCTTATGCCGACCGACAGGCGTTTTATGTTCCGGTTCCCGCAGATCAAAGTGATGCAACAGAGCTGGTACAGGAATTTAAAGCCGTTTTTACGGACTCAAAAATTTTGAAAATTGGACAGAATATCAAATATGATATTCTTGTCATGCACAAATACGGAATTGAAATAAAGGGACCTGTATTTGATACCATGATTGCGCACTACCTGATTCAGCCTGAATTGAAACATAATCTGGATGAACTGGCAATTCAATACCTGAATTACGATACCGTAAAAACCGAAGAACTGATTGGAAAAAAAGGTAAGAACCAACTATCCATGCGTGATGTGAAGATGGAAGAGGTTAAGGATTATGCAGGAGAGGATGCTGAAGTAACATATCGTTTGAAACCGTTCCTTGAAAAAGGGCTTAAAGATGAAAAGATTACCTCTTTATTTTATGAACTTGAAATGCCTTTGTTAAAGGTATTGGTTAAAATGGAGGTTGCCGGAGTAAAACTTGATGTGGATGCACTTAAATCCTATTCCCTGCAACTGAATGAAATGATTGAGAAACTGGAGAAAGAGATCATTGAAATGGCCGGTATGGAGTTCAATGTTTCATCGCCTAAGCAGGTTGGTGAGGTACTGTTTGAACACTTGAAAATTGATGATAAAGCGAAGAAGACAAAGTCAGGGCAATACTCCACTTCGGAAGATGTACTGGTAAAATTACGTAACAGGCATGAAATTGTTGATAAGATACTGGATTACAGAGGACTAAAAAAACTTTTGAATACCTATGTAGATGCGCTTCCAGAGCTGATCAATTCACGCACGGGTAAAATCCACACCTCTTTTAACCAGGCCATTGCTGCAACTGGAAGATTAAGTTCCACAAATCCAAACCTGCAGAATATTCCAATACGGGATGAGGCCGGAAGAGAACTGCGGAAGGCTTTCGTGGCATCCGATGCAGATCATCTTTTCTTCTCAGCGGACTATTCCCAGGTGGAATTACGGCTCATGGCGCATATGAGTGAAGATAAAAACATGTTGGATGCATTTAATCAGGGTGAAGATATTCATGCTGCTACAGCAGCAAAAATTTATGGTATTCCGCTGTCTGATGTGGATTCGGATATGCGTAGAAAAGCAAAAACGGCAAACTTTGGAATTATTTACGGCATCTCGGCTTTCGGCCTGTCTGAACGCTTAAACATCCCTCGCAGCGAAGCTAAACAACTGATTGACGGCTATTTTGAAACCTATCCGCAGATTAAAGCTTTCATGGACAGCAGCATTAAGGATGCTCGTGATAAAGGTTTTGTAACAACCATTTTGGGGCGAAGGAGATATTTACCGGATATCAACTCCAGGAACGGAATGATCCGAGGTATGGCTGAACGCAATGCCATTAATGCACCTATCCAGGGTTCGGCGGCAGATATCATTAAGCTGGCTATGGTTAAAATTCAGGAACGGTTCGATGAAGAAAATCTACAGTCAAAGATGGTACTGCAGGTACATGATGAACTGAATTTCGATGTGCTGAAATCTGAACTGGATACCGTAAAAAACATTGTAGTACAGGAAATGGAAAATGCATATACGCTGAATGTGCCGTTAACTGTGGACTGTGGTAGTGGTGCAAACTGGTTGGAGGCGCATTAAATAACGATTTCAAATGAAAAATGAATAATTGTTTGTAAGTTTTGATGTTACGTCTTATATATTTGTAAAATGCTTAAAAGGGGTAACACGATTAATTAATGTTCTGAATGGCAGAAAAAACTACTGAAGGAAAGGAGATGTCATTCCTCGATCATTTGGAGGAATTACGCTGGCATATCATCCGAAGTCTTGGGGCTCTGGTGGTTTTTGCTATCCTTGCTTTTTTATTTAAAAATATCATTTTTGATAAAATCATTCTGGCTCCCAAAATGCCTGAGTTCTGGACCAACAGGATGATGGCCAGGGCAGCAGATTTTTTGCATATGCCGGCACTGAAAATAAACCAGGATCCGTTTCAGATCATTAATATCAGCATGGCCGGTCAGTTTACCACACACATTAAGGTTTCACTTTCGGTTGGTCTCATTCTGGGTTTTCCTTACCTGATTTACGAATTGTGGAAGTTTATCAGTCCTGCTTTATATGAAAATGAGCGGAAAAACTCACGCGGAGGATTGTTTTACACCTCATTGTTGTTTTTCATGGGAGTGTTGTTTGGCTATTTTCTTATTGTGCCACTTTCAGTACATTTTTTAGGAGGATATCATGTCAGTGACCAGGTGCAGAATCAGATAAATCTGCAGTCGTATATAGGTACCGTTACATCTGTGGTTTTGGCGGCTGGATTAATTTTTGAACTTCCTGTGTTAATCTATTTTCTGAGCAAAATAGGAATTGTCACACCTCAGTGGTTAAAAAAATACCGTCGTCATGCCATTGTTGTCACATTACTTGTTGCGGCTATCATTACACCACCGGATATATTCAGCCAGGTCCTCGTTTGCTTACCACTTATTGTATTGTATGAAGCAGGAATAGTTATTTCCAGAAGAGTAAATAAAAAGCGGGAAGCGATTTGATGTTTGCTTTTTGATCCGAATAGTTTCGTAAAAAGGTACTAAAAAGCTTCCGGTTTTAATGGTGATCATGGGTTGAAATGTAAAGCCGATTCAGAAAATATTGTTACTTTTAAATACCAATTTACGCACTATGATTAAAGCGCTCGGTTTATGGAGTCCGGCCATTGTTCCCCTAATCATTTCCGGAATTTTGCTTTTCAGTTCTGAAAGGCACAATAAACCAAAGCTCTATCTGGTAGCTTACATGTGGTTGATAACATTTATTTTTCTGGCCAACCTGTTTTATTTTGAGCACAACTATAAGGTTTACAGTTGGTTTCACAGCCTTCATATAGCAACCGTTCTGGCCATCTATCCAGGTGCATATAGTTACATAAAATTGCTGGTTGATCCCAACTATCCCCTTCGAAAATTGATCAGACATTTTTTACCATCCCTCTTTTTTCTTTTGGCTTCAGGATTGATATTTTATCCTGTATTAAATATGCAGGAAAGAGAACTGTTTTTAACGCAGTACAGGTTCCATCCCGATTTTGAAAATCAGGCATTGCGCATTTTGTATTATGTTAGAATATCCAATATCTTGTTCCTTTTTATACAGGTTTTGTATTATCCTGTCATCACTTTTGTTACACTTAAAAACCACAGAAAGAGATTAAATAACCTTTTTTCCAATCCTGAAAAATTTCAGTTGAACTGGTTGGGGATTTTCAATGGCTTGCTTGCGCTTTCGGCATTGATAAGCGTATTTATCTATACCGTTAATCCTGTAAAATTATTTGGTGATGACCGCTATCTGGCCTACCCTTTACTAACCGTTGCCATAATGCTGTGGTATCTTGGTATTATGGGTAATAATCAGGCACAGATACCTGTTCCTGTTGATGATGATTCATTGATCAATCCGAATTCTTTAGGTCTGCAGCAGGATGGCAATTCCTTAAAATCAAGGCTCATAACATATTTTGAAGAGCAGGATCCATATCTGAATCCGGAACTGAAAATATGGGATGTAGCCCGGGAACTTGGCACCAACCGAACTTATATTTCTCAAACCATCAACCAGGAGTTTGATCAGAATTTTTCTTCATTCGTTAATACATACAGAATAAAACAAGCCCGAAACCTAATTGACAGCAATCCGGAGCTTTCACTCTCTGATGTGGCATTTCAAACAGGTTTTGGCTCAGTGCTGACCTTGTCGAGAACATTTGCTGAAATTTATCAGGTAAAACTTTCGGACTACAAAAAAGAATTGGCAAACGTATAATTTTTACGTTTTGAAGCCATCTTTTTATCTTTTGAAACACCAATAAAATGGCGGTCCGGTAACTTTGATTGCAAAGTTTAATCCCACTGTCATGAATAAAAAAATGTTATTATTAGTCTTACTGTGTTCAGTAAGTTTTTTCGCATTACAGGCACAATATAATTTTGTTGTGCAGAACGGATCCGCATCAGTCTATAACACGCTTCAGGAAGCTTACGATAATGCCAGTGCCGGCGATACCATTTATCTGCCCGGTGGTTCTTTTAATTTTCCTTCTGTAGATAAGCCACTGGTATGGATTGGTGTAGGTTACCACCCGGATTCTACGGCTGCTACCTATTTTACAAGAATTAATAATCCGGTAAATTTTTCCGGTAATTGTGATAATACTTACTTAACCGGAATGCATTTTATGAGTAATGTTACATTTGGTACCAGTGGTCAGGATGTAACTGATGTTACCATATTCCGATGCAGAATATCCGGATCACTTACATTGAAATACAATAACACTGTTGAAGTATTGTTAAACGACAAAGTGAGTGAGTGTATCATCGATGGCAGCATTGACGCCGGAATGGGAAGTAATGTAATTATAGAAAAGACAATTCTGAAGGGAACTCTTGGTCATTTCCGAAACAGTTACATGAATCACAATATTTTCACATACGGAGCCAGAAATTCAGGAAGTGGATATTCATTTTTGCTAAGTTATTGTGAAAATTGTCAGGTCAAAAACTCTGTGATAAATTACTATTCCTACGTTAACTGGCGGGCAGATGTATATGGAAGTATCAATAACAATTTTCTTAACAATATTTTTGCTGGAAACATTACTTTCCCGGATGGAACCAATACCGGTTCATACAATATAACCGGGGTTGATCTTTCTACTGTATTTGAAAATATAGATGGAAACTTTCAGGATTTTTCGTACCTGCACAATTTTCATTTAAAGGTGGGAAGTCCTGCAGCAGCAGCCGGAATGAATGGTGCAGATATTGGGATTTATGGCCATACTGTTCCTTTTAAAGATGGAGGTCTTCCTGTTACACCTCATATCCGCAGTGTTGAAGTTAACGATGAAACCACTAATGGTTTATTACCGGTTAGCGTAACTGTTGGCGCCCAGGAAAATTAATCTGACATAAATCTTATAATCATGAAAAAGCTTTTTATATTCAGTTTGCTGGGTTTGGCATCCGTTATGCTGAATGCGCAGGCTCCCATCGTTTTGCAAAGTGGCGATCAGGTGTTTTTGCATACCAGGCTCGATACTATTGTAAAGCATGCTCAATCAGGAGATGACATTTATCTTCCCGGAGGAAATGTAGTGTTATCTTCGGAATTAAGGATTGACAGGGAAGTGCATATTTATGGAGCTGGTCATTATCCCGATTCGTCCAAGGCTACTTCAGTAACGTTTGTAACAGGTGGCAGCATACGGTTCATTCCGGGATCGTCAAAGTCAACTTTAACAGGTATTTATATGTACAACGACATTTATTTTGGTTTGAACCAAACCGATGTAATTCAGTATGTTGACGTTTCGCGTTGTAATCTAGCATCTGTTTGCCTTGGTTATACCACAGGACAACGGAATTCAGGTAATTCTTATCTGAGGTTTTCTGAAAATGTAATCAGGGGCGGAATTTTGGAGGCTGATGCACAAAATTGTTTATTCGAAAAAAATATCATTGACGGATCAATTTCGTATATCACGGGAAATGTTACATTTTCCAATAATATATTTAACTATTATAGTTACAGTTATTCCGTTTTTAACAGTTGTACCGGAGTTATTGTAAAAGATAATATTTTTACGCGAGATAGTCACGGACTTGCATCGTCGCAGATTGATAATAACCTGTTTGTGGTCAGTCAGACTGATTCTCCCGGAGGAACCAATATAGGTAGTGGAAATATCGGCAGTCAGTCGTTGGAATCTATTTTTTTAAATTTCGATGGCGGTGGCTTTGGTTATACTTACGATTATCATCTTAAGGAAGGTTGTGCCGGAATTGGTGCCGCTACCGATGGATACGATATTGGGATTTACGGGACAGAAAATCCATATAAACCTTCTGCTGTTCCGGTGAACCCTCATATTCGCTTTGTAAAAGTTGCCAGGGAATCGGTTAACGGATTACTTCCTGTCGAAGTTGACGTAAGTGCACAAACACATTAATAACGTAATTATGAAAAATATTCTGATAACGATACTATTGTGTTTTACAGGTTTTCTTTTCGCTCAAAATAAAGTAGTGAATGGAGAATACTGGTTCGACAGTAACAGGAACAATGTATATCCGGTAACATTTTCTTCCGCAGCAGATATTAGCATTAATGCTGATATTGATGTAAGCAGCCTTTACGATGGATTGCATACTATTTCTATACGCATTGTGGATGAAAAAGGAATCTGGAGCAGTCCGACATCAAGGTTCTTTATCAAACACAGTTCAAATAATAGTGTTGAAGCCAGTGAAATAAGCGGGTATGAGTATTGGTTCGATGGGGATTATGCAAACCGAAAAAATGAAGACATTACAGGGACAATAAAATTTTCGTTGGATAAAAATATTGATGTTTCTGCTTTATACGACGGTCTACATACAATTCATTTTAGGTTTTTGGACAGAAAACATAGCTGGAGTTCGGTTGCCAGCCGGTTTTTTATAAAGCAAAAAAGCTCTTCGGGATTAACCCCGGTTAAGATTGATGCTTTTGAATATTGGTTCGACAGTTCTAAGGATCAACAAACATATGTGGATATTGAAAATAAAGCATCTTTTCAGTTTGAAGAAAATATTGACGTGAAGGATTTGTATAACGGACTGCATATCATACACATCAGGGCAAAAGATACCCGGGGAATGTGGAGTTCTGCGGTAAGCCGCTTCTTTATAAAACGGGACAGTTTGTTGAATACTGCGGATAATAAGATAAGCGAACTGGAATACTGGTTTGATAATCAGGTAGACGCGAAGTATGTTGTTCCTTTGGGTCAAAGCAATCTTAAGTTTATGGATCAGATTGATATATCAGACTTGTTCATGGGATTGCATACTGTTCACTTCAGGTTTAAAGATACAGGCGGAGTTTACAGTTCCGTTGTAAGCAGGTTTTTCGTTACGCAATCCGTCAGTTCAGTTACCGAAAATGATATTGTGGCTTACCGATACTGGCTTACCGATAAGGCTGTTCATACCGGCGAAATTGAAAATGTGGAAGCTGATTTGATGTTCATAGACTCTCTTGACCTGCGGTATTATGCCAAAGGAGAATATATAGTGCATATGCAGTTCAGGGATTCACGGGGTTATTGGAGCACCACGGTTTCTGATACGGTTACAAAACTCAGTTATCCGTTTGCTGAACTTCAGTTTGAAAATACGGATATGTGCAAGGGAGATTCACTTACTGTTCGTGTTTTGGCTGTAGATGCTGATTCTGTGCTTCTCAATTTTGGTGACGGAGAAACTGATACAGGAAAAGTGGTTAAGCATCTTTACCTGAATGACGGAGGTTATACTGTTTCTGTTCAGGTGAAAGATACAACAGAAAAAATTACTATGAATTATCACGCTGATCAGACTGTTACGGTGCATTCTTTGCCGGTGATCAATTTGGCGGATTCATTGAAGCTGGTGGATGACGAAACAGAGGTTCTCGATGCAGGAGCGGGATTTATAAGCTATCTCTGGAACAATGTTTCCGGCGATCAGAGCTACCTTGTTTCGGGTGAAACATACGGAGTTGGCGATCATTCCTTAGTGCTAAAGGTTGAAGATTTGAATGGATGTGTGAATTCCGATACGATTTTTATTTCAGTTTCCTCTACAGTAGGTACAGATGATTTATCGTCTGTGAAATTGAGGGTTTATCCAAATCCTGCGGTGAATTTTATTACGGTTAACTGGGATAATTCAAACCTTAAAAATGCAATTATTTATATTGTTGATATGACCGGGAAAGTTGTTTCCGGTTCAAAAGAAATAACTCCGGGTGAACGGATTGCTGTTGACCACCTATCCTCAGGTCATTACCTGATGGTTCTTTACATTAATCAACGCATCATTTCAGTGCCAATAGTAATCCGGGACTGAGGCAAACCCGGGTTTATTCATGACAGTAAAGGCATCCCGAGCGAGGGATGCCTTTTTCATGATCGCTACGCTGTAAGTCGTGTTCTCTCTGTAATGGATTGTTCCCATCTTTTTCTACATTTGTAAAAATCAATTTCAAATTGGAGAAAAAAGGGAAGAAAATAATTATTCTGGGTACTGCTCATCCTTTCAGGGGAGGACTTGCCGCCTATAACGAAAGATTAGCCAAAGAGTTTATCAGAGAAGGGAATGAGGTTATTGTATACACTTTTAAACTTCAGTATCCCGGTTTTTTGTTTCCCGGAAAAACGCAATATGCTGACTGGGAAGCTCCCAAAGATCTTGATATTCGGATTAAGGTTAATTCTGTAAATCCGTTTAACTGGCTTAAAATCGGAAGGGAAATCAAACGGCAGAAACCGGATATATTTTTGGTTAAATACTGGTTGCCTTTTATGGCTCCCTGTTTTGGCACCATAGCCAGAATCGTAAAGAAAAATAGGACAACAAAAGTTATTTCCATTCTCGATAATATTATTCCACATGAAAAGAGGCCGGGAGATACGCTGTTCAGCAAATACATTGTAAAGCCTGTTGATGGTTTTGTGGCCATGTCCGATTCGGTAATGAATGATCTGGGGCAATTTGATACAGTTAAACCACGCGCATTCTGTCCTCATCCACTATTTGATAATTTCGGGAATCTGATTGAAAAAAAGGAAGCCATCAGGCAAATAGGTCTTGATCCGACGTATAACTACCTTCTCTTTTTTGGGTTTATCCGGGCGTATAAAGGTCTGGATCTGATAATTGAAGCCATGTCAGATGAACGGGTCAGGAAAATGCCGGTTAAGCTTATTGTAGCCGGAGAATTTTACGAAGACGGTGATAAATACAAACAACAGATTGCTGATCTGAAGCTGTCTGACCAAATTGTGTTGAAAACGGATTTTATTCCCGATTCTGAAGTTGGACAATATTTCTGTTCTGCAGATATGGTGGTTCAGCCGTATAAGAGTGCCACGCAAAGTGGTGTGACGCAAATTGGATATCACTTTGAAAAACCGATGCTGGTGACAGATGTTGGAGGATTAAAGGAAATTATCCCGGATAAAAAGGTAGGTTACGTTACACAACCCGATGGCAAAGCTATTGCGGAAGCACTTGTGGATTTCTATGAAAACAAACGGGAAGAAATGTTTGTGATCAACGCGAAAAAGGAAAAGCAAAAATATTTGTGGAGCCGAATGACGGGAACGATATATGAACTTTGTGAAAAAGTAGAACTATGATTATACGAAGCAAAGCCCCTTTAAGAATTGGTCTTGCAGGAGGAGGAACCGATGTATCACCTTATTCCGAGTTGTACGGCGGTGCTATTCTGAATGGAACCATTTCGATGTACGCCTATGCCACGATTGAACCGAGAAGCGATGGCAAGATCGTATTTGATGCCATTGACAGAGGTGTAAGGCTCGAGTTTAATGCAGAAAAGGCATTAAAACTAAACGGGGAACTGGATCTTTTAAAAGGAATCTACAACCGGATTGTAAAAGATTTTACAAACGAATCACTTTCATTCACTTTGTCAACATTTGTGGATGCTCCTCCGGGATCGGGTTTGGGAACTTCTTCTACATTAGTTACTGCAATAGTGGGCGCATTTTCTGAATGGCTCGCGTTACCTCTTGGAGAATATGATGTGGCAAAGTTAGCATATGATATTGAACGTGTGGACCTGTTGATGGCGGGAGGCAAACAGGATCAGTATGCAGCCACATTTGGCGGCATAAACTTTATGGAATTCGGTTTTGACGGAAAAGTGATAGTGAACCCATTAAGAATCAAAACAAAAATCTTGAATGAACTGGCGTATAACATTGTGTTATATTATACCGAAACCAGCCGTTTGTCGTCTAAAATAATTGAAGCACAGCAACAAAACGTAAACAGCAATAATGTGCGTTCCATCGAAGCGATGCATGCACTAAAGCACGTTGCTATTGAAATGAAAGAAACCTTATTGAAGGGAAACCTTGACAAGATAGGGATGCTATTAGACAAAAGCTGGCAGTTTAAAAAGCAAATGGCATTGGGTATTTCAAATCCACTCATAGATGATATTTATGCAACAGCAATGAAGGCAGGTGCAACGGGAGGTAAAATTTCCGGAGCAGGTGGTGGTGGTTTTATGTTTTTTTACTGTCCCGGTAATACCCGGCATGCTGTAATTGAAGCATTGGGCAAGTTTGGCGGACAGGCAAAAAGGTATCAGTTTACTAAAAACGGAATGGTGTCCTGGACGATTTGATATGGTGACAAAGGAAGCTATAATACTGGCAGGTGGTTTGGGAACCCGACTAAAGGACGTGATCTCGGATATTCCCAAGCCGATGGCGGAAGTGGCTGGAAAACCTTTTCTGGAGTATATTTTCCGGTATTTGAACCGATTTGATATTCAAAGAATAATTCTTTCTGTAGGGTATAAATATGAAGTTATTAAGGAACAATTCGGAGATTCATTTTTAGGAATGAAACTGGTTTATGCTGTGGAAGAGGAACCTCTTGGTACCGGAGGAGGCATTTTAAATGCATTGAATCATGTTATATCCAAAGAGGTTTTTTTAATAAATGGAGATACTTTTTTTGATGTGGATCTAGGCACGCTCGAATCTCATTTTTTAAGCCAAAAATATGATCTTTGTTTTGCCTTGAAACCAATGAATAATTTCGACCGGTATGGAGAGGTAATTGTGGATGGCGATAAAGTTGTAGCCTTTAATGAAAAGAAAATGGTGAAGGAAGGCCTGATCAATGGTGGCATTTATATTTTAAGAAGCGATATTTTCGATGGTTGTGGATTGACGGGAAAGTTTTCTTTTGAAACAGATTATCTGGCTGAATATAAAGATATTCATACGTTTGGCTACATTATTAGTGATACTTATTTTATCGATATAGGTATTCCGGAAGATTATAACAGAGCGCACAAACAGATACCCCTGCTGTTCTAAAATAAAACACAGTTAAATAACGTTTTAATTTTATTATGCACAAAATTGTTTTTGCAACTAACAATCAACATAAACTAACAGAGGTACGGGCGCTTTTAAGCGATAACTTCGACGTGGTTGGATTAAACGAAATAGGTTGTTTTGAAGATATTCCGGAAACCGCAGATACTTTAGAAGGGAATGCCTTGATAAAAGCCCGTTATGTTGCAGAGAGGTACAAGATGGATTGTTTTGCAGATGACACGGGTTTGGAAGTTGAAGCCTTGGACAATGCTCCCGGGGTTTATTCTGCCAGGTATGCCGGTCCGCAAAAAAGTGCCGACGATAACATTGAGAGACTTCTGAAAGAGTTAGGTGGGAAAGAAAACCGACACGCTCAGTTCAGAACTGTTGTTGCCTTGATTATGCATGATGGGGAGCAGCTTTTTGAAGGTGTTGTCAAAGGGTATATTACCAGCGAGAGGCATGGCGTTGAAGGTTTTGGGTATGATCCTGTATTTCTACCTGAAGGAAAGAACAAAACGTTTGCAGAAATGGGTCTATCTGAAAAGAATACTATTAGCCATAGGGCGAAGGCTGTAAATAAACTGGTTAGTTATTTAAATAAATCGAAATAATTCATGAACCGTATTAGAATATTTGTTATCCTTATTGTGTTCAGCGCTATTAGTTGGGCGCAGATTCCAACAGGAACATGGACCACACATTTTTCGTATGATGAAGGTACCTCTGTAACAAGGGCAAAGGATAAAATATACGCTGTAGGTTCTGGCTTTTTATTTTCCTATGGATTGAATGACAATGCTGTAACTACGTACTCTAAAATAAACGGTCTGAATGATGTGACCATTGCAAAAATAAAATATTATGATGCCTTAGATTTACTGTTCATTGGATATGAAAATGGAAATATTGATTTGTTGAAGGGTAATAAAATCATTAATGTTCAGGACATTAAACTGGCCAGCATAAACGGAAGTAAGAATATAAATAATGTAACATTTAAAGATGATATAGCCTATATTTCTTCAGATGTTGGTGTTGTTGTTCTCGATCTTGAGAACAGAGAAGTTTTGGAGACATATATTTTAAGTGATGGTTCATCTCAAAACCCTGTAAATGGTGTGGCGATTAAAGATGGAAATATTTTTGCGGCGACAGATAACGGAGTTTATAAATGTAACCTGGACAATCCAAATATACTTGACTTTGGAAAATGGGAGATGGAGACGCAGTTTCCGGAATACAACAAACGATATGCTGCGATTGAAAATTACTTAAATAAACTCGTTGCTATCAGGGCAGATAGTAAGACTTCGGGATATACAGGATATGCAATTGAAAATGGATCATTAAAGACAATTTTAAATGGAGGGACAAATTTTAGAAATTTAAGTATTTCTGATGGCACGCTTTTGATTACTGCATCGTACCGTATTTATATTTTTGATCAGGAACTAACACTAACTGATTTTATCACATCGTATAATCTTGAAGAAGTGGCATATAATGGACAGAACGCTTTGTCATCAGCAGATGCTCTAAAATTCGATGAAAATACTTATTTTGTGTCTGATGGAAAATTGAGTCTTGTAAAATACAGGAAAGAAGGGTTTAGTGAAGTCCTTAAACCAGACGGTCCAGCCTCAAATACCATCTGGAATATGGATATAAGAGACGGGATATTAAGGATGGTACATGGTGCGTTGGATGGATCTTCAAATGATTATAACATAGCGGCAGAAGCTTCAGAAATTAACAGGGAGGGTAATTGGATTATTTTTAATAAATATACAATACCTGAAATTGATAATGCGGTTGACTTTGTGAGTATTGCTTCTGATCCTTTTGACTCTGAACACTTTTATACAGGATCTTTTCGGTTTGGATTATTCGAATTTAGGGGAAATGGATTTTTAGAGCGATATTATGACCAAAACAGCCCAATTACAAATATAATTCCTGGTAAAATATACTATCGCATTCACAGTCTGGTTTTTGATGATAAAGGAACCCTTTGGATGAGTAACTCAGAAGTACATAATTCTGTTTTGTCTTTGACACAGGAAGGAGAGTGGTATGAGTTCAATTTTCCGCCTATTGACGATGCCGGATCAGATAGAAAAGTTGCTTTAGGAAATATGATTATTGCTGATAATGGATATAAATGGATGGTAGTTCCACGTGCGGATGGAGGTATTTTTGTATTTAATGAAAATGGAACTTTGGATGATAGTGCTGATGATGAATATCGTATGCTTAGCGTAAATAACGACATTGAAGGAAAGGAATTTGCTATTGCAGTCGCTTGTATTGCAGAAGATAAAGATGGTTCAATTTGGGTTGGAACCAATAATGGATTAGGTGTCTATTCTTCTCCTGAGGATGTCTTTAAGGGGGAAACTTTTCTGCCATCCCGTATAAAATTACCAAGAGCAAATGATGAGGATAACGCTGCAGATTATCTTTTGGACAGTGAAATTGTAAGGGCAATAGCTGTAGATGGAGGAAACAGGAAGTGGTTAGGGACAGCATCATCCGGACTTCTTTTGGTTTCTCCTGATGGTTTAACGACGATTCATCACTTTACAACAGCAAATAGCCCTCTCCCGTCAAACTCTATTCGGTCAATTATAATTGATCCGGACAATGGTGAAGTATATGTTGGAACAGGTGCCGGACTGGTATCATTTGGTGGAGATGCAACAGAAGGTAACAGTGATTTCTCAAATGTTAAAGCTTTCCCGAATCCGGTGAGAGAGAACTTTACTGGTGTTGTTACGATTTCCGGTTTGGTGGAAGAAACAGTTGTTAAAATTACGGATATATCCGGGAATTTAGTGTTTGAAACGATTTCAAATGGAGGATCTGTTTCATGGGACAGGAAAAATATGTTCGGTGAATATGTTGGGACCGGAGTTTATATGATTTTTTGTGCTACTAAAGATGGAGCGCAATCTGCAATTACAAAGCTTTTGGTAATCAATGCTAAACAATAAGTATGAATTATCTCGATATTATTATTTTGCTTCCACTTGTTTATGGTATTTTTAGGGGGTTCCGCAAAGGATTTGCCATTGAACTGGCCACATTAGCTGCTTTGATCCTGGGAGTTTGGGGTGCTTATAAATTCTCATATATTACAACCGTATTTTTGAGGGACAAATTCGATATGACGGGAGATTACCTGCCGTATGTGTCTTTTTTTCTCACATTTATTATTATCGTTATTCTGGTGAATCTGCTGGGTAAAATGCTGGATAACTTGTTAAAGGCCGTTTCTCTGGGCTTTATTAATCGTTTGGCCGGAGCAGTATTTGGATTCGCCAAACTGGCTGTTGTAACTTGTTTGCTGGTTTTTATGGCTCACAAACTTGACGACAGAACAGGAATGATCCCGGAAAAGGATAAAACGGGAAGTTTACTTTACGAAAGGGCCTATGACTTGACGCTTTCGGTTCTTCCCTATATTGACATTAAAAAGCTGGAAGAAAAGATTAATGACAAAAAAGAACAGGAAGAGCCGGATAAAGTGGCATAAAAATCTCTAAAACCGGTATTTTACGCCTGCCAGTACATTAAATCCAAAGGATGGATAACCATTCCAGTAATAATAGTTGGACGACAGGATATTATTCAGGTTCAACGATGCCGATAATCTGTTGTTATATTGGTATTCTCCTGATAAAGACAAATCATATACTGCTTTTAACTGAGTTCTTTCTGTTACTCCTGAACCGATCGCATCTTGTGTAAGCGCTTCCCTTTTTGAGATGGTTGTAAAGTCAACATTGACAGTAACATTTCTGTAGGGCACAAAACTTCCGTAGACCTTTATTTCATAATCCGGCAAATGCCACGCATATTCAAGATTATCCAGGGCATAGTTGTAATAGGCTCCGCTTGCACCGAAGCTGTATCTGTCGTTTCCTGCATAATCAATGGCTGCTTTCACGGTTAAAACGTTCATGTCGTCGTATACTGCGGTAAACTGGTTGGAATATGCAACTGAGCTTACCTGTGATGTGTCTGTGATATAGAATTCGTTAATATAAAACGGATTATTTTTTACAATTGAGAAGTTAACACTGCCGTTAAATACAATTTTTGGTGTTAGCTGACCGGTCAATCCTGCTTCTAAGGAAAGAGGTATTTGTGTCGGCATCACATTCAGCTCAGGGGTCATATAAGGGTTGATCTGAATGCTGTTCCTGTAGTCGTTTAATCTGTAATTTCCTCCAGCCATTAAGTGTGCTGTAAATAGTTTTTCGATCAGATTAAAATTAAAATCAATGTCCGGAGTAACAAGATAGTCTGTCTTGTCTTTCTGAATGTTGAAAAATGCATTTAACCCAAGTTTCAGGTTCCATGTATTCCGGTTCAACTTAAAATACGGACTGAAATCAATATAGGTAAAATTATTAAAGTCTTTGTAAAGAGCTGTATCGGGGACATTATACATGCCATATTGCACATCCAGTGCTCCGCCAGCAAGATTGTCTCCAACAGGTTTTTCAAAGAAGCCTTTTAGCCCTATAAGATCTTCCTTAAAATCCATGCGGGTGAAGAAGTGATCGTAATAAAGTTCGGCTTTATATGCCGTTTCATCATAAATTGACGGATTGGTGGCAAATACAAAATTCGCTTTAAAAGAAGCATAACCCGGTTTCTGATTGGGATATGTAATATCTGCCTGGTTTAGCACGACGTTATTGGTGTCATTTAATGCCATATAAGAAACAGAGTCCGGTTTAATCGTCTGATAACCGAAATACCGGTAATTATGATTACTGAATCCCAGGTTGGCTGTCAGATAGGTTCCCCAAAACTGATGTTTATAGGCTAACAATAAATTGTTCTTTACAAACGTAGCATCGTTTTTACTACCATCTTCCATTTTTACTTTCCCGAACGAGGAACGATTATTGGCAAAAAACGACAGACTGTGTTTGTCTGAATGAAAAGCGTTATAAAATAGTTCGCCGAATAAAGAGCTGTAATTTCCACCTCCCAGACTAATGTAGTTCTGATCGTAATCCCGCCTTGGCTCAGACGAAAGAGTAGCTGGCGTTAATGGAATAATTTCAAAACTTGTCTCCAGAGGATGTGTAAAAAAGCTGTATGAAAACGTTGGTGTTTTTATCTCCGGTTTCTGAATTTCAGGGATGAGATTAATCTTGTTGGCATCCGAAATGGTTGGATTATATTCTCTTACCACTACTACGTTTTTATTAATCGTTGTATCGGTTTGAGCCGAGGCCGATAGTCCCGTTGCTGATATAATTATGGCAATTATTATATTCTTTTTCATTTTGTTATCTTTTCAATCAGTTTTAAGTTATTGAATGGAATCAGACTTAGATTTTTTTATGGAATCAACCTTTTGGAAATAAGTTTTCAGCGTATCCCGTTTTTCCATTTCCTTGCGTTTTTCAATGGCATCTATTTCCCGTAGTTTTGTTTCAACCATTGGTTTAATATCATCGTTGTTATTCTGATAATTTTCTTTTACGCTCAGCAGATACTGTTTGGCCTGGAAAATGTCATCCCTGTTTATATAGATATCAGAAAGCAGTATAAAAGCTTTGGCTAACCAATACTGATGAGGTGTATTTGTATTAATAAATTCGAAGATGTCTTTTTCTGCTCCTTTCACATCTCCCTGTTCATAAAGCATTCTTGCGATTTCATATTTAGCCTCAGCACCTTCTTTTGAGCGTGTATCCTGTGCCAGTATTCTGAATGCGGACAAGGCTGCTTCTTTGTTGTCGAGCTTAATAAATGACTTTGCTTTCTTATAAATTGCTTCGCGTTTCAGTTCCGGCTCAAGTACCGGTTCTTTTAACAGGTTATCAGCAGCAACTATTGTGGCTCCTGCATTGTTAAGATTATACTGACACCGCATAATTCCAACTTTCGCAGCCTTAATATTTTCTTTCATTTGAGCCTGCTGTTCCAGATCGGAATAATATTCCAGGGCTTCCTGATAATTGCTTTTCTCAAACAGCAAGGTCGACAAGGCGGTCAAGGCCTGCTCTGTAAATGAACTTCTAGGTTGTGAAACCACCAACTTAAGATCAGAAATTGCAGCGTCTTTGTCGCCTAATCTCAGGTTACAATCTGCTTTATAATAGTGTGCAGTCAATTGGTAAGCACCATTAGGAAATTTCGCAAGATAATTTTCAAAGTATCGTTTTGAATCACTTATATTGCCAGACATATAAAGCTTTTCTGCTGCTGCAAATGTAAGCGAGTCTTCTTCGTTATTTTTGAGTGTAGCAAAGCCTCCAACTTCTTTGGTGTAGTCAATGTATTTATCCACCTCGTTTTTCTCAACCGAAATATTCTTTAAAGCGGCGAGAGCAGTTCTTGCTTCTTCGGTTCCCGGATATTTCTGAACCACATCTTTATAGATGGAGGATGCTTTATTAACATCCTGAATGTTATAGTAAACAAGTGCCATATTCACCATAGCCTGGCTGGCAAAACTGCTGTTCGGGTACTTTTGAATGAGCGCATTGTATGATCCGATGGCATTCTGAGGGTCATTTAATACAACCCAGGTTTTGGCCATTTCGAACCATGCATCATCAATAAACCGAGATGTTGGAAAACCTGATATCAGGCTTTTTAGATCGGTGATCTTTTTATTGTAGTTTTTCTGTAACCCCTCGCTGTACGCTTTTTTAAATAGGCCGTAATCTGCATTGCTTCCACCGTTCTGATAGGCAGCCTGAAAATATGTTATTGCATCGCGGAAATCGCGTTTTAGATAATAACAGTCTCCAACGCGGTTGTTAGCATCGGTTATCAGATTAGGATCTTTGGTTTTAGCCAGTGATAAAAACTTCCGGAACCAGTTGATGGCGGCGCTGTAGTTTTTCTTTTTAAAAAAGGCATAACCCATGTTATAATGCGCCATATCAAATACATCTTTGCTGTAAGCACCTGGAAGAATAATAAACTTATTGTAATCGCTCAGTGCTTTATCGTAATCCCCGAGTCTGTAGTAGGTTTCTCCACGCCAGTAATACGACAAAGCCTTAATGTCCTGATCGAACTGGGAATTATCAATAGCCGTATTAAAATACGGGATTGCATCGCTGTATCTGTTGTCCGTAAACAATTCTATTGCCCGGTAATAAGAAACGCGTTGTAAAGCTTTTAATACCTTCGGATTTCGTGTGCGTATCTTCATTATGGACTGGTATGCTCTTTCGTAGTTTTGTGTTGTCATAAACACATTTGAAAGCATATTGTACACTTCATCCCTGTATTTAGAGTCCGGAAATTCTTCCAGGAACCTTTCAAAAGCGGTTATAGTCTCATTAAAAGGGGAGAATGCTGTTTCGTACGTAAGCTTGGAATAGTTATAAAGTGCTTCTTCCTGTAAGGATTTATCGAACGACATACGGGACGCAGCTTCAAATGCCATACGTGCAGCATTTTTATCATCCAGTTTCAGGTAGCAGTCTCCAAGATATCCATAGGCGCTTTGAGTTAGTTCATCTTCAACGGTTGCAATTTGGGAGAATGTTTCTGCTGCTTTCTGGTATTGTTTAGTGTTGTAATATGCTACGCCAAGGTGATAAATGTCCGGTCTGGAAATAGAGGGTGTTTCTTCAAGATACCGTTCCAGAAATGCGATGGACTTTTCATATTCCTGACGGGCATAATAGGCATCACCCACTATTCTTGCAATCTCACCGGTTCTGTTATTTACGGTACCCATAATCAGGTTCGAACCGTATTTAATTACTTTATCATATTCTTTGTTTAAATGGTAAAGTTGAACCAGATAATATGGAATCACATCTGAATATTGTGGCGAATTTTCCAGCATAAGAAAATTATCCAGTGCTGTAGTGTAGTTTCCTTCTTCGTACTGAATATGAGCGTAATAATATATGGCGGCTTCCCTGTACAGGTTTTTTTCTTCTTTTACCTCATAAAAAAGGTTTTCTGCTTCTTTAAATTTTCCTTGTTTAAAAAGACAATATCCTTTTTTGAACTGGTATTCCTTCAGTTGGTTTTCGCTGAGCTGGTTTGTTTTAACCTTTCCGTATAATACCCCGGCATATTTGTAGTTTTTCTGATCGTATTTGTAATTGGCCAGGATAAAAAGAGCCTGATTCCCAAAATAACTGTCCGGATGATCATTAATAAAACGGGATAATTCTGTCTCCGCTGTTTTATCCTCCAGTCGTAAAGAAGATACGATGCGGTAAAAGTCTGCTTCTATGCGTTTTCCTTCTGATTCCGGAGCGTTGTTCAGAAACAAGGTAAAGTTATCTTTTGCTGCAGCATACTGGTGTTCATCGAAAAACTCCTTTCCTCTTTCAAACCAGTTTTGAAAGTCGGTTTCAGAAACGGACTCTTGAGCAAATATAATAACAGATGTAAATAGGAAGAATATACTTAAAACTGCGGTTCTCATATTAATTACATTGGGTTTACGATTGGCGCGAAATTACTAATTTCCCAGTAATCAGAACGAAAGATGCATTCAGATATTGTAAACAAGTTCTCCAAAATAAAAATAGTCAGCGTGTGAATATTTACGTTATGGATATATTCCCGCGGTGACTAAATCTATAGAAGTCTCCCGTACGTCAGTTGACGTACACCCTCTTTTGAAAAAGAGGTGCACAATACATGTAAATTTGAATGTATTTATGTCCTCCTTGCCGAAAGGAGGTGTCATGATAGCAAAATCATGACGGAGGATTTAATTGGTAATGCAATTTTGAGATGCGCCAGAACTAAGTTATGCTTTATAAATAGGCAACTTTACAATCCTTGCTTTTAATGCTTTATTTCTGACCCGGATAAAAATCTCCGAATCAAATTTGCTGTAGGATGTAGATACATATCCCATGCCGATGCCCTGTTTCATCATCGGTGACATGGTTCCGGAGGTGACTTCTCCGATAACATCTCCGTCAGCATTTTCAATAGCATAACCATGTCTTGGAATACCCCGGTCTTCCAGAATAAAACCGCGTAATCTTCTTGATGTCCCGTTTTCTTTTTGTTCAAGAAGAAGTTTTTTGTCGATAAAATCTTTGTTGTCAGTAAATTTTGTGATCCATCCCAGGCCGGCTTCTATGGGAGAGGTTGTGTCGTCAATGTCGTTTCCATAGAGGCAGAATCCCATTTCAAGGCGCAGGGTGTCGCGGGCTCCCAATCCGATAGGTTTAATGCCGAATTCTTTCCCGGCTTTAAAAATGGCATCCCATAATTTACCGCCATCTTCATTGTAAAAATAGAGCTCAAATCCACCGGCACCGGTATAACCTGTATTGGAAATAATTACATCTGAGATACCTGCAAATTTTCCGGTTGTAAAGCTGTAATACGGAATTTCGGAGAGATTAATCGGTGTTAGTTTCTGCAAGACTTCAATGGCTTTGGGGCCCTGTATGGCTAACTGAGCAATTTTATCGGACGTGTTTTCCAGTTCGGCTCCAAACGAATTATTTTTCACGCACCAGTTCCAGTCCTTCTGAATGTTGGCTGCATTAACGACCAGCATATATTTTTCCGGTTCGTAATAATAAACCAGAAGATCGTCAATAATACCGCCTTTTCCGTTGGGAAAACAGCTGTATTGGGCTTTACCCGGTGTTAGTTTTGATACGTCATTGGATGTGATATGCTGCAAAAAGTCCAGCGCTTTTGGACCCTTTACCCAAAATTCACCCATATGACTCACATCAAAAACCCCAACTCCTGTTCTTACGGTTACGTGTTCATCGTTAATTCCTGAATATTCGATAGGCATATTATATCCTGCAAACTCATGCATTTTAGCACCCAGATTAATATGTTTTTGGGTGAAAGGGGTTGTTTTCATCTAATATGACTTTTTAGCTACAATATCAATAATTTCAACGATCACATTAACGGCTTTTTCCATAGAACCAACCGGAACATATTCGAATCTTCCGTGAAAATTGTGTCCTCCGGCAAAAATATTAGGACAGGGAAGTCCCATGTAAGAGAGGCGGGCACCATCGGTTCCACCACGAATAGGTTTAATATTTGGTGTAACGCCACAATTTTTCATAGCTTGTTCGGCGATATCAACTATGTGCATTACCGGTTCAATCATTTCCCGCATATTGTAATACTGGTCCTTCATTTCAATGGTACAGGTTCCTTCGCCAAACTCATTGTTTATTTTATTGGTCATGTGGATCATCTCTTTTTTACGCTCTTCGAAACGCGGGCGGCTGTGATCGCGAACTATGTATTGCAGCGTTGTCTTTTCCACATCGCCTTCCATCGACATCAGGTGAAAAAAGCCTTCATAGTCTTCTGTATGTTCCGGAGTCTGAAACCTTGGCATTAAGGTAATAAACTGGTTTGCAATGCGTATTGAATTTCGCATTTTATGTTTTGCATAGCCTGGATGTACATTGCGGCCTTTAAAATAAATCTTTGCAAAAGCGGCATTAAAGTTTTCAAATTCCAGTTCTCCAATTTCGCCGCCATCCATCGTGTAAGCCCACTCAGCTCCGAATTTTTTCACATCAAAATGATCTGCACCGGCACCTATTTCTTCATCAGGGGTAAATCCTATTCTGATCTTTCCGTGTTTTATCTCAGGATGTTGAATGAGGTATTCCATCGCTGATACAATTTCTGCCAAGCCTGCTTTGTCATCAGCTCCAAGTAAGGTTTTTCCATTGGTTACAACAATATCTTCTCCAATGTATTGCAGAATTTCCGGGAAATCTTCCGGAGTAAGAATAATGTTCTCGTCAGCATTTAATATAATTTCCTTTCCATCGTAATTTGAAACAATGCGCGGTGAAACCTTTTTGCCCGTCATGTCCGGACTAGTGTCCATATGTGCAATAAAGCCAATAACAGGGATGTCTTCTTTTATGTTTGAAGGCAGGGTGGCCATAACATAACCATTGTCATCCAGGGATACTTCTTCAAGTCCAATGGATTTTAACTCTTTTACCAATTTCTCGGCAAAAATCATTTGCCCCGGTGTACTTGGCGTTAATTTAGTTTCATAATCAGACTGTGTGTCTAATTTTACATACGTAAGAAATCGTTCTAATACCTGGCTCATAATTCAAGAATTTTGCTCAAACATACAATATAATTCCATAAAATTAAATGATCTATTTCAGTCATTCAAGTTTAATAAGGGATTACGGTATAAAGTTATTATTTTTGAGATCAAATAAGAAAAATGAAGAAACTTGCTTTACACTGGCAAATATTAATAGCTCTTGTCCTTGCTGTTCTTTTCGGTATATTTCTGCCGGAACAGGTTTCCTACATTTCCTGGATGGGAGATGTGTTTTTAAGAGGATTAAAGATGGTGATAATTCCATTGATACTGTCTTCTATCATTACCGGTGTGGCCGGTATTGGAAATTCCTCAAACCTGGGGCGTGTTGGTGCAAAGACTATGGGCTATTATCTTTTAACAAGTACGATTGCTATTGTAACCGGGTTGCTCCTTGTAAATATTATTAAGCCGGGTGTGGATTCCGGAATTGAATTAAAGTCATCTGTGGATTCGGTTCTTGGTCAACATGATACAATAGGTCAAACACTGATAAAAATAATTCCCGAGAATATTTTTCAATCTTTTGCAAATGGTGATATGCTTGGAATAATATTCTTTGCATTGCTTTTTGGATTCTTTTTGACAAAAATAAAAGCAGAATACCGCGAGCCGACTTTAAAAGTTGTAAATGGTGTTTTTGAGGTTATGATGAAAATAACCATGTTTATTATCCGGTTTACACCACTGGGAATTCTAGGGCTTGTGGCTGGCGTTGTCGCAGAACAAAAGAATATTGCGGATGTAGCAACCGGGTTGGGAAGTTATTTTCTTACGGTTTTAATTGCGTTGCTTATTCATGGGGCATTTACGTTGTTAATGATTACATATTTTGTGGGAAGAGTAAATCCATTCAGGCACTTTAAAGCCATGTCAACACCATTACTTACTGCTTTTTCAACGAGTAGTTCAAGTGCGACATTACCCCTTACCATGGAAGCCGTAGAAAATAACGGTGGAGTTTCTCAAAAGATATCGTCATTTACCTTACCTCTTGGTGCAACGGTTAATATGGACGGAACAGCATTATATGAATGCGTGGCAGTTATATTTATTGCTCAGATTTACGGTATGGAACTTAGTATTGTTAACCAGGTGATGATCGTTTTGTTATCACTTCTTGCATCAGTAGGAGCAGCAGGGATTCCAATGGCAGGGCTTGTTACCATTACAATTATACTTTCTTATTTAGGGTTACCCCTGGAGGCAGTCGGACTTATTTTGGCTGTAGACCGGCCATTAGATATGCTCAGAACTACGGTAAACGTTTGGAGTGATTCTTGTGGCGCTGTTACCATTGCCAATAGTGAAGGTGAGAAATTGAACTATTAATTTTATTGAATTAGTCTGTTTCAAAACAAGTTTGTTTAAAAATTTCATTCAATTGGGTTACAATTTGCTTTAAATTTCGTTACTTTTGTCCATTAATTTAATTCAGTTTAAAAATGAATAGTAAAGAAGTAAAGACAAAGGACGCTGTAAAACAGATCTTTACTGAATATCTAAAGAAAAAAGGTCACCGTAAAACACCTGAGAGATATGCTATTTTAGATAAAGTGTATTCTCATGAAGGTCATTTTGATATTGAGTCGCTCTACATCTACATGAAAAACAAAAATTACCGGGTTAGCAGGGCAACTCTTTACAATACAATTGATTTATTACTGGATTGTAAGCTGGTGGTAAAGCATCAGTTTGGGAAGAACATGGCTCAATACGAGAAAGCTTACAATATTGATCCTCATGATCACCTGATTTGTACGAATTGCGGATCTATAAAAGAACTCAAAGATCCTGAGCTTCAGAAACAAATTACAGGCAGATCAATTGACGATTTTCAGGTGTCGCACTACTCACTATACATTTACGGGTTGTGCAAGGATTGTTACGGAAAAAGTTGATAATTGTTAGCAATTATTCATTTCTTTTATCCATCATCTCATTGATTTATTCTATTTTTGAGAGTCGAACCGGCATCTCATGAAATAACTGTGTTTGACCAGTTATTTTGCGGTACGGGTATTGAAAATATAAATAAATAATATAATGAAAGTTGATGTTCTCTTAGGTTTGCAATGGGGTGATGAAGGTAAAGGTAAGGTTGTTGATGTTTTAACACCCAAATACGATATCGTTGCACGTTTTCAGGGTGGACCTAATGCCGGTCATACTCTCGAATTTGATCGTAAAAAATATGTTCTGCATACTATTCCATCCGGAATTTTTCAGGGAGATAAAATTAACATCATTGGAAACGGTGTTGTGATTGATCCTGCAATTTTCAAAAAGGAAATTGATGAACTGAAAGCCGATGGGCACGAAATAAAATCCAAATTATTTATATCAAAAAAAGCTCATCTTATATTACCAACACACCGCTTGTTGGATGCTGCCTATGAAATGGCTAAGGGAAAGGATAAAATCGGATCAACGTTAAAAGGCATTGGCCCCACCTATACCGACAAAGTCAGCAGAAACGGACTCAGGGTTGGTGATATCTTCATAAATTTTGATGAGAAATACAACCGGTTGAAACAACGTCATATCGAAATTCTTAAAACATACTTATATGATTATAGTTCCGAGTTGGAGAAGTATGAGTCTGAATGGATGCAAGGTATTGAGCTGATAAGTGCATGTAATGTTGTTGACAGTGAGCAATTTATTAATGATAATATCTTGTTGAAAAAATCTGTTTTAGCTGAAGGTGCTCAGGGAACTCTGCTTGATATTGACTTTGGATCCTATCCTTTTGTAACATCTTCAAATACAGTGTGTGCAGGAGCATGTACCGGTCTGGGTGTTGCGCCCAATAAGATTGGCGAGGTTTTTGGTATTTTTAAAGCCTACTGTACGCGGGTTGGAAGTGGTCCGTTTCCTACTGAATTGTTTGACGAGGCAGGGCAGATGTTACGTGACAAGGGACATGAGTACGGATCAACTACCGGAAGACCGAGACGATGCGGTTGGCTTGATTTGGTTGCGCTTAAATATAGTGTGATGATCAATGGAGTTACCCAGCTTATCATGATGAAAAGTGATGTTATGGATGCATTTGAAAGTATAAAGATAGCGGTAGCTTATGAAGAAAATGGTCAGGAAATTAATTACTTCCCGTATGAATTGACCGACGATATAAGACCTGTATTTCAAGAATTTCATGGATGGAAAACAGATATGACAAAAATGACGGATGAATCGCAGTTTCCTCCTCAGTTTTCCGAGTATCTGGCGTTCATTGAAAAATATGTTGGCGTTCCGGTTAACATTGTTTCTGTTGGTCCGGATAGGAGTCAAACTATTGTTAGACAGTGATTTGAAAAATACTACAAGAGAGTATTATTAATTAAAATACAAAAACACATTAACGCTGGATTAACAAAAAAACAATAAAACTTAAAATTTTAACAGAAAAATAACATTAAATCCGTAAAATAGTTATACTTTTGTCCCTGAGCATTTTTAACAAATGTTTACAGTTTGTTTGTTGGCCACTGAAATTTGAGAATTGAAATTTGTTGTATGCAAAATTTTACGCGCAGATTTTACATATTCAGTGGGTACAGAAAGGTCGTATTGATTGGGATGCTTTTGACGTTACTTCTTTCAGTTAATACTTTTTCTCAGACCAATGTTAATCAGGAATCTTCGGATATTATCATTTATGGTGATGTCAGGGTTTTTATTGACACACTGGAGCAGGTTACTACCCATGGGTCATTAACGGGAATTAATGGTGCCGTGATTGAAAATCAGGGGTCATTGATTTTTGATATTAATGACGACTATCAATCCGTTTATAATTATTCATCAGACAATTTTTTTACTGGTAATGGTAATTATTACTTTAATGGTAATGCCGATTTTTATACTGGTGGAGATTTTGAAAATGCATTTTACAATTTGTGGTTGAATAAGACTGAAGGTTCAAATCTTTTCCTGGAAAGCAATCTGAACGTTCAAAATCGCTTGTCACTGGAATCGGGACATGTCGTAACCGGAGATGATAACTATATTGAAATAAGTAGCAAAGACAGTAATGCTGTGCGTGTTGCAAATTTTGCCAGTATGGCTAATCAGTCCTATGTTGAAGGTAATCTCAGAAGACATATAGCTTCCGGCACGGGTTACCATTTTCCGGTTGGACTTGCTAATACCTATTTCCCTGTCAGGATCGCAAATAATATGGAAGGTGTTGAATACCTTGATGTAACCTTTAACGATTTGGTTCCATTAACCGGCAAGGTTAATATTCAGCAGGCGCTTTATAATTTTAATGCATTGAACCAAACCGGTGCCTGGAAAATTGCAGGCGATGTAAATCCTTCATCAGGGGCCATGAACATTACCGCGTTTATTTTTGATTATATTGAAAAACCTCAGTTTGAAACCAACATGTTTGGTTTGGTATACAATAGTAATCCGCAGGGCTATGAAGATGATTGGTCTTTAGAGGGAAAATTTGCAATTCCGGGTTCACTTCCGAGACTGGCAGAATCTGATTCCACACAGCTGTTCGAAACTAATAAAATGGGCTATTATACAATAGCTGTAGCCGATATAACCAAACTCATCAACTTTATTTCTCCCGGAGGAGACAGGGAAACAAGATTTATCATTCCTTCTATAGAAAGATATGAAAGTACAGAACTCATAGTTTACAATGCTATGGGAAGGGAAATATTTAACGCAAAACCTTACAACAACGATCTCGACATGAAAGAATTTAAGGATGGAACGTATTACTACATCTTTAAATTTACACGAAACGGAAAGCCGGGGGTCATTCAGTCTTTTATAGATGTGAAAAGAGTCTACTAGTGTAATGAAGAAACGACTATTAACCATATCAATAATTTTATGTAGCCTGGTAAGTGCATTTGCACAGACTCCTCTGCAATTTACTCAGGTGTTTAAGACACTTGAGTTTGTAAATCCTGCGTATTCGGCATTTGAAGGATCACTTTCCGGAAAGATGATGTATCGCTCTCAGTGGGCAGGAATGGATGGGGCTCCTAAAACAATAGGTTTTACAGCTTATACTCCTTTGAATAACTATAAGCTTGGTTTAGGAATACAGGGAATCAATGTAAGTTCAGGTAACATGAACCTTAGTAACCTGGCTGCTACGTTCAATGTGGATTTAAGGGTAAATGAAACTGATTTCCTTGCTTTCGGATTACAGGCCGGAGGTGAATACAGTTTTTTTGACAGAGACAAGCTGATTACATATTATGATATTGATGCAAACCAAGGCAATGGAGGTTATGGATATTCTTTGATAGATCAGTACAGCTTTTTTAATCCGACTTTCGGAACTGGTATCATATATTATAATCCTAAGTTCTATGCAGGTATCAGTTCGTTTATGATGATCAACCAGAATAAGTTTGTTGCCCAGGATTTTTATCAGGGAAGCTACCTGATGACCGGTTTTACACAACGTTTTGCTGTGGATTGGTACCTGAAGGAGACATTAATGTATAAATGGTTATATCGTGATCGTAATATAGGAGAGCTTGGGTTATACCTGATGTATAAAGATTTATTTTGGGTAGGGACAAGTCACCGTTATCTGGAATCCCAGTCAATTATTATGGATGTCAAATTATCGGAGACTTTGCGTATCGGTATGAGTTATGATATTCAGTTATCGCAATTAAAACGCTATACATATGGTAGTTTTGAATTCAGGCTGGAATACCGAGGATTCAGCAAATACCGCTATATGAATAGTAGAAAAAAACGATTTAATGAATTTTAATCTTAAGTAGCATGGGAAAGAAATCCTTTACTTTTTTTCTTTACATATTTTTATTACTGACAGCTGTACAGGCTCAGGAAAAATATGTACAGCGTGCGCAGAAGTATGTTGAAAAAGGAAATATATACAAAGCCAAAGCTTTACTTGACCAGATTGACCTTGAAAATTCGGAGTCGTATATTACTGATTACTATCTTGTAAAAGGTAATATATATGATGCAGAGGATCTTCAGGACAGTGCAATGCTATGTTATGAGAAAGTACTGGATAGCAGGAATATGAATGATATTCCAACCAAAGTTATTGTGGATTACGCTGCCTATCTTTTTAACAGTGGTCGTTACGATGAATCAATAGCTTTCATCGATAAAGCTGAAAAGAATCTTGAGGATACTAAATATCCAGTAATCCTGGACCGGATTAAAGAAAAAGCTTCCTGGTCTCTTGATAACCTTTATAATTATTCTTCTTCGCTTGGCAGGGACTCTATTGTTGATGTTGCGTTGGGTTCAAACAAACTGGTATTAGATGTGCCACGTTTTGGTGCCGCTTTTTATAACGACAGCCTTGTGTTCGCTTCATACACGAATTTTAAAAAACCGAGTCGCAGGGAGGAAGAAGCTTCGGAATACAACCAGATCCTTCAGGATTATGAGAGAACCAATACCGACCTGTATATTGCATCTCTCGACGATAAGTTTGAAAACAGGAAGTTATTTTCAAAAGATATTGCTTCGTTGGAAAACGAAGGTGCTCTAACCTTTAATAAGGATAATACGCAAATGTATTATACCCGCAATGAATATAAAAAGGGTAAAGACAGGTATATGATCTATTATGCAAAAAAGGTAGGCAACGAATGGATAGATCAGGGTCCCGTTAATTTTAACTCCGAAGAGTTTAATACTATGCAACCAACATTTTCGTCGGATGGGAAAGGGATTTATTTCGTCTCGAATAATCCGGGAGGCTATGGTGGATATGATATTTATTATGCCGAGGGATCCGGGAGCAGTTTCAAACAGCCTGTTAACCTTGGGCCAACCATTAATACCACTGAAAATGAAATATTTCCATATATGCAAAACGATACCGTTATGATTTATTCATCTAACGGTCTGCTTGGTTTTGGGGGTTACGATATTTACTGGGTTGATATAAAGTCAAAAGATAAAATACCCAGAAACCTGTTACAGCCTATTAACTCAAATAGCGATGATTACTGTATAGTTGGGAACCGGAATAATCCCGAACAAATGTTGTTTTTCTCTGACAGGGATATGTCGATGGGCAACCTTGCCATGAATGTAAAGCACGAAGATGTTTCGGGCGAAGCTCTTTCTTTTAAAATCAGTCTGTTGCCTCCGGGTAAAAAGCTGACGGATGAACAAAGGCAATTGCTTGCATCAGAAGGCAGCCTGCTTAAAGATAAAGTAAAGGATAATACCTCTGACAATGGTTCAGGAACTAATGTTGCTGATGCTTCCGGATTGTTTGTTTTACTTGATGGAAACGGAGAGCCGTTACTTGATGAAAGCGGTTTCCCGTTAATAGTGCCAAATGGGATCTATAAATTGGATGAAGACGGAAAAACTGTTGTTGACACGAAAGGTAATAAGATAATAGGATATGATGGAAAACCGATCCGAACATTCGAAGGTGCGGTGGCATATAATGAGGATGGAAATCTTATTACTGATGATGTTTCGGACTATTTCGATGCGGTTATTAATCCCGCTTATTTGGGTGCGGGCAATGTAGTTCTGCTTGACGAAACAGGAAAACCTGTTAATGATATCAAAGGTAATCCGATTATACTGTCTGAAGGTACTTACACTATTGGCAGTGATGGACATACATTACTTGACAATAAAGGATACCCGATACTGGGTGCGGATAGTAAGCCTGTATCATTACCGAATGATGCTGTAGCATTAAACGATGATAAAACGATTGTAACGGCTGATGCGTCTGACTATTTTGGAAAAGAAATTACACCCGTGGAAACCTCTGGATTTGCAAGCCTGTATTTCGATCTGAACAGTAGCAGTTTGTCTGAAGAAGCCAAACAAAACCTGATGATGGTGGCAGAATATCTGAAGGCTAAAAAGGCAATGAAACTTGTAATTTCCGGTAATGCCGGCCTGAGAGGCAATGAGTCGTATAACCTTGTAATTTCAGCTTACCGTGCTTATCAGGCTTATGAATTCATGACGGAAACACTTGGTTTATCTGACGAAAGTATTTTGCTGGAATCCAATGGTAAATACTTCCCGACTGTAAAAACATATGACATTGCAAAAGGACTTGAAAACAGAAGAGTGGATCTGAAAGCGCAGTGGGCTGAACCAAATAGTGGGTTAAAAGTGCGGTTCAAAATAACTGGTAAACCGCAGGAAGAATTGATAACCAACCTTATTGATCTGTATCTGGAACAGCATCCGGAAGTAGATTACCTGTACCGCGTTAAAAATAACGAGGGTTTATTCAGAGTTGCCATTAATCATAATCTGGATACATCTGCTCTAAAACAGATGAACCATTTAGGAAACAGGGATTACCTGTTGAATAAGGAAGTGATTTTCGTGAAACAGCATAACGAAGCATTAAAAGACATGGTATTTGATGTAAGGGTTAAAACGCTGTATTACGTACCAAAAGACGTGGATGTTCAGGTTATTGCCGACAAATTTAATGTGAGTGCGGATGAATTGAAACGCATCAATAAACTGAAGGATGGTGAGCAAATTGAAGCAAGATCCAGACTTATAATACCTATTAATAATTGAATAACAGAAAAAGAAGATATATGAAACGGCTGGTTTTTATATTGTTTGCATTACTACCTGTTTTAACTGCTTTCGGTCAGGAAGGTGTTTTAATCGGGAAAAAGGAAGGAACTCCCAATAAGTATGCAAAGCTGGAAATTTACTCTACAAACAGTGGTTTACTGGTTCCAAGAATGACAACCGAAGAGCGTTTGGCTATCAATCCCGATGAATCTGCTTTGAGTTTGCTGGTTTTTGATACCACGGACAGCACATACTTTTTTTACAACGGAGCTGAATGGGAAAAGATGAGTGCCAACAGGGACATCGTTCTTTTAACCAGTCAGATGGATACTCTGCGTATACGCCTGGAGGAATCACTGGATAGTTTAGGAACCCTATTGATTGATACGCTTGAATCACGACTGCCCAGAGCTGAAATGGTGGATTCTATCAGTCAGCTCAATGCCAGCGGTGATAATAATGGTGATGTTACTGTAGTGGAAGATAATGGTGAAGGATACCGTGAAACATTTGTCTGGTCGGACACAAACGGTGACGGGGTTGCTGATACCTGGGTTGGAGTTACAATTCGTCCAAGAGCTTCAGGTTATGCGGTTTACTGGTTTCAGGATGATGGTGCCAATACACTAACTCCGGCAGATTTTACCACGGATAAAGAAGTAGCAACCGGTTCCGATAATTTCAGTGGTTCCGGCTATGCCATAGCAAAACCTTATGACGGATATTACGTGCTTGCTTTCCCATCCGTATGGGGGAGACCGGAATTTTATCTGAATGGTAACGCTGTATTTGATGGGATATCAAAACAGTTAGTAGTGATTGACGGCGTACAGTATCAGGCGTGGTCTTTATATGTAAGGATTCCTTCTACGTATACAGGACCCGATCTGGTATTAACTGCAGTAAAGTAAAGAATTTAGAAGATTAATGAAATAAGTATATCATGAAAAAATGTAGCGTATTATTGCTCCTTTTTCTCCTGACGACATTCGCAACTATCGCTCAGGAAACCTATTTGAATACAACGCTCCGTAAGCAATCGTGGAGTGATTTGCCTGTAATTTATGTGAACGAGGCAAAAGGTGGTTTACAAACGCTTCAGATAGATTTAGACGGTTTATCTGCCACAGAAGTAAACGACACTTTGAATTCTCTTGTTTTGCCAAATTTCAGGGAGGAAGGAATGGTTGTGGTAGTAACTGACGGAACAGGTAATTCCAGATTCTTTCAGTTTTATCAGGCTGATACCTGGCGTGAAGTGTTTATCATCACAAGCTGGCAGTCTGGTGTAAACTATATTCCCGGTCAACCCATTTTACACAACGGAAACCTGTTTATTGCAAAAGATACGGTTGCGGATGTTGAGCCATTGGTGGATACCAACTGGAAAGCATCGTGGGCAAACCTTGGAGGTCTGGATTCAACCGATCTGGATTTTGCATTAAAAAATCTTGGAAATCTTGAGGATGTTGCGATTAATCAGGATTTGACTCCGAACCAGACTGATACGCTGGATTTAGGTTCAGCACTTGCAAGATGGAGCAATTTATACTTATCAGATACATTGTTTTTAGGGCAGGATACTGCTGCTGATATAGCCGTAATAACTGACTGGACAGAGGGTGATACACTGAATAGCACTACCTTAAGTTCTGTTGGATATACACATAAGGCCATTAAGGAAGGTGGTAACGAAGTTGCATTCCTTTACGGAACCAAACCTGTAACACGTACTGGTTTACCAGGTGTTACAGGACAGTCAATGGATGTAAATAATCTGGAAGATTTCCTTAAGAAGATTTTCTTTCCGGTAACCAGTCCTAAAATTTTATCATACAATTACAATGGAGTGGTTACTGCTGGCAACTATTCTTACCAGAATGAAGATGCTCAGGGATTGTTAACCGATGTTGTCGGAACCATTAATGTTCCGTTCTCAAACTGGAGCGTTAATGCGTTCGATTTTAATTACGAAATTGAAAACAGAAGTGTGCGTCCGACAGATAGCAGCGAAGATACTCCTATTGACAGTGTGGTAATCTACAACGGATCTACGCGTTTGGCACAAAATGCACATGGCGTACTCGATGCCAGTATTACCGGTTCATTTAATCTTGACAGGACCGCTTTTGTTGTGGATACGGATAATGTGAGTTCTAATCCATTAACACTCACTGTTTATGATGCATATCCAAATGCGGTTCCGTTGATCCTTTATGTTGCATTCCAGCCGGCACTTGGTGTTTTGATTAATACTGCAGAGGTTACAGCAACAGGTGCAACTGCAAGATATACTACTTCAGAAGGAACCGGTGTTGCGGCTACACCTTATTTAATAGAACGTACAGGTGCTGATATTAATCTCGATTTATACTGGACCTTTAACGCAAGGGATGATGCCGGTCAGATTACTGATGTAGAATTCCAGACGAATGGAGGACCGGCCGGCGCTACTCCCGCTAATATTGCAGGAACAAACGTAACAACACAACGTTCTAATCTGGTAATTCCCAATGATCACCTTACGGCATTTCGTTACGGTGTTCGTGCCCGTGGTGCCGTAGCAAACGATTACAGCCCGTTTAACAATACATTATACTACCAGTTAATGGATGCAAGTTACGCCGGATTTTTACCTTCAGATATTATGCCATCTGAAGCACAGGTTGAAGCCTTGCAGGATAAAAGATTGAATGATGCGCAATACTACGAAGCAGTAGATGGCATTACATTATCAAACGGAACCGGAGGTTCAGGTTTCTTTGCCTGGGCTATTCCTACTTATGTTGATGGCGCTCAACCGGCACCAACAACGTTTGCAGCACCCACGCCTTTTTACGAAGCTGCCGGTACATGGTATGTTAACGGTAACATTAACACCTATTTTGTGAAGTTAATTCCATCAGGTGGAGGAAACGGATCTTGGTATTGGGTCTGTGTTTACAAGGCTTCTGTTGCTAACGGAGGTAACATCAAAGTAAAATTACAATAATAATCATAAACGAATGACGATCATGAAACAAATGAATTTAAAGAATAAGCTGCGGTTATTTACAGCCATATTCGTCATCCTGTTTTCTTTAAACGGAAATGCGCAGGTGGTAATGCCTGACCAGTTACAACCCGGGGACTCGTGGGGGCTTATCGATGTAAATAATCTTTACGGAGGTTTCATGCAGGTAGCTGACTATAATGCATTACTAAATATTGACGTGCAGTTTGTAAAGAAAGGTATGGTAGTTATCGTTTATGACTACGATGGCATTGAAACCAATGGAATTGATACACGTTCTTACATGTTCATCCCCGCAGCCGGAACATGGAATTACACATCACCATTTGATATTCCTGCCGCTAATCAGAATGACGTGGTTGCTCCTGAAAATTGGGTGGAAGTAAGTATTCGTCCGGTTGCCGGTGTAAGCCAGATAGATACCGTTTCTGTCAAAGCATTGATTTTTGATGGAGATACCATTAAGGGATACAGTACTGATCCGAGTTTTGCCAATGCCACGGATTCTCTTTTCCCGTCTCAGTTAGCCGTTTCTCTGTATGTGGATTCGTTGATGACCGACCTGAAAGAATTCGGTGTGTTTGATACCATTGTCGTTGATACCGCATTTATTAATGGATTAGCTATTAACTATTTCACTTTGAATAACAGGTATATTACAGATATATCAAATGATTCAACGCTGAGTGGTGCAGATTCTACGAAACTGATAACAGAATATTCGGTTCAGACAAGGATAGACTCTGTTCTGGCATATGTGAACGGACAGTTTTCATCGTTGAGCCAGAATTTAATTGAAGATACACAGGATGGAGAATCCATGGTAAAAGTAACCGATGGAGATTCTGTCATCATTCGCGTCGCAAACGATACTGCAATTGTTGTGGATCAGAACCGTAATGTTACATTCAATAATTCAAACCTGATTATTAATGGAGATTCTTTAAATGCTATTGCAGATAAAGGAGAAACATTTGCTAATGAAGCAGATTCAGCCAAAGCGGTAACTTCACTGGCAACGGTAGACAGCATGATTGTTGAAGGAGGTAACAATATAAACTTTGCGTTCGGAACCAAAACTATTACGCGTGCAGGTTGGGATGGTGTTACCGGAGCACAGATGAATGTGGATAATCTGGAAGATTTTCTTAAAAAACTATTCTTCCCGGTTTCTTCTCCTTTAATTCAGTTCTTTGGAATTGATGGAGAAAGCAATACTGCATATTACTCGTATCAGACAGAAGATGCAGTTTCAAAAGTAGTTACAAACCATGTTGGAACAGCAACCGTACCTTATAGCAACTGGAACAGTGCTGCAACATATACATTAGGTTATGATGTATATAACAGGAGTGTGAATGATGAAAGTGATGATACTCAGATTGATAGTATCGTTTGGTTGCTAAATGGTTCAAGACAGGGTGTTGTTGCGGTTGGAAACATGAATTCAAACAATGCAGGAACTTTAACGCTTAACAAGGCAGATTTAAATGTAAATGCAACCGGTGCGAGTACGAATGCATTGGAAGTTAAGGTGTATGATGCCTATCCGAATATGAGTTCAATTGGTTGGACATTGAATACAAGTGCTGCTCTGCAATCTTTAGTTCAGAATAATTTGACCGTTACGCATCCTTCATCTGAAGGCAGCAATCCATATTTAATAGAACGTAATGGGGCAACTCAGACATTTACCGTAACCTATAATGTTGATGCAAGAGATGAAACAGTAACGGATGTTATCTATACACCTTACGGTGGAATTACGGCGCCATCAAATGAAACAGGTTTGACCGTTACCGGAAATGGTGTTGCCAGAACAGTAACCATTGATGTTGCAAATACAAACCTTAGCGTTGTTCAGCTTGGTGTTCAGGTTCAGGGAGATATTTATAACACTGCAAGTACAGAACAACGTTCACCAACAATTCAAATGGCTGACAGAGGTTATGTTGGATATGTGACCAACGCTCAGAGACTGGATATTACTAACCAGGGTGCAACCATTGCCGGTTTCTCAAACGCAAGCTGTTTGATGAATTACCAGTTTAAAACCACAGATGGTGTGACATTAACAAACGGAATTGGTGAAACGGGTTACCTCTGTTTTGCATTGCCGGTTTCTAAAGAAAGCACAGGAAAATCTTATAAAATACAAACATACGACCTTGGTATTTGGAGTGATGTTACAACCGGACAGGTTGTGTACGACATAACAACAAATGGCGCAACTGTTTCATATTATGTAGTTTATATTAATTCAGGAACTGCTAATACCAGTGATGGCGGAACAGTACAGGCAAGAATAATTGAAAATTAATAGTTGAAATAAAAATATTTTGGAGATGAAAACTTTTAAAACCGGATTAATAACAAAATTTCTGCTCTTAATAGGGTTAGTCTTTTTGCCGGCCTTATCGAATGGCCAGATTAAGCTGTCGCAGTCGATGAGCCCGGGAGGTACTTTTGGTTTGGTTGATGTGAATGAACTGAAAGGGGGTTTTATGATGGTTGATAACCTGGAACAAAGGGATTCAATTTTCATGAACCGGACAAAAAGAGGTTTAATGGTTGTAGTAATTGACGCCGATGATATTCAGGCCGGGGACCAGACAAAAACATATATGTTCCTGCCTTCTGAAGATCCTGTTGATTACAGTGACGGTGGTAAAATCTGGAATACCTATGATGAATATTCGGTTCATATGGTAAGTCAGTTTATGAGCAAATACAGCCTTACTCCTTGGGTTGAAGTTTCACTGGGTTTAAAAGATCCAAACGGACCTGGTATCGATACTATTTTCATCTCCACATCATTCATCGATACAATATACTCCAATACAGGTGATACTTTATTCCTGATGGATAAAGTTAAAACAGATTCATTGTATGCCGATTATCTGGATTTATCCGGTGTTCAGATTCTTGGAATTTCTACAGACGAAACATTTGCCAATGCAAGTAATGACAGTCTTGTTACGCAACTGGCAATTAAAACATATGTTCAGAACGAGTTGGCTAATCTGAGTACTAATGCCAATATCTCTAATCTGAGTGTGGATACACTTACGGCGGATACAGCATTTATTTCCCGCTTATTAAATAATACACTGGTTTCTGATTCAATTAATGTGGATACATTGATTGCATTATATTCAACAATAGATACTGCTGCTATTAATAAGGTAAGTGTAAATTATTTTACCCTAAACGGATATTGGGTAGGATCTATTTCGAACGATACATTATTTACTTCAGCTGATTCTACAGCTTTGATTACGGAATTTGCAGTTCAGAACCGGATAGATTCGGTTATGGTTTACGTGAACGATCAGTTTAGTAACCTGAGTCAGAATTCCATTGAAAATCCGGTCAATAGCGCAACTAAAATTGTGGTTAACGAAAACGACTCGCTTGTATTTACCGTAAATGGCGATACTGCCATGGTTATTAATCCAGACGGAACCGTTGTTGCAGACACACTTTCGGTTCAGCAGTTAACATTAAGCGGCGATACCATTACGGGAATTTCCACTGATGTTAATCTTGGAGGAATAGCAGCAAGCGATGACAGCCTTTCTACACAGTTGGCTGTAAAAACATATGTTGATACAGAAATTGCCAAACTTTCCGGCAGTACAACTACAGATACATTAAGGGCTAATGTGGCCTATATCAATCAGGCCAATCTGGATACCATCGTGGCTGATACAGCTTATATCACAGAATTAAAGGCCGATACACTTGTTGCTGACCGTGCTGAGATCGATACCTTGTATATGGATAGCGATACCATTTTTAGCATCGCCAAAACAGGAGATACGGTTGCTGATTCGGTTCAGGATAATACATTGGTTACTGCAGGATATGTTAAGAACAATGCTTCTGCATTTCCTGACGGACTTAACCCAATTACACGTGCTGGTTGGTCAGGTGTTTCAGGTCAGGATCTGAATGCTGACAATGTGGTCGATTTCCTGAAGAAGGTTTTCTTCCCGGTACCGGAACCACAGATTAATGATTTCAGATACGATGCAACCTACCGCTCTTATGAAACAGCTCCGGGCGGAGATCCCAACGGTGCGTTAACTGAAACCATCAGTCCTACATTGCAGATTCCTTATGCAACCTGGAAAAACAGTGCTTTTACACTGGCATTGAATTACGATATTGACAACCGGAGTGCTCTGGACGCAAATATTACAACGACCAATATTGCGACAGTAAATTTAATCTCAGCTCCGGGTACTTTTAATCAAACGGATAATATTAATAATGCCAATGCAAATATTACCGGATCCTTTACTGTAAATAAGGCAGATTTTGGAGCACCTTCGGCTACTGTGGATAACAATTATACATTTACATTAACCGTAACGGATGATTATCCAAACGTAAATACATTAACATTCCCGGTTCTGCTTAAAAATGCGGATCCATTAACAATTTCATATTTCAGAATTAATGGAGGCAACGGACCAATTACTGTAGAAGGTGACGGAACAGATAAGGCTCCGGTTTTCTCATGGAGTATAAATACGCAGGAAGATACGGTTACATCTATTACGTTGGTTCAGGAGCTTCCTTCAAGTGCTACCTATGCAACAGGTTCAACTTCTGCAACAGGTACATACAACCATACAATTACTGCACCTGCAGGCCAGGGTACTTATACTTACCGCTATGACTTAAGGGTTGGCAGTGAAGTGTTTGGTTCAAATGTGAATACAAATGTGAACAGACAATATATTATTACTGACAGGCATTTCTGGGGATATATCTATCTGACCCAGAAACAGGCAATTGATGCGATGGCCAGCGGAACAGCGGTTGATCTGTCAGCATTCTTCCCGGATGCTCCTTCAAGAGGCAACGTATTGAATAAGGACTGGGAAGGATCGCAACCGAATGCAGGTATTGCTTCCGGGGCATCTGTTGGTGATGGAGTTGCATTTTCAACAACAACATCAGGTGATGTATATGCATGTATTGCAATTCCCAGAACAACGGGTTCGGTTGAACTGCATCAATGGGATGATTTAAATAAATACTGGGTTGATCAGTCAGGTCTGGTGGCAAAACCGGTAACCTATACTGTAGGATCTTTAACTAAAAACTATTGGTTGGTATACAGTACTACGGCTTTCTCCAGTACTGCAGCACCAATCTTCCGTGTAGTAGAAAAATAAGAATAACGATAGCTTTAAGATTATGAAAGCAAAAGCATTAGGAAAGATTTTTATTGTTTTAAGTTTACTGTTCATTGGCGCAGGCACCGCCAGTGCACAGTTTGTGTTTCAAAACTATTTGAAGCCGTCATCCTCAACATTCCCAATTGTAGATCAGGATCACATTAAAGGGGGTTATCATGTTTTGGATAGTTGGGCCCAGTTAAATGACGGGTCTGATATGGCAGGTTTACATAAATCAAAACGTGAGGTTGGAATGATTGTGGTTATTCTTGATGAGGGAAAAACCTATGTTTTGGTTAGTCTGGGACTGGATCCGGAAGATCCAACCGATGATATCTGGCAGGAAGTGATTTCCACAACTGTTTACCGGAATTTTCTTCCATATAAAGCAGGTTTTCTGGCAGTACACGAGAATAACCTTTATATCTGTACCGCCGATTTCGTTGGTTTATCCAACTATGTGGGCCAACCTCTGCCATCAACAAACTGGGTAAATTTAGGTGGTGGATCCGGTGGAGACTTTGCCTTAAAAGACCTTTCCAATGTTGATAGAGCCAGTATCGTTGATACCTTGATTGCAGCAAATGCAATAGCCGATACAGCCATTCAGAATTTTGCTGTAACTACAAATAAAATTGAAACCAATGCAGTAACAGGTGCCAAATTAAATAATGCTGTTGCTGGTTCAGGTTTGTTATTCGATAATCTTCATAATCTTAAAGTTGCAGTTGACAGTAATACCATCGTATTTAAAAATGATAGTATAACTATTAATAACGGTAGTATTCAGACTGAAAAACTACGTTCAAATCTAGGTGCTTCATTAACCAATGGATCTGCAGGTCAGGTTCTTTCCTCTGATGGTTCAGGAAACTTCCAGTGGTTAAATTCAAGTAGCTTGTCGGTTAATCCTGATAACCTTAATCTTGGAAATGACAGTATTTTTGTTGGTAGCAGTTCCAAAGCTACCCAGATGGTTGTTGGAGGTGACATGGGGCTTTCAGTTATGAATGGTGATTCAGCAGTTTTCACTATTGAAAATAATGCTGTTGATTTGGCCAAACTGGATCAGGCTAACATTTCAATTGCAGATCTGGCAGCTGCCAATGCAACGGTTGATATGAACGGTAATAAAATTGTAAATGTTGCAAATCCGCTGGATAGTGCAGATGCTGCAAACTTTTATACCGTTAAAAAACAAATTAACGATTCCTTGTTATTAAGGTTAAATGATAACAGTTCATCATACTCACAGTGGTGGAGTGCAGGAAAAATGCAGGATACACTTGCTGATTACCCGGTTATTTATGCATCTGGTAAAATAAGCAGCGCAGTTATTCCATCACTTTCAATCAACACTACTTATGTGGTTTCCGACTTGTATCAGATCCGTGTTCTGGATGTGAATCTGGATACGATTATTTATCGAGGTGATATTGCAATTGATACCACTAACAGTACATCTTACATGTTTATCGGTTATCAGGATGGGTTGAACGATACGCTGGAATACGGACAACATGTAGACACACTGTCCGTATCAGGTGATCTTTGGGTGCCGATTTCCTTTGGTAACGTAATTTCTGTAAATGGACAGCAGGGCATTGTAAATGTTGATATTAATGATATGCCTCTGGCTCAGGCCGAAATTAATTCTAAAGAAGATGCACTGGGAAATCCCGTGACCAACGGTGAAGTTCTTACTTCAACAACTACCGGAGCAAGATCATGGAAAACAATTGGTGATCTGTTAAGTACAACCACGCTCGATAATTTTGGTGACGTAACAGATTATACAGGTGCCGGTGACAGTACAATTCTTGTTTATGACGGTTCAAATTGGCAGGCGGTTAAGTTATCCGGTGATGTTGTAATAGGAAATTCCGGAGCAACTGAAATTACAGCCGATGCAGTTGAATTGGGAACTAATACCACAGGAAATTATGTAAGATCGGTTAACGACCTTGTCGCAGATGGTTTAAAAGTAACAGGCAATGGCGAAGGTGGCGATGTTAGCATTCAACTTAACGTGGATGATTCAACACTGACAATTATTGATGATACTGTTCGATTAATGAATGGTGCAGTAAGAGCATCGAATATGAAAGCCACATCAGGTTCTCTTGGAAACGGAACGGGTGGTCAGGTTTTAAGTTCTGATGGACTTGGAGGATTTGAATGGATGAATGCCAGCGCACTGTCTGTTAATCCAAACAATATTACTTTAGATTCAGCGAATATATTAATTGGTAATGCATCAGATCTGGCACAGGCTCAGCCTTTAAGTGGTGATGCCACATTAGACCATAACGGAGTACTGAGTATTTCAAATGGTGCAGTAACAAAAGCAAAAATAGCTGCAGATGCAGTTGATAGTGTTCGAATAATTGATGGTTCTGTTACCTCAACAGACATTAAGAACGGAACTATTACAGCGCTTGATATTGCTGATGATGGTATTACCGCTGCAAAAATTGATGCAGGAATTGCAGGTGCCGGTCTGAAAAAGAATACCGGTAACGATTCAGTATATGTTTCTACCGATGGCGTAACGCTTGAAGTGGTGAACGACCAGGTAAGCATTAAAGATGATGCAATTACATCTGCTAAAATCAGTGATCGTTCAATATCCGGTGTTGATATTAATCAGCTTGGAGCAACATCAAACCAGCAATTGACATGGGACGGTTTTAACTGGGTGGCGCAAACAGACTCTGCGATTTATACCGGATTCCAGGACACAATTGGTCTGGATGCAACTAATGTTCAGCGGGCAATTGAAAAAGTCTATGGTGCAGCAAATGCAGTAAATACATCTATCCTGGATAAAGTAAAGGCTGACAGTACTTATTTTGAGTCTGCTCTGGATGATGACAGCACTGCTATCTGGGATAAAATATATTCTGATTCACTGGCTACTGTCGCAGTACTTTCTGCACAGCGTGCATTATTATTCGCAAAACTTACCGGAGACAGTCTGTATTTTGAAACCATGATGGATCAGGACAGTCTGTATTTTGAAGGTCAGCTTGCTTCTGGTAATTCAACACTGCTTTCAAAAATGGCTTCTGACAGTTTATATTTTGAGTCAGCTTTGGATGATGACAGTACTGCCATTTGGGATAAAATATATTCGGATTCTCTTGCGACGGTCGCAGTACTTACAGCTCAGCGTGCACTATTATTCGCAAAGCTTACCGGAGACAGTCTGTATTTTGAAACCATGATGGATCAGGACAGTATCTATTTTGAAAATCAGATGGATATTGACAGTGCTTATTTAGCAGGCTTAATTACTTCCGGAAATTCAGATCTTCTTACAAAAATAAATGCCGACAGTACTGCGATATGGGATAAGGTTTATTCTGATTCTGTTGCCGCAGAAACGAAATTAGCACTACAGCGTACACTTTTATATACAAAACTTACGACAGACAGTTTGTATTACGAAGCTCAAATGGATGTTGACAGTAGCTACTTTGAAGGACTTATTAATGCCGGATCTGCCGGATTACTTTCTAAGATAGCTGCAGATAGCACCTATTTTGAAGCACAGTTAGATGTGGACAGTGCTGCGCTTCAAACAGAACTGGATGCTACCCAGGCGGGAGCTGGTCTTGGAACAGACGGAACATATACAGCGAACGGAACAGCTAACTACATCAGTGGCGCAACCAGTCTGGTGAATGCAGACGATCTTTTAGATGCAGCTATTAAAGTAAACAGTGATTCTGTGATCAACTATGCATCCTACATCAGTGCATTACAGGATAGTGGTTTGGTTTACAGAGATAGTATTAATAATTTAAGTGATTCAATCCTTGCTTTACGAACAGATTTAAATTCATTGGATCCGCTGCCTGCACAGGCTGGGTTAGCGAATCTTGTCCTCACGACTGACGGTTCAACTGCAATATGGGATTCAGTTCGTACAGCAGCTATTGCTGACGGTAATATTATAGCTTCTAAACTTGCTGCTAATTCAGGAACCCTTGAAAATGGAACAGCGGGACAGGTATTATCTTCAAGCGGAAACGGAAATTTCTACTGGCAGGATGCCAGTTCGCTTTCGGTTGATCCGAGCAGTCTGACCTTACCTGATGGTCAAATGTATGTAGGAAATGCAAGTGATCAGGCACAAGCCAGGGATATTACAGGAGATGTATCTATATCCAATACTGGCGTCGTTACACTGAATGATACGATATCTTCTATCAATGAATTATATGTTGGTGATTCACTGAGTACCGCACAATTACAGGTAACAGACAGTGCCGTATTTGATGGTGCGGTTGTTATCGGCGGAACCGGAGTTAACGGAATCACAACTTCCGTGAATGCAGGAGCAGATAACGATTCGCTTGTAACAGCAGGAGCCGTAAAAACATATGTTGATGCAGTGGCAACTTCGGCCGGTTCAACACAAACCGAGGTTGATGCGATTGAAACAGGAGCCGGTCTTGGAACAGACGGAACCTATACTGCTAACGGCGCAGCCAATTATATCAGTGGCGCAACCAGTCTTGTTAATGCAGATGATTTACTGGATGCAGCAATTAAAGAAAATGCAGATTCAGTAGCCAACTACTCCGCATACTTTGCATCGCAGTCAGACAGCAACCTGGTTTACAGAGACAGTATTAATGCACTGAGTACAGCCATCGCTGCTGCCGGAACAGATAATACTGCACTTCAGGGTGAAGTTGATGCTACCCAGGCGGGAGCGGGTCTTGGAACAGACGGAACCTATACAGCTAACGGAACAGCCAACTATATCAGTGGCGCAACCAGTCTGGTGAATGCAGATGATTTACTGGATGCAGCAATTAAAGAAAATGCAGATTCAGTAGCCAACTACTCCGCATACTTTGCATCACAGTCAGACAGCAACCTGGTTTACCGTGACAGTATTAATGCACTGAGTACAGCCATCGCTGCTGCCGGATCAGACAACACAGCGCTTCAGGGTGAAGTTGATGCGATTGAAACTGGTTCGGGTCTTGGAACAGACGGAACCTATACAGCTAATGGAACAGCTAACTACATCAGTGGTGCAACCAGTCTTGTTAATGCAGACGATCTTTTAGATGCTGCGATAAAAGTAAACAGCGATTCTGTGATCAACTATGCATCCTATATCGGTGCTTTACAGGATAGTGGGTTGGTCTACAGGGATAGTATTAATAACTTAAGTGATTCTATTCTTGCTTTACGAACAGATTTGAATTCACTGGATCCGTTGCCTGCACAGGCTGGATTAGCAAATCTTGTCCTCACGACTGACGGTTCAACTGCAGTATGGGATTCAGTTCGAACAGTAGCAATTGCACGTGGAAATATTACAGCATCCAAATTGGCAGCAAATTCAGGTTATTTGCAGAATGGAACAGCCGGACAGGTATTGTCTTCAAGCGGAAATGGAAATTTCTACTGGCAGGATGCAAGTTCACTTTCGGTTGACCCGAGCAGTCTGACCTTACCTGATGGTCAAATGTATGTAGGAAATGCAAGCGACCAGGCCCAGGCCAGGGATATTACAGGTGATGTATCCGTATCTAATACGGGAGTTGTTATATTGAACGATACGATATCTTCTATCAATGAATTATATGTTGGTGATTCACTGAGTACCGCACAATTACAGGTAACAGACAGTGCCGTATTTGAAGGTGCCGTAGTTATCGGCGGAACCGGAGTTAACGGAATCACAACTTCAGTGAATGCAGGAGCAGATAACGATTCGCTTGTTACAGCAGGAGCAGTAAAAACGTATGTTGATGCAGTGGCAACTTCGGCCGGTTCAACACAAACTGAAGTTGATGCGATTGAAACAGGAGCAGGTCTTGGAACAGACGGAACCTATACTGCTAACGGCGCAGCCAATTATATCAGTGGCTCAACCAGTCTGGTTAATGCAGATGATTTACTGGATGCAGCTATTAAAGAAAATGCAGATTCAGTTGCCAACTACTCCGCATACTTTGCATCACAGTCAGACAGCAACCAGGTTTACCGTGACAGTATTAATGCACTGAGTACAGCCATCGCTGCTGTCGGATCAGACAACACAGCGCTTCAGGGTGAAGTTGATGCTACACAGGCCGGAGCGGGTCTTGGGACAGACGGAACATATACAGCTAACGGAACAGCCAACTATATCAGTGGCGCAACCAGTCTGGTGAATGCAGATGATTTACTGGATGCAGCAATTAAAGAAAATGCAGATTCAGTAGCCAACTACTCCGCATACTTTGCATCGCAGTCAGACAGCAACCTGGTTTACAGAGACAGTATTAATGCACTGAGTACAGCCATTGCTTCTGCCGGAACAGACAACACAGCTCTCCAGAGTGAAGTTGACGCAACACAAACCGGAGCAGGTCTTGGAACAGACGGCATTTATACCGCCAATGGAACAGCCAACTACATTAGTGGCGCAACCAGTCTTGTTAATGCAGATGATTTACTGGATGCAGTAATTAAAGAAAATGCAGATTCAGTAGCCAACTACTCCGCATATTTTGCATCACAGTCAGACAGCAACCTGGTATATAGAGACAGTATTAATGCACTGAGTACAGCCATCGCTGCTGTCGGATCAGACAACACAGCGCTTCAGGGTGAAGTTGATGCTACACAGGCCGGAGCGGGTCTTGGGACAGACGGAACATATACAGCTAACGGAACAGCCAACTATATCAGTGGCGCAACCAGTCTGGTGAATGCAGATGATTTACTGGATGCAGCAATTAAAGAAAATGCAGATTCAGTAGCCAACTACTCCGCATACTTTGCATCACAGTCAGACAGCAACCAGGTTTACCGTGACAGTATTAATGCACTGAGTACAGCCATCGCTGCTGCCGGAACGGACAACACAGCGCTTCAGGGTGAAGTTGATGCGATTGAAACTGGTTCAGGTCTTGGAACAGACGGAACCTATACAGCTAACGGAACAGCCAACTATATCAGTGGCGCAACCAGTCTGGTGAATGCAGATGATTTACTGGATGCAGCTATAAAAGTAAACAGCGATTCTGTGATCAACTATGCATCATATATCAGTGCATTACAGGATAGCGATCTGGTTTACAGGGATAGTATAAATAACTTAAGTGATTCTATCGCTGCATTAAGAAGTGATCTGGCAGGACTTGATCCTTTGCCTGATCAGACAGGTGCAAACAACCAGGTTCTGGTTTCTGACGGTACTAATGCAGGTTGGTCTTCAATTGACAGCGCAAATATTGCCACAGCAGGTGTTTCTATCAGCAATATTAAAGAGGGTTCGGCAAATCAGTTGTTGTCAACGAATGCTGCCGGCGATGGTCTGGAATGGATTGACCGAAACACCGTTGGTAAACCGATCGAGGCCGGTGACGGATTAAATATTACATCATTGAGTGACAGTGACAGTATTGCCGTAAATATTGATCCGACTCAGCTTGAAATTGCAAATGATACCATTCGGATTAAAGATGGAGGTGTAAATACAGCACAAATTGCGGATGGTGCAGTAACCAGCGTAAAAACATCAGTTTCTTTCCCTTCAATAATTACTGCAAATACAACATTGACTGCTGCACAGCAGGGGGTTGTACTGGTAAATACTACAGGTGGAAATATAATTGTTACACTACCCGCTGCAACTGCAGTTCCGGGTGCAAGTTTCACGCTTAAGAATACCGGAACCAATACACTGACAGTAGACGGAAACGGAGCTGAAACCATTGATGGTTTGACAACTTCCGATATTTCATCTCAGTATGGTTATATAACTGTTGTTTGTGATGGTTCATCATGGTACAAAGTAGCGGATTATATCCCGTCATATTTCCAGAATGTAACTCCGGGCGTTGTTCAGGCAAACAAAGCTGTTGTTGTGGATAACAACCGTGACATAACTAATTTCAGAAGATTAGCAATAGAAAATACCGGTGCCAACGAAAATGATGCATTTTATTGGGGTGATCCTGATACCGATGGTACCTGGAGGGCAACCAGAACAGCTGCAGGTTTAAAATTTGAAAAACGTGTAAGCGGTTCATGGGAATATATGATGGAAATTGAATAAGGAAAAGAAATACTTTTCTGGTAAACTCTTAATTAGCAATATGCGTACAGGTAAAGAAAAATATACCTATAACATAAAAAGTATGAGGTCAGTTGTAACCGTATTATTGTTGGCATTATCTTATGTTGTTGTAACCGCCCAATCCACACTGCAACCGGCAGGGAATACATTAAATTACGGAACGGGAAATGATTATGTAGTTATTGATAACCTTAAGAGTTATGATTTTGCCAACAACGACTGGACTATCAGTTTCTGGGTGAAACCTGAGGCAGGTGCTGCGGCAACTGTTCAGGGATTGATTACCAAACGGAATAACGGGACCAATATAATGATTCCGACTCCGCAATATAATGATTGGTCCCTGTTGTATGAAACAACGACGGGCTTTTTGAAATTTTCGTATAATAATACCGCATCCTTTTCAAGTTCTTATGCCGTCCTTACAAATGATGTCTGGACGCATGTTGCTTTAAGAAAGTCTAACGATACCATTTATTTTTTATACGATGGCATCGCCAAAGATACACTGGCACTATCACCATTAATGTCGCACAGGGCAACCATTCCGGTTTATATAGGTTCCGCTCCGGTAGGAGGAACAAATTATAGCTCCGGATCGTTTTGTGGTTCAATAGATGAGGTTGTGTTCTGGGACAAAGCTGTTTCAGATGCTTCCATTAATCAAATGATGAACCGGACCCTTACTTCAACATGGGTTAATGCAAATCTGTTGGATGCAACCTGGAGCGATATTCTTGCGTATTACAGGTTTGACGATGGGACTCCGTCTGGTGCAAATGCAGCAGTTGATACCTTAGCATCGGAACTGGATATCATAGCAGGCACCAATACCTATAATGGTGTTTTGAGTGGTTTCACATTGTCAGGAGACAATGCAAACTGGATTAACTCAAGTGCGCCGTTAGGAGTAATTACAAATACGGGTTTATCATTTCCAAGTTACAACAGTGTTATTATTTCCGGAATACAAACCGGTGACTGGTTGGGATCTGATCCGGTTATAGAACGTGGTGTTGTTTATAGTACACTGAATCATTTTGACCCTTATTTTACGAGTGGTTCAGAAATGACTTACGTGGCATCTACGGATCTGCTGTCTCAGAACAGTTTTTCCACACAGATAAACGACCTTGTACAGGGGCGGGTGTACACATACAAAGCCTATATTCTGACCAATTCAGGACATTATGCTTACGGACAGGAACGTATACTTGCGATGGGTGAAGAACCATCCGGTAATGCCATTAATCTGGACGGAACAGATGATTATCTGGATATCTTTCTGGAGTCAGCACAGAACACGTCTGAGTGGAGCATCGACTTCTGGGTAAAACCTGATTTATCCATTTCGGGTACCGATAATGTGATCCTGTACCGTTCGCTGGAGGCATATGGTTACAATACGCTTAGGTTAAATTACGATGCAACGAACGATGAATTTGACCTTAGAATAAGGGAAGGAAGTTCTGCTTCAGATGCTACAGTAACGGCTAACCTCACAGTTGATCAGTGGAATCATGTGGCCATTATTTTTGATGGTTCTGATATAAAGTACTATCTGAACGGAACAAATCAGGGGAATATATTTACAGGAGTTACTCCGGGCATATACAATCTTGAAAAATTAATTATTGGTGCTGACGCTGGTCCCGCTAATTACTTTAAGGGTGAGATTGATGAACTGCACTTCTGGAATGCAGACATATCAGCAGATATTAATTCCTTAAGATTCATTGAACCGGATAAAGAGACCCTTGATGCTGCTGGTTATGGCGTTGGATACAGTGATCTTTATCTGTATTATAATTTTAATCAGGGTGAAGCTTACGGGAATAATTCAGGGACCGGATCCAATCCACAGATTTCACAGTTAATCGATCAGTCTCAGAATGGTTTTAATGCCACAATTCATAATATGGCCTTGGGTAACTCTGCTTATGGAGATTATCAGAATGATACCATTTCCAACTTTACGGTTTCAGGACTTTATAATCTTCAAACGCTTGAAACGGTACTGGATTTAAGTCTGACATCTGCGACACTGACCGGATATATTGAAGGACCATGGTTCGATAATGGTCTGACAACAAGAGGTGTGGTGATTTCAGAAATAGATAATTTTGATCCGAGAAACAGTGCCGCGGCTGATACCATAATGTTTTATTCAACGGATCCGTTATCCAAAGATACGTTTACGATACAGGTTGACGGACTGGAAGTTAATACCCGATATTTCTATCGTGTTTTTGCCTTGTCAAATGAAGGGGTGCTGACATATGCCAATCAGGAAGAGTTAATAACAAGTATTGATCCTCCCGGTTATGCTTTAGATTTTGACGGGAACGATGATCGTGTTCAGACTCCTGTTACAAAAAGTGATCTGGGTAATGATTATACGATAACTCTCTGGATGAAATACGAAGGAGATCCGACCGGTAATTACTATTCTCCGATTATTGGTGCTTATGAGGCTGCCGGAAACTCTGATTTTTCAATTGCAAAAGATTATGGCAATGCACAGTTTTATATGCGTGACGGATCAGGTAGAGATAACTGGGGTAGCGGAACGACTGCATTTGATGGTAACTGGCACCATCTGGCCTTCCGAATGGTTGATGGCATAGGGTATCTTTACATAGATGGAGAACTACTTTCATTCGATGATTTTGGAGGTGCAGCCGCAGCAGAACAGATTAACATAGGTTGGGATCAGCGATACAACAGGGCTTTTGATGGTAAAATTGATGAAGTCCGTATATGGAATGTTGCACTTGATATGGATGACATTCGTAATATGATGGACAGAACCATCGATAACGATTACATTACGAATAATCTTTCAGGTGTATCAACTGCATCATTGCTTGCTTACTACCGTTTCGATACCGGATTACCGGAAGGTGATAACTCAACAATTTCTGTTGTACAGGATTTTAGTAGCAGTGGTAATACTGCCACAATGTCGAATTTTGCACTGACAGGTGGAAATTCAAATTTCGTATATTCTGAAGCAGCCTTAGGTCTTCAGACCATGAATCAGAATATGCCTGTATCGGGAACGTCTGCCACGCTGAAAGGTGCAGTAACGGGGATATGGACAGTTAACGCTCCAACATCCGGTGGTTTTTGTTATTCTACTACAAAATCATTTAACTATCACAGCCAGTCAAAAGTTGCAGCTACTTTCAGTAACGATACACTCACAGCTACTATAAATTCACTTACCAGAGGTGAGACGTACTATTACAGAGCTTTTGGGGTCAACGGAACAGATACAGTATGGGGAAATGAAAATAGTTTTGTTGTGGAGGACGACGTGCCGGGAAATGCCATTTGGCTCGACGGTACTAACGATCTGATTATTAGTTCTGATAACATTGATATAAGTAGTCAGTCCTTTACACTTGAAACATGGGCAAGAAAGTCTGATGTAAACGCCAGGGGTTATTTCTTTGGACAGGGAATTGCCGGTACAAATGAAGCTTTATATGTTGGTTACAGAGATGCTAATACACTCACCATTTCATTCTACGGGAACGATGTGAATATTGATGTTAACCCGGATGATCTCTGGCATCATTATGCATTTGTGTATGATGCGGCAACCAAGACCCGTCGCATCTATATGGATGGAAATCTGTTGATAACATACGCCAACACAGCCAGGGAACATTTCCTTGGAACCGGTGATTTTTATGTTGGCGGTGGTTTCATGTATGCAGGTGGCTATAATGCGGATGAATTTAACGGCGAAATGGATGAAGTTCGTGTTTGGAAGGCAGTGCTTGACCGGTCGGATATCCGCAGCTTAATGACCCGGACTATCAATCAATCCTGGACTGATGCTAACCTGTCAACAGCCACATGGAGTAATCTACAGCTGTATTACAGACTGGATCAGGGTATCCCGTCCGGCGACAATAATCAGGAAAGAAGAGTTTTTGATTATTCAGGTAAAGGAAATGACGGGTATGCCGTTAATATGAATTATGCAGGAAGCTCATCAAATTATGTGGCTTCCGGTGCAAATATTGGCGTTGAAATTACAGATTTAACCGTTGGTGAGACAACGGCATCATTTGATGCAGAAACGACGGGGATCTGGGTGTCCGGTGCTACACCTGATGAAGTGGGATTTTATTATTCTACCCAATATGCATTTCAGGCTGCCTCGGGAACACTGGTTTCTTCAACTTTGTCTGGAAGTACTTTTTCCGGATCAATTTCTGGATTAGACAGTGCAGAGACTTACTATGTAAAAGCATTTATAAAATTTGGAACAGATACTACTTGGAGTCCGATGAAACCTTTCGTGACTGCAAGCAATCCCCCCGGGAATAATCTGCTGTTTGATGGCGCAAATGATTATGTATCTGTTCCCTTTGATAATACCTTAAATGTTACAGCCAACTTTACGGTTGAAGCCTGGGTTAAAGGAACCTCGGAAAACTGGACCGGTTGGGATGGCATTGTTTATAAACCCAACAGTTATTGGCTCAGAACGCAGGGTGGACAGAAAAATATGTACTTCTATGTGTACGCTGATGGTGGCTGGCGTAATGTTCAGTATGTCGCTCCAACGGGTTTCGATATAAGGGTATGGCACCACTACGCCGGTGTTATGGAAAATGATACACTACGCATTTTTGTGGATGGCGTGATGTACAATGAAGTAGCCATGAACAATACCATTGACGCTACCGATGAGAATTCTTTGTACATTGGATATACAGGATATTTTGATGGTAATATTGATGAAGTCCGAATTTGGGATACCGATCTTTCGACCGATGACATTAAAGAGATTAAAAACCGTACCTTAACCGAAAGTTGGGTTAATTCCAACATGACCAGTGCTAACTGGACAAACCTTAAAGCTTACTACCGTTTTGATCAGGGAATACCCGGCGGCGATAATACAGATGAGACCTTCTTCTACGATTTTTCTTCTTACGGGAACCACGGCTCTCTTATGAATTTTGATTTAACAGGTTCAACTTCCAACTGGGTGGCTTCGTCAGCTTTTCTGGGAGTAAACACTCACGAAGTTGTAGCCATAGGTTTTGATAATGCAACCATCAGGGGTAGCCTGACAGGAACCTGGTATGATAATGTTGATGCTGTTGGTTTGGTTTACAGTGCTACGCAGGGATTTGATCCTTCTTTGGCAAATGGAGTGGATATTTTTGAAGAAGTTGCACAGCCTGAGGAAATAAACGGTGATGAATTTACCATTGATATCGCCGGTTTGGTTAGCGGTAAAAAGTACTTTTTCCGCGCTTTTGCACGAATTAACGGTGTAACAACATATGGTGAAGAAAAATTCTTTGCCACAGCTATTAATCCTCCCGGTAATGCGTTGGCCTTCGCTGGAGATAATGACTATGTTCGTGTATATAATACCGAAACCATTTCTCCTACCGATGAAATAACAATTGAGTTATGGACTAAAAATATTGGAGCAACCTGGTCAGAATATTATTGTCTGGTCACTAAAAGAGATGCTTATTGGTTGCTTCCTGTCAGGGGCTCAAAACGGTTATACTTCAGGGTATATAATCAGGACCTGTCTTACAGACAAATCAATTTTTACATTCCGCAGGGAATTGATCTGGAAGATTGGCATCATTATGCCTTTACCTATGACGGAAGTACCATGAAAATGTACATCGACGGAAAGTTGATGCAATCAGGAAACTTCGGAACAACATTACCGATTAATCAATCGGATTACAACCTGAGGATTGGCCGGTCCACCGGAAATAACTATTATGAAGGTAGAATTGATGAAGTAAGAATTTGGCATAAGGCTTTAACAGCAAGTCAGATAGATTATATTAAAAACAGGACTATTGATAAGGAACTGGTGAATGATATGATCGGTTTGAACTGGACTGACCTGGGTGTAAACTTTAGGTTTGACCAGGGAATTGCAGACGCTGAGAACCCGGGAGAACATTATCTGTATGATTTCAGTGGTAACGGAAACCGTGGGATACTTTTCAATTTTGACCTTGTTGGATCTGCCTCAAACTGGGTTGGATCGGATGCTGCTTTGGGTGTGACAACTTTAACAGATTTTGAATTTGTATCTGGTAAAGGAACGTTTAATGCTGTAACCACAGATTTGTGGCACGGTAACTTTACTGACCGGGGAATTGCCTATAGTGATATACTGAACTTTGCACCATCGGAAGGCGATGCTTTTACAACAAGATCGAGTTCAACGCCTTTGGCTCAGGATACGTTTAATGCGGTTGTCAATGGGCTTACTTCCCGTGAAATGATATTCTATCGCGGATATGCCACTACTGATAATGTACATTATGCCTATGGTGAATCCCAGGCTTTTGTTCCTGGAATTAATCCTCCCGGAAATGCTCTGGATTTTGATGGATCAGACGATTATATTCAGGTTGGCCACTCGGGCTCTGTTAGTCCGGAAGAGGAATTAACAGTTGAATTGTGGGCAAAAAGTGATAATGCATTATGGTCAAGTTACGGTATGGTATATAAACCCAATGAATACCGTATGCTGCCTAATCCCAACAGTGACAGGATTAACTTTCTGGTTTATACTTCAGATAATTCATACCGTCAGGTGACTTATGATCCGCCGGCAAGTTTTGATCTGACACAATACCATCATTATGCCGGAACTTACGATGGATATGAAGTAAGAATTTATGTGGATGGCTTCCTGAAGGCCAGCGAGGATTATGGTACATTTATGCCAATCAGGGATGATCAGCAAAACGATCTTTTGGTTGGGCGTTACAATGGTACCAACCATTTTCAGGGGCAGATGGACGAACTACGCATTTGGAAAAAGGCCCTTACTGCAGATGAACTTCAGGATATGATGAACCGGACTATAGACAGGGCTTATGTGGATAGTCTTGGACTAACCACTTTGACGTATGACGATCTGGGCATGTACATGCGGTTTGACCAGGGAGAAGCAGGTGGCAACAATACCAAAATACCAATTGTATACGACTATACCGGAAATAAAAACTTTGGTGGTTTTAACAACTTTACCCTGTTGACAACGAACTCTAATTTTGTCCAGTCAACGGCAGGTATTGGTGTGGCTACAAAAATTGCAACAGCAGTAAGTTTTGACAAAGCAACTTTAAATGGTGAGCTGACAGGTATCTTTTATGAGGATGTAACAGAAAAAGGATTTGTTTATTCAGATGTTTCATTTGATCCTTATGCGCCGGGTGGTGTATCAATTACAAATATTGTTGTTCCGGGTGTTGAACCTGGAGATTTCAGTGCAAATTTAACCAACCTCGGGTTCTTAACTGATTATTATTACAGGACATATTATAAAACAGGATTAACGGATTATGTATATGGTAACGAAGTAAGGTTTACCACCACCCTTAATCCTCCGGGATATGCGCTGCATTTTGACCGTTCAGATGACAGGGTTAATATTTATGACCTGGAAGTAAATGATAAGGACACTGTAACCGTCGATTTCTGGATGAACTGGGAAGGTAATTATAACATGATGCCGGTTGGCTTCAATAATTACGGATTAAGGTTTGTGGGTGGATTCTTCGGCTTCTTTACTAACAGCAATGACCTTTATGGAATGGCAAATGCCGATGAGCTGGCTAACAAATGGGTTCATGTTGCAGCTGTATTTGTGCGGAATGATGTGGAAGCATCAAAACTGTACATTAATGGTGTGGAACAGGAGCTCGAAAGACGCTATACTCCTCCTACCGAACGTGATCTCAGTGTGGATTTCAGAATCGGTACCATGAATAACTCCAATGGTGACGATTTTCAGGGAACCATTGATGAATTCAGGTTCTGGAATAAGGAACTTTCTTCTGTACAGATCAATGAGGTAATGGACAGAACTCTGGATAAACCTGATGTTGATTCCATTGCAGGTCTGTCGTGGGATAATAACCTGCTGGTTTATTATCGTTTTGATCAGGGTAATGCCAACGGTGACAATACCGGCATGACAGAAATTCGTGATCTTAGTAATTACGGACATAATGGGGAAGTGCTCAATTTTACACTGACTGGTGACAGAGGGAATATTATTGTTTCCAATGCACATATAGGTGTAAAAACAGTACCGGATGTAACTGATCAGGTGAATGATGAAGTAAAACTTTACGGAGAAATAACAGGAATCTGGAATACAACATTTACCGACAGTGGTTTTGTATATTCCACAACTAAATATTTTGTACCTGAAACTGAAGGAACATATGTGGGTGCTGATCTGGCTGAATCCGGAAATCAGTTTGCAAAAGTTGTTACCGGATTACCGAATTCCACCAAATATTATTTCCGTTCTTATGTGGTTTCGGAATGGGATACACCGGGTGGAACAGTGAGTGATACGGTTTACGGTATTCAAAAAGAATTCCTGACAGCCGGGGTTTATACTACCGAAAAATATTACCACCTTCAGGATGATCAGATTGAGCTTTATTATCAGCTTGTTGGGACACCGTTGTCCGGTTCTCTTACCTCAGGTATAAAATACTCTGCTACAGAAGGTTTTGATCCTGTATCAACAGGAACTTCCGTAGTTGGATCTGCATATGTGTCTGATACCTTATCTTCGTTGTTAACAGGATTAACCGAAGGAACAACTTATTTCTACCGGCCTTATGTGACTAACGGAAGTTCAACACTCTATGGTGATGAAGCATTCTTTGTGGCTGGATGGAATCCTCCGGGAAATGCATTGATTTTTGCCGGTTCAGATGATCATATTGTTGTAGGTCCGGCAAACGAAGTGATTACTTCGCAAAACTTTACGCTTACAACCTGGATTAAATACAGTTACACAGGTCTTGGTACAATATTCAAAGCACCACGTTTCGGTAGTACTGCTTATACCATTGCAATTTATATAAACCGAAACAGTCTGAATCAAACCGTTCCAGGAAAACTTAGTGTTCAGTTCCTGAACGAATCGTATGATTCCGAAGAAGTGGCTTCTGTCAGCAGTGATTTTAATGACGATAAATGGCACTTTGTAGCTGTTACCATGGGAGAGGACGGGTTGAAACTGTATGTTGACGGCGTGCTTGAAGGTGAATCTACTTACCGTTTATATACTGCAGGATTTGGATCAAGCCCAGCTTATATTGGTATGTATGATCCAAATTATAATGAGTATCGCGGTGAAATGGATGAGTTCAGGTTGTGGAAAAAGGAACTGAATATATTCCAGTTGGATCAGATGATGTACCGTACCATTGACGAAGACTATGTGAACGATAGTATTTCAGGTATTTCCTGGGACGACCTGTTGCTTTACTATCGTTTCGATCAGGGTGTGGCAGGCGGAATCAACACTACAGAAGATCAGGTATTCGACTATTCAAAATATGCATGGCATGGTACACTGAATTATTTCGATTTAACAGGAACCAATGCTAACTGGATTGAATCGACGGCTCCACTGGGCGTAGAAACCATGGATGCCAGCGCGGTTTATACATTGGGAGAAGCAACTATGCAGGGTAATCTTACCGACTTATGGTACACTGCACCCGTTGATACAGGTTTTGTTTATTCCAATACGCAGGGATTTGATCCTTCTACAGGAACTGCTATTGATGCGAACGTGCATGTTAATGATTCATTGTTTACCAGAACATTAACAGGCCTTGATCCGGTTCTGAAATATTATTACAGGGCGTATGCTACTGCAGCCAACGGAAGAACAACATATGGTATTGAAAAAACATTTATACCGGGTGGTGTAAATACGCTGGATACATTAGGTTATATTGACGGTGACAATGCGGAAGTATTTGGTATAGTAACTGGTGATTTCACAGGAATAGCCGGAGATACCGGTGTTTGGTATGCACCGGTTCCTGATTTCAATCCGGCTGCATATCCTTCAAATTATGCAGTATATCATGGTGGAAGCACCGATACCTTTATGGTTGACCTGACTAATCTGGATGCCGGTACAACTTATTATTACCGTGCGTTTGTTGATGTAACAAGTGGTGCTTATACCGGTAGCCGTGTATTTGGTGAAGAACGTTCATTCCGTACGTTGTCAAATCCTCCGGGAAATGCAATCGACCTTGACGGAGCGAATGACTTTATCAACATGTTCAGTGTAGGTGAAGCTATTGCAGAAAGTGCGGCAACAGGATATACCTGGGAAGCATGGGTGAACTCAGGCATTGAAACCGGTGATCGTACATTATGGAGTATGACAGATACTCTCGGCGATTATGAACGTGTCTGGCTTCAGTCGGTTAATCATAATTCTGAAAGACATCTTAGATTAAGACTCGACAATACATATTATTACTCTACAACGACAATCGAAGATTCTTTATGGCATCATATCGCGTTAACCGTTGATCCGGTCACACCTAAAACAAGGCTTTATGTGGATGGGGAAATGGTACTTGATCTTGATGTGGCTCATACCATTGAATTGTATGATATTGCGGCTGTAGGAGCCCGGTTGTATGATTTAAGAAATGTGGACAGGTTCTTCGATGGTTCATTTGATGAAATCAGAGTCTGGGATCATGCTTTAACCCAAAGCCAGTTGCAGCAAATGATGTATCGCACAATTGATCAATCCTATGTTGATACAGATGTTTCTGCATTGAACTGGAGTGATCTGATTGCATATTACAGAATGGATCTTGGGTTACCGGGTGCCAATAATGATGAGTATTACGAATTGCATGACCTTTCGGGGAATAATGTAAACGCATATCTTACAGATTTGGCATTGAGTGGTTCCACTTCAAACTGGATTTTCTCCGGAGCACCGTTAGGTGTGACAACAGAATCTGCAACAGCCTACACCGATGACGGTGGCAACTTTTATGGTGCCATAACAGGTATATGGTATTCAGCACCGATGGATTCGGGTATTGTATATAGTGCTGTCTCTGGGTTTGATCCGGATACTGCGACAAAAGTAAGCAGTGGATTATATACAGCAACCGATACCTTTAAAGTTGAAATGCGTGATATCTTCACTCCGGGTCAGTATTACTATTACAGGGCTTATGTTCAGGTAAGTGACAGTATATGGACGTATGGAAATGAAAAAGCTTTTTATGCCGGTGGTGTTATAACACTTGACACAGTTGCCAATCTGACCAGTGTGGAAGCCACTTGTTTCGGGGAGGTTGTTTCAGCTTTCCCAACTGCGGTGGATACGGGTATTGTATATTATCTGGTTGAAGGTTCTGATCCCGATACGGTTAACTCATCACAGTATGTTTCAACCGTACAACAGAATGTTTCAGTGTATCAGTCAGTGTTGACGGGCTTAATACCGGCCACAAGATATTATTACCGGGCTTATGTTGATCTGGGAAGCGGAAATTATGTGTTTGGTGATGAGTGTTCATTTATTACTGTTTCCACACCTCCTGGTCGTGCAATGGATCTGGATTTAACAAATGATTATGTGGAAATCAGTCATTCTACAGATCTTAACCCAACTGCTCAAATGTCCTATAGTTTGTGGGCTAAAAGTAATTATGATCTCTGGACAACAGCCAGCGGTTATGGTGTGATGCTGAGCAAAGGTGAGGCATATATGTTTAGAGGTGCGAGAAATTCCAAACAGATTCAGGCTTACTTTTATTTTGAAGGGTCAGGATGGCGAAGTCTTACCTATACCCCGGAAGAATATTTCCAGATTGATGAATGGCACCAATACGCTGTAACGTTTGATGGGAATACATTTGCGCTTTATGTGGATGGTGATCTGAAATCATCTACTACGAATTACAGTGGATATACGATAAGAGCTAATAATACGAGTGTTCAGATTGGACATGATTCACGTTATACCAATCAGAACGATCAGAATTTCAGGGGGCAGATTGACGAATTGCGGATCTGGAATATCGGATTAACCCAGTCTCAGATTGTTGCGATGATGGATCGCAGCATCAGTGAAGACTATCTTGCAGCAAATGTTGCTGGTGTGGACTGGACTAACCTGGAATTATATTATACCATGGATGATGGTACTCCTGGTGGAGATAATACCGGATTACTCAGTATTAACGATGACAGTGGAAATGGGCAGAGTGGAGCGTATATCAATATGAATCTGACTGGTAATACATCTAATTATGTAGCCTCCGGTGCCCATTTTGGTATTGTAACCGACACACTGATTTATAATCCTGATCTGAGAACTCATATTCTGACAGGACACATTACAGGCATCTGGTATACCTTGCCTGATCAGGTAGGATTCCAGTATAGTACTGCAAGAGACTTTAGTGTAGCTCCGGTAAAAGTTTACGGAACAATTCATAGTGACAGCAGCTTCAGTGCAACTGTTACCGGATTAACTTTGGGAGAAACCTATTATTACAGGGCAATAACTGAAGTTAGCTCTGTAACATCCTATGGATTTACACGCGTGCTTCAGACTATGGAAGGTAATCCGAATGGTTTTGTTTCCAATGGAAATGCCCTGGCTCTGGATGGTAACGATGATTATGTATTTGTTGAAAATCCGTCATTGCGTCTTGACAGTCGCTCATTTACAGTTGAGATGTGGAGCCGCAAACGTTACAATGATTCCTGGGGATATCTGTTCAGTCAGGGATCGGGTACAACAAACTATGGTTTACATGTTGGTTATGCGGATTATAATACGTTACGATTTAACTTCTGGGGAAATGATGTAGGTGTTGATGTGATACCGGATACATTATGGCATCATGTGGCGTTTGTGTATGATGCTACTACAAAAACAAGGGATATATATTTTGATGGTCGTTTGATGCGTAGTTATACCAATGCGTCAAGGGAACATTACCTTGGTACAGGAGATGCTTATGTAGGTGCCAGACTTAACGGAGCTTATGAATTTGAAGGTGACATGGATGAAGTTAGGGTGTGGACTGCTGCACTTGACCAGAATCAGATTAATACCTTAAAAAGCAGAACTGTTGATAGTCTGTATATCTCAAATTCAGGTTTAGGATTATCCTGGGATGACCTTAAGCTGTACTACAGATTTGACCAGGGAACACCTGACCAGAATAATTTTGGTGAATATTATGTATATGATTACTCAAATCCGAGAAATGAAGGAGCCTTGGTTAACTTCAGCCTTGGAGGAGGGGAATCGAATTTTATAAGACGCTCTGCTCCAATTGGTGTAGAAACTACTGAGATTTCAAATATCGGTACAACCTTTGCACATGTTGAAGGTCGTGCCACAGATGCATGGAATAACAACATCATTATGCGTGGTGTTGTTTATTCCCCGCTGAATGATTTTGATCCGGAAAATGTTGCTGATCCGGCTGATACAACGCAGATTTGGTCAACAACCGATCTGGTTATAAATACCTTTGAGGTGGACCTTTCCGGGTTGAATGTTGGTGGTCAGTACAGCTATGCTACTATGGTTGTGGCTGATAATGGCGATACGGCTTACAGCACGTTGAATTCTTTCAATACGGTAATGGATCCTCCGGGGCATGCTTTATCACTGGATGGTGGTAATGACTATGTTTCAATTACCGATACACTGGATCTGGCTTCCCGATCATTCTCGTTTGAGATTTGGGCGAGAAAGCGTACCGAAAATGAAGCAGGTTATTTCTTAAGCCAGGGTCAGACTACAACAAACTACGGATTACATATTGGTTATCGTGACTGGAATACGGTAACAATGGCATTCTATGGCAATGATGTGAATGTGGATGTGGTTCCGGATACTTTGTGGCACCAATATGCATTTGTATATGACGCGGACACCAAAACACGTACCATTTACATGGATGGTGATAGCATCTATGAATACACCAATGCGGCCAGAGAACACTATCTGGGTACAGGTGAAACATTTATCGGACGTTATTTAACCGGAAACTATTTCAACGGAGATATTGATGAAATACGTATCTGGCACACGGCTCTGACTGATGAACAGGTTTCAGATCTGGCATTCAGGACCATTGACAGCACCTATGTGAACAATGAGGTGCCGGGATTAAGTTGGGACAGCCTGTACGTAAATTACAGGTTCGATCAGGGTGAACCGTCACTGAATAATAGTGGAGTAACTACTGTAACGGATCTTTCTGGAAATCTGCATACCGGTTTATTGACAGATATGGCATTATCAGGAGAACCATCCAACTGGATTAAATCCAAAGCAGGAATTGGTGTGAAAACAGTGAGAAATGCCAGTCCGATTTTGGCATCTTTTGCCACACTTCATTCTCAGGTTACAGGCCAATGGTATTCTGCAATTGTGGATAGCGGTATCGTTTATAATACCGTACCAAACTTTATTCCGCGTGATACAGCCATTGCGTTTATTTCTGCAAACCAACCCTCGGTAGTTGATACATTTGTGACCCTGTTATCAGGATTGGAGCATTCTACGGACTATTACTACAGGCCATTTGTGGTTTCTGCTCTTGGCGATACAGTTTATGGTCTGCAACAGATGTTTACAACATCAGGTATTGAAACTCTGGATTCTGCTGAAAATGTTTCAGGAACCAGTCTTACGCTTTTCGGAAGACTGAACAACCCGGTTGCTTCTCCTTTGGACACGGGTATTGTGATCAGTGAAACAAGGGATTTTGTTCCGAATTCCGGAACATTTGTACCTGGTTCATTACTGCCGGCAAGTACCAATACATTTGGTTCAGACATTACAGGATTAAAACCATCAACCGTTTATTTCTTCAGAGCATACATATATAATGCAACTGATACCTTATATGGTGAACAACGCATGGTTCGTACGCTAAGTAATCCGGCAGGGAATGCCGTTAATTTTGACGGTGTGGACGACTGGATTGAATTGCCGTCGAATCTGATGAGCGCATCCGGACTGAGCGGAAGTGATGAGTTGACGATTGAGTTCTATTATAAAGGTACGGACCTGCAATCAGCCATCCGTATTCAGGAAGGTACTGATAATTACATCATCATTGGATTTAATAATCCGCCAATGGCAGTTATGTCGAATAACTCGGGTGTGAGCGGTGCCTTGAGCATTTCCAATGTTCAGGATGTGGAAGATAATGAATGGCATCATATAGCGATGACCTGGAAACGCAATATTGCTTCAGGATTCCGCGTATATGTGGATGGTGAAATGGTGGATGACAATTCCAGTACTAATATTCCGATTCCTTCATTCACCTCAAATGCTACAGTTTCTATTGGTAGTTATAATGGTAACGGAGCATATCCTTTCCTCAGTGGTACCATGGATGAAATCAGGATATGGAATAAATCGCTGACACAGAATCAGCTGCAGCAGGTATTTGAACGTACCTTAGATGCAGATTTTGTTAACAGTAAGGTCGCAGATCTCGCATGGAGTGATCTTGTAGCTTATTATCGTTCCGATCTGGGAGAAGCGGGACTGGATAACACTTCCATTTATCAGTTTATGGATTTCACGTCCAACGACTTTGACGGGACGCCGACAAATCTGGCATTGAATGGTTCAACCAGTAACTTCATTGAATCTGATGCATTCTCCGGTGTAATTACTACCCCGGATTACTATACCATTCCTTCAGCCAGTGAAGCTGATGTTTATGCGCATTTAACCGGTATATGGTATGATGCGGTTATTGACAGTGGTGCGGTTTACAGTGCCGTTCAGGGTTTTGATCCGGATACTGTACCTTCCGGAAGGTTTATCACTGCCTTTACAACGCAGACAGATACCTTTGTGACACGATTACCAGGCTTGACCAGCGGACAGGAATACTATTACCGTGCATTCCTTATTACAGCAACCGGAGATACAGCGTATGGTAACGAGTCTGTATTGATTGCAGGTGGTATTGAAACACTTGAACAGGCTGACAGGCTCGGTGCGTCGATCCTGACATACGGAAGGATGACCGGTGATTTTGCTACGGCTTCGGATACAGGTATGGTTTACAGTACCGTTAACGGATTTGATCCTGCAGATTATCCTGCCAACTTTGTATCTACCTTAGATGGTGGACAGGATACCTTCTCGGTTCAGATTAATAATTTACAGGTAAATACAGATTATTATTACCGTGCTTATGTTATAAACGGGACAGATTCAATCTATGGATCTCAACGTATGTATCATACGGCTGATAATCCTGCGGGTAACGCATTGCAGTATGACGGAACAGGTGATTATGTTCAGGTTTTGACTCCGATAGCAAACGACCTGAATGCAGCAGGTGAAATGACTCTTGAAGCATGGGTTAAGCCGGATGATGTGGGAACTTTACGAACGATTCTTGGTTTCACCTCTTCCAACGGAAGTGTGAACCGTATAATTCTTTCGGTTGACGTTAATAATCATATTACAGCGATTATCAATTCAACCAACTATCCACTGATCGGTGGAGGCGTTGATCTGGCAGATGGTGAATGGCACCATGTCGCTGTCGTTTCAACACAGTCTCCTGCCGCAACAGAGGTTTACATTGATGGCTTACTGGTGGGTACTGCTAATGAATGGGCCGGATTTAATCCGACAGACATCCTGGGAGTAGGTGTTGAATATAACTATGTGTCCGGTCGTCTACCGGTATCACATTACCAGGGCGGTTTAGATGAAATCCGTATCTGGAACAAGGCATTAACAGATGATCAACGGTATAAATTCCTGTACAGAACAGTTTCTGAAGAGTATCTTGATACGGTACCTGGTATTTCAGGAGCCAACCTGATTGCATATTACAGGTTTGATCAGGGTATAGCCGGTGGAAATAATGCGGGTGAAACAAGACTGTTTGACTTCAGTGGAAATGAGAATCATGGTGACCTGATGAATTTTGCCCTGAACGGAACAACTTCCAACTGGGTACAGTCAGGTGCGTTAACAGGTGTGGTTACTTTGGATGAATATGAACCACAGTTGACAACAGCACTGACCAAAGGTCTGAAAACCGGAATGTGGTTTAACGGACACGACAGTACAGGTGTGGTTTACAGTACTGTTGACGGCTTTGATCCTGCAACAGGAATCAGTTTCAGGGATGATGATCATTTATTGAATAATGATACAATTGAAGCTACAATAACCGGTCTTTCAGAGGGAGGAATTTATTATTACCGTTCTTATGTTGCTAAAGACGGTGTTGTTAAATACGGGCAACAGAAGTTGCTGCAAACCGGTGGAGTTTACACCCTGAATCAGTACGATTCGATAAGTGGGGACAGCATCACACTTTACGGGTCAATAGTCGGAAATGTATCACCTGTGAATTATGGGTTTGTATATTCTGTAAACAGTGATCTGTCAGGTGCAACCACCGTTACAACGACAACGATAACAAATGACACATTTAATATTACTGTGACCGGTTTAACTCCGGGTCAGACCTATTACTTTGCTGCCATTGTGAATACGACTGCTCCGGCTACGATTTATGGTGATACGCTTAAATTTGCCACCTTATCAAATCCGGCGGGTAATGCCCTTGACTTTGACGCAACGGATTCATATATAAGTTTTGATAATAAGTCGATTCCTCAGGCACTGTCAGTTGTTACCAATGGTTTAACTGTTGAAACATGGTTTAATACGACCCAGATAGTCGATCAGCAGGCGCTGTTTGGATTCCATAATACAACAGGGTCCGTTAACAGATTCATTATTGATATTACCAACGACGATCGTCTGGCGATGTATGTGAACGATGTTCAGTATATTATTGGCAATGATGTGACTGATGATGCATGGCATCATATTGCTGTGGTTTCTGAAAAATCACCGGCTGAAACCCGTGTTTATCTTGATGGAAATCTCGTTTATACCTTAGGTGAATGGGTCGGAATATTATCGGCTGACCAGATGGTAATTGGAGGTGAGCTGGATAACAGCGCCATTGACGAAGTACTTTATGGCAGACTGGATGAATTCAGAATTTGGGATATGCCGTTAACAACTGCTCAACTGGATGAAGTTTCGATTGCTTCTCTGGATCAGACGTATGTAGATGGCATCAGCGGATTAAACTGGAATGATTTGGTTGCTTACTATAACTTTGATTTTTCTGACGAGGCCGGAGATAACAGTACATGGTTGCCTTATCTGCTTGATATTTCCGGAAATGCTAATAATGGTACGTTTAATAATTTTGCACTGACCGGAACAGACGGGAACTTTATCCTTTCTGATCTGAATATTGGAGTGAAACCTTTGGGTGTTACTTCTGTCGGATCGAATGATGCAGATGTTCAGGGAGAAGTAATTGGTGCCTGGTACGATAAATCAAATATCAGCAGAGGTGTAGCTTATAGTCAGGTTAGTAATTTTGACCCGAATGAGCCGACTGATGTAGAAGGAACTCAGGCAGCATTAACCGACGGATATGGTTCATTTACAGTAACCTTAAGTGGGTTAATGGATGGAACCAAATACTACTTCAGACCTTATGCAGAATACAACGGACAGCGTGTTTATGGAGCAATTGACTCCCTGAATACCAACAATACCAGTTTGTATTATGTGGATATTGATGCGGCAGGTGCCAACAACGGAAGTAGTTGGGCAAATGCCTATAATTCATTATCCGATGCGCTTGCTACAGCGGGTGCTTCCGATACTGTATTTGTGGCTGAAGGAACCTATTACCCGGAAACAGATGTAAGCGGTAATGCAACACCTGCAGATAACCGCACAAAAACATTTACAATCAGACCGGGTGTTTACCTTGTAGGTGGATTTAATGGTACTGAAAGCGATATTGCTTCTCGTGCAGCAACAGGTCTTACTGTAATAAGTGGTGATCTGGGTACATTATCCGATAATTCTGATAACAGTTATCATGTAATGACTGTTAACGGATTCTCGCTTGACACACTAAAACTGGAAGGAGTGACTATTGAGGATGGTAATGCTGACGGTACTTTGCTTAACAGTTATGGTGGAGGTATTTATGCTCCGGGATTCCATATCGATATCCATTCTTCAACCATCCACAGTAACACAGCTGTAAATGGTGGTGCCATCTATTTTGATGCATCCAACAGAGGTTGGCTGAATATTGTAAATACTACAATTTACAATAATGCTGCAACAACTGACGGCGGGGCATTATATCTGTATGGTTTGCCTGAACAAATGGAATTTGACGGGATTAACGACCATGTACAGGCTCCGAACAGTGTGGACGGCAGAAGGTATTATACCTGGTATGCAAGAATACGTACTACAGATACTCAAACATTTGTAGATAAGACACAGAGTCCGGCAATAATAAGTGCCGAATCAGGTGACGTAAGTTTCTTTGTAGACAATGGTTATCTGGGTTACTACGATACATTTGGTTCTGTAACCTCTGTAGTTACATCTGCTTATGTGGCAGACGGACTGGATCATGAGATAGTGATGGTTCGTGAAAACGGCGTGGTTCGGTTGTATGTGGACGGTGCTCAGGTGGGTGGAGATATAACAACGGGAACAACAGTATTTAATTCGGCTAACCTGCTTTTCGGTACCTTAAATACACATTATGCAGGAAATATCTTTGAGATTAAGATTTTCAGCCGCAACCTTTCCGCTGCAGAGGTGGCTAGTATTGGAACCGTGACCACAAACGTGGAAGCATATTATATTAATACCGGTAATACCGGTGGTGCAGGTGGAACATGGGCAGACCAGACAGGTAATGCCAATCACGGTATCGTGTTTGGAACACCGGATATCATCGGTTCAGTAGATACTACGGTTTATATCGTCAATACAACCATTGCTGCTAATACCTACGGTGATGAATCAGCAATTTATGTTGACGGATCCAAAGTATCAGTTTCAAATACTATTTTGTGGAACCAGGGTTCAGAAATTACAGGAACAGATGTGGAAATCAGAAACAGCATTGTCCGTGGTGGAACCGGGGATGATACATATGATCTGAACAACAATATCTGGCCTTATGATCCATTCCTGGATCCGGCCGGCCTGACTGACAACGGAGGTTATGTTAACACTGTAAATCTCTTCTACGGTCCTGCTGTAGATGGTGGAATAACATTGAATGCTCCTATAGTAGATGCAACCGGTGCAGTCAGAACAGCCGTACCTGATATTGGTGCAGTTGAGTTTGGTGTGAAAACAATAGGTCAGAGTTTTGATATGACACCGGCTAATGTAAATGTAACCGCAAGCGGATTTACAGCTTATAATGCACGAACTGTTGAATTCTGGTTCAAACCGGAAACTACAATGCAGGGCGATTATATTAAACTGAGTGGATCTGTTGTAATATCCGTGAATGCTACGGATCAGGTAACTGTAACAGGCATGACGTCCCCGACAATCTATATTGATGGAGTGGCAGGTAATGTTTTGACAGCAGGTGTATGGCAGCACGTGGCCGTAGTGAGCGCTGCAGACTTTACGGTTGATGATATTCAGATTGCAAATGTGAGTGGTGAAGTTTCAGGTCTGGTTGATGAACTCAGAATATGGAATCTGGCGCTTTCAACCACTCAAATGAACACTGTTCGCTTTGTAGAACTGACTAATGACGGAACAAATCTTGTTGATCCTGTTAACCGGACTGTTGTTCTTACGGGTACTGTATCGTGGAGTAACCTGAAAACATATTACCGGTTCTACAACAGCCAGTTCAGTGATGTGGCAGGTGGTATAAACGGTACGCCACACAGCGGTGCTGATGTTACAGCAGTTGTTCCTTATACGCACTGGTTGCCGCTGGCAGATGTCGCAAACTGGGATGTGCCGGAGAACTGGTACTTTAACTCCATACCGGATTCTTCTAATACAGGATATGTAATTCTGAACCAGGCGACAAATATTCCGCATGTTAATGTTACAGGAAATGCGTCATCAGAAACATTAATTTATGGTTTACTTCTGAATCAGAATGCTACATTTGTGGTCGATAACGGTGCGCTGGTTATTACCGGTAAGGTGTTAAAGACTCCGTCTGATATCAGGGTTAAGCTGCCAAAAGGAAAAGTGATGCGAATCTTCAATACATTAAATGTATGGGAGTAGAGTTAAATTATGTTAAAATTAAACATTGAGTTAACATCAATTTGTAAATTAGCTTTAATTTTAGTGTGACTTAATATATCTAAGGGTCTGAAATGATAAAAAAACACAAAAAATTAATATTGTCTGTTGTTTTTGTTCTGACTGCAGTTGTGGCATTCGGACAACGATCACTGGAATTGTCAGTAATATCTGCATTTGGGGAAAATTCGGAGAGTACTTCCTATAATATTTCTCAAACCATGGGAGAACTGATGACTGAAACTTTTGAAGGTCAATCCGGTAGTTATTTTTTAACCCAGGGTTTTCATCAGGAAACAACTGTAGTTACAAGCATTAATCCTGAAGAGAGCGATATTGGTTTAGTCTATCCGAATCCAACAAGAGACAGGGTTTATGTAGATTTGAACAAGACAAGTAAAAAGATTGTAAAACTGGATCTTTATGATATTACCGGAAAGATGATTAAAACGGAGTTAGCAGATTTAAGGTTTAATGAGGGAATCTCACTTTCGGAGTGTGAGAACGGTATTTATTTGTTACGGATTTCAGATGTTAATGGGGAACTAATACAGACTTGCAAAATAGAAAAAATACAATAGAATGAAAAAAATTACTTCGTTGGCATTATTGTTATTCATTGTAATAGCAGCTAATGTAAGCTCACAGGGTTTTAACTATCAAACTGTACTAAGAAACAGTGCTGGTAAAGTAGAAGCCAATACTGCTGTTGTGCTTAAGTTTACCATAAAGCAGGGATCGGAATCGGGTACATCCTTGTATTCAGAATCACATGACGTGAGTACCAATACATTTGGTGTTATCAGTGTTGTGGTTGGAGAAGGAACTTTAATTTCAGGAGATTTTTCCACTATTGACTGGAGTAACGGGCCATATTATCTGAATGTGGATATTGATGGAGAAGATATGGGAACTTCTCAACTGAACAGTGTTCCGTTTGCAAATTATGCTAAAATGGCGGAATCAGCTCTTACTGCTGATGCTGCAACTTCGGCGACCAATGCTAATCATGCAACTTCAGCAGATAATGCAACCTCCGCCACGAATGCTGACTATGCAACCAATGCAGGTCACGCTACGAATGCAGATAATGCAACATCGGCAACTAATGCGGATCATGCAACCAGTGCTGATAATGCTACCTCTGCAACAACTGCCAATGCTGCCAACAATCTGAATATTACCGGTGCAGCAACAGGTGATGTCCTTTATTATGACGGATCAAAATGGGTAAGGCTTGCAAAAGGGACTGATGGTCAGGTATTAACTGTTGAATCAGGTATTCCTGCATGGAAAGATGCAGCCGGCAGCGGTTCCACGGGGCCTGAAATTGGAGAAGCTTATGATGGTGGAACCATTGTTGAAATATATCCGAATGGTGATGTGTTGTTGGTTTATAATACACAACTTCTATATGACGATGGAGGAGGAAATATTAGTGCCACCTTTGATTATGCAAAAGCTACAGCATTGGTTCCATCAGGATGGCATATACCTACAGTGAAAGAGTTTACGGTTGTAGAATCACATTCAGAGCTTTTGCCTGATGTTGTTTGGGTGAACACGGATGATTATTTAACATTCTGGACCGCCAGTGACTTTAACGGGGGAGGAAAATTTACTTACTACAGTGGTTTTTACAGCCCTTTACCAACAGATGGAGCCGGTCGTTTACTGGTTGTAAAAAAGGTTCCTTATTATTAGATTCCTTAACTACTTTAAATAAAAGCCAAAAGGGCGGTTGCATAGTTGTAATCGCCTTTTTTATTTTAGAATGAAGGCTGGTTAGAATCTTTTAATTAATCCCAGGTAAACCCGGTTATACAGGTTGCTGTCTTCGAGTGTAGCTTCATAATTAGCTGTGATCTGAAGCTTTTTCAGAATTCTATAGGACAATGAAAGTTCGCCAATCTTCTGGAACATGCCTGTCGGGGAGTTGGTAAAGTTGTAATCAATCACCCTGAAATTGAGCCTGCTGTAGAGTTTGCCTTTGCAGAAATCGCGGGACAGATTAAATGCATACTGCATCCCATTCAGATAGCTTGTGTTCAGCATTGTAACATTGATGGCTGCTGTGGCATCAATCCACGGCACCTTGCTGTATGTGATGTACGCGGATGCATTATTTGTAGGCGCCGGATCACTTTTACGGTAACGATACCCCGCATTGAGCGATGCCGTAAAATAATTAAAGGGTCTTAGTAAGACCTGAAAACGAAATCCCTGCCGGGTTTCATTCTCAAGGATGCGATCTGCCAGGTTTTTAAAGGATTCAAAATAGATAACATTCTTACGTGCATCGTAGGAGGTAAAAAATGAAATTTTCCGCCAGGGGCGGTAGCGTAATGACAGGTAAAGCCCTGTTAAATCAAGTGTGCTGGTTGGAACATCATTTTCCAGTTTGTACAAATCCAGTTCACACGATGCAAAAACATTCAGGTTTTTAACCAAAGAGTTGCTATGCTGAAAGTAGGCAAACCGGCGGTCTGTTTTATTTCCGTTCATCTGCTCGAACATGGCTAAAGATGTGCTGGCATTTCCTTTTTTAGTCTTAAAGCTGTGTGCTACAAAGCCCCCAAACTGAGGCAGATTTGTATTTATGCTGTAATCTGTGTAATCCGGCCTGGTTCCACCGGCCAAACCGAAGGTGAATTTTTTGTATCTGGTTTGAACCTGAATGCCATCGATGGCTCCTATATTTGCTACGTGTGTGTTAATTTTTCTTCCGAACCAGACATCGGTATTCTCCGAGATATCGTATTTAAGAGCCAAAGAATAAATCTTAAGCCCGTTGAAAATGTTATCCTGTATCTGACTCCATTCTCCCGAACGGTGTGTAAAACTTATGTATGCATCTGTTGATACTTTGGATCCTCCAAGATGATCTCCCTGGAACGAAAGCGTATAGCGCATCCGTTGGTTATCTGATACATCGGTGTTTGAAAAATTTGAATAAGATGCAACAGCAATCCGTCCGTAAATGCGTTGTTTCTCTTTTCGTTTAGCGCTTATTTTTTCTTTTTCAGCGCGTTCTGTTTCTGGTTTCTTTGTTACAATTTTTACTTCCGGTGCTTTGCTAACAATATTAGCACGTCCTATAACAACATCATCTATGTCCGGTTCAATACCGGTTAAAGGTTTTGTAACACAGGAAATGGAGGAGGTTTGTGTGACTATCAGCGATGGAATAAGTTTGTCCCCTGATTTAATCGATAAGGTATCTCCTGTTGATATGCCTTCTGTTGAAGGAAAGCTAACGTAAATATTTTGCATGCTGACATAAGAAACGCGACCTTCTATGGTCTTTTGAAATACTTCCTGAGCATTTCCTGTAAATGTAAGGAGAAGTATTGCAGATATGGTGGCAATCAGTTTCATCATAACGTAGTTTTAGTCGTCAGCTCTTCCAATAGGGTGGCACCGGTAACATTCATTGCTTACCCATGAGTAATCTCTTACTTCATCGTGTTTTCTGTCCATGGCACTTTTGTTATGTTCATGGCAATCAGTACATGTAAAAACGGAATAGTTTTGTGAATCATTGTGGCATGTGACGCACGAATTCCAGACATTTTTGTGTTTTCCCGAGTAAATCGGAAAATAGACGTTGTCATGTTCCCTGTAATCTGCAGGATTCCAGTTTTCTGCCAGCGTATGGCATTCTTTACAGTTCTGAGAAAATCCCAGGTCCGGATGATTTGGGTTTTGTGTCATCTCATAATCCGATGCATGGCATTCATAACAATCTGCAGTAACCGACTGAAAGGGTTTATCCACACCGTGACAAGTGATGCAATCAACCCCGGAATGTCCCTGTATCAGTGGGAAAAATCCATGTTCAAATCCCGTAGCATTCCATTCTGTTGAATGCAGACTGTGACATACTTCACATTGGGTAGAATAACCTGCCTCGGAATGATCCGGATTTGTCGTGGCCTGGTAATCCTTCTGGTGACAGCTGTAACAATCAATACCTAAAACATTGAACTGTAAAAATGAAGCCGATGGATGGCAGCTGTAGCAGTCTATGGCATTATGAGCCCCTGTTAAAGGAAACCGGCTCATTTCGTGAACTTCTGATATGTCGCTAACAATCCATGTGGTTGTGTTGTGACAAATTTCACAGCTTTGCCCTACAGTATTCTGATGGATATCGGTATGACAATCCATGCATTCTGTTCCTGCATCTTTAAAAACCAGTGAGGTATGGCATTGTCTGCACGTATTCATTTTATGCTGGCCTGTAAGTTTGAAGCTGGTTGTATCATGATCAAAACCGGATTTAGCCACAAGATCCCATTCATCAGCTGTATGGCAGACAGCGCAATTCACATTAAAGTCGTCACCATGCGGAGACTGGCTGTATGTTAGGCGAGCAATAAGCAGGATAGATACTATTAGAATCTTTTGACGCATTTATCTAATTTAATCAGACCTTCCGTTAGGATGGCATGAGTAACAACTTTCGCTGGCATACACATAATTCCTTACTTCCCTGTGATGACTATCTGTATCTGTCTTATTATGTTCATGACAAGTGATACAGGAGAATACACCGAAGTTGGAAGCGTTGGTATGACAGTCGATACAATTATTCCATTCACCACGGTGTGCCCCGCTGTAAATCGGGAAATACTGTGCATCATGGTTAAATGTGGATGGTGACCATGCACTGGTCGTATGGCAATCCTCACACACTTTCGGGAAATTCGCCGCTGCATGATTTGGATCTGTTGCTGAATTATAATCGCCGGCATGACAGCCATAGCATTCAGATGGTGTATTGGTATAACCTTCGGAATGACACCGGATGCAATTATCGGCTATCGTTGCATGCGCACCTGTCAATGGATAAAAATTGTCGTGATTAAATGTGGACGGGCTCCATCCGGTTGTGTTGTGACAGGTTTCACAGGTGGTTGGAAACTGCGCATCCGTGTGGTTCGGATTTGTAGTTGCATTATAATCCTGTGCATGACATCCATAACAATTGTTTGGTGTATTGGTATAACCGTTGGCATGGCAGGCATTGCAGTTATCTGCAATTTCAGCATGTGCTCCTACCAATGGATATATTGTAGAATGATCAAACGTTGAAGGCGTCCAGCTGTTCGGACTGTGACATGTTTCACACGTGGTTGGGAAATGCGCATCAATGTGATTTGGTTCCGTAGTTGCATTATAATCCTTCGTGTGACAGCCGTAGCAATTATTTGGTGTGTTGGTATAGCCATCTGCGTGGCACAGCTTACAGTTGTCTTTAATTTCGGCATGTGCACCAATAAGAGGATAGAACTGATCGTGGTTGAAGATGGAAGGCGACCATCCCTGATCCGTGTGACATATCTCGCATTCGGTCGGGAACTTAGCATCAACGTGATTGGGATCAGTTGTGGCATTGTAGTCCTGTGCATGGCAGCCATAACAATTGTTCGGTGTATTCGTATAACCATCTTTGTGACAAAGCATACACTGATCTGCAATGGCTGCATGTTCTCCGCGCAACGGATAATAATTATCATGGATGGCAAATGTGGCTGGTGACCAACCCGGGTTTGTAGTATGGCACTGATCACAATTGTCAGGGAAGTTCAGGTCCTGATGAGGCGGATTCTGTGATGCAATATAATCCGCCGTATGGCAATCCTTGCAAACGGTTGATGTGCCTGCATAACCATTGGTATGGCAACTGAGGCACTCGGCATCTCTGTGTGCTCCTGTCAGTGGGAAGTTGGTAAGATCGTGATTAAAGGCTCCTGTTTTTGATCCGTCCGGATGACAGGCAAAACAAGCCTGATCGTTATAACTGTAACCACTTACACCGCCGTGTTCTTCGTCCGTATCAGCCTTATTATGTTCATGACAGGCCGTACAACTGTATTGAGTGTAATCTCCCGGAACCGTATGGCACTCGGTACAGCTTTCCCATGTACCGTTGTGTGTGCCGGAATAAACAGGGAAGTAACTGGCATCGTGAGCTTCAAACCTGGCTGGGGACCATCCCGGATGCGTGGTATGGCATTCTTCACATTGTTGTGAAAATCCTGCATTTACATGGGATGGATTATTTGTTCCGCTAAAATCTTCTGCATGGCAGGAATAACATTCATCTGACGTGTTGGTATAGTTATTATCCTTGTGGCATAAGGAACAATCGTTCAGATTATGTCCTTCTGTTAACGGGAAAAAGCTGTGATCGAACCCCTCTGTTGTCCAGGTTGTGGCATTCATGGTATGGCAATCCGTACACTCTGTTGAAAATCCTGAAGTGACATGATTTGGATTTGTGGTCGCCATAAACTGTTCTTTATGGCAGTCGTAGCATTCCACCCCCTGTGGATCAAACCGTAACATGGAGGCCGATTTATGGCAATCGTAACAATCGGCAGTGGCATGTGTTCCAACCAACGGGAAGCGACTGTTCATATGCATTTCCATCACATTATTCATGATCCATGAACCGGTATTGTGGCAACGGTCGCAGTCCTCGCCTACTGTATTCTGGTGAATATCGGAATGGCATGAAATACACGTTGTTCCTGCCCTGGAAAATTCGAGCGAAGTATGGCAGTACCGGCAGTCTACATTCTGATGCTGTCCGGTTAAAATGAAGCCTGTTGAGTCGTGATTAAAGGTTGATTTTTTAACCAGATCCCAGCTCTCCGGAGAGTGACATACATCGCAGCTGATGTTGAAATTGTCTCCGTGCGGCGACTGTCCCTGGCTGAATAAAGCGAGAGGAAACAGTAGCAAAACGATTATTTGTGACAGGTTGCGCATTCTATCTTTTCATTATCGTAGAGGTATTTTACATATCTTCCTTTCAGTGTTCTTACTTCGCTGTGGCACTGATAGCAATCCACACTGGCATGTGCTCCTTCGAGTTTGAACCTTGTGTTGTCGTGGTTAAACTTACCGGCTTCCCAGTTGTCAAAACCATGACATTGTTCGCAACCTTTCTCCCCGTATTTTTCAAACTGACCGCGATGTTCATCAGTATGACATTCCAGACAGGCACCTTTTAATGATGCAAATTTCTGTTCTTTAACCTGATTTTCATCTTTTGGGAAGTGGCAGCTGCTACAATCTGTTTGCGCATGTACTCCGGATAGTTCAAATCCGGTCTGATCATGATCGAATGTTACTTTGGCCCAGGTGTTTACTGTATGGCAATTCATGCAGCCATTGTTGTCGGTGTATTTGGCCTCCATGTAATCCTGGTGTATATTTTCGTGACAATCAGCACAGTTGGTGCCGATTTTTCTGAAGTGCCAGTCTTCCTGTTTTTTGTGACACGCAAAACAAGGCGTAGCCAAATGTGCACCTTCCAGTTTAAATGCTGACTCGTTATGCATCTCGATAGTGAAATTCGAGCGTTTAAAACCCTTTACTGTATGGCAGTCGCTGCAATCGGTATATTTTTTTTCTGCTGTAAATTCTCCTTTATGGTAGTCTTCGTGACAATTGTTGCAGTATTTGTGCTGTAAAGGATCGGTGTATTTTCCTGTGGTGTGACATTCTTTACAATCCACATTTACATGCATGCCTTCAAGCGGATAACCGGTCTTGCTGTGATCAAAAGTATTCATGCCCTTGATAACTGTAAAGGATTCCTCCGTGTGGCATTGTCTACAGTTCTGTCCGAATTTGTTGTTATGGACATCTTCGTGACAGCTGGTGCAATTGCTGTGATCTACGTTGGCAAAGTGCTGAAATTCTTCACCGTCAATTATCTCGTCTTTATGGCACTCAATACAATCCACCTGCTGATGTTTGCCTTTTAACACAAAATCGGTTTCATTGTGATTAAACCCCGGTGCAGGTCTGAACTTTTCATAGTTGTGACATTCCAGGCAGTTATCGCTTAACGTTTCGCGATGAAAGTCCTTATGACAGGCCAGACATTCCTGAATAAGGCCCAGATAGGTCATGGTTTTCTTTTTAACCTCCTTATCCTGTATAAATTCTTTCTTGTGGCAGGCTTCACAATCCTGATCTGCATGTGCACCTTCAAGTTTATAACCTGTAAGATTATGGTCGAAAGTTTCTGTGTTAAGATCAGTAAGGTCATATTCCCTTCCGTGATGTTCATTGTGGCATTCAAAACAAGACTTCCCTTTTACTTCGGAAGATGAATGGAAACCTTCTCCTTTATCAATACGCACTGCTACTTCTTTATGACAATCGAGGCACTTTGCATTGGTAACCTTTTTCCCAAGTTCATGACATTTAGTACAGTTGCTGATCCCTTCAAGATCCTGATGAAACGAAGATAAATCACCGGGGGAGATCTGTCCGAAGGATAGGATCATCGGTATGAGAAAAAGATATATAAGGAGGATTTTTTTCATTTGGGGACTTTTAATGCTTTAATAATGCCTCTCCGTGTTTTCTCGTGATTTTTATCCCAACCTTTTCAAGAAATTTGGTTGGTAATTCACCGCCGGCAAAAATATATACAAGGTCGTTGGGTATGATTTCCTCTTCGCCTGTTGCGCTGTTTTTAAGGATGACACTTTCAGGATGTATTTCAGCTACATTTGTGCTGAACCTAACTTCCACGTCTCCCGCTTCAATAGCTTTAGTGATGCGTGTGCTGTTGCCAGGTTTAATTCTGCTGAATGCATCACTGCGGTAGGATAGAATTACTTTATTGTTATCGGCAAGCAACATTGCGGATTCCACTGCGGAATCACCACCGCCAATGACCATGATTTTTTTATTATGAATATCTTCCGGTTCAAGCAGACGGTAAGCAACTTTTTCAGATATTTCACCGGGAACGCCAAGTTTTCTCGGAGTTCCTCGTCTTCCTATCGACAGAAGAACCCGCGATGTTTTTAACTCATCACCCGTTTTTGTTTTTATGATAAAGGAACCATCGTTATGAATGATTTCTTCCACCTTCGTTTCCTGACGAATCTCAATGCCATTTTTCGATAAGGCATTATTCCAGAGCTTCAGCAGTTCTTCTTTAGAGGTTTCATGCAGTTTTACTTTTCCCCATCCCGGCAGATCCATCTGATTGGTCATTACAATCTTTGAACGCGGAAAGGTATAAACAGTTCCTCCTAGCGTATCCTGTTCAAGCGTGACAAATTTCAGTTTATGTTGTTTCGCCGTCAGAGAAGCAGAAATGCCAGCAGGTCCTGCTCCTATAATAACCAGATCAAGCTGATCAGGTTTTGATTCCGGCAGATCCTTCAGAATATTCTCTACCGCCTGACGGCCCTGCTCCACCGCATTTTTGATAAGCCCCATTCCTCCAAGTTCTCCGGCAATATAAATCCCTTTTATGTTGGTCTCGAACTTTTCGCTCACATGAGGAAGATCGACTCCTCGTTTTTCCGTTCCGATACAAAGTGTGATGGCTTCAACCGGACAGGCATGAAAACATGCCCCATGTCCGATACAACGGGATGCATTGATCACGGTTCCCCTTCCACTGCTAATACCAAGAACATCTTTTTCCGGACAGGCCCTGACGCAGGCACCGCTGCGGATACAGCTGTTAATGTTGATGACCGGATGTAATGACACGGGTTCAAAGAGTCCGTGTTCCTTGGCAAATGATATCTTTTTTTCCGTCTGTTTGGTTTCACGGCGTAACTTGAAAAAGTAAATGCCGAGTATGACCAATACGATAAAAGCAACCGATCCGTAGATGATTACTTTTTCCAGTAATATGCCTTCCATTAAAATACCCATCTGTAACCAAATATTATGGTAATAACCACGTGAATGACCATGATGATTATCATGATCAGTGCAAAAGGAAGATGAGCCACGTGCCAGTAACGGAAAAGATTTTGCATCCGTTCCAGACGTTTGATTCGTCGTCCCAAGCTTTTTTCAGATTTAAAGTGCGACAGGGCTGTACGGATTTCCTGACCTGAAAGCTTCTTTGCCTTAAGCTCTGCTTTTAGTCTGTTGACCGCTTCCCTGCTTTTATTATCGGGTAAATCAAAAAGTGCTTCTTCAACGCCATAATCCTGTGTGAGTTTGAGTTTGAACTCATCTTTCAGATTATTCACTTCATTTAAACTAAGCGCCCTTCCTTCTATTGTTCTTGGGATCTGAAGATAGATGTAGCGTCCCAGTACACCGCTTAGAACCACAGCTACCATGCTCCAGAAACTTACTGATACGATGCCTCCGAATTTAAAGGAAGTATGGTATAGTACAAGGATTGGTCCAAGCGAACATAAGAATATATGGAACTCCAGCCAGTATTTAAGAACGCCAACTCTGGAAAATACTCTTAAACGTTTTCTTGCCATGTAAGTAAATATACCTGTAAGGATAAGAAGGGTTCCTATAATGCCATAACCATGAGCAAGAAGTCCGCTGGGTTTCAGTTTATCATAGTCCGCATGATGAAACCTGTCTGCAATATTCACATTGTAAAAAGCCCAGCCCCTGACAGCCAAAATAATCGCGATAGCGACTGTTATAAAAACAAATGACCAGATATAGAATTTATGAAACTTAGGTGACATGGTTTATAATACTGTAATTTTTATATCAAATATAACGATAGATACTTAATAATATGTTAACAGTAAGTAATTTATAGACAGTCTTAATAGAGACAACCTATGGAATTACTAGGATAAATTTTTCGGTTTTTTAGAATGTCAGGTTTTAATATTCCTGGCTTTTGTCATGCTCTCTTTGTAGTAGGCTGCTGAAATGATTACAATTATAAGTATTGCGGTTAAGTATACAGCATTAGGTATCGGAGGTGCATCTCCCTGGGCATAGGAATGCAATCCTGACAAGTAATAATTTACGCCAAAGAAGGTCATTAATACCGAGCTGAAACTGATCAGTGTTAAGCCGTTAAACAACGCCGCACTTTTAAATGATGGGATTTTTTTAAGATGCAGTACAATTGAATACACCAGAATGGTTACCAGTGCCCAGGTTTCTTTTGGATCCCAGCCCCAGTAACGTCCCCAGGATTCATTAGCCCATATGCCACCAAGAAAAGCTCCGGCGGTCAACAGGATCAGACCAATAATCAGAGATATCTCGATGATAATGGATATCTCCCGAATATTGAGTTCGATATTCTTTCGGTTGTTGTTCGTTTTAAAGGTGATCAGAATAAGGTTTAACAACGCAAGAAGCGCTCCAATGGCTAAAAATCCATAGCTTGATGTGATAACTGCCACGTGAACAATAAGCCAGTATGATTTTAGTACCGGCACCAGTGGTGTGATTTCAGGATTCATCCAGCTGAAACCTGCAACCATAAGCATGATACCTGCCAGAAGATTGGTTACTGCCAGGGTAATACCCGACTGACGGGCAAAGATCATTCCGGCAAGTGCCGTAGCCCATCCTACAAATATCATGGTTTCGTAACCATTGCTCCATGGTGCATGACCCGAAATATACCAGCGCAGGCCTATTCCTGCAGTATGAAGTGCAAAAATCAGTGCAGATACCAGTATGGCTCCTCCGTTCACATACTTCAGTGAAAGCCGGGGCTTGAATACAGTGAGTAGATTTATTATCAGTAGAATCAGTCCTACGGTCTGATAGATTCTTGAAAGTTTTCCAAACAGGTTCAGCTTGCTGTAAAGCACTTCAGACTTAATTTTAAATGATGATGGTATAATTTTGCTGCCATGCATCAACTGGTAGGTTTTTATGCTGAGTAATAATGAGCTGGCACTGCTCCAGTTTCCGGAAGACATAGCTTTAGCAGCCTCCTGCAAATATGCATTGTACATCTGAACAGGCGAACTCTCACCTTCGCCTAAATGGTTTGAAGGGAAAGTATGGGCGGTTGTCCAGTTTTGGCGGTCATCATCCGGTAAAGGGAAAAATTTAAAGAATGAGTTGTTGTAGATTTGGTAACAGATGTTGATCCGTTCGTCTAGGTTTATCACTTCCTTATCATATTTATTCCTTGTATTAGGATCTTTTTGATACGTTGAACTGACAAGTTTCTGCAGTTTATAATCACCCGTTTTATCAAACATATTATGATAGCTGATATAACCTGAAGGAGCACCAAGCTGTTTGGCCAGACTACCGTTTGAAATTTTGATAATGGGTTCATCCTGCCAGCGTGTCGGATCAGTCATCATACCAAGTATGACCTCGGTTGAAGATAAACCATCATATGTTTCTTTTTTATATAATTTCCGCATTAATTCGGATGTCAGGGTTGCAAATGGTTCAACCCTGCCGTTTTTATCCTGAACCAGAAGTGAGTTCAGCTCTTTAATGTGTTCTTTTTTAGTGGATGCAAAATCAGCAGGATTGTTTGCAAAGGTCGTTGCTGGCATTACCATCATTAACAGCAGAATTGCCGGGAGAGTAGCCCGTTTCAGTTTACGGATCTCACTACTCTGACGAATTAATGAACGAAGTTTACTGTTTCGGTTAAATAGCGTCAGTACCATTCCCAGGCCTAAAAGGAAATACCCCAGATATGAAACAAATGTTCCCCAGTAATCGTGGCTGACAGATAGAATTGTTCCTTTTTCATCCTGATCGTAAGAAGACTGGAAGAAGCGGAATCCATCGTATTTAAGAATGTGGTTCATATAAATTCGAAAAGGAAATGACGTATTGTTTTGCGGATCATTCAGTACTACATCGCTTGCATAGGATGAAGGGCTATGTGATCCGGGATAACGTTCCAGATCAAAATCCTTTAACTGAACAGAGAACGGAAGCTGTTTGGTAATGGATCCAAAATAAACTTTCAGATCAATATCGTCCAGGCGGGTTTCAGTTGGCACACCTTCACCGTTCTGGTTGATCAGGCTAATTCTGTCTGAGGCATTATCGGTGGAAACCGAAACAACCAACCCTTGCGAACCGGTTTGCATCCTGGTATTTGTTGAGATACTTTTTTCGGCATGCGGCATAAATGATTTGATGACAAACACATGCCCACCAACCCGGTAAATTGTTTTTTCCATGGCATCATGGCGTTCACCGGCAGCCAGAATAGTCGTGTCGCCTTTGGCCATCATGCTTGTCACCATCACATCTGACTTTGAGATAAACTGAGGCTTGTTCTGATCGTATAAGAATGTAATCATGCCAGGTTGATCCGGATCAAATGAATACGTATGCATGTCTACGGTTGCTTTTTCTCCCTGAAGCAGATCAAATTCATGCCCTGCTTTGCGCATGTCCATAATAAACAGCGAAACACCGGGCAGCCCAGTGCTGGATGGTTTCAGAACCTGTTCTGCATTTGGAAGGAAGCGTTCCGTTTCAAGGCTTATCTTTTTCCCACCTATTTCAAGTGTTTCAGTATAATGGTTAGATCCCTTGTGCGTTAGCCGGATCTTTTTGGAGATTTTTTCATTTACGCCTTTATAGCTGGCTTCCATGGTTAGATACGTATGACTCAGGGTAATGATATCCGAAGATTCACCTTCACGAATATGCATGGTACCTTCATAGCTTATATGTCGGGTGATGGCACCTCCTCCCAGAATCAGAAGAAAAGCCAGGTGGAAAAGAAGAATCGTCCATTTTTTGGGTTTATAAAGCTTGTTTTTGATGACATTTCCGGTCAGATTTATGGCAATAAGTCCCAGGAGAACTTCGAACCAGGGTGCCACGTAAACCAGTTTCTTTGCGGTTTCAGTTCCATAGGCACTTTCAATAAATGTAGCCCAACCAATTGCAACGGCAAAAATAAGCATCAGTACAACCGCCGTTGCCATCGAAAACAGAATATTTCCCAGCTTCTTCATTTTGTTCTTTTTCAGATATAATTGACAAATGTATATGTTTTATTCAGAAGATATTCAAAATTTTGCATATGCAATGCTAGTTTATCGGTAGTATAAATTAACGTACTTGTTATATAAATATTTTAATTGGTATTTTTAACTTTATCGTTTGAACCCAAAATTTACAAATGCTGATTATTTTACTGGCTTGCTCGTATTTACTTTGAAAGAGGAAACTTGTGGGATTATAAGTTTTTTACATGGAATATTATGACATTAATATCTTATACCAATAATTTTGGTCATCCAATAATTTGTGGTGATATTCTTATTACAAGGAAGGGTGGACTAAAAAATTTAAAACTACCCACACATTTAAATGGAACTTTAAACTTTTTAGGAAATCAAGACGCAAAGCCTGAAGAATTAAATCAAAAAATTTATGTTATTAACAAAGATTTGTGTGTTGCTGTTGCTGGATCACTAAGTAGAATATACTCTTTTTTAAATTCAGCAGAATTATTTTTCCACAAAGAAAAACGTTTAGAGGCAACGGATGTAGAACGTTTTATTTCTTGGTTTCAAAATGAAAAAGGTTTTGATAATTTCTCTGTATTGATATTGCATCATTTGAAAGATAATGGTAGGGATGTTTTTGGAGCTTATTATTTGGGTGAAGGTTGGCAAGAAAGAAGGCATAATATTTTTGATGATATTTTAGCATGTGGTTCAGGAGCATCTGATTATTTGAAAAATTTGGAGAATTTTCCTGAAGTATTAGGTTTAGGAAAAATAAATACTATCAATAAAGCATTATCTCAGAATCTAAATTTGCTTTCATTATTATTAGGATATGAATTAATATTTGCAGACACCATTAGAAATCATTATGGAGCGGGATTTGAGGTAATCTATTTTGAAAATAATGAATTTAAAAAGTTAAATAATTATACATTTATAATTTGGACGGGAAGTTTTTTTGATGATGAACTCAAAATGCAGCCATTCAGAATAATGAAGTATCAATACCAGTATGAGGTACTACTTGTTAGAACAACTGGTCTTGAAAAGAGTGATGATATATTTTTTATCGTGCCTATAAATAAAGAGAAAGAAGTATATAGAAATAAGAGTTTTACGGTTCCTGATTTTAGTTCTGATTTAATTATTTCATTTTTTATGATCAAAACGGAGAACAATAGAATTTTTAATGAATGTATACTTGTAGGAGGAGAAGGGAACGCGGGTGTTTTTATTGAGCAAGAAGGTAAGGATATTAAGGTTTATTTAAGCAGTGATTTTGAAAATGATATTAAAGATAGAGTAAAACAATTAGTTAAGAAGTGATATATAATTACTACAACCTTAATAAGGGTTAGTTTCGAAAGAGATATTAAGGTTTATACTGTAAAATTAATGATTCTGAAAATTATAGAAATAAAATATTAAATATGACACAGAACCAACTTTCCTATACCGGCGAATTTGAAATCGCGGCAGAACAGCAACGGTTTATAACTAAAGTATATGGCTGGATGACCTTTGCCCTTGCAATAACCGGACTTATCGCTATGTGGATTTCATCCACGCCTCAAATTGTAAATGTTATAGTTAACAATCAAATATTATTTTTTGGTTTATTGATTGGGGAATTAATACTTGTTGGCAGTCTGGCTTCCATGGTGAAGAAAATGTCTGCTAAACTGGCTACATTACTGTTTGTACTGTATTCCGTGCTTAACGGTTTTACATTCTCTGTCATATTTCTGGCTTTCACTGCAGAATCCATTGCCACCACATTCTTTATTACAGCCGGAACCTTTGGGGTGATGAGTTTTTACGGATACGTCACAAAATCGGATTTGACCCGAATGGGAAACCTGTTATTTATGGCGCTGATTGGATTAATCATTGCTTCGGTCGTCAATTTCTTTTTTCAGAATGAGATGTTGTACTGGATCACCACCTATGCGGGTGTATTCATTTTTGTTGGACTGGTGGCCTATGATACCCAAAAGATCAAAAAGATGAACATCATAGGGAATGAAGGCACTGAAGAGGATAAAAAGGAAGCCATTATGGGAGCTCTGACTCTTTATCTTGATTTTATTAATCTGTTCCTCTTTTTATTGCGTATTTTCGGAAGAAGGAGGTAGTAAACAACAATAATAGGTTCAAAATGAAAAAATTATTTCCAATCTTCATTATTATACTTCTGTTTCATTCCTGTTCAGATAAATACCGAAAGGTATCTAATGATAAATTTATCGGTACATGGGAACTGCAGGGTGCTTCAATTTTAACAGGGATTCATGTCAAAATAACAAAGGAAGATGGAGGATTAAAAGGACGGATTGTAAAATTAAATGAGAATAAATATGTAACCCTGTTCGCAGATTCAGCAGATACCTGGATTTCTGGAATTGAACGGAGTTCAAATTTCTCCTTTATCATTACTGAAAATAAGTTGGGTAAACCGCTGTTTGGATTATACGGTCTTCCGACTTCTCAGCAATATAAAGCAGAATTTATTAATGATAATACTATTGGTTTAGCTATAGACAGTTCTGATCCGAAAAGGTCTTCAAGAGTTTATGTGCGTATAAATAATTAATCATTAAATTTGATGAATTAAGTAATTTGCTCAAACATACCTTAAAACAATATTATGAAAAAAATTATTTTTATCAATGTATTTATCGTTTTTACCCATTTGGTAAATTCCCAAATTTTTGATTGGGCTTATACTAATGGCGGATTCACTGACAATTTTCTGTTCTGTTCTGAACTTACAAAAAACAATGAGGTTATTTTAGCTAGTAATGGAATAATACGTGGCATAGAGAGTGAGGTGATTTTTTGCAAACTTGATCAAAATGGCAAGATTGTTTGGATGTTCTATCCGGATTATTCGTCTTTCTGTGTTCCAACAGATGTCGTAATTGATAGCAATGAAGATGTTATTTTTACGGGATACTATTCTTCGATGACAATAGGTGATAGTGAGTTGACACATTCTACACAGCCGCGTTCTTTTATACTTAAATTGGATAAGAATGGAAACTTAATATGGATAAAAGATTTTGGTTCTCCCAGCGTAACAAACGCGACTTATTCAAATGCTGTTTCAGCTGATTATGAAAATAATATTTATCTAACGGGTACTTTTAATACATCCCTTAATTTTGGTGATAATCAGTTATTGAGTAATGGTTCTACAGACTTATTTATAGCATCTATAAATGCTGAAGGTGATCCGTTATGGGCAAAGTCATATGGCGGGATTAGTGATGACTGGACTTATGATATAGATGTTTTTGGTGAAACTATGTGTATTGCAGGTGCATACACAGATAATAATGTTGTATTTGATACAATTGTTCCTCCAAATATTGAAAATGCATCAATTATAGGATTTGTAGCAAATTTTAATCTTGATGGATCAATAAACTGGATTACCACCAACGAGTCATATAAATGGTCATTTAGTGAAATTTTAGATTTAGCGCATGATACAAATGGGAATATATACGGTTATGGACAATATGAAGGAGAATTAAAGTATCACAATGATACCTTAAAATCTCCTTCAAGTATTGCCGGCAGCATGCTGTATAAAATGGACAGGAACGGACATAAAATTTGGGCAAGGCAAGTTGACAACTCCGTTTATGAGTTTTTTAGTGATCATTTAGAAGGAACAATATACAGGAAAAACGGAGCTATTACATGTGATGATAATAATAATCTTTTTTTAGGATCAAGCTTTAAAGATAGCTTGATAATTGCAGATAAAAATTTGAAAAGTGGAAATGAAGACCAATATTGGGATTCAAGAGATATTTTTATAGCTAAGTTTAACGAGATTGGGTATGTTCAATGGATGAGGATAATAGAAGGTGCGTCTAATGATAGAATTACATCAATCCATTCATCAGGGGATAAGTTCGTAGTAGCAGGGATATATAAAAGTGATAGTTTACGATTTGATACTACGCTTATAGAAAATTATGCTGGCAAAATGAGTTATGATGTTTTTTGTGCAACTTTCGGAGACACAACAACTAATAAATGTCCTGTTATTAAATCTAAAATCACATCAATTAGGGATTATGTATGTGAAGATCATGAACTGGCTATTGCTTGCAACACAAATTATGGGAATACGTATTCGCTATTTCTTAATGATACACTGTTAGGTACATCCTATAATATGGACTGGAGTGTAAGTAAATCTGGGCAGTATAATTTTATTATCAACAAAGATTTGGTATGTTCAGACACGACACTTTCTAAATTAATTAACAAAAGAGACAAGCCTCAGGTTGATCTTAAAGCAGAATCAATTCTTTTTGATTGTTATGCTGATAGTCTTAAATTGGAATCTAAGGATAGTGTAGTTTATTTATATTCATGGTATCATAAAACTGATTTGCTTAATTCAGACACCAGTATATTATTTATCAAAACCCCCGGATTGTATATTTGTGAGATTAATGACGGTTATTGCATAAATAGGGATACGTTGCTGGTTGAAATGGATAATCCTAAAATTAATATGTATTCAGATAATACAGTTATATGTCCTGGAGATACTGTTGTATTATTTACAGAATATGATACATCCTATATTTATTCCTGGTTTTTAAACGATTTCGATTTAAGTTTAGATAGTAATAATATTCGCGTGGAAAAAGGCGGTAAATATACCGTAAATGTTAATAAGGGCAAATGTAAATCATCTGATTCTGTTACGATTATTTCCAGTTATGCACCTGTTTTTACTTTCGAAAAGGATACAATTTATTCGGATGTGCTACCAATTCGTCTTTCTCCTGAAAATGATTCAACCTATGAATACAATTGGTATTTTGAAGACACAAACTTTATTTCTTCGAATTTTACTATTGATGCTTCTAGATATGGGAAATATAAAATCATTGTAGAAAATAGATGTGGAGCAGTTGCTGATAGCATTTATGTGATTCTCGATGTTACTGATAATTATCAGGGGATAGATAAGGAAGGAAATATTCTTATTTATCCAAATCCAACTAAGGGACTATTTACTATTTATAGTACCAAAGATAATTATACATTTGAACTTACCGATATTAATGGAAGATTGATCGTTGAAAATGATATGAATTTTAATAAAGTTGTAGATATTTCAAAAATGTCAAGAGGTGTATATATTATTAATATTAAGATGGATAATATTGTTGTAAAGCAAGTTAAAATTTTAAAGAACTAGTTCATTATTAGATGTTTAAAAATATTGTATAGAAGTTCGACTTGAACCAGACTAAAAGATTAAATGCTATGTTTTTTGTTAAAAAAATCGTATTCTTTGTGCTAAGTGCAATTGTGATGTCTTCCTGTCATAATAAGCTCCCTGTGGATTCAAATTCTCATATAATTAACAGGATTGACAGCATGAGTTTCACAGATACCGTGTATGAAGTGACCTTTAATGCAGAGGACATCATACAGGACACAATATCCATCAGGTATATAAAAGAAAATGACTCAGGTCAGGTCGTATTCGAGCGGTTGGAATCACTACATCCCAACTTTTATTCCGTTAATGAATCTTATTATAAAGATGGGCGTTTAGTATTACGCAACGCGCAATTAAACGGGCAACCTTATTCAAAGTATGAGAATTTTTTTGATAAAGATACCTTACTTATCAGGTCAGACATGATAAATTTTGACAGTGGAAGAAACGATACATTTATCATTCGCTACAATTATACTTACTTTCCTGATGGAACTAATAAAACCATTAAATCCTTTACCGAAGGTGATACAACGGATACCTATCAGTTGACCAGGTACAATGAAAAAGGTAAGGCAGTTTCAGGGATATTTGTTTTAAAGGGCGATACGGTTCAGGATATGACGTATTTCTATGACAATGGTAAATTAAAAAAATCGGTTCTGGAGTTTATCGGATCAAACCGGAAAGAAGTGCATAATTTTAATCGCGATGAAAAGGAAGTCTTAAGAGAATATTATGCGCTAATCAATAATAAGCCAGTTCTCACTAAAGAAAAGAGCTGGGAATATGATCATGATGGAATCCTTCTTTCGTCGGAAACAAAATACATGGATAACAGAAAACCGGAATTGAGAAGATACATTAAAACAAGTGACTGAAGGGATAAAAAATAAGTCAGCTGGGGGAGTATTTTGTCCGTATGTGTTAGAAAAGTAATCGAAAAGTTCATCCCGTGATATCAGGTTAAGTTCAGCGGTTGACATCGATTGATGAAACAGGCTGTCTGAGCCGTTAATATTTCAAAATTTTGGGAGCCAATCGGCTTAATCCAGCCAGATTACGTTACTTTTACCCTGATGTTATCCGATATTGACATACAGAAGGCGCTGGCCTTGCAATGGCCAGTTATCGATGTGCGTTCACCGGGCGAATTTGAGCATGGTCATATTCCCGGTGCTGTTAATATTCCTTTGTTTTCCAATGATGAAAGAGCGCAGGTTGGAACCGTTTATAAAAAACAGTCCAGAGAAGCTGCGATTGAGCTGGGGCTGACTTTTGTAAGCCCTAAGCTGGAGGATTTTATTACGCAATCGTTTCAGCTTGCACCTGACGGAAAGGTTATTGTGCATTGCTGGCGCGGAGGCATGCGGAGTCAGGCTTTTGCCAGGCATTTAGCGGATAACGGCTTCTCTGATGTCAGGGTGATTACGGGGGGATATAAATCGTACAGACGGCAGGTATTAAGCGATTTTGCTTTTCCGGTTCATCTGAATGTATTGGGAGGATATACCGGGAGCGGCAAGACTTATATTTTAAAAGAGATCAAGAAGAACGGGAATCAGGTGATCGATCTGGAAGGTCTGGCACATCATAAAGGATCAGCCTTCGGTGGAATTGGTCAGGCTAAGCAGCCAACAGTAGAGCAATTTGAGAATAACCTTCATTCGGTTTGGCGTCTGCTTGATTTACAGAAACCCATTTGGGTGGAGGATGAAAGCATTGACATCGGACGGGTAAAAGTTCCGGTACCACTGTTCAGGCAAATGACCGATGCACGACTTATTTTTGTTGAGATACCAAAAGAACAGCGGGCTAAACATCTGGCAGCAGAATATGGAAGTTGTGATACAGAGGCACTTGCAAGTGCGGTAAAGCGTATTTCCAAACGTCTGGGCGGATTGAGGGTGAAAAATGCGCTCGATGATCTTGATAAGCAAAACTATTATGATGTTGCACAGAATACCCTGCATTACTACGATAAAACCTATTTAAAAGGCATGCAAAGGAGGAATAGACAAAACGTATTGCAGATCACCCTTCCTTCGACTAATCATGCAGAAAATGCCTCAAAAATTGAAAAATACTTGAACATGATGGAGAATATTAAACTAACACAATACAGTCACGGTGCAGGTTGCGGATGTAAAATATCACCAGCTGTGCTATCCGATATTCTGAAAACGAACCAGGTGGCTACCCCTGATGCCCGTCTGCTTGTAGGTAACGACAGCCGGGATGATGCTGCGGTATATGATATGGGTGACGGAACAGCGATCATCAGTACCACCGATTTTTTCATGCCCATTGTTGATGATCCGTTTGCTTTTGGTAAAATAGCGGCCACCAATGCCATCAGTGATGTGTATGCTATGGGTGGAAAACCGCTGTTGGCTATTGCTATTTTGGGATGGCCTGTGGACAAGTTACCGGCAGAAGTGGCTCAGCAGGTTCTTGAAGGCGGACGGCAGGCCTGTAAAGAGGCCGGGATTTCCCTGGCAGGCGGACACAGCATTGACAGTCCCGAACCAATATTTGGCCTGGCTGTAACGGGACAGGTTGAGCTGAAAAAACTTAAACGCAATGATACGGCAACAGAGGGATGCCGGCTTTATCTGACTAAGGCACTTGGTGTCGGAGTATTTACCACAGCTCAGAAACAGGGAAAACTACTGCCGGAGCATCAGAATATTGCACCCGATTCCATGTCGAAACTGAACAGAATAGGACAGGAACTGGCTGAGATAAATGGCATTACGGCCATGACTGATGTGACAGGATTTGGTCTTCTTGGACACCTCACCGAAATGTGTGAGGGCAGTAAGCTTTCTGCAGAAATTGTGTTTGATAAAATACCGGTCTTCCCGGATGTGCAGCAGTACCTGGATCAGAAATGTATCCCCGGAGGAACACACCGCAACTGGGCAAGCTACGGACAGCATATTCAGTTAAAATCAGAAAGCGACAAGTTTATTTTATGTGATCCTCAAACCAGCGGAGGACTACTGATTGCTGTGGCAGAAGAAGCTGTTGAGGCCGTGGAGGTGTTGTTAAAAAACAATGATATAGAACCGGTTTCTTTTGGCCAGCTATACCCGCCATCAGATACACTGATAAAAGTTATTTGATGTTTTAATTAAATCTGATTTCCAGGAGTAAATTGTTGCGATATTTACTACCTTGTTACACTTTTACCAACTTACTTAAAAAACCAACCGTTATGATTGTTAAATTCTTAGGTGCGGCTCAGGAAGTTACCGGAAGTAAGCACCTTGTTATCACCCAGAAAAACAAAAAGATATTATTGGATTGTGGCATGTATCAGGGTAAAGGAAAAGAAACCGATGCCATGAACCGTGATCTTGGCTTCGAGCCATCCGAAATAGATCATATCATTCTAACCCACGCACACATCGACCATTCGGGCCTTATACCATATGTATACCGGCGCGGGTTTCGTGGTTCGGTGATCTGTACACATGCCACGCTTGATTTGTGTAAGATTATGCTGGCAGATTCAGGTGCTATACATGAGGCTGATACGATATTATTTAACAAAAAAATGCTGGCACGCGGTCTTCCACCGGTTGAACCGATTTACACCCGTAAGGATGCTGTAAAATGTATGGAGTTGTTTATCGGTGTGGCTTATGAACGAAAGTTTTACATTGACCCTGAAACAAAAGTGCGGTTCACAAATACCGGTCATATGTTGGGAAGTGGTACCGTAATGCTGGAAATACTGGAGACGGATGGGTTGAAAAAACTGGCTTATACCGGTGATATAGGAAGAAAACATAATAAAATACTACGTCCGCCTGTGCCTTTCCCGCAATGTGATTTTCTGATTACGGAATCCACCTATGGCGATCGTCTGCATAAGGATCATAAGGAAGCACGGAATGAGCTCCTCCACGTCATTAAACATACCTGTATTGAAAAGAAAGGAAAACTGGTTATTCCTTCGTTCAGTGTGGGACGTACCCAGGAAATTGTGTATACCCTGAACCAGTTGTTCAATGAAGGCAAGCTGCCACGGGTGGATATCTATGTGGACAGTCCCCTGGCTGTGAATGCCACAGACGTATTCCGTTTGCATCCGGAGTGCTTCAATGATGAGATGCTGGACGAAATATATTCTGATCCTGATCCGTTTGGCTTCAACCGCTTGTTTTATACCCGTACAGTGGCAGAATCAAAACGCATAAATGAACGCAAAGAACCCTGTGTGATTATATCTGCATCGGGCATGATGGAAGCCGGACGTGTAAAACACCATTTGGCCAATACCATTGCAAATCCAAGGAACTCAGTTCTGGCAGTAGGATACTGTGCGCCGCGAACGCTGGGAGCTAAAATATTGCGGGGGGACAAAGAAATCTCAATTCATGGCAATGTTTACCCGGTGAATGCTGAAATATTCAGGATTGATTCTTACAGTGGGCATGGCGATTATGAGGAGATGATCGATTTTTTGAATTGCCAGGATAAGGAGCAGATTAAACGGACCTTTATCGTACATGGTGAGAAGGATGCCCAGGAAACGTATAAACAACATCTGGAAGACGATGGCTTTGGCAATATTGAAATTCCGGAAAGAGGATATTGGGTGTCGTTGTAAAAAATGCTTGGTGACCTTTGTGCGATACTTCGTGACCTCTGTGGTAAATTTTAACCACAAAGCTCGGGGTAAATCACTAAGGTCACAAAGATATTCTAAATACCTGGCTGCTTTTAGACATCAGAAGAGCTTTAATTAACGAGTCGAACTCAGGTGATTAATTAATGTATGAATTTTAATCTTCCAGTATATGCTTTACCCGTCCTACTTCACCCGATTCCAGCATCACTTTAATACCGTGCGGGTGACTGGCAGATTTAGTCAGAATTCTGGCTACAGCTCCTTCTGTTAGCTCTCCGGTGCGCTGGTACTGTTTCTGAACCACCGCAACAGGTAATCCCACTTTTATATTATTTCTTATACGGCCATCTTTCCCCGGTTCATTCATCTTTTACCTGTTTGCAAATGTGTTCAAATTTTACAGTGCAAATCTAAGTTTATTTTCTATGATTCACATCCTGCACCTATATAGGATTTGTAAATCAGGTTTTTTATATAAAATTTGTAACTTTTCTTTCAACTTCTGTACTAATGGGTAAACCAAAGATTAACATAGTGAAGAAAGAAGACACATTTAACCGGCTGGTGTCAGAGAATAGCGAACGGATCAGACGCATCTGTTGCTATTACAATAGCAATCCGGATGATCAGAAGGATATGTACCAGGAAGTGTTGGTAAATGTCTGGAAGAGCCTGGACAATTTCAGGGGTGATGCCAACATCAACACCTGGATCTACCGTATTGCTGTAAACACCTCGCTCACCTTTACCGGTAAAGCATTTAAGGAGATGAAGCTGCTTGTTAGGCAGGATGCAGAGCATCTGAGCTCGATTTTGGATGACGAAGATCTGGCAGCAAAAAAAGTACAGGAGACACAACTGGAGAATCTGCAACTGGAACTGAATCAGCTATCCGTTATTGATAAGGCTTTGATTTCTCTCGTGCTCGAAGGCCTGAGTATGAAGGATATCGCCGATATCATAGGGATTTCTGAAGCGAATGTGAAGGTTAAGATTCACCGGATCAAACAACAGTTAAAGGAAAATTTAAAAGCGTTTACCCATGAAAAATGAAACAAATAAAAATGGATCTGTCAATCTGGAATCCTTAGTTGACCGATTGAGAAATGAAGATCAGCGTTACTCAAGATTGAGTAAGGGGATACAAATTGTTTATTTTGTATTGCTACCCATTTATGTGTTATTATTGGTAGTACATATTATTGAAGGCAGTACCTGGTACGAAATTTTTGGAAGCGTGTGCTTTGCATTATCCATGCTTATTTTTGCCCTTTTCTTCCGCAGATACTATAAAGAGTATAAATATGTGGATTATGCTCAGCCCACACTATCCATGCTTAAGGATGCAGCTTTTCGCTATCAGCCGTTTCAGTGGCGGATGATCTGGCTTGTGTTGGCACTCTTCTTTATGGACATAGGATTAAGTCTCACAACCTTTCAAATGGCATACACAGTCCTGGTACAGATTTTGTTTTTAGGAAGTCTTGGGATTGCAACAATTATCGGATATATCATCTGGTGGTTTCGCTACAGACCCTTAAGAATGGATACTTTGAAACTGATTAAGGAAATAGAAGAAGATTAATATTATGGGTGATCCGATGACTTCAAGTCATCGGATCATTAAGCTGGATGTTATTTCGCTGCACATTCCATGCACACTTTTTTGTCTCCTTTAACGCGTCCGTATTCCATTACAGTCATTTCGCCGCATTCTTCGCATACAAAGCTGTTAAAAGAGTGAACCGGTTGTTTCCATTGGTATTCAAACACCTCTGAAATTTTCATCATCTTATCTTCCGGTGCATTCATTACTTTAACTACCAGAGGTTCTACCACGTCGTCAGGAACCTGTGTTGGGGGCACTCCTTTTTCCCTGTAATCTTTAAAAAAAGTTGTTTTTTTATTGGCCAGCATGGCTTCTGCTGTTGGAGTAACGCGTACGGCACGGTTTGTTTTTTTGTCGATCAGGGTCAAAGCCCATTTCCCTTTGTGGGTTTTTTCAATGTTTCCTTTCCCAAACGTACAACCTGTTATGACCTGAATACCATCTGCAAAACAGGTGGCGCAGTGATTCTCTCCAAGGTCTAGGATGGCGTGTAGGGCGCTGTCGCCGGTCCGTTCAACACCAAGTGCATTCATTGCTGCTGAACCAACCCGTAAGCCGTTCGGCATTGCAGGACATTTGTGCCCGTGAAATTTTTGCCCGAATTCGAGCCAGTCTTTTGGATCTACCATAATTTTTAATTTTATGTTGGTGTAAGTTTTATATTACTAATTAAATGATAGCTGTAACTGGATTGTCACAAAGTAATTTTTAAGTTCCCCTTTGGCAACATTGATTTTGTTATCAAGCATAAGCTTTAAATTGTCGCCGTTTATTTTGTAATTATATCCAAGGTGAACCTCAGGGAAACTATTCGTTTCAGATATCAAATCCGTGTATTGGTTCCATGAGACAGCCAGTTGATTTTTCCCAATATTCACATGTGCTAAAAGATACCATCCGGATGCGGTCGTTCCATTCAGACTGGCTAAAAGATATTCTGCCTGAATCTCTGTTCTTTTTGTGCTATATTTTGTATACAGGTTATATCTGAGATCATTCCCTGTAAAACGTGTTGTATCCGGCAGGATATTCTGTAATTTTAACTGATCTGCTTTTCTGTACATGACAGAATACCCTGCACTAAAGTGGCGTTCCGGCAAAGTAAACTCAGTTTTATGGGTAAGTAGAATCCCAAAATTCTTCAAGCGGTATTCTTTAATTCCGGAACCGTTAAAGAGACCTAGCCATGACTTAAAGCATTCATTTCGGCTTATATAGTTAGCTTCCAGTCCGATATCGCGTAACCCAAGGGTTCCGTTTGGAATCAGACTTATAATGACTTCAGCCCGTTCGGTCAAAGGCAAAAAGAAATCGCGCTGAAATTGTTCTAAACTGTAATGCGGAATGAACTGTCCCATGTTCAGTCTGAATCTGCCATTTTGATAATAGACCAATACATCCTGTAAGCTGAATATCTCATTTGGGTAGCTTTTATAATTTGCCTGAATATGAAATCCCCAATGTTCGCTTAGTCCCGGTGCCGAATTAATCCAGAGTTTCATTCTACGAACCGAAAATCTGTTTACAGTACCTAAATTACTGGTGAACCTTAATTGTGTGTACCCGTCCCATTCTATCGGAGAGGGTTCATTTATGGTTTGAGCCGGAATTGACAGACTTATCAACAAGATTAATATTGTACATATTTGTCTCAATATCATTCATTTATTAATGAAATGCAGACGTAAGGAGCGGCCAGCTCAATTTAACAGCCATCAGTAACAGGATAACAGCAAGGATCTTTTTTACTGTTTTGGGATCAAGTTTTTTATGCATGAATATGGTTCCTAAAGTGGCGCCTGCCAATCCGCATGCAGCAGCTATTAGCGATACCTTCCAATCCACGACACCCAGGCTCCAGTAAGTCAGAAATCCTGAAAACGACGAAAACGGAACGACGAATGCAGTTATCGTTGTTATTTTTTTGGGGTTGAACCCCAGCATTAATAAGAGCGGAGATATTATGCTGCCACCACCGATTCCCAGGATACCCGACAACAATCCGGCAAAGATGCCTATGAGAGTTAAGGCTAATATGGGATTGTCTTTCCGGTACACATCCAATTCTTTCCGTTTGTGAAAAAGAAACATGAACCCCGAGAATACTAAAAAGGCGATAAAAAGTCCCAGAATTATCTGTTTTGGGATGAACTGAGAAACCCAGGCTCCAACAATAGCAAACAGAAATGATGAAATGATAATTGGAATTGCTCCTCTGAAATCAAGAAGTTTGTTCCTGATATTGCTAATGCTGGCACCCGTTAAACTGATTGTATTGTAAAATAATCCGACCGGTCTGGCAACATTAATCGGAATTCCCAGAGATATGAGAATTGGAATGAGTATAACGGCACCACCAATCCCTCCAAGAGAAAAAACAAAAGCGGCAATAAATGATATGATCCCGATTAAGTAATCCATCGTTCATCATTAATATTCTGGTTGAGATTTAAGATGCAATAAAAATGATATATGTTTCATAAAGTCCGATCCCAATAAATAATATGGCAACAACTTTCCGGAACCATGTTTCAAAAACTTTTATCTTGTTGTACAGATTTCCGACTGATCCAATGCTGAAAGCAACTAACCATGCAAAAAGAATAACCGGGATCCCTGTAGCAATAGCAAATGCCAGGGGAAGGAATAATCCGCCGGGACTGCTCATCGTCATCGGGATCAACATACCAAAATAAAGCACGCCACTATACGGACAGAAGGCAAGGGCGAAAACAAGGCCAAGTAACAATACGCCCCAAAATCCGGAGTTGGATTTGCGTTCCATTTTTGAAGTGAGTGTACTGATGCCCGGTATACTTAAACGGAGAACACCCAACATAAATAAGCCGATAATGATAAGTAAGGGTCCGAGAAGTTTTTCGCCCCATTCCTGCAGGAGTGAAGAAACCTCGAACTGGCTGGCCCCCAAAAAGAAAATGATTCCGATGGAAGTATAGGTGATTGCTCTCCCGAGCGTATAAACCACGCCGTTGATAAAAACTGTTTTCCGGTTCTCAATATCTTTACTTATAAACCCTATTGCCGTAATATTAGTCGCTAAAGGGCAGGGACTTATAGCAGTCATAAGTCCCAGTGTAAAGGCTGATAATAACGGAATTTCTGATGACTCAAAAAAGTTTTGAAGCAGCTCCATTACTATAACATTGCATCAACCGTTTCCTTAATCTTTTCTTTTAATTTCTCTGGTTTGGTTCGTGCATTCATAAATGCATCATTGGTAAGATTTACAACTTCATCACCTTTAATAATCAATAATGTAGTGCCACTGACCTGGTACTTTTTGATCAAAGGATTTTCTTTGTCCTTTTCCCTGTTTATTGACTGGAAAGAAATTTTGTCTCCGTAATTCTCTTTCAGTGTTTCCTTTGTTACTTCTTCTACCGCCTGACAGGTAGCACAGCGTTGGGTTGCATGAAAATAGTAGGCTTTAACAGCAGATTCAGCATTTTTCTGATCCGCTTTTTGTGCGTTTTCTTTGCAGGCCGGATCAGGCGTGCTGCAACATTGTGCCTGTATGGCTACCAGTCCGGTTACAAATACAAAGCAGAATAAAATGAGTGTCTTTTTCATGATGTAAATTTTAATTATTCGCAATTCGTAAAACACCGAACATTTTGAAGAAATTTTTTAGAGATTTAAAAACTTCCTGAAAAGTTCCTGTGCTTCATTCCAGTTTTCTTTATTAATGCAATACTTAACCTTGGGTGTTTCAATCTCTCCCTGTATTAAACCTGCCTCTTTTAATTCTTTTAGATGTTGCGAGAGGGTTGATTTAACAACAGGTAGTTCTTCGGAAATATCGCCACTGTAACAACAACTTTGTTTGGAAAGCAACTCCAGTACATGCATCCTGATAGGGTGTCCCATAGCTTTTGCGTAGCGGGCCATTTTCTTTTGCTCTGTTGTTATGACGTCTTTCTTTGACATTATTGTTCGTTAATTAACGAACAAATATAATTACTTTTTTTATATTGATTGCCGGTAAGATGTTAATTTATTCAAAGTGATCCGATGAAATTTGATTCATCGGATCTATATTGTTTCATAGAATTTTTTTCCAGGCTCCATTTATGGATTTGTTATGTCCTCTGAACAGAACATTGAATGCATCAATCATTAACTGATCTTTTAAAGTCATACTCTCATAAAATTTCATTCGGTCTGGAAATAATTCAATGTAATCATGAATAAAAATGCTAAGCAGAACCATGAGATTTTTAAAGTTGTACTTTACTAAATCAGCATAAGCATTGTTTTCACTGCCGAACATCTGACTGAATTGAAAAACCGAAACGTTTGATGGATGCGAATAAAATGAAAAGTAGGTGTAATTGTCATCAAACAAATTACTTTTCAGGTTCATGGCCGTAAAAGTGTCTTGCCAGCTTAATCGTGTCACCTGGTTGTCTTTAAAAACAAGCTTATATTCATTTTCGTCAATTGCTGAAAGAATTTTTCCCTGATTCTTTGCATCCAGATTTTTAAATAGAGCACTGTTTTCAATTTGATTGGTCAGGTCCTTTATAATTTCCTGATCATCCTTTATTATTTGTTTGCTTTCTTCTCCGGCAGCATATTTGGTAAAGCGTTGTCTGTAATTTAACCCGGATAATACCCATAAATTATAGAGAATTAAGCGCTCGTCCTCGTTTTCAGGTTTAACATAAACAATGTAAAACATCGAGATGGTCTCAAAGGTATTTTGAAGATGTGCTGCAACGGTTGTAGGATCAATTAGTTTTTTAAGTTTGGCTCCTGTTTCACTGTCGTTGTAATTCACCCCGGATAAAAGTTTCCTGGCAGCCAGTAATTTTACAAAAACCATTTGTAAAATAGTCATAGCATCAGCTTCCCTGTCAGTTTTTTCAGTAAAATCCTGACTTTCCATCACCCTGAAAAGAAACCGCTCAAATATGTTGGTCAGATCGAATAAATCATCAATTGTATCTAAAGAGGTTAATCGCTCAATTTCCTTTCTTAGTTCATCTGTATTCATAATGTCAAGTTTTATCCGTTAGCAAATTTACTGAATATAATATTCTTTCAATATAGTTTTTTTATGGCAAAATAACTAAAACAAGATAGTATTTATTTATATAGTTTGAGAGGAGCTGTTCGATAATTTATGCTAAAGTTAAAACTCTCTTGTTCAAAACTGCATTGCTATCCCAGGGATAGTCATTCACGGTTCTTTTGAAAGCCTAAAAAGTGAGGATGCTATTTATGTATTTTGAAATGCGGACAAAACGATTAAAAAATGATCAAATCATTTGGGCTTACAGTGCTTCCAGCAACAATTAGTAATTCTATTAATTTTTGAACGATTGCAGGTGTTATAATTAAAAAAATAGTCATATAATTATAATTGTAGTTGTATGATTATAATTATAGTTGTATGTTTGCAGGATCATGGAATAAAACAGAATGACATCGATGAAAGAGCTAACAAAAGCAGAAGAACAAATTATGCGTTATCTGTGGGAATTGGATAAAGCATTCCTGAAAGACATTGTGGACCAATTCCCTGAACCGAGACCAGCCTATACCACGGTTCAGACAGTTGTCAGGGTTCTGACTCAAAAGGGCGTTATCGGGTATCAAACGTTTGGAAAGACTAATCAATATTATCCAATTATTTCCAGGGATGAATATTTCAGAAAGCATTTTAAGGGTGTCGTCAAAAATTTCTTTAATGGTTCCGTAAGTAATTTCGCGTCCTTTTTTACGGATGATGATGATTTAAGCCTTTCGGAACTGGAACGAATGAAAAAGCTCATCGAATCAAAAATTGATAATCTGAAAAAGAACGATGATTGATTATCTGTACTATTTAATCAAAGTCAGCGGGATCTTTGGTATCCTGTATGTCTTTTATTTCGCCTTCTTCAGCAAGCTGACCTTCCATAGGCTAAATCGTGCATACCTGTTAAGTATATTACCACTCTCCTTAATTCTCCCTACTTTAAAAATTGAATTCGGCCCAAATATTCCGATCTCAAAAGGACTTCCTTTTTTATTTAACGATTTTGGAACGGTGCATGGACATGGAATTCAGGCAGACTCTGTCAATCAATTTGAATTGAGTGTGGGAAATCTGTTCTTCATCATTTACAGCTTCGTATTAGTGCTGTTTCTAATAAGGCTAATTCTGAATGTTTTCAGACTAATAAGGATTAAGCGTCAATCAACAACAACTCTAAAAACAGGGAAATTCTCAATTATTCGCACCGGGATATCTTCCTCATTTTCATTTTTTAAATGGATATTTCTTCCTCAGCATATAGAAGTTGAAACAGCTAATCAGATTATTGAGCATGAAAAGTTACATGGAAGTTCATACCATACGCTTGACTTGATCCTGGTTGAAATATTTGCAGCATTCTTCTGGTTTAACCCCATTGTCTATTTTTTCCGCAAGGACCTCAAATCGGTCCATGAATTCCAAATTGACCAATTGCTTCTTAAAGGTCGTATGAAAACATCTGACTATTTGCAACTGCTTCTGAATAATCTGGAGCTCTCAGGTACAACGGCCGCTTTCTGTAACAGTTTTAATGGTTCAACCATTGAGAGAAGAGTTAAAATGATGACAAAAACCAAAAGCTCGGAATGGAAAGCAGTAAGATACGCACTGCTTGTTCCTCTCCTCGCTTTCATAACAATGGCATTCTGCGATCAATCCGGTCTGGCTGCTAATATACCGGATATTTCTCCCGTAAAGCCAGGAAATTATTCTAAAATGTCAGGATATGGTTATAGGATACACCCAATCACTAAAGAAAAAGCTTTCCATTTCGGGATTGACTTTGCGGCCAAAACAGGAACACCAGTCGTAGCCACTGCCAATGGTGTTGTAACCCGTGTTGTATTTCTAAAAAAAACCTATGGAAAATTAGTTGAAATCGACCACAGGAATAGTTATGTCACGCGTTATGCTCAGCTGAGCGATTTCGCTGTGAAAGAAGGAGATCAGGTAAAGAAAGGGGATGTCATAGGGTACGTTGGTCAATCGGGACTCTCTACCGGTCCACATTTGCATTATGAAGTATTTAAAGATGGCAAAAATGTAAATCCTAGGGATTATCTCACAAAATAACAAGCTTACTTCGAATGAAAACAATCCAAATTCTTGCCTTCCTGTTGCTCACGGGCACTGGTTTTAAGTGTTACAGCCAACAGGATACGATACCGGTTTATGCTGATATTTTAAAAAATACTGCATTCGATACAACTTCCATAGATTCAATATCAACCGGCCATTTCTCCGAATTTCTGATTCCCGGGAACAACGGATACATCCTGAGCAGGTTTGGCCCACGGTGGGGAAGAATGCATTACGGAACAGATATCAGGATGAACAAAGGCGATACTATTGTTGCTGTGGAAAGTGGAACCATAGTACGTTCAAGCTGGGGAACGGGATTCGGAAATATTATCATTGTTAAACATCCCAACCATATTGAAACTTATTATGGACATCTGTCAAAGTTCTTAAAAAAGAAGGGCGAGAAGGTAAAACGGGGTGAAGCTATAGCTTTAGCCGGAAGTACGGGAAATGCACAGGGAGTTCACCTGCATTTCGAAATTCATGAGAACGGAAAAGCATACGACCCTGAATTGGTTTACGATTTTAAACAGCATAAAATTAGGAATGAAGCACGGCAGGAGGAATCTCTGTCTGTGGTTCATAAGTTACTTAGACCTAAAGGCTATGCCAACAAAGTTGCTGTTCCTGAGTTTTACAGTGTTCGCGCGGGTGACTCGCTTTGGAAAATTTCACGTAAGTATAAGATATCTATCAATACAATTTGTCAATTAAACCATATTTCGGCTAATAAAGTTTTACGAATTGGGCAGCCATTGCGTTTATATTAGCTAATTGACCCGGAGAGCTCCATAGGAGTGAAAGAATTTCAGGCCATATCTGTCGGGATTATTTACATGATCCCTTTTGCTCCGAATTCCGAATGCAAAGCCCGTTATAAGTCAGCAAGAGAATGAGCAAGAGTTGAGAGGTTTTATTGTATGCTCAATACTGTTGCTCAAAACTGATTTAGATTAAAATTAATAGCTACTGATTTGATCGAAACAATATGTACGTTATTTTCTGCACTAACCTCCGGCAAGAGGGCCGTTGGACTGAAAGTATGGTAGATTGTTTAGATAATTGATCCGGAGAGTTCCATAGGAGTGAAAGAATTTTAGGTCATATCAGCCGGGATTATTTACATGATCCCTGTTACTCCGAATTCCGAATGCAAAGCCCGTTATAATTCAGCAAGAGAGTGAGCAAGAGTGGAGAGGTTTAATTGTATGCTCAATACTCTTGCTCAAAACTGATTTTAAGATAGGTGCTTTATCATTGAAAACAACATTCTGGATATTTCGTCAAGGTCAGAATAAAATTTGGCAAATTCACTTTCGGTAATAGTTCCAATATCTTTTAAATAATCGAAAATAGCAACACATTCAAAAGCTGAGCCCCTTGAGATAACATAAAAATTTCGTTTGTCTTTTTGAGTATATCTTCCGGAGCCTTCTGCTATATTCAGCATAATACTGAAGGATGCACGCCTAAGCTGATCAGTTGTGGTCCTGTCCTGCTTGTTGGAAACCAGAAAATGATTCACTTTTTTATTGAAATCTTTTGCGTGTGAATAGACAGTTAATTTTTCAAAATCAAACATTGTGTAATAATCGTTTAGGGTTGAGTCAGCAAGAGAAAGAGCAAGAGTGGAGAGGTTTAATTTATGCTCAATACTCTTGCTCAAAACTGATTTTAAGATAGGTGTTTTATCATTGAAAACAACATTCTGGATATTTCGTCAAGGTCAGAATAAAATTTGGCAAATTCACTTTCGGTAATAGTTCCAATATCTTTTAAATAATCGAAAATAGCAACACATTCAAAAGCTGAGCCCCTTGAGATAACATAAAAATTTCGTTTGTCTTTTTGAGTATATCTTCCGGAGCCTTCTGCTATATTCAGCATAATACTGAAGGATGCACGCCTAAGCTGATCAGTTGTGGTCCTGTCCTGCTTGTTGGAAACCAGAAAATGATTCACTTTTTTATTGAAATCTTTTGCGTGTGAATAGACAGTTAATTTTTCAAAATCAAACATTGTGTAATATTCGTTTAGGGTTGAGTCAGCAAGAGAAAGAGCAAGAGTGGAGAGGTTTAATTGTATACTCAATACTCTTGCTCAAAACTGTTTTAGTGATCCCGACGGGATTCGAACCCATATCGTCAGAACCGGAATCTGAAATTCTATCCATTGAACTACGGGACCAGAATGGTGGATGCAAAAATAATAATTTTACAATACATCAGTGCACATTACCGATTATGAAATGGTTATTCTAACAAAACTTAAATGAAATATGAATCGTATTGGTAAATTACTAAATTTGCCACACATCCGTTAATACATTATGTTTACTATATATCTTAAAGAGATAAAAACATTTTTCAGTGCACTGCAGGGGTACATCATTACCGGATTATTCCTGTTGTCAACCGCGCTGTTTCTATGGGTAATTCCGGGCAGCTGGAATATACCCGAAAGCGGATATGCTACGCTGAACGGTTTATTTGAACTGGCCCCCTGGTTGTTTCTGTTTTTTGTTCCTGCCATGACCATGCGCATGTTAGCCGATGAATACCGTACCGGGACCATTGAGTTAATCGTCACGCGTCCGGTATTGCCATCAAAAATAGTTGCCGGGAAATATTTAGCAGGGTTGACCCTGTTATTCATCACATTGCTGCCTACATTAATCTGGGTTTTTTCTGTGTCTGCAATGGCTTTACCGGTTGGGAATATTGATGGCGGTGCTATTTTGGGTAGTTACATCGCCTTGTTTTTGCTGGGCAGCTCATATGTTGCTATTGGCGTATTTGGATCATCGCTGACTGATAACCAGGTGGTGGCATTTCTTATAACACTCGCGCTGTCATTTTTGACCTACTCCGGTTTTAGCCTTTTGGGTTCAGCACCCGGAATAAATGCTATAACGGGTTATATGGAACAGCTTGGCATTGAATCGCATTACCTTTCCATGAGCCGTGGAGTAATAGATTCCCGCGATCTGCTCTATTTTATATCGGTGAACCTGTTTTTTCTGGTCGCTGCCAACATTTCACTTAAGCGACGAAAATGAAAAAGTTACTGAAAACCATATCGCGTTCGTGGGCAAGCCTGTTGGTATTGTTTATTGTTCTCTTGCTGGTTAACGGTGCTACCCGCACCATCTTCTTTCGTATGGATTTGACAGGTGATAAGCGCTATACGTTGGCTGATGTTACTAAAAATTATTTAAAGAAACTGGATGAACCTGTCAAGATCAGGGTTTATCTCACAGGAGATCTGAATCCCGGATTTAACAGACTGCGTCAGGCCACAGAAGATATGCTGATGGAGTTTGAAGTGTATGCTGGAAGAAATCTGACATTTTCTTTTCCGGAGCCTGGTAAAATTAAAGATCAAAACGAATATAAAAAATTGCAGAAAGAGGTTCAGGACCTGAATCTTACACCGGTAAATGTGGTGGATAAAGGCTCAAAAGGAGAAGTAAGTCAGATTCCGGTTTTCCCCTGGGCTGTCATCGAAACCAGTGGGAAGCGTTATCCTGTGCGTTTGCTGGTTAATGCCACAGGAAAAAGTGCCGAGGAAAATCTAAACACTTCTATCGAAGAACTTGAATATAATCTGATGGATGGTTTGCGGATTGTTTCTGCCAAATCAGTCCGAAAGATTGCTTTTCTGGAAGGACAGGGCGAACTGGATGAAGGTCATGTGTATGATATTACGACATCCTTAAGTCATTATTTTCAGGTGGATCGCGGAGGAATCAGTAACGATCCTTCAGTATTGGATGGCTATGATGTGTTGATCATTGCCAAACCAACACAGGAATTTGGTGAAAAAGATAAGTTTGTTATTGACCAGTACCTGATGAAAGGGGGAAAGATTATCTGGCTGGTGGATGGCGTGAAAATTTCGGTGGATAGCCTTGCAAAGGGACCTGAAACCATTGGGATATACAATAACCTGAACCTGGAAGACATGCTGTTTACCTATGGCGTTCGGGTCAATCCTACATTGGTACAGGATATGCAATGTGCATTGTATCCGATCAATTTTGCAGAGCCCGGGCAGAAGGCCGATTTTCATCCTGTGCCCTGGTATTATGCACCACTTTTATTCGGATATAAGGATCATCCCATTACACGGGGTTTGTCACCTGTAAAGTCTGAATTTTGCAGTTCCATAGATACGGTAGGTGATGGAAAATTGGTAAAAACACCTTTGCTGGTGACCAGTGGCAATTCGAATGTGTCACAGGCTCCGACGCCGGTCGATTTGCAATTGGCTGTTGCTGATGTAAAATCAGAAGACTTTAAACTGGGACCGCAAATGGTGGCCTGTCTGGTGGAAGGTAAGTTTAAATCTGTTTTTAGGAACCGTTTCGTGCCGAAAGGACTTGTTAATGCTGGTAATGAGGTGGTTAAGGAAAGTGCTCCGACTGCTATGATAGTGATTGGGGATGGTGACATTATTAAAAATGAGGTGGAAGGAAGCGGTGCAAATCAACGGATCATTCCATTGGGGTACGACAGGTTTACATCGCAAAACCTGTTCGGGAACCGCGATTTTCTGCTGAACTGTGTCAATTACCTGACTGATGATAAAGGCTGGATGGAACTAAGGGCGCGAAAGGTTACATTGCGTTTATTGTCTAAAGAAGAGGCAAATGAAGACCGGTTGAAATGGCAGCTGATAAACATTCTTTTACCACTGTTTGTACTTGTGATCGGAGGCGTATTGTTTGTTCGGATCAGGAAAAGAAAATATGCAAAACATTAAAGGTAAAGTCTGATTTCAACACGATTTCCAAAGTTTTTAACAATGCATTCTCAGTTTATAAAATTTATCTATCTTTGATAACCACAAAAAATTGAAAAACATGAAGTTTATTGTTTCAAGCTCAGCACTTTTAAGTCATCTGCAGGCAATCAGCAGGGTTATCAGTTCAAAAAATACACTGGCTATTCTGGACGATTTTTTGTTCACCTTGTCCGGTAACGAATTGAAGATAACAGCTTCTGATCTGGATACAACTATGGTAACAAGCATTCAGGTAGAATCAGCGGAAGGAGAAGGAAGCTTTGCTTCTACAGCCCGCACATTGCTCGATTACCTGAAAGAGTTTTCGGAACAACCTTTGAATTTCAATATTGATGAATCAACACTGACTATTACCAGCGATAGCGATAACTTTAAAATAGCAGCTATTGATGGTGATGAATATCCTTCATTGCCTGCTCTGGAAAGTAATCTTACGGAATTTATGATTACTGCGGAGGCACTGGTAAGAGGAATTAATAAATCAATTTTTGCAACAGCCGACGATGAGCTTCGTCCTGTAATGAACGGGATCTATTTTGATATTAATGAATCAGGTCTGACATTTGCAGCATCAGATGCGCATAAGCTGGTACGGATTACTGACAGTTCAGTGAAAGATGCTCCGGTATCTTCATTTATTCTGCCAAAGAAGCCGGCTGCGTTGTTGAAAAATGTGTTACCAAAGGAAGATGGTAATGTGCATGTAGAATTTGATTCAAAAAATGCAAGCTTCACCCTTCCGAATTACAAGCTGGTTTGCCGGTTGGTGGAAGGACGTTATCCGAATTACAACTCCGTAATTCCAAAGGATAATCCGAACAAGATGATTGTTGACCGTTCTGCTTTACTGACTACTTTAAAACGTGTAGCCGTATGTTCTAACCAGGCCAGTAACCTGATTAAAATTGAACTCGAAGCCAATAAGGCAACAATTTCTGCCCAGGACATTGATTTTTCTATCTCTGCATCAGCAGTGCTCGCATGTCAGTATTCAGGTGATGAACTGACCATAGGGTTCAAATCCAGTTTCCTTATTGAGATTCTCTCGAACATAGAAGCGGATGAGGTTGTTCTTGAATTTGCCGATTCTACACGGGCCGGAGTGATCCTTCCGTTTGAAAAGGACGAAACACAGGATCTGCTCATGTTGCTCATGCCAATGATGTTGAACGATTAATTATTTCACTAAAACATATAAAAAAGGTTTCCGCCGGGAACCTTTTTTTCTATTTATCATGCAGTTAAAACTTAAAAATCCAATTATTTTTTTCGATCTTGAAACTACCGGAATTGATATTGTAAATGACAGAATTGTAGAGATTTCGGTATTAAAGGTCAGTCCCAACGGGATGGAAGAGACAAAAACCGTACGTGTGAATCCGGGAATGCCAATTCCTAAACAGGCATCCGATATACATGGGATCACTGATGAAGACATAAAAGATGCCCCAACATTTAAAGAAGTTGGAAAGGAACTGGCGCGTTTCATAGAGGGATGTGATCTGGCAGGGTTTAACTCAAACCGTTTTGATATTCCTGTGCTGGCTGAAGAATTTTTGCGCAATGGTATTGATACTGATTTTTCAAAGCGCAAATTTGTTGATGTGCAAACTATTTTTCATAAAAAGGAACAGCGTACCCTTACAGCAGCATATAAATTTTACTGCGGCAAGGATCTGGAAGATGCTCATAGTGCAGAAGCCGACGTTACTGCAACCTATGAAGTGTTAAAGTCACAACTGGATCGGTATACAGATCTGAAAAACGATATTGAGTTTCTCTCGGCGTATTCATCATTTAACCGTAATGCCGATTTTGCCGGTCGGATCATCTATGATGAGGATGGAGACGAAATTTTCAATTTCGGTAAGCATAAGGGTAAAAAGGTAAAGGATGTTTTTTCGCGTGAACCGAGTTACTATGCCTGGATGATGAACGGAGACTTCACATTATATACTAAAAAAGTGCTGACAGCCGTTAAACTGAGAGAATTTCAAAAGTAGCGTGTTATGAAGCTGATCTGTGTTGGTAAGAATTACGCAAAACATGTAAAGGAACTGCATGGTGAAGTTCCGGAAGAACCGGTATTATTCATTAAACCTGATTCAGCCATTCTAAAAAATGGTTCAATATTCTATCTGCCGTCTTTTTCGAACGAGGTTCACCACGAAATTGAAATTCTTGTTAAGATTAATCGTTTGGGTAAAAACATTGAACAGCGGTTTGCGCATCGTTATTACGACGAAATAGGTCTCGGCATTGATTTTACAGCCCGTGATTTGCAGGCAGAACTTAAGAAAAAAGGACTACCATGGGCCAAGGCAAAATGTTTTGACGGTTCAGCACCGATCGGGGATTTTGTTCCGTTATCCAAAATCGGGGGTGATATCAACAATATTGAATTTCATCTGGAAAAAAACGGAGAAACCGTACAAAAAGGAAACACAGCAGATATGCTGTTTAAAATAGACGAACTGATCGCGTATATTTCAACGTTTTTTACGTTAAAAATTGGTGATATCATTTATACCGGAACTCCTGAGGGAGTAGGGCCGGTAAAGCCTGATGATCAATTGATTGGTTTTATTGGAGAAAAGCAACTGCTGAAAATTGGCGTTAAATAGGAAGCAAAATAATTGGGAATGAACTACGATCATTGGGGAAGGTTTCTGGCTCAGAAGGTAAATGAACATACCGGCCTGGATATCCTAAAATGGAAAAATGAAAAAAAGCATACCTGGGAAGCACTATCCTGGCCGGATTTTTATGATAAAGTAAACAAAACAGCTCTTGCATTACTTGATCTTGGTGTTAAGTCGGGAGATAATGTCGCTATTTGGGCAGAAAATATGCCACAGTGGCTGGTCGCTGATATGGCAGTATTTTCAATAAGGGCAGTAACGGTACCCTTATATGCCAACTCACCGGAGGTGCAGGCTGAATATATTCTGCACGAGACAGAATCACGCATAGTATTTGTAGGCGAAAATGAGCAGTACACCAAAATAAATGCAATCAGGGAAAAACTACCCTCCTTAAAGCAGGTTATCGTTTTTGCTGAACCGGAATCCCCTGAAGAACCGGATATGTCGTTCGAAACCTTTGTTAGTGCCGGTTCATTTGCTAATAAAGCCGAGGAGTTGGAAAAAAGGCGCAGGGATGCTTCAATGGAGGATCTGGCAACCATAATATATACATCAGGAACCACAGGTGTTCCGAAAGGCGTTATGCTGACCCATGCCAATTTTGCTGAAACGTTGCGTACGCATGAAATCCTTTTGGATATGAACTCGGGTGATACCTCAATAGCTTTTCTTCCCATGAGTCATATCTTTGAAAGAGGATGGATCTATATGTGTCTGAACCGTGGTATGACGATTTACTTTAACCACGATCCAAGGGAAATACAGACTACATTGGCAGAGGTCAGGCCTACATTTATGTGTACTGTGCCCCGGTTTTGGGAAAAGGTTTACGGTGCCGTGACTGAAAATATAAATAACGGTCCTGCCATTAAGAAAAAGATTTTTAACTGGGCTCTAAAAGTTGGGGATTCCTACTATATGAACCATAAACGGGTTAAAAAAGAACCTGGGGTGGTATTAAAACTGCAGCATGCGGTTGCAAATGCCATTGTATATTCAAAGGTTAAGAAAAAGGCAGGCCTGGAAAATGCAAAATTCTTTCCGTGTGCCGGAGCGGCTATTGCCCCCGAAGTAGCCACATTCTTTCATCGCATGGGTATCCATCTTATGATTGGATACGGATTATCTGAAACTACAGCCACTGTTACAGTAAATCGGTATTATGATTTTAACCTGGCCTCAATAGGGAAAGCAATGCCTGATCTGGAGGTTAAGGTTGGGGAGAATAATGAGATCATGGTGAAAGGCAAAACGGTAATGAAAGGGTATTATAAGAAGCCTGTTGAAACTGCCGAAGTGTTTGATGGCGAATGGTTCAAGACAGGTGATGCCGGATATTTTGGTGAAGATGGCAATCTTGTTATGACCGAACGTATAAAGGAGCTTTATAAAACAGCAACAGGTAAATATGTGGCACCTAATTATATTGAAGCCAAACTGGCGATGGATAAATACATTGAACAGATTGCCGTGTTTGGGGATCGTAAAAAATATATTATCGCGTTAATTGCACCTTCGGTTCAAGCCATAAAGGAATATGCTCAGAAAATGAATATTGCCTATGATAACCTTGAAGAGTTACTGAGCCATTCGGGAATTATAAGTTTCTTTGAGGAGCGCTTGCAGAAGATTCAGAGAGAATTTGCTCGCTTTGAACAGATAAAGAAATTTAAGCTTCTGCCATATCCGTTTACCGTTGAAACCGGTGAACTAACATCCACATTAAAATTGCGTCGTAAAATCATCTTCGAAAAGTATAAAGAGCTTATTGAAGGGATGTATGTGGATTAAGTGGTAAGTAGTTAGTTGTAAGTGATAAGTTATAAGAGTCACGTAAAACGATTTTTTGTTTACTCGTAATACCTAATTCGTATGTTGTAATTTATACGGATCCTGTCGGCGTGAATTACTCATTGTCGACTTTTTCACCTTTTCTGTAGTAATAGATCAGTCCGTAGTCGCGACATTTTTGAAGTCGCCTGTCAGGATCTTCAACTTCTGAAAAATGACCTTCCACCTCATTCCAGATAGTCAGAATAATATCATCTGCCCTGTTGCGTAATCCGGCAATATTTTCGAGGTAACGTGCCGTGTTATTCTGTAACACTTTCTGTTTATTGTAAGCGTCTCTGAATATATCGTAATGAACTTTCACATTGGCAATGGACGGAGAGTAAATCGCAGTTCCACCCTGTGATATTCTCTGGCGCTCACCTTCTATAATTTTATGACCCCAATGAATCAGTGAGTCATCCGAGCTTAAATCCGGTACTGACTTTGTATTTGGTTCAAGACCGTATAGTTCCTGATTCACAGCCTTAACCTCACCACGTATCACAGCAAGGTTCATGACCTGAATGAAATGAGAGATGTACAATCTGGCTTTTTTAATTTTTTCCTGGTACTTTAGATTTGAGGCAACCTGAAGTTCATGCGCCTGCTTGTATTCAAACAAAGCTTTTTCAAACAACGGGAGAAAAGATTTGATCTCAACAAGCGTTTTTTGAGTAAACGCAAGGTCGTACATGTCTAAAATTTCACCCTTTTGCAGAGCTCTGTGCAGAGAACGCAAGCGGGCCTGGTCTGTGTTTGGAAGTCTTCTGTATGGCATCTTGTTGATTATGAACCATAAAGAAATGAAAAAAACTGCGAATAAAAAAATATTATCATAAAAAAATAGCTATTCTCGCTCAAAAAAATAATATTTAGTAAACATTAAATTAAATATTAGCATTTGAATGTTAAGTTTTATTTGCTTAAATATGATGTGAGTGATAGTTTGAAGCAATGAATTAATTATTATTTTTATTGGTTAAATAATTATCAGAAAGTTTTTAGGCTAAGTATGGTATAAATTTTTGCTTCTTACATTAAAAAAATCCTTTCTGAACCAAACTCATAAAGAAAACGTTAATTAGGTTAAAATCAAAAAGCGTATGAACCTTCACGAATATCAAAGTAAAGAACTTCTTGCCAGAAATGGCGTACCGGTACAGTTGGGTTATGTGGCTACAAGCATGGACGAAGCCATGGATGCGGCCCAAAAAATCGAGTCAGAAACCAAAGGTGGTGTTTGGGTTATTAAAGCCCAGGTGCATGCCGGGGGAAGAGGGAAAGCCGGAGGCGTAAAAGTTGCATTTTCTCATGATGAAGTTAAGGATAAGGCTTCAGCCATCCTTGGGATGAAGATTGTGAATAACCAGACAGGGAGTGCAGGAAAGCTGGTAAGAAAGATATTGATAGCTGAAGACGTTTATTATAAAGGGAAGCAGGATCCTAAGGAATATTACATGAGCATTCTTTTGAACCGTGCAACCGGAAAAAATATTGTATTGTATTCTCCTGAAGGTGGTATGGATATTGAAGAAGTATCCGAAAAATTCCCTGAAAAGATATTTACAGAAACCGTAGAACCGGGATTTGGATTGACTGATTTTCAGGCACGAAAGATCGCCTTTAATCTCGGGCTGGAAGGAACGGCTGTAAAGGATATGATAAAGTTCGTAAAGGGACTCTACCAGACCTATGTGCAAAATGATGCCTCACTGGTTGAGATCAACCCGGTGCTGAGAACATCGGATAATCATATTGTGGCTGTGGATGCCAAAATGAGTATTGATGACAATGCCTTGTACCGCCATCCTGATCTTGAAGCTATGATGGACAAGGATGAGGAAGATCCTGCTGAACTTGAAGCAGCAGAACACAGTCTGAACTTTGTGAAGCTGGATGGCAATGTTGGATGTATGGTAAACGGGGCCGGTCTGGCTATGGCAACTATGGACGCAATTAAACTTTCAGGCGGTGAGCCGGCCAACTTTCTTGATGTTGGAGGAGGAGCCAATGCTGAACGTGTGGAAGCCGGTCTTCGTATTATATTAAAGGATCCGAATGTGAAAATTGTACTGATCAACATATTTGGTGGTATTGTTCGTTGCGACCGTGTGGCAAATGGTGTGGTTCAGGCATATAAAAACCTTGGTGATATTGCTGTTCCTATGGTGGTTCGTTTGCAGGGAACCAATGCTGAAGAAGGTGCTGCCATTATTCAGGAAAGCGGCTTAAAGGTTCATGGTGTGACAACCATTGATGAAGCAACTGAAAAAATTAAGGAGTTATTATAGGTTAATTGAAACAATTTTTAATCATTGCTAAAGAACTGGCAAAATTATTTGAGATGGTTTTGTCAGTTCTTGTTTTTATTTTATATTTGCACCCGCCAAAGGGCAAATGAAACAGAAAAGTATTACTTAAAGATATTATATTGCGGGGTAGAGCAGTTGGTAGCTCGTCGGGCTCATAACCCGGAGGTCGCAGGTTCGAGTCCTGTCCCCGCTACTACAAACCCTCGAAAACAACGTTTTCGGGGGTTTTTTTGTTTGCCGTGTTTTGGTCGCAGGTTCCCCCGAGGCATCGGGGCTGTCCCCGCTACTAAAAAAACAGTGTGAGTGTGAAGAGCCAAAGCGATGAACACTACACAGTTTTTTGTTTGGACCTGATCAAACCGCTCTCACACTTGGACTCGATCTTTTCTTAAACTCGCTTCCTTTCCAATCACTAATCAGAATGTGTTAAATGAATAATCTGATAAATGGAAGCGGAATTTGATATTTACTGCTGAATCCAGTTGCTGAATAATAGCTTCATTTTTAAATCCAAATCCATTCCATTTGTAACTGATGATCATTTGATTTGCTGAATTTTTAAAACGTTCCAGAATAATTAATCGATTACTAATACTATCAACCTTGAAGTCAACAATTGGATTTCCAACTTTGGATCCAAGCCATTTAGGATAGATGTAATCTTTAGAAATATTATATACGAATATCCGGTTCTCTTCAATATTTTGATAGCGTGTTTTCTTCAATACTCCTACTATTAATTCAGGTCTTTGATCCTCATCAACATCCATTATCTCAAGTTTCCATGGAAATAAGCCGGTGTGACTGTCTATCGATGGTCTTAAGAATTCATTTTTAAGAGTAGCGTATGGAAAGATGGCTAATCTTGAGATGTTGAGCGAAGTATCTTTAACTATGGCATAAATAAAAGCAGTATCCCTTTCTGTATTTAATACAGCATCTGATAAAACAAAGGAGGAATCCTGCATTGAAAACGTTGTTATTTTGTGGTCATAATAACAATCAATTTTGTTTTGGAAGACGTTGAAATGTACACCATCTGACATTAATTCTTTTAGAGGTTTTTCTGCGGAATAGTTGATCTCATAAGCTGCGTTCTTTTTACTGATTTTAACATCGAATGGATTAGATAATCTGTTTAAGCGTTTAATTATTTCTTCAGATGTTTTTTCTTCTGCGGGTTCCGGCCGACAGTTATTTATCCAAACCGGTATAAGTTCAGGAACCATAATTTGACCATTGTGAAACTGACATCGAAAAATAGCACTCTGCCTTTGCTCGTTTTTAGAATTGTCAAATACAAAGTTCCCCAAACTATAGAGTATGAGCTTCCCTCGGTAGTTTTCAATGGACTGCAGTACATGTGGATGATGTCCTAGTACAAGGTCTGCCCCGGCATCAACTACAGCATGGGCCAGTTCTACCTGTCTTTCTGTTGGGAGAGTTTGGTTTTCATTTCCCCAGTGAAAGGAGATGATGATGTTATCTACAACCGTATTGTATTTGGTGATAAGTTTGCAAAGTTTTTCAGTTTGACCATATGCCGGATAAACAGAATGCTCATTGAAAACGGTACCTTCAAGGAGGAAATCCAGAATGGCAAAAAATGCAAATGTTTCACCGTTCTTTTCTATAAGTACCGGCTCAAATGCTTCCTTCTGATCAGAACCTGCACCTACCGGAAGGATCGATGCTTTTTGCAGATTTTTCATGGTTTTCAATAATCCCGGTTTGCCATAGTCAATTGTATGGTTATTGGCAACCGAAGCAACATTGAATCCCGCATATGCAAGGCCATTTATAAAGTCCGGGTCTGCTCTAAATGAATATCTTTTGTTGATTGCATAACCTTCGTCTGGATTTGCAACAGGACATTCCATGTTAAAAAAAGCAATATCGTTTTGAGAAATGAGCCTTCTTGTTCCTTCAAATGGATAGAATGTGCCTTTATCTTCAATAACTTTTCGAACTTCCCGATCCAGTAAAATATCTCCTACCGCACAAAATCTGACCTGCGAAAAGGATGTCCAGTATACGCATGACAGCAATAAAATAAGTGTATTTTTAGCAGCCGGTTTCATAATATATGATTCGCCATCCAGGTTCTTTTGATGATTCCGGGATATCCATCTTTTCAGGTTTATATAAAGGTGTTAAAAATCGTTCTACAGGCATGTTCGATTTGTAATTAATCCAGGAAGGTTGATCCGGTTCTTCCCTGTTTTCAATAAGTTTCTGCCATTTTTCATCAGTTAACCGGTCCGTGGCAGGCCATTCAAATTCATAATAGGAAAAGATGGCTCCACGGGTCAATTTTAATTTGCCTTCTATGTCTACAATAACATACATTGCCTGTGCACGACCCACACCAACCTCAAGTGCTTTATCAGCAGCGGTGTGAACATCTGCTATTACAGGCATGCTTTTATCCGGACCGTCAACCTCCCACCATTCATAGGCACCCTCGGATAATATGCGTAACGTTAAATTATCCAGAAGTGATCCGAACTTCTGAATTTGTTCGTATTCCTCCAGGCTGATTTTATCCTTGTTGTTTTCTTTCTCAGATATCGTGCTCAAAAAGATGAGAAGCTCCATTAATTCAGAACCCGTATATTCCAACCTGTAGTTCAGCATATCACGTTCCTTCAATCCGGCTGTTGTAAATTTTATCAGCGAAAGCATCCTGTCATAAAACTCTGTGTTTGGTTCTACATATCCTTTGGGAGGTTCAGGTATCCATATTGTCAATTCCTCTCCACCGCTTCCACATTCAGCCGCGGAACTTTGTTTGGCATACAATATGGTATTATGGCGTAATTCTGCCCAGCTTGCCATGGCTGTGTTTAATGTTTTAATTTTCCAACCTTCAGTGGTCATGAAAAACGGCTGATTGTCCTTGCTCTTAATATCGTATAACGCTTTTAAATTATATAACCAGTAATAATAAAGGTTCTGTGTCCAGTCATTTTTAGTATAGTTATTTGTCTCTTTTATTATCTGAGCTAAAGTATCAGGGTATCCCGGAAAATCTTCCCACGATGCTTTAAAATCATTCAGCATTAAGGCTTTTGCCGTTGTATTTCCGAAGCCAGCCATAATATCCATTCCGTTAGGCATAGCTCTTTTTCTTGCATCAGTTAATCGGTGAAATATATAGGAGTCAGGGATAAAACGCTGCCCCATTAAACGAAACTGTTTACCCTGTTTTGCTTCAGTTCCATGACCAGAAATTTTTTCGAAAGGAAGGTCTATAAAAAGTTGATTCAACTTTTCTGAGTTCGCAAAACTATTAATATCTGTGTTATCCGTGAACTGGTTATCCATTTTGAGCTTCATTTCCACCGGACCGGTATCATCTGATAATCCTACATAAAAAACGGTTGGCTCGTAAATTTCATTCCACAGCTGGATTAATTTGCCATGTTCATATGAGGTATTGTAAAGGGCTGAAGTTATCAGCATGCTCCCAAGTAATTCTCTTTTATATTTTAAGGAAAACCCTGCATTACCTAACCACATCATAGCCATAAAATAATTTTCAAGGGCTTTACTTCTGGTATAATGGCCCCTGGGAATGTAAAGGCTGTAATCCATATTTCTTCCAAAAAATTCTGAACCTTTCCACGGCACATGATTTTTACAGTTTTCAATTTCCTTCATAACAAGGTCTTTGTATCGACCCTGAATTTCCGTTTCGCCTTCGGATATGAAGTATTTACAGACCCCTAAATACGCCAGATCGTAATCTATGGCATCAAGTATTTCAGAATTGTTTGTTTGAAGTTTTAATTGCCCCAGTTCGATTATTAACAAGTTAATAAGTTTTTCAAGCCGCCCGGTCAGGTATTTGGTTTCAATGGTTCGCAGACTCATATCAAAATAAAGGTGATATAATTGTAGTACTGCATCCGTCGTTATGAAGCTGGGAATTCCCAAGTAATCATTGTTTTCATAAATATAGAAAAGCTGGTCCCTGTTTGTTGGTGTTGCCAAAAATCCATTCTCGCGGAGTTTCTTTTTTTCATATGCATTAAAAGAAGGGTATTGAAAGGTATTGTAAATATTCTCAATGTTAACTTCTTTTGAATCACTGGTGGTTATGTAATCTTTTTCTTTGAGCTGATTTTCCCGTAAACCTATTAAATTAACATTATAACGATCAATATCGGATAAATCAGACTGTTTATATTCCTGATTTGGTTTATACCACGGTTGTTTCATGAAATATGCATGGAGCTCGTAAGTTTTAAACGGACGTCCATATTTAGCAAAGATTGAATTGCGCAATAACCATAATTCGCTTACCGTTTTATTTTCAATGCCTTCTGTTGTGAGTTTAGTTTCAGGTGCTAATATAGACTGGCTACTGCATAGCAGGATGTTGACGAAAAAAAGAATGATAAGAAACCGGCTTTTCATTTGTGGGATATTTTAAGGTTAGAATTCATAAAAGGATTAAAACGGCAGATATACGCCAATAGAGTACATTAAAAAGATGGGATTATCATTGGATTCAAAGGTCCAGTCCTGGTTTTCCGGATCAAGACTGTAAGCCAGACCGATCTGACAAGTGAACCATCTTCTGGCCCGGTAAACATATGTGGCAGTAAGTGCAGAGTTTTCTGCCAGAAATACGTTCCGGCGAAAATTGCTGCTATATGTACTGTATCCCTGGTGAATATACTGAAACGAAATACATGAGCTTCTGATCCCTGGCTGAAGGTGATAATTTATCCCCCCACCATAACCGAATAATCCACCTCCAAGCTGAATGCCGATTCGGTCGGTAGCGCGCTGTTCTACATCCACACCAATTAACGATCCGCCACCCTGTAAAATGCCAATGGTTATAATAGTGTTCTCACTTTTTCCTGACGGAGAAGCAGAAAAGGAATGTAAACTAATGGTAATTAAAATGCACAACAACAAAATCTTTTTCATAACAGGTAAAAAATTATGCATGTAAATTTAATCAAAAATACTATGGAATGGTATATAGTTCACCAAAAAGTCAAATGAGATTCTATTTATCCAGTCCATTTAACGCCGCCGGAATCATACGGTTTACAATGACGGTGTGAAGGTGGGTTTTTCTAATTAAGCATTAATAAATGCTCAAACTCCGTCTTATATCTTATGTCTAGAGCTATTGCTTTATTCCCCTCAATTACATATCTTTAAGACGCCATTTTTAATACACAACATTAATGATTTGTTCCTTAAGGAACCTTCTGCATTGGACAAAGCTTAAATAATGATCTGAAATTATAATTAGAGCTTGCTTTTTAGTGTTCTGTTGGAGTGTGCATATCCGGAATATGAATACAAATGAAATACATGGAGAATGATAAAATAGCTATAAGAACCGAAAATCTGATGAAGAAATTCGGTGAGAGAATTGCTGTAAACAGTATAAACATCGAGATCAAACAAGGTGAGATTTTTTCTTTACTTGGAGAGAACGGGGCAGGAAAGACTACGACAATTAAGATGCTGTGTTGTTTGTCTCGGCCCACGTCAGGAAGAGCCTCGGTTATGGATTTTGGTATTACGGAAAATCCGTTAAAAATAAAACATATTATTGGCGTTTCTCCCCAGGAAAATGCGATAGCTGGTCATCTGAGCTCCCGGGAGAATCTCCAGTTGATGGGTGGCGTTTTCGGTCTTAACAAAGATGAATCGAAAAAGAGAGCCAGGGACTTAATGCAGTTGCTTGAACTTGAGGACAGGAAAGATCAGGCCAGAAAATTATCGGGAGGATTACAGCGTAGATTGAGCATCGCCATGGCGTTAATTTCAGATCCCGAAATACTTTTTCTTGATGAACCTACTTTGGGGCTTGATCCTCATGCAAGAAAATCAGTCTGGAATTATATTGAAAAACTGAAGAATGAAAAAACCATTTTATTAACAACACACTATCTGGAAGAGGCTGATGCATTGGCTGATCATATAGCCATAATGAATAAAGGGAATATTATCGCCAAAGGAACTTCACATGAATTAAAGCAGAAATATATTAAAAACAATTCAATAAAAATTTCCGGCAAAAACATAAATGATGAAACGATAAATGCCCTAAAAAATAAAGGAATGGATGTGAATTTAATATCATCGGGAATAGAGATAGAATCAAAAGAACCGGATATTTATGCTATAGTAGATCTTTTAAGACAAAATAAAGTAATAATTACAGGGATACAAATGATGGAGCCAACTTTAGAAGATGTATTCCTTCATCTGACAGGAGAGGAGGTAAACGTATGAAATTCTATAGTCTTGCAAGGAGAAATATAAAAGAGATATATCGTGATCCGGTATCCATTTTACTGGGTCTTGTAATGCCGATCGCCCTGCTGATTCTTTTCTCTTCCATTTATAAGAGTGCACAGGCAGAGATGTTTGCTCCTCAAAGATTAACGCCAGGAATTACGATTTTTAGTTTTGCCTTTTTAATCATGTTCTCAGCTATATTGCTTGCAAAAGACAGGCAGAGCGCTTTTTTGATGAGGCTTTTTGCTGCACCCTTAAAACCGTCTGATTTTATAATGTCGTACATGTTACCGTTTGTACCACTGGCAATTTTGCAAATCGTTGTATGTTTTATAGTTGGAGTATTTCTTGGTGCTACCTTCAGCAATATTTTTGTATCCTTTCTAATTATCCTTTTAATTGCAACTATATGCATCAGCCTTGGCACAATGATCGGTGCATTGTTTACAGTCAATCAGGTATCAGGTGTGGGTGCTTTGCTCATTACAGCCATCAGTCTGTTTTCCGGAGCATGGACGCCACTGAAACAAATTGGTGGCACTTTTGAAGCTATTGGTTATTCGCTTCCTTTTGCACATGGTGTTGATGCATCCATAGCATTGCTCAAGGGTTCTGATTTTGCAGAGATATCGCATAATTTTTATATTGTGTTAATATATGCCGTTTCAACATTCTTACTAGCCATTTTGTCCTTTACATGGAAGATGAAAAGAGCTTAATACAACAGGAAATAATACATTATAAAGATTTTCTGAATTAAGTGGCACCTCCGGAACCAGGCGTCTTGTTCTAAGTTGAGACAATGTAAAACAGGAGGGACGTAATAGCTTTATTCATGGAACAGTTTTTCCAGATTATCCACAAGGCATGAAAAAAGTTTATAAAAGCGAAGTTACTGAGGGATTAAAATGCACAAATGGTATAAAACCTGAGATAATTGCGGAAAATGATTTAGCGCATTTACCCTCGGTTGTAAAAAAATGTTTAAAGCTTGCGGGTGTCGTCGGTAAGGAAAAAATAGTCAACGTCAGGTTTAATTGTAAAGGCAGGATCAGATCCAAACCCGGTGATAGCTGGATGAATTTTAAATCCGAGCAGTATGATTTTTTTGACCCACCAAGACGGGTATTTTATATTAAAGCCCATAAAATGGGTATTCCGGCCACAGGAATTCATTTATATAAAAATGTGGAGGCATCGATGGTTGTTAAAATTGCCGGACTATTTAAAGTGGTGGATGCGAAAGGGCCTGAAATGAATCAGGGAGAAACAGTAACGGTCTTTAATGATATGTGCCTGATAGCACCCGCAACATTAATTGATAAACGTATTGAATGGGAAACTATTGATCCGCTATCAGTGAGGGCTAACTATAAAAACGGAGATATACAAATATCTGCTACGTTACAATTTAATGAGTCAGGAGAGTTGATTAACTTTATCAGCAATGATAGATTTGAAACAGCAGATGGCAAAACATATATGAATTATCCCTGGTCAACTCCATTCGCAGAGTACAAGGATTTTAACGGAAACCGGGTTGGAACGAAAGCGTCTACAATTTATCATAAACCAGACTCGGATTTTTGTTATGGAGAATTTGAACTGACAGAGGTTGAATATAACTGTAAGGAATTATAAAATAGTAAAAGTCCCGTGCTCCTCAGTTAAAAGGTTAGTAAGGGCATCTCTTGAAGTCCACTATTCTCGTGTTGTCCCTGTTTTTTCGATAACACTTTCCAGGGAACAGAGAATTCTACCTGCCTGTTATCTTTTTGAGCATGTGTTCTACAGAAACAGAGCACAGATTCCGGAATTCCCGATGCACAACAAAATCAATTTTCCTGGGATATATAATTTCTAGTTGAGCCACCCGTTCAAAACATTCTTTGGCAATTCCATATATGTAATCTGTGTGCAGCTGAAATAATCACTGGATAATCTGTTTATTTTCATTGTCTTGTGTTACATTTTCTGCATGGTTTTTTCCTGCCGGATAATCAATTGAGTGGCCATTTATTTTTATGAAGACCAAATAACCAGTGTAGTAAGATCGACATGGGTTTGTTATTCAAACTTATTTTCAATGATATAGTAATGAGATGCTTATGGCATATTATTGGGGCTTAATTTAAAAACCTATTAATTATGCGAAAGTTTCTACTCATTTTATTCCTTTTGGGAATAATTTCTTATGGTGCGAATGCTGATAATGAAAACACAGATGCAGGTGCCAGTAAACCAACGATAGCGGGTCGGATTGTAGACGAACAGAACCTGCCTTTGCCAGGCGCTTCGGTATTTATAGAGTCGATAAATAAAGGTTCAATTTCAGATGTGAACGGATTCTATCGTTTGACAGTTGCCAAAGAAGGTGACTACACCGTGTCGGTATCATACATTGGCTTTAAATCCCAGTCTAAAGATGTTAAAGTGACAGGGGGAGAAACAGTTACCCTGGACTTTGAAATGGAGGCGGGAATAAACATGGAAGAATTGGTTGTAAACAGTTCTCTGCAGGGACAATCAAAAGCTATGAACCAACAAAAAAACAGTGTAAATATTACCAATGTTATATCGTCCGATCAGGTGACCAGGTTTCCTGATGCCAATATTGGTGATGCATTAAAACGAATTCCTGGTATTAATGTCCAATACGATCAGGGAGAGGCTCGTTTTGGTAATATTCGGGGTACGGCTCCTGAATATAATTCTGTAACTATTAATGGTGATCGTATCCCTTCTGCAGAAGCTGAAACACGTTCTATTCAGCTTGACCTGATTCCATCGGATATGATTCAGATGGTAGAAGTAAATAAGGTTGTTACACCAGATATGGACGCAGACGCCATCGGCGGATCTGTTAATCTTGTGACTAAGAGTTCTCCTTATAAACGTCGTATTTCTGGTACTGTAGGTAGTGGATATAACTTTTTATCAAATAAGGCTGACGGTAATTTTTCTTTGGTTTACGGCGACAGATTTTTAAAAGATAAATTAGGTATGGTGCTTTCCGGTTCATACCAGAATATTCATTTAGGATCTGATAACATAGAAGGTGAATGGGAAAAGGGTGATGGTATGAGTTACATGACCGATTTTCAAGTTCGTACCTATAATGTGCAACGCGAACGCCAAAGTTATTCTGCTTCATTCGATTATAACTTTAACGCGAATCATAAAATAGAACTTAAAGGGATTTATAATCATCGCAAAGACTGGGAAAACAGATACAGGTTGCGCTTTAAAGATATTGAGTATAATGATGATGATGGTGTTTGGGAAGCAGAAATGCGTCGACAGACAAAGGCTGGTACCGGAGATAATAAATATGCCCGTCTGGAGGATCAGAAAGCCATGGATTTTTCTTTAAATGGGGAACATCATTTTGGGGCAGCAGAATTAAAATGGAAAGGTTCCTATGCGAAAGCCTCGGAAGACAGGCCCAATGAAAGATATATTGCGTACCGTTATAAAGGAACTGTTATTAATCCGGATCTTTCAAATACCAATAAACCGGTTTATAATATTGTAACGCCCGAGGCAAAGGACTTAAACAGTGAATGGGGATTGAAAGAGTTGACAGAACAGCATCAGTATACAGATGATGTGGATAAAAACTTTAAAATGGATTTCTCTCTTCCGCTCATGGATGGTAAATATAAAAACAGACTAAAATTTGGAGCAAGCTACAAAGGAAAGGAGAAGAAACGTGATAATGATTTTTACGAATATGAGCCGGATGATGAGGATGCATTTAATGCCGGTTCGTTTCAGAATCTGGTTGACGTGACGAAAGATAATTTCCTTGCGGGAGATCAGTATCAGGCCGGGAGTTTTATTTCGAAGGAATATTTGGGTGGTATTGATTTTAATTCGGGTTTTACAAAAACACAGGTTCTTGAAGAACTGGCTGGTAACTTTAATGCCAAAGAAAATGTATTTGCAGGTTATATTAGATATGATCAGAGTATTGGCAAAAAACTGGACATGATAGCTGGTTTGCGCATGGAAGCAACGAATCTTGAATATACAGGCAGGGAGCTTAAGGTTGATACTGAAGGGGATGAAACGTTGACGGTAACAGGGCCTATGACCGATAACTATATGAATATTCTACCAAGTATTATAGGAAAATACTCTTTCAGAAAAAATACGATGCTGAAATTCGCGTGGACCAATACAATTGCCCGTCCTAAATATTTTGACCTGGTTCCGCATGTTCAGATTAACCTAGAAGATATGGAAGCTGAAATCGGAAATCCAGAACTAGTGCCTACAACATCCATGAATTTCGATGTGATGTTTGAACACTATTACAAAAGCATCGGAGAGATATCTGCCGGTGTTTTCTATAAAAGCATTACAAATTTTATAGTTACTCAGGAATCACGCGACTATGAATATGCCGGAAATATATACGATAAGTTTTACCAGCCGCTAAATGCGGGAGATGCAAATCTTTATGGTATTGAGTTGTCTTTCCAGAGACAGTTTGATTTTCTTCCGGGATTTTTGAAGCAGACAGGTTTTTATGCCAATTACACGTACAATCATTCAAAAGTTAAAAACTTTAACCTCGAAGGCCGTGAGAATGAAGATGTAAAATTACCTGGTACTCCTGATAACACACTTAATGCTTCTCTTTATTACGAAGGGAAGAAGCTAACTTTAAGGGCATCGTTTAATTATGCAGATGCGTTTATTGATGAGATGGGAGATGAAGCATTTTATGACAGGTACTACGATAAAGTAACTTATCTGGACTTCAATGCAAATTATTCGATCAATAAGAAACTTAACGTATTCTTTGAGGCAAATAACCTTTTGAATCAGCCGCTGAGATATTATCAGGGAACTTCTGAATATATGATGCAGGAAGAATATTATGGGCCTAAAATATTTTTAGGTATTAAATTTGATATTTGATAATTTTATATGAATTAACAGGGCCTGCATTGCAGGCCCTGAATTTTAAAAAGTCTCTATGAAGCATTTTAACTACGTAATTATAACAGGTCTTGGGATATTCCTTTTTTCATGTAACCGACCGAGTGAAGGTTCCCGGAAAGCAGGAGAGCATATTAAAAATGTTGTTTCTGCAACAGATGAGACCACTCCGGTTCCGGAAGGTAAAAACGAAGATTCCGCTGATGATCCGGCTATTTGGATCAACCGAAAAAATCCGGGAAAGTCAATAATTGTTGGAACCGATAAAAAAGGTGGTATGGCAACATATAACATGGAAGGTGATCAACTTTACTATCTGGCCTCCGGTAAAATGAACAACTGTGATATCAGACAGGGTTATCCGCTGAATGGCGATACTGTAGACATTGTTGCAGCATCCAACAGGTCTTTTCAAACCATATCATTATACCGTATTTACGAGGACGGGAAACTTGATACTATTCATGCACGCATGATACAATCACAGATGAAGAATGAAGTTTATGGCTTGTGTATGTACCAAAGCAGGATATCAGGCAAATTCTACGTGTTTGTTAACAGCAAAGCCGGTGAAGTGGAGCAATGGGAGTTGTTTAATGCAGGTGACAGGATCGATGCCCGATTGGTACGCGCTTTTTCGGTAGGAACCCAAACGGAAGGGATGGTGACTGATGATGAAAATGCTCTGCTGTATTTGGGTGAAGAGCAGGCTGGAATCTGGAAATTCAATGCAGAACCGGAAGGATCAACAAAGGGATCATTTGTGATGAATAGCTCTGAAGATAACAACAACATTAAATATGACATAGAAGGATTGGCCATATATGATTCAGGGAATGGGAAAGGCCTTCTGCTGGCATCGTCGCAGGGAAATTATTCTTATGCTGTATTTGAAAGGCAGGATAGTAATAAATATCTGGGTAGTTTCAGAATTGTTGATGGTGAAGTTGATGGTGTGGAAGAAACAGATGGCATTGATATTAGTGCTGTTCCAATGGGAACGAAATATCCCAAAGGCATTCTGGTGGTTCAGGATGGATACAATTATGACGGGCGAAAAAAGATGAGCCAGAATTATAAATACATTTCAATGGATAGTGTACTGAACCTTTTTAACTAACACCATAATCTTGATTTTAGGTACTTGGGGGACACATTGTGCGTCCCCTTTTTATTGCGTCAATGTTATATTGAATTAATAACATTCAGTTGGTCTGATACCGGAAAACTTATTCAATATTTAGATTATAGACTCCTGTTACCAGTATTTTTTTAGATTGTGGTACATCAGTAAGCTCTACCAGTTTTTCTGTTTTTCTACCAGTTTTTATTTTTGCTTTACTGAAAAAATAATCTTCAGGTGTTTCTTTTTCATACATTAAGATATAGGCATCATTATCTGAGAATACTACTGCAGACTCAGGTAGAGCAAACACCATTTCTGAGTTTGTAATAACATTACCTTCCACAAATTGTTGATTTACAAAATTTGCAGATTCGGAAGCATCAATATCCGCAAAGCATTCAATGGAGCGGGTATCGGGCATGATGGCCTTACCAACTGAAGCTAACTTAGCTGTATGTTTGATGGTTTTGTTACCGGCCGGAGAGAATTCAATGGTTTGACCCGGTTTTAATTTATTGATGTCTTTCTCAAAAACTGAAAGTTTAATCTGGAAAGATTCAGGATCAACAATTTCAGCAATGGTTTGCTGCGGTTCAATAAACTGTCCAACGGTTGCATTTATGTTTGTAAGATAACCTTTAATGGGTGCCTTAAGTGTATAAGATGTATAAAAATTACCATCCTGAACCCGGTTTACATCCAACCCTATTTTCTCTAATTTAAGTTTCAAAGCATTAAATTTGGCTCTTTCTGCCAAATAGTTGCTTTCTGCCATGATATACTCTTTTTTTGAACCAATATTTTCGTCATTAAGCTCTTTGGTTCTTTCGTATTCACTTTTCAGTCGTTTGAGCATGGCAGCTGATTCTGCATAGTCTTTTTGCAGATCAATCAGCACACCTCCCGATATTTCTATTAAAGATGTCCCTTTAATAGTTTGCATACCGGGTTTTCCATATACCTTGCTGATTATTCCGGGGACAGGAAGGCTGATTTGTGCTTTCCCGTTTGCTTTGGGCGTAATTGTACCTGTAAAGTATACCATATCAGAAAACGGGCTTAGGGCAGGTTCTCCCAAAGCCATCTTTTCGGTATCAAACTGGGCTTTTGTTATTTGAATCAAATCTGAAGCAGTTTCTTCAGTCTCTGCAGATTTATGCTGACAGGATAAAAATACGGTACTGAATAATAGTATGGATAAAATAAAGTGTGATTTCATAATCGTTACTGTTTATTTTGAATAGTTTATTATTTCTGAAGAAATGACGTTGTAGTTAAAAAGATTATCATAATAATCAAGCTCAATTCCTGATGCTGACTCGAAACTAGTGACAAACTGGTAGAAATTTATCTCCCCAAGTTCATACGATTTCAATGCTGTTCTCATTATTTCTTTGTACAGCATTTTCCCTTCAGTAAAGTAGTAATCAAGTAAAGCTTTGTATTTTAACCGTGAATTTATGAGTTCATTTAAACTTGTGTTTATTTTTTTAATCTCATTCTCTGATGATATGGTTTGTGCATGACCCGCAATTTTTGCAGCCTGGATTCTGGCTTTGTCATCTGCAAAAAGAAGTGGAATAGCCACGCCAACCTGAAAACCATGGTAGATCTTTGAATTATCATAACGGTTCGATCCAAGAAAGTAATTAACCGTGAAATCAGGAAGCGTTTTATTCTTCTCAATTTTAATCAGGGAATTCGTAAAGTCATTCTCAAACCTGAGGAGTTGAATCGATGGAACCGAATCCGTTTTCAGCGTCGTTGTTTGTATGAACTCAAGTGAATCAGATACATAAAAGTCGGCATCGTAATTCATTAGTGTTTTGAGTTTTTTGTAAGTATTTCCCAGATCAATTTCAATGGAGTTCAGAAATATGCCTGTCTGACTTTTTTTAGCTTTAATATTTAATACATCAAGTCGGCTGATGTCACCTTTTTCCGCTCTTTTTTCAGAATTGTTCAGTAACTCCGTATATAAACTGTCCAGTTTAAGATACAGCTTTTGCTTATTCCGAAGCATCTGGTAATTGAAAAATGCATATGAAACATCTTTAATGACAATCCTTTTTTGAATGTCTAGTCTTGTTTTAGCCATGGAGACTTCAATAGACCTGGAATTGCTTTGAGCCGAATAATACGTTGGAAAACTAAAGCTCTGTTCAACCCCCCATACTTTCAACGGGTAACCGTTTTCAGCAATATTATTCTGATCCAGTCCATAATTGACCGTTGTTTTATCAAATGCATATGCCGTTTTCTTTAAAGCCTTACTTTCATCTACTTTGAGCGAATATGCCGCAATATCTGCATTGTTTTGAACGGCAATGTCAATCGCTTCATTTAAGTTCAGTGTTTTGTTTTGTCCGAACAACGAAAGGCCGGGCATTAGTAATAACAAGATGATAATGCTAGTACTATTTGACCGGATAAACCGTAACGGAAAAAGCTGAATGCGTTTTACGTTGTAAAATATTTCGTAAAGGAGTGGCAGAGCAATCATCGTAAGCATGGTAGATGTTACCAGTCCGCCAATGACTACTGTGGCAAGCGGGCGCTGCACTTCGGCTCCGGCTCCGGTAGATATTGCCATAGGCAAAAATCCTGTGGCTGCCGCACCTGCAGTTAGCATAACAGGGCGCAGGCGGTCTTTTGTTCCTGTCATGATCAGCTCCCGCATTGATTTCATACCCTGATGTTCCAGTTCCTTTAAATGTTCAATGAGTACAATTCCGTTTAGTACAGCTATACCGAACAATGCGATAAAACCTACACCTGCAGAAACGCTAAAAGGCATCCCGCGTAACCATAACAGGAATACACCTCCAACAATAGATAATGGGATCGCTGTGAAAATCATGATGGCATCGCGCAATGATTTAAAAGCAAAATGTAAAAAGATAAATATTAACAACATTGCTATGGGAACAGCAATCAGCAGGCGGTTGGATGCGTTCTGTAAATTCTCAAACTGTCCGCCATATTCAATATAATTTCCGGGACTGAGTTTGACATTGTCATTTATGCGCTGCTGTATATCCATGATCACAGATTGCAAGTCGCGGTTTCTCACATTCACACTAACTACAACACGTCGCTGGGTGTTGTCACGCGATATCTTAGCCGGACCCTGCGTGTAAGAAATTTCTGCAAGTTCAGACAATGGTATTTGTGCACCTGTGGAAACAGGAACCTGAAGTTGTCGGATATTTTCAATGCCTGTCCGGTTTTCATTTCCAAAACGCATGACCATATCAAACCGTTTTTCACCTTCAAAAACAACTCCGACAATTTTCCCCCCAAAGGCAGATGATAAATACGTGTTTAAATCGTCGATATTAACGCCATAATATGCAATTTTACTTCTGTTATATTTTACCCTGATCTGTGGCAGACCTGATGTTTTCTCCAGTATAACATCACTTGCACCGGGAATATCAGCAATTAAATCCTTCACCTCCGCAGCTTTTTGAGTGATATAGTTAAGATCTTCACCAAATATTTTAATGGCAATATCGGATCGTACACCTGTTATGAGTTCGTTAAACCTCATTTCGATGGGCTGTGTAAATTCATAATCAATTCCGGGAATAACCGATAATGCATTTTTGAATTTATCAGCCAGTTCTTCCTTCCCTTTTGCAGCAGTCCATTCTTCCCTTGGTTTTAATTTGATGATCATATCGATTTCTTCCATCGACATCGGGTCGGTTGGTACTTCTGCCGCACCAATTCTGGATACTATCTGATGAACTTCATCGGGAAATTCCTTTATCAGTATATTTTCCATTTTTGTAGTTGTCTCAACTGTTTTCGAAAGGGATGTGCCGGTTTTTAATACGGGTTGGATCACAAAATCACCTTCATCAAGTGTCGGAACAAATTCACCGCCCATTTTTGAGAATAATACACCTGTGAAAATGAGTGATATAATAGCAAGCCCAAGCACAATCTTTTTGTGATCATAGGACCATTCGATAACCGGGTGATAGGAATTGTAGGCGATCTTCATGATCCAGTCTGAAATATTTCGTTTTTTCGTTTTTCCTGGTCTCAGGAATAAAGAAGAGGCAACCGGAAGCCAGGTAAGCCCCATAATCATGGCGCCAATAATCGCAAAGGAAAAAGCCAGTGCCATTGGACGGAACATTTTTCCCTCCACTCCACTTAATGAAAGAATGGGAATAAATACGATCAGAATAATCACCTGTCCGAAAATGGCGGACTGCATCATTTTTGAAGCTCCTTCGTGTGATATCCTGTCCATAATAGTTTGGCGCCCATTTTTGTCACTTTCCAGGATCTCCTTTTTTTGCACCGTCATTTTTATGGCAATAAATTCTACGATGATCACCGCACCGTCTATTATGATTCCAAAGTCCAGTGCGCCCAAACTCATTAAATTGGCATCGATCCCAAAAATATACATCATTGAAATGGTGAACAGTAGTGCCAAAGGTATCATGGATGCAATTACAAGTGCGGACCGGATATTACCAAGTAAAAGGATAACAGTCAGCATAACGATAATGGCACCAAGAACCAGGTTTTCAACCACAGTAAACGATGTTTTGGCTATCAGTTCGCTACGTTCCAGAATGGGATTAATGAATATGCCTTCCGGTAGATTCGTCTGTATCTCGGCCACTCTGGAGTTTACTTCATTAATAACCTCTTTGGAGTTTGCATTTTTGAGCATCATGATCTGCCCCAATACTGTTTCTCCTTTCCCGTTTGCCGTTATGGCTCCGAAACGGTTGGCATAACCATAATGAACTTTGCCCAGATCCTTTACTAATACAGGCGTCCCGGCATTGTTTTTAACCACAATGTTTTCTATGTCCTCCAGAGATGTTACCTGCCCATCGCCCCTGATAAAATAACTTTGGTTTGTCTTCTCAATATAGGATCCTCCTGAAATACTGTTGTTTTTTTCAAGGGCATTAAATACATCCATCAAGGTTATATTAAGGCTTAACAGGCGCGAAGGCTCAACCGCTACTTCGTACTGCTTTAAATAACCACCCCAGCTGTTTATTTCTACTACCCCGTTAATGCCTGATAATCTTCGTTTGATGATCCAGTCCTGAATGGTCCTTAATTCCATTGGAGAATACTTGTTTTCGTATCCGGGTTTTACATCCACAATATACTGGTATATCTCACCCAGTCCGGTTGTGATAGGACCCATTTCGGGTGCACCGTAGGCTTCGGGAATATTGGCCGATGCACTCTTGATTTTTTCGGCAATTAACTGACGGGGAAGATACGTGCCTAAATTTTCTTTAAACACAACGGTAACAACCGAAATACCAAATTTTGATACTGACCTGATTTCCTCTACTCCAGGCAAATTGGCCATTTCCATTTCTACAGGAGCAGTAATAAACTGCTCAATCTCCTGGGTCGATAGGTTTCCTGAAGTTGTAATGACCTGAACCTGGTTGTTGGTAATATCAGGTACTGCACCAACCGGTATTCTAAGGATGGAATAAAAACCAAAGCCTGCAACTGTTAATGTGAAGAGAATTACGATCAGTTTATTTCTGACACTAAAATTTACAATTTTTTCTAACATGGTGAGTAATATTCAGTAAAATTGAATTCTTTTAATAATTATCAATAAGACACTATGTCTGTAATAAAAATCTAGTTTTGGGTGGAAGAGAATGATGACTGATACAATTCTTCAATTGCATTCAGAGTATTTCGATTTACTATAAATTATGTATCGCATATATGATGTGTATACATGACTTTCTCAGCATTTATTAAATTTTCCCCGGATCTGAAGCACTATATCTTCTATTTTAAATCCCGGCAACTGTTTATGGTTGAAATAATCTTTTAAGTAATTATCCAGATCGCTATCGAAATAATCTTCAATTACATCGCATTCGGAGCAGTATAAATGATGATGATTTTCCGTCAGTCCATCGTAACGCATAATATCCCTGTCTGTCTTAACTTTTTTAATGATATTCTTTTCAACCAGGGTTTCCAGTACCTTGTAAACTGTTCCGGTGGCTATATTAGGATTGCGTTCCCGGATGAACTCACAGATTCTTTCAGCTGTAGGATGGTTTTTAAGGGCATAAACAGCCTCAAGGATATTCATCCGTTGTGGTGTTACTTTTAGCCCTGCACCCACAAGTTTGGTTCTGACCTCTTCTGCTGTCACTTTCATTTGAATTGTATCTAAATAAGAATCATTCCTGTTTAGAAACATATAAATTTACGAATTGTTTTGGCGACATGAAAACAAATGGTAAATAAACATTGTAGAAAACAGATTTTATTTCATAAATCATTCCAGACCTGCTACTAATTACTCATCATTAGCCTCTTTCTTTACTAATCTATCCACTATCTGAGTATTGTTATAGATATAAGCTGTTATTAAAGAACCGGAATCATCCAGATAGAATGTTACGGTTAGCGGTGAATTTTCAACCTGATATACATTTCCTGATTTTGGCAGCAAGCTAAACTGTCGTCCTGCCGGATCTGTAACTTGAATTTTCCCGTCAAGGAGTTCTATTTGAAGGAATTCGTGACTAATGGTTTCATAGGAACCTGTAAGCTTGTGAAGATCAATTGCTGACGCAGTTGTGTGGTTTGTATTTAACGAAGGCAGTATGTAGCGGGTCAGTATCTCATCCTGGCGTTGAGGCTTCAGCATAAAATTACCACCTGTCATAACAAATACAGCATTGGCTTCAGGAATCAGCATGATGATCTGTTCTCCGTGACCAAGGGCAAATATAGTCCGGAATGATCTTCCATTAACAGTATAGTTTCTCATCCACCAGGTATAACCGTAATCCAGTGTTCCTGCATTGGCATGCTTCTCAGTTGAAACGCGTACCCATTCCGGCGAGATAATCTGCTGGTTATTCCATTTACCCTTATTAAGGTATAACATACCGAACTTTATCATTGTCCTGGGTGAAAGCTTCAGTGCATCAAGAAATTTATAATTCCCGTTTTCAATTATCTTCCATTCATATTCATCTGTTCCCAGCGGATCAAATAAAAAAGTCTTTGCAAAACTGTCCAGGGGCATGCCGGAAGTTTTTTCTATTATACCCTGGTGCAAAAAGTTAAAGCGGTTGTTGTACAAAAACGTTTTCCCTGGTTTGTTAATAAGATTTTTATTCAGGACGTAGTTGATGTAATCCGGTGACAGGTAAATCTCAGAATCATCACTTGGTCCATCTTCGTTATAGGGCTTCCACTCCAAGCCGGACGTCATACTTAAAAGATGTCTGATTTGTACCGGATAATTTTTTCTGATCCATTGGGTACTGTCCCTGTTCGAAAAATAGTTGCTGACATATTCATTCTCGTCCGGAATAAACCCGTTGTCAATGGCAATGCCAACCAGGGCTGATTGAATGGTTTTGATCACAGATTCTACCTTGTGTACATCATGGATGTTATAGTTGTGAAAATATTCCTCAAATACCAGTTTATTGTCTTTTACAAGCAGAAGACTGTGAACAGTAGCCATTTTACCGCTCAGGATATCTTTAACAAGCTGAACCAGATAGCTGGTATCAATGCCTGCATTAGCCAGGGTGCCGGTTGCAATGCCATCCTCTGCATGAACCGGAGGACGATATGTATATGAAAATTCGCGATCCCCGTTAGCTTTAAGGCGTGGTATTTTGTAATAAGTAAGTGCTTCTGGTGTAGTACGTTTTATGATAAACGGAGATGAATAGGTCGTTCCGGCAAACCGTATGCCTTTTATGATATTTTTATCAGGATTTAGTTTTCCGTCATATTTGTAGATTCCGCTTACAGTTTCATAGTGCAGACTGTCATTTTGAAACCAGACATGTTCTCCAGGAACGTGTAATAAGCCATCTTTCGGTTCATCAATGGTTAGTTTTAATTTTCCATTTTCAGCATTAAAATACAATATTTGGTTAGGAAAATTAACCGAATCCGCAAATGTAGCTTCCCAATAGCCTGTTATGGTCTCGTATTTGTTATGACAGGCTGAAAATAGTAACAGCGATGTAAGAAATAAATGGATGTGGTGAGGTTTCATGAGACTATAAATTGCAATGATATAAAAATGCGGTATAATTTTTAAAATTATACCGCATTAACGTAAAATATTTTAAAATGATTTATTTAATTTTTTCTTCAATTATAGAATCTTCAATTATTAATAAATTATTGTCAATTATTATCTGATTATTTTTCATTTCATCAACTAGTGTATCACGTTTTGATGAAGTTTCATAATATGGATTTTCAATTGCCGTATTATCGAATTTGGCAGAAGTTATTGTATATCCAGTAGTTGCCATAATTTACTCTTTAACATTACAAAGTTAGAAATTTTTCCAAATTAATCTAATAATTCTTTTTTCCACCCTTCAAACGTTCTATTGTCTTGAATTATTGTCTGTTGGTTGTTAGGTGGTGTCTGTATTGTTTGTCGATTTAATTTTCCTTCACTTACAAATACGTCACAACCATAATCAATACTTTCAATTAATGCTCGTCTCAATTGATAGTCAATATGATTCTGATTTCCTAAGATGACATTTGGATCAAAGGGGATTCTCAATTGAAGTTCAGATTCCAAGTCGTCATAAATATTCTTAATACATTTATATAGTTCCATATCCGGTTTTTCTATGTTTAAACCAAGTTTTTTAGCTTCATTTCTATGCATTGTATAATCATGAGAACCAGATTCAGAGCAAAGGAATTTGATAACAGCATCTTTGTTTTCAATTTTAATCTCGTGATATTCCAATAGTTTATCTGCCAACATTTGAATTTGAGCTTTGGATTTATAAACTTGACCTAAGGTAAGAGGATGAATATGCTTACTCAAGTCTATTAAAATGTTGGCGAGCCCTATTTGATCTTTGATCCCTAATTCACTTTTGGCCATCTGTAGATAGGCATCTACAAATTCTACGCTGATAGGAACTTTAGCATTAGGATTGTTTGTGCCTGGAATTTGAGGGTTTAATGGTCCATTCACACTTGGATCAATAGGTCCCAATGTCGCTTGTTTGGTCATAATAATTCTGTTTGCTCCTAAAGAGATTAATGTTCCTGCACTGTGACAATTAAAAGGTATTATTACTTCAAAATCTTTACAAAAGTTTCTTATCAAATTGACTAAAGTCCAAGCGGCAAGTGTGTTCCCTCCTCTAGTATAAATATAGAGGCTGATTTTTTCAACATCACCAATTTTGTCGAGGTGTTCTGTAAATGGACTTAAAATGTCTGAGGCAATTTGCGTTCCAAGATTTGGTCTGTCACTTGTCACATAAACCATTAATTTTGAATTTCTTCGTTCCTCAAGTTCTTTGTAAAAGGTAATTCGGTCTTTTAGCATAATTTTATATTTTGAGTATAATTACGTAATAGTTAGACTAATATTGCAGATGTTTTGGTGAGTTACTATATAATAGGCCATTTAAATTCATTTAGGATCTTTAAATTTAAACAATTAATGTTTTATAATCAAGAAGATTTGAATTGCTGTGATTAATTAGCACTAAATATTGTATTTTAACAAAAGATTCCGTTTAATACTTGATTTCGAAAGAGAGTAAAATAGGGTATGTCGAACATATCACATAAAAACCTATATTTACTCAGTTTTATCAATCCCAACGACGCAACATTGAAGAAGATCGATTACGCCTTTTTAAGCTATCTGTTTTTCAGTACGTTTCTCATGGCATTTGCAATAGATGCATCTGTGCATATTTTACCACTGATTTTAATTCGGATACTGATACTACCAATAGTTTTTCTGCTGATATATTATGAAAAAAGGACTTTGAACCCTGTCCTGTTGCTGATGCGTTACGCTTATCCGCTGATTCTGAGCGGTTATTTTTATTCCGAAACAGTACATTACAACAAGTTTCTCTTCAGCAATATTGACCCACTGTTGATTCGGGTTGATGAAGCCCTTTTTGGCATGCAGCCGAGCCTCGTTTTTTCAGAGCACTTTCCCGGTCATCTGTTCAGCGAACTGATGTATTTTGGATATTTTAGTTTTTATATTCTTCTGGCCGGATTTGCAATTTACGTTTTTGTAAAAAAGAGGGATAGCTTTAAGCGTCTGATGTTTGAACTGACTTTTTCAATGTATGTATTTTATTTGTTGTTTAGTATCATTCCATCCGAGGGTCCGCAGTTTTACTTTTCATATCCCGAAAATGTGGTGCCGGGAGGGTATTTATTCGCTTCTGCTGTGCATTTTGTTCAGAAAATGGCAGAACAGCCTACTGGAGCATTCCCCAGTTCGCATGTGGGCATCTCGGTTATTATTCTGATTCTTTCAAGGAAATATATTCCGCATTTTTTTCATGTGATATGGCCGGTGGTCATCATTCTTATCTTTTCAACCGTTTATATCAAAGCGCATTACGCTGTTGATGTGATAGGAGGATTGGTTCTGGCTCCGTTAATACTCATATTGTCCGGCTTGATATACAGGATTCCTGACGGATGGAATAAAACAGGTTCAACTTAATTTTACAGCATGGTTACAGTTCGGGAAGTTCTTAATAGAAGCGATCTGAAGACGTTTATTCATCTGCCGTTTAAAATTCACAGACACCATAAGCAGTGGTTACCGCCGCTTCTTTCGGATGAATGGAAAGTATTTGATAAAACAAAAAACCATGCCTTTGAACACTGCGATACCGTTATGATTCTCGCAGAAAAGGATGGGAAGGTGGAAGGCCGTATCATGGGCATCATAAATCATGTGTATAATGCCGGCCATAAAGAAAACAATGCCCGCTTTTGTTTCCTGGAATGCACAGAGGATTATGAGGTTTTTGAAGCACTGACAGATGCCGTGGAAAAATGGGCAAAGGACAAAGGAACCGAAAAAGTGGTAGGGCCACTGGGATTTTCAGATAAGGATCCGCAGGGATTTCTAATTGACGGGTTCGATGATCCGGTTACAGTGATGGTTACGAACCATAGTTTTCAGTACATGGTTGATTTTACCGAGCGACGTGGTTATGGCAAAAAACTTGACTTGTTTCAGTACAGAAGTACGATCCCTGAAATTGTTCCTGATGTATATTATCGCATAGCGGAAAGGGTTAAAAAAAGAGGTTTTAAGGTATTGAAGTTTAAAAACTCAAAAGAAATAAGACCCTATGTTCAGCCTGTGTTCGACCTGATTAACGAAACGTATACCGATATTTATGGCTTTGCGCCTTTGGATGAGCAGGAAGCCAGAGAATTTTCCGAGAGGTTTTTGCCGTTATTAAATCATGAATACATCAAGGTTGTGGTTGATCCTGACAACAATGTTGTTGCCTTTATCGTGGCCATGCCGGATATAAGTAAAGGATTTAAACAAGCAAAAGGGAGGTTATTCCCAATTGGGTTTGCATATATTTTGCGCTCATTTAAAACCACAAAGCAATTGAACCTGCTTCTGGGTTGTGTGAAAACTAATCTTCAGAATTCAGGCATTGATGCCCTTATGACGGTGGCCTTGTTTGAGTCTGCCAATAAAGGAAAACTGACTACCCTTGACAGTCATTTGATTATGGAGGAAAATCTTCGCATGCGGGCCTTAATGGAACGGCAGGATTATACGATATACAAGAAATACCGGATTTTTGAAAAAGATATAAGTTAAATCAGTAGGTTAGCTTATATATTCCCAGGTTCAGTCCGTTTTCTTTATCTGAGAAAACTTTTTCAGAGAATAATCCAAACTGTACATTTTTTTCGTTTGCCAGATCAGAACGGGGGAAAATAAGCTTTTTGTCCTCCAGATTGTTTTTTATCAGTGTTTTTGACCATGTGCCGTCCTTTTCTATTTCAGCCATAAAAAGTCCTGATTTTAGCGGGTCGTCCATTCTTCTTACTTCTGCTTCGGGAATCTTCTCAGCCGTTGTGTTTTTTATAAAATCATTGAAGAAAAGCAGAATCCGGTCCCCTTTCTCTTTGACCATCATCGAGCTGTATACGCCGTTATCGTTGAATGACCACTGCTTTTTAGGGATAACAGTGTAATCGGATACCTCGCAGCTTTTGTCAGTTTTTATAATAATAGCGGATCCAAACTGGTAAAAATCATTATGAACATAAGACCCATATCTGGGATCATATGTATTATACTTTCTGTAAATAACATTATCAAAAACCAGCCATCTTTCTTTTCCGCGAAATATAACATCAATGATTTTATATTGTTTGGGCAGACCTTTGTGCTTATTTAATTTTGATTCTTTTGTATTCAGAAGGTCTGCTATAATATCCTTTTTAAATGGTTGTTTTACATCTTGTTTCAACAATCCTGTTTCAACATCAATAGTAATATTAAACAGACCATTGGCATCATCTCCTCCAAACCTGTTATCAACATCTGAATACATGCCCCAGCACTCAATATTATTCTGATCGGGTGACAGTCGATAATCAAATGTGGAATACTCATAATCCATAGAATAAACATCCACGGTTTTAAATGCATTGTCCGCTTGACTGATGTAAAGATTCAGTTTTATTTCCTTCATGTAGCTGGGCCGCAACTGGTTATTTTTTCGTTCTGAAATGGCGACGATAATGCGACCTGAATCTGTCACTCTTATTTTTCCAACGTTTGTCCATTGTGCTTCATAATCTGTAGTCAGAAGATAATACCCTATAGATTGGTTGGTGGCATTGTATAATATGAATTCAGACGTGAATGCGGCTTCATCAGTAGCACTGACGGGAGCCATCACTGTGAGAAAAGTATGATTTGCCGAAGTTACCACCTTCATGCTGTATTGTTCAAATAATTCCCCGATCTTAAATGATCCGATTTGTTTAACTTTACCAACTGCTTTACCGGTTTTATCAATTTGTTGAATAGCTATGTACTGCTTCATATTTCCCGGATCTATCGCAGAAAGGACCATGTAATTTTCATTGTTGAGATTCACCAGATCCACCGGTGTGAAATAGAATGAAGCATTATCTGCCGCTGAAAGTTTTATCTCCTCTGTATTTATCAGCTTTAAGTCATCGGAGTTGTAAGATTCAACATAAAAATCTCTTTTATGATCCTTTTTTAAAACCTGAAGTACGCCATCCCTACTGTCAACAGCCGAAATAATATTCTGAACGGTTGTAAATTCCGGTTCGCTGTAATTCAGTTGAACGTTTTCCTGTGAAAATAGTATGGAAACATATCCGGTCAGGAGAACTATAAGTATTGAGGTTCGCATATCCTTATTTTTTTAAGCTAATAAAATTAGTAAAATCCCGGGGATTATCGAAAGAAAGATTCAACGCTTTCATATTCTTAACATCAATGGTAATGTGGATAAATCAATTCAGGAATCAGTGCAGTAAAATTGTTTTTGAAGTGTAGAAATGATTGGGAACAACATTATAAATCTATATAGTTATTCATTGTTTACAGTTCATTTTTCATTGTTCGGTTCCTTATCGTAATTTAGTTTCAATTTGAATTGATGAGAGATCAAAGATATTGTTTCAGAGGATGATAGGAATTGTTATTTTTGTTTGCTATGAGGAGCGATTTAGCTCTGAAAATAATTAACTTGAATTGTATGAGAGTACAACGATTAATGGTTGAGAAAGAGGCTGAACAAGATCAGGCTGATATTGATCTGTCTCTTATTGATGACCTGATTAATACTTACCGTGGAAAGGCAGGAAATCTGATTCCTTTGCTTCAAAAAACACAGGATATTTACGGATATATTCCGCGTCAGGCCATGGTAAAAATCTCCGAACAAGCGGGACTTGAATTGAGTGATATGTACGGTGTGGCAACTTTCTATACACAATTCCGCCTTAATCCGGTGGGGAAAAACATCATAAAAGTGTGCCATGGTACTGCCTGTCATGTCCAGAATGCTGGAACCATTACTGAATCGCTTGCTGAGAGCCTGAAGGTGAAGGACGGTGAAACAACTCCCGATGGAATGTTTACACTGGAGTCAGTGGCATGTTTAGGATGCTGTTCCCTGGCACCGGTGATGATGATTGGTGATGAGACCTATGGAAAACTAACCGGCAAACAGGCCGTTCGGATCATCCATGAAATAAGACTAAAAGATAATTCCACAAAATAAGAACCATGCAGAACACAAAAGTCATAGTCGGATTAGGCAGTTGCGGTGTTGCTGCAGGTGCATCCAAAGTCTACAGTAAGCTGCAGCAATTGAAGGAGGCTGAAAAGCTGGATTTTGAACTGGCCAAAACCAGTTGTGTGGGGATGTGCTTCAAGGAACCATTGGTGGAGGTCATTGATGCTTCAGGTCATCATTTGTATGGTGAAATAACCGAGGAAAAGGTAGCTGAGCTTATTGATAAGCATATCATCAACAATGAACCGGTAAAGGAATACATCGTAAAAAGCGATTTGTACAATACCGCAGAAGAGTATTTTCTAAATCATCAGACCAAGCTTGTAACTAAGCGATGTGGTGTAATTGATCCGGAAAACATTGAAGAATACGAACAGAATAGTGGGTATAAGGGCATAAAAAAAATTCTTGAAGAAGGCCAAACTTCTGAACAGGTTATTCAGGAGGTTCTGGACTCCGGAATTCGCGGAAGAGGTGGTGGTGGCTTTCCTACCGGATTGAAATGGCGCTTTGCGCTGAATTATCAATCCGAACAAAAATATATTATTTGTAATGCTGACGAGGGTGATCCGGGAGCATTTATGGACCGTTCCATTTTGGAAGGTGATCCGCATTCTGTACTGGAAGGAATGATCATTGGCGGCTTCTCCATCAAGGCTAAATCAGGTGTCATCTATTGTCGTGCAGAGTATCCGCTGGCGATCAAACGCCTGAATATTGCCATTGAACAGGCCAGGAGTAAAGGTTATCTTGGGAATAACATTTTTGGGGTTGAAGGACTGGATTTTGATATCTATGTAAAAGAAGGGGCAGGAGCATTTGTATGCGGAGAAGAAACGGCGCTAATCGCTTCCATTGAGGGTGAACGGGGAATGCCACGGAAACGTCCACCCTTTCCGGCCGAAGCAGGGTTATGGAAAAAGCCAACCAACATTAACAACGTGGAAACCTGGGCGAATATTCCGGGTATTATCCTGAATGGTGCGGCTGAATATGCCAAATACGGAACTGAAAAAAGCAAGGGAACCAAAGTGTTTGCTCTAACCGGAAAGATCAATAATGGTGGTCTGGTTGAGGTTCCAATGGGCATTACCATTAACGATATTATTTACAAACTGGGTGGTGGTATTCAGGATGGGAAAAAATTTAAGGCTGTTCAGTTGGGAGGTCCTTCGGGCGGTTGTATCCCTGCTTACCTTGGTGATACCATCGTGGATTACGATTCGGTGAATAAAACCGGTGCCATCATGGGATCAGGTGGCATGGTGATCATGGACGAGACCACCTGTATGGTGGATATGGCCCGCTTTTTCCTTGATTTTACGGTGAAGGAATCCTGTGGAAAATGTACGTTCTGTCGTATGGGAACACGCCGTATGCTGGAGATCCTGACGCGCATTACCGAAGGAAACGGAGAAGAAGGCGACATTGAAAAGCTGGAAGAACTGGCAGTTCAGATTAAGGAAAACTCATTGTGCGGTTTAGGGCAGACAGCGCCAAATCCGGTGCTGACTACCATTAAATATTTCCGTGATGAGTACGAGGCACACATTGTTGAAAAGAAATGTCCGGCGCTGAATTGTAAGCAGTTGCTAACCTATACGGTGATAGAAGACAACTGTACCGGATGTACGCTCTGCGCACGTAATTGCCCTACAGATGCTATTGAGGGTGAAAAGAAAGGTATGCATTATATCATACAGGATAAGTGTATTCAGTGCGGCATGTGTTTCACTAAATGTAAATTCGATGCCATCAAATTATCATAATAACATGATGCAAAAATCTTGATTCTTGTGTCTTGATACTTGATTCTAATAGAAAATGAAAACAATAAATATCATACTGAACGGAAAAACGGTAAAAGCTACAGAAGGGGAAACCATTCTGGATGTGGCGAAACGTAATGGAATCTCTATCCCTACTTTATGCCATGATCCGAGGTTAAAGCCGTTCTCCTCATGTTTTGTGTGCGTGGTGGAGATTGAGGGAATGCGCAATATGCAGCCGTCATGTTCAACCAGAGCTGCAGAGGGGATGGTGATCCATACCGAAAACGAAAAGGTTAAGAAAGCCCGTAAAACAGCACTCGATCTGATGGTGAGTAATCACTATGCCGATTGTGTGGCGCCGTGTAAGCAGACCTGTCCTGCAGGAGTAGACGTTCAGGGATATATTTCACTGATTGAAAAAGGAAAATACAATGAGGCAGTAGAGCTGATCAAGGAGGTGAATCCGCTGCCTGCCATTTGTGGTCGCGTATGCGTGCGTCCGTGTGAAGTAGCGTGCCGCAGGAACCTGTTGGACGAAGGGGCCCCGGTCGGGATTGATTATCTGAAGCGTTTTACATCTGATATGGATCTGCAGTCCCTAACCCGTTATGTAGGCGATGTGGCTGAACCAACAGGAAAAAAAGTGGCTATTATTGGTGCCGGCCCTGGCGGATTATCAGCTGCCTGGTTTTTGCAGCGCAAAGGACATCAGTGCGATATTTACGAAGCAGCACCTCAGTCCGGAGGTTGGTTGCGCTATGGTATTCCGGAGTATCGTCTGCCCAATAATATTCTGGACAAAGAAGTCGCTGCCATCACGGAACTTGGCGCAAAGATTTTTTACAATCACAAGTTGGGTGATAATCTGAGCTATGAAACGCTGAAAGAAAACTACGATTCTGTGGTACTGACCATAGGATCACAAAAGGGAACGCTGATTGGCTGCGAAGGCGACGATGCCGGGAAGGTGTATCCCGGAATTGACTTTCTGAAAAATATGGAAGTTACGGGTCAGCGTTACAATTTTAAAGGCAAAACGGTTGCTGTGGTTGGCGGTGGAAATACAGCCATGGACTGTTGCCGGACATCCATGCGGTGCGGAGCAGATAAAGTATATGTGGTATACCGACGAACTGAAAAGGAGATGCCGGCCAACCCGATTGAAATTCATGAATCCAAACTGGAAGGTGTGGAGTACCTGTTCCTTACAAACCCGAAAAAGGTCAACAAGGGTGCTAACGGAGTTGTAAAATCCATGACGCTGCTACGTATGGAACTGGGAGAGCCGGATGCATCCGGACGAAGAAGACCGGTTCCTGTGGAGGGATCAGATTTTGACTTGGAAGTGGATTACATTCTGGCGGCCATTGGTCAGAAAACGCAGGTGGAATTTATTGATAACATCAATGAATTCGCTTCAGAAGGTGAACTGGAAGTCAATCGCTGGGGCGATATTGTGGCTGATAAAGAAACATTACAGACCGGTATCCCGTCGGTATTTGCTGCCGGAGACGGTGTGACAGGACCGGCAACTATTATTGAAGCCATTGCGCAGGCAAAAAAGGCATCTCGCAGTTGCCATCAGTTTTTAATGAATGAGGCCATCGAACCTGAACCGTTTGAGTTCATAAGTAAAAAGGACAATTTTAAACCACAGGTTAAAGAAGAATATATAGGAAAATTTGCGAACCAGACACGTGAAGAGATGCCGGTGCTTGATCCCACAGACCGTCTTAATTTTAATGAAGTGGAACTGGGTTATGCCGGAGAAAAGGTGGCACTGCACGAAACCAGCCGTTGCCTGGAATGTGGTTGTACCGAATATTTTACCTGCGACCTGAAAAAATACAGTACGCAGTACGGGGCCGATCAAAGCCGCTTTAATGGTGATTATGCTGAGTACAAAGTGGACTTTTCGCATCCGTACATTGAGATCGACAATAACAAATGTATTTTGTGCGCGCGATGCGTACGCATCTGTGACGAAGTTGTTGGGGCCAAAGCATTGGGACTGGTGGAACGTGGATTTAAAACATTTGTAGCCCCGAGCATGGGCGACAGTCTCACCGAATCCACCTGCGAATCGTGCGGCATGTGCATCTCTACCTGTCCAACCGGTGCCATTACTGAGAATGTAACGTTTAAACCGGGACCTGTAAAACTGGATCGTTCCGAAACCGTTTGTAATTATTGTGGTGTGGGATGTAAGCTGTCCGTTCTGGATAGAGGTGGATTTGTCTGGAAAACCGAAGGCGCACAAGGTCCTGCTAATCCCGATGGTAACATCTGTAAATATCCGCGATTTGGCTATCGGTTTTATAACGATGCAGAACGGATCACCAAACCATTGCTGAAAGTAAATGGTTCATTTAAAGAAATATCTTTTGATGAAGCGTACCGGATCATTGGTGATAAGATTAAGGAAGGGATGCCGGATCAGGCCAATGCATTTTATGCCGGTGCGCGGTTGACCAACGAAGAGCAGTATCTGGTTCAGAAACTGGCACGGGCCGGTGCAAAAACCAATCACGTAAATAACTTCCATTATATGGGAGGTGGTACAGGTTATATTCAGAATTTTAAAGCGAATGTACCCTACGAGCAGATCCAACATGCTTCAGCAATTTATGTGTTGGGATCGGAACTGAACAACGACCACGCTGTGGTTGGATTTATGGTTCAGAATGCACGGGCCACAAAAAATGTTCCGGTGACATACGTGACTACAAACACGGATCACAGTATGAAAGCCAAGGTGGATAACGAGGTAAAAGTTGATTCATATTATTATTTTGTAAAAGCTGTGAATCATTATTTGCTTTCTGCCGGAATGCATAATGCCTTTTATATTAAGGATAATGCAACAGGATTCGAAATTTACAAGGAGTCGTTGCTGAAGGAGGACTTTGATCAGTTATTAAAACAGGCCGGAACAACAGCAGATGCGGTTAAGGATTTTGCCAAAACCTACAATGAAGAGATGAATGCCATCCTGATATTCTCGGAAAAGCAGGTATCCGCTAACTGTAGTTTCGAATTGTATAACCTTGCATTGATTACCGGAAAACTTGGCAAATCTGCCAGCGGACTGGTGGCGTTAAAAGAAAAGAATAATGCTCAGGGCTTATTCGATATGGGTGCATGCAACAAAGTTGGCATCGGAGCGGTTGCCATCGATGATCCTGAGTTGAAAGAAAAAATGGCATCTGCCTGGGGTATAGATCAGTTGCCGGAAAAAGTAGAAGAGACAAATCTGTCACTGTTGAACCGGAATGCGTTCCGGAACTTCTTCATTTTCGGAGAGGATCCGATAGGTTGTGCTACCGACAGCAAGCAGGTGAAAAACTGGTTTAAGCAAGCTGACTTTATCATGGTTCAGGATTATTTTATGACAGACACAGCAGATAATGCGGACCTGGTTTTACCGGCCTCGGCTCCGCTGGAAACCACCGGAAGTTTCACCAATAGTGCACGGATCATTCAGCAGTTTGATAAAGCAATTCATAACGGTGGTCAGGTTGAAAATTATGCGCAGATAAACGGTATTATGAAGGTGCTGAATGTTGAAAGTCCGGAAACAATAGATGAAATCCGGATGGAACTTTTTGCCTTACTTCCTTCACCCGATTCATCAGAATTGCATAAATTTACACACACAAAAAATGATAACTATAACCGCTTGTTTGAATACGGATGTGATGGGCTGGTTAAAAGGTTTGATGATGAATTTCAAAACAACCTGAATTAAAGATTTAAGTGATGAAAACATTTAACACCATCGATGAGATTCTGGACTTTGCCATGGATGAAGAACAGAAAGCCGTAGAATTTTATGCGGAACTGGCATCAAAGGCGAAAACCAGGGATATGAAAGCAGTTTTTGAAGAGTTTGCCAAGGAAGAGGTGACACACAAGGTGCGGTTGCTTAAGATTAAAGAAGAAGGGATTAAACATTACAAAAAAGCAGAGATCACGGATTTAAAGATCAGTGATTATGTGGCACGCGTGAAAGTGGAGCCGGAAATGAGTTATGAACAGGCCCTGGTTGTGGCTATGAATAAGGAAAAAGCGGCTTTTCGTTTATATATGGCTTTGGCCGATAAAGCGCCAACTGAAGAATTGAAAAATGTATTCCTGGATCTGGCTCAGGAAGAAAGCAAGCATAAACTTCGCTTCGAAATTGAGTACGACGATCTGGTGTACCGCGAAAATTAAGATTTAAAGAAATATCAGGATACAGGCTGGCGCAGATTTATAATTTGCGCTTTTTTTTGTTTTTTGTCCCAAGGTTAGGTGCAGGCTCCTGTCTACGTCATTATTTATAAAAAGATCAAACTTGCGGACTTATTAACATTGCTTTTTTGGAAAATTTTTTTGTGCCCCAATAACCTATATAATACAGCACACTTATTAGTATGAAAATGCCACTTTTAGTATAAATTTACCAGTATCATTTCTCCATCTTATCCAGCCATTTTTATCTTCCCCAAAATTTTTGTTTGTAAAGCTATCATCATCTAAAATAAGCTTCACCCAGTCGCCCTGAACAGCCGTTGCGACATAATCTACTTTTTGAAAATCCTCGACAATATTTGAATTTGCACAAGGCTTCTCATGCACTGGGTTATCTAATGTTGGAATGGGGAATGATTCTTGTAAATATTTATTAAAATCTTTATACTCAATATACATATTATCGACTACCCAAGGGGAAAAACATACTTTATTGTCAATATACACTTTTAATATATTATTTGCTTTTAAGCATTTTAATACAAAAATATTATACTCAACATCTACATAAGTAATATTTATTAATTTTCTATATTGATTCTCATCATCAGTTAAACTAAACCATTGATTATCATACCTTAATGCATCGCCTTTAATAAAAAGTACTGTATCTTTGTTAATATCCGTATAATTAATTTCAATATTATCTTGTGCAATTCCATATGGGTATAAAAATAAAAATCCATTGTATGATTTACCATTATCATCAATGCACTGCACTTGTTGAGAATAACTATAGTTAGATATGACTATCATGATAATTAAAAAAGTATTAATCCTTTTCATAATGGTGAATTTAATGGTACAGAATTATTAGATCTTGGGAGTAATTTATTAGGAACAGATATCTTTGGTTAATAATCATGTTCATGATTATGATAGATTTTTATATGTTTAGTTCATATACTAGCATCGATTACATATCTGCACCTTTTGTTTTCTGCCTGATGAGTAAAAAAGTTATGATCTAATCTTATTCCATTGTTCCAGGCGTTCACTGATCCATGCTGTCACTCTTTCATGATCTTCTTTTCCGTTTCCGCTTACAGCAAATGGTTTACCTATTTCAATAAAAACTGTCTTTTTACGATTTAGCTTACCAAACTCCTTGATCAGTTTTCCGTTTCCCCAGAAATCTGATTTTATAGCCATAGGCACAACTTTTACTTTCGCTTTTTGAGCCAGCTTGATGCCCATGCTGTTAAACTCTTTCGGGTTAAAATTAACGGTACGTGTGCTTTGCGGAAAAATAATAATGGATGTCCCCTCTTTCAACTTTTCCTGTCCCTGCGACATTACAGCCATCAGATCTTCCCTAACATTTTCCCTTTTTACGGTTATCGGTTCACGTGAACGCATCACCGGACCAAATAAAGGAGCAGTCATTAAACTTTCTTTTACCACAAATGTAACAGGCATTTCGGGTGCAATAATGCCCGGATATACCATGGTTTCCAGTGTGCTCATATGATTACTCACAAATACTGCAGGCCCTTCGAGTTCATGCAGGTTATCAAGACCAGAAATATTGTATCTGGCGCCACAATCTTCGGTAAGGTTCAGGATGTCAATGCTCGATTCTGCCCATGCTTCCCGGTCGTATACGCCGGCCAAAGCTTTTCTGGCGTTAACATTAATAGCGCGGATATAACGGAGCACGAAATAAATACGTGTTCCTAAAACCAGTTTGTCCCAGAATTTGCGTTTTTTTGTCTCAGGTGTCTTGTAAACATTACCAGGGAAGTAAGTCCATCTTTTATAATCAGATTCCACTTTTCAGGATTTTTTTACAAAGATAAACGGATTGACGGAAACAAAAATAAGGATGACATAAAAACCACTGACGTAGGGTCAAATGTTGAAAAATCGGCGTATGTGATATAATGATAGGCCATGTACTAGTTACAGGATCAAATTTATGAGTTCAGATTTACCGCATCCGAGAAAAAGCGTTAAGAAATTCAATTTAAGGAGCGTCAAAAAATCAAAGCTGTTTGACGTTCGTTAAGTTTGAGGTACGAAAACTTAAAAGGAGGAGTTCTTTGGTTTTAGTGGAATAAATTGAATTTTAGCAATTTTATCGGTGGCGGCGGCTTTTTTTGTTTCGTTTTTGCAGCTGAAGGCAAAAATGAAAAGCCCATGCGGCTTGAGCATGTTACATTCAACTAGTTTTATTTAAAGCTTTTTCAGGAATATCAATATTATAGAACCATTCATTTGTATTGATGGACCGGACAGAAAATATATTTTATCATGGGCATTAAATCTGCACCCTTTTACAGTCTGGAAGCTGCTGCTTCATCAATGATCCAAAGAAGATTGCCGCTGCGGGGTTTCACATAAGCCGCAGGATATTCCCTGAATTTTCCTTTTTTATTCACAATGTCACTTAAAACTTCCGCTTTGGATTCTCCGGTTACCAGAAATACCACCCGAAAAGAATTTTTCAGCACTTCGCCTGTTAACGTTAAGCGGAACTGACCTGATTCAGGGTGTTTGGCAATTTCCACCCAATCGTGAGACATCAGCAGATCCATGTTGTTCGGGAAGATAGATGCAGTGTGACCGTCTGTTCCAAGTCCAAGGATCATCAGGTCGAAAGCCGGATATTCATTGCGTTTGGGTAATACGCTGTCGATGACTTTTATATAACGAATACGTTCCTTGCATATGTTTTCTTCACCGCGAATGCGAAAAACCCGTGAAAAGCTAATGGGAACTTTTGAAAATAACCGTTCATTCACATCCTTGTAATTACTTTGGTCATCGTCGGGAGAAACCATGCGTTCGTCTCCCCAGAACCAATTCAGATTTCGCAGAAAAACGGCGTTAGGGTCTGATTTTGCGAGTGCAGAAAAGAGCAGAGATGGTGTTGATCCACCGGATAAAGCCACATTGTATTTCCCCGCGTCAATTTTTGACGCGTCCTCTACAATCTGATCCGCCATCCACGTGGTAGCGACTTCAGGCGTTTCAAAAATATAGATGTTATGGCCATTGATGTTACGTTTTCTCATGGCTTGAGTATTATAATTCACAGTATTCATCACTGTTTGAGAGATTTTTACACGGGAATCGCCACGTCTGTCCCTCGGCATCAATTAATCCTTCTGCTTCTCTTGGCCCCCATGTTCCTGCCGGATAACCAAATAGCGGGAAGTCCGGGTCGTCATTCATTCTGTCAATAATCGGCTGAACGATATCCCAGGCCTCTTCCACATTATCACCACGCGAGAACAACGTGCTGTCTCCCATCATGGAATCCAGTAACAGCCTTTCGTAAGCTTGAGGCAAATATACCTGGCTCAGATCTGAATAATGGAAATCCATTCCCACATTTTTTACCTCATAACCTGCTCCCGGCAATTTCATACCAAAGTTAAGCAAAATACCTTCATCCGGTTGAATTCTTATAATTAACTGGTTCGGTGATTGTACAATAGACTGGTTCCGGTGAAACAGATGGTGCGGTGTATGTTTAAAATTGATCACGATTTCTGTCACCCGGGTTGGAAGTCTTTTACCTGACCTGACATAAAAAGGCACACCTGCCCAGCGCCAGTTATCGATGAAAAGTTTAACGGCGATATAGGTTTCGGTACGGCTTTGCGGATCAACGCCTTCTTCCTGCCGGTAGCCTTTTACTTCTTCTCCACGAATTTTTGATGCTGTATACTGACCCCGAATGACATGCTTGTACATATTATCCTTATCGATTGCCCTGACAGCCTGAAGCACTTTTTTACTTTCGTTACGAATGCTCTCTGAATCAATCACAGTTGGTGGTTCCATGGCCACAAATGTGAGCAACTGCAGCAGGTGATTCTGGAACATGTCCCGCAAAGCACCGGATTGGTCATAATAACCGGCACGTGAACCAATTCCCAGGCTTTCGGATGCCGTAATCTCAACATGCGAAATGAAATTCCGGTTCCAAAGCGGTTCAAAAATGCTGTTGGAGAAACGGGTAACCAAAAGATTCTGTACCGTTTCTTTCCCTAAGTAATGGTCGATACGGTAAATCTGGTCCTCTTTAAAAACTGATTTAAGTTTGTTATTCAACTCTTTGGCCGAAGACAGATCATGTCCAAATGGTTTTTCTATAATGATGCGTCTGAAATTTCCATGCTTTTCTTTGTGCAGCCCCTGTGATTTCAGGTTCTTTGAGATCGGCTCAAACATACCAGGTGGCGTAGCCAGATAAAAAATAATGTTGCCGTTGATGTCGTGCGCTTTTGCTATTTTCTCAATTCGTTCCTTCAGAACAGCATAGTCATCTGCATTTTTGGTGTCGATGGACTGGTAGTGTACTTGCTGAAGAAATTTGTCCACATCCTCACGTTTTACCTGTGAAAAGTTGGTGATGCCTTCAACAAGTGATTCACGGAACGACTCATCCTTCATTTCGGTACGACCAACTCCCAGGACAGCAAAATTTTCACATAAAAACTCCTGTTCGTACAGATCATGAATGGCAGGCATTAATTTACGGTGAGTCAGGTCACCGGAAGCTCCAAATATTACGAGTATGTGTGATTCGGGTTTGTTTTCCATTTTAATTTTATTCTACGTTCAGAACCTAAACAAGCAAGCACCGTTTTATGTTTAGTTTTGGGTGCTGTGTATGACCGGATTAAAATCCGCTGAAATTAAACATTTTTCTATCTTTGTGGCGCATGAAAGAGGATAAAAAAGTTGTATCACCATATCACGGTGAAAAGGGGACAAAAAAAGAGGAAGTAGCTTCTATGTTTGATAATATTTCAAAGAAGTATGACTTCCTGAATATATTTTTGTCATTCGGAATTGACCGGCTGTGGCGCAAAAGGGTGATTCGGACCCTAAGACCGGTTCAACCCGAACAGGTGCTGGACATTGCAACCGGAACCGGTGATCTGGCTTTCCAGCTGGCAAAAATAACATCGGAAAAAGTGACCGGTGCTGATATTTCTGAAGGAATGCTGGCCGTTGCACGGGAAAAAATGGAGAAGCGCAACCTGAACTGTGCCATGGAATTTATTACCGGAGATGCGGAAAATCTGCCGTTTAAGGACAATACGTTTGATGTGGTGACAGTAGGTTTCGGCATCCGCAATTTTCAGGATCCCCTTGCCGGATTAAAGGATATGACCAGGGTGGTCAGAAAAGGTGGAACCATTGCCGTTCTTGAGTTTTCCAAGCCAACGGTATTTCCGGTGAAACAGCTTTATCGCTTTTATTCCTTTCATCTGATCCCGTTTTTTGGTCGCTTTGTTTCCGGCGATAACAGGGCTTATACATACCTGCCCGAATCGGTGGATGCATTTCCCGAGGGAGAAGGTTTTCTGAACCTAATGAAAAATGCCGGACTTAAAGACAGAAGACAACGGAAACTGACCTTCGGGATCGCCTCGTTATATACGGGTGTGAAATAATAAAAGTTTAAATATTTTTAACTGACTGACTTTTAGAATATTTTTGCATTGAATTCGTTTACAATCATAAACATCACATTTTGAAGCGAAAACTAACAGGCATATTGGTCCTTTTGATCCTGGCCATTCAGATCCGGGGGCAGGAAGTGGTTGAAAACCTTCCTACGTTCGATCAGGACAGGTTGCATTTCGGGTTCACACTGGGAACAAACTTTATGTACTTTACATCAGTACATTCCGGTGTTCCGGATGGAGATGGCAACATTTGGTTTACCGATCAGTCTTCATTAAACCCGGGCTTTCACGTAGGGATTATATCATCTTTACGTCTGAATAAATTCATGAACCTGCGTTTTGTTCCGGGTATCTCATTCGGGCAACGGGATATGAATTTTATAACCGAATCAGGCGTATTACGGGAGTCGCCGATTTCTGTAAAATCCACTTTTATTGAAACACCGTTATTGATAAAATATAAAGCACTTCGCGACGGAAATGCCAAGCCTTATTTGGTATTTGGTCCGAATGTAAGGTTTGATCTGGCCAGAAGCCGGAAAGACGATATTGTGCTGAATCCCGTGGATTACTATTTTGAAATGGGTGTTGGATCCGATTTTTATCTGCCCTATTTCAGGTTTGGTCTGGAAGTGCGTTTTGCCATCGGATTTAATGATGTGCTTTGGCACGACAGACCACCGACAGAAGGCTATGATCCCCGTTATACGAATGCCATCAGTAACCTCTATTCCCGCTTATTTATTATTTCGTTTAATTTTGAATAATGATCCGGGATATACAGCTCAGAGTTTCTCCTAAAGAGGCTGCCACTGCAGAATTGTACACAAAAGCTGCAGCCAGAAAAGCTGGCATAAATACGAATCAAATAACACACGTTAGAATATTAAAACGTTCCGTTGATGCCCGTCAGCGTACCATCTGGATCAATCTTAATGTGCGCCTTTATATCAACGAGGAAGCAACGGATGATGTCGTTCCCGTATTTGAATACCCTGACGTACATGAAGGGAAGCAGGTGGTGATTGTAGGCGCCGGACCCGCCGGATTATTTGCTGCTTTGCGATGCATTGAGAAAGGACTGAAACCCATAGTACTGGAACGTGGAAAGAAGGTAGCTGAACGCAAACGGGATATTGCAGTGCTCAACCGGTCGCATGTTGTTGATCCGGATTCCAACTACGGATTCGGGGAAGGCGGAGCCGGAACCTTTTCGGACGGGAAGTTATACACACGCAGCGTGAAGCGCGGGAACGTAAAACGCATTCTTGAGGTCCTCTGTTTTCATGGTGCTACCACAGATATCCTGATTGATGCCCATCCACATATCGGGACAGATAAACTGCCGGCCGTAATCACAAATATCCGCGCTACCATCGAAAATGCGGGAGGAAAAGTATATTTCAGTTCTAAAGTCACCGGTTTAATTCTGGAAGACAATACCGTTAAAGGCGTCCGTACTCATGATGGAAATGAGTATATGGGCCCCGTTATTCTGGCAACAGGTCATTCTGCGAGGGATGTGTACCGTTTTCTGGATCAGAGCCAGGTATTGCTTGAATCCAAAACCTTTGCCATGGGCGTTCGTGTAGAACACCCGCAGGAACTGATAAATCAGATCCAGTACCATTCTCCCAAAGGCAGAGGTGACTATCTGCCGGCGGCATCCTATGCGTTAACGGCGCAGGTATCAGAACGTGGTGTGTATTCGTTTTGCATGTGTCCGGGCGGTTTTATTGTGCCTTCAGCTACATCACCGGGCGAAGTGGTAGTCAACGGTATGTCACCGTCCCTGAGAAACTCCAGGTGGGCTAACTCGGGAATCGTAGTCGAAGTCCGTCCTGAAGATATTGGTTCTGATAGTGAACCGTTAAAAGGACTGGATTACCAGGAGAATCTGGAAAAAGAAGCTTTTGAATCGGGAGGTCAGACACAGGTTGCACCGGCACAACGGCTGGATGATTTTGTGCAGAACCGACATTCCAAATCGCTGCCTTCGTCGTCGTATGTTCCGGGATTACTGTCCTCTCCTTTGCACGAATGGTTGCCCAAATCAATCCGGTACAGGTTACAACAGGGTTTCCGTCAATTCGATAATAAAACAAGAGGATTTCTGACCAATGAAGCCTTGATAGCCGGAGTGGAATCAAGGACTTCTTCACCGGTTCGAATACCCAGAAACAGGGAAACCTTTGAACATGTTTCCATTAAAAACCTCTATCCCTGCGGAGAAGGTTCAGGCTATGCCGGAGGTATCGTGTCATCAGCCATGGATGGTGAGAACGCCGCTGAAGCTCTGGCTGCCCGAATGGGCTGAGTATTACTTCAGGTTGGTTTCGAACAGGCGTTTATTGGCTCTCACCTCACCCAGAGCTCCAGGCCCGGCTATACAACCACCTTCACAACACATCACCTCAATGAAGTTTCCTTCTGCTTTTCCTTCAGCTGCAGCTTTCAGCACAGCAATACTTTTTTTATCCAGACCATTGATAACCATATCGCGGATTTCCACATCCTTATTTACAGATTTTATTGCAGCCAGTACGCCTCCGCTCATAGCAAAACCACGGTTGACGGTACGTTTGTTGTTTTTGCTTTCATCATCGGGGATTTCACCCAGGTCAATACCAAGTGCCACGATGATGGAGTTAAGTTCCTCAAATGACAATACATAATCCACATCCGGATTATCAGCAGCCTCTTTGCGCTTTGCAATGCAGGGGCCGACGAAAACAGTTTTGCAGCTTTTGTTATTCTCCCGTGCAATTTTTGCAGCATAGGCCATTGGTGATGGTGTTTCTGACACAAAGGACATTAATTGCGGGATATGCTTTTTTACGGTTTCCATGTAGCCCGGACAACAGCTGGTGGTCATCAGAGGTTGCCCCTCTGCCATCTTCTCTCCGAATTCTTTAGCTTCGTGTTCTGTGGTCAGAACGGCACCATCAGCTACTTCAACCACATCCTTAAACCCAAGTATTTTAAACAGGTTATGGATTTGTCCGGTGGTGAGTGAAAACTGACTGTGAATGGAAGGTGCAAACAGGGCTGTCAATGCATCATTCCGGTCAATATCCCGCAGAATGTCAATCATCTGGCTCACTTCAAATATGGACCCGAATGGACAGGCCTGCAGGCATTTGCCACAGTAAATACATTTGCTGTGGTCGATCTCTTCAATCTTATTTTCGTTTTTTGAGATCGCTCCTACAGGGCAGGCAGCCTCACAGGGGATTGGCTGGTAAATTATAGCATGATACTGACATTCCTTCTGACATATGCCACAGTTGATACATTTATCGGTATCAATTTCTGCCTGCCCGCTTTTATTCATGGAGACGGCATCTTTCGGACAGTTCATCACACATGGACGGGCCACACAGCCACGGCACATGTTGCTCACTACGTATTGTGCCTTTATGCAACTGGTACAGGCTTCATCCACCACTGTCAGAATTTCTTCTGATGGTTTCTCACGAAGATACGCCTGACGTGCGTATTCCGATAAGGGTGTCAGTTCATCTTCTTCCTGTGCTGTGGTGAACCCCAGTAAGGGGAACGATTTATACTTAATGACGGCGCGTTCTTTATGGATGCAGCAACGACGGGAAGCGGCACTGTTTTTAGGTGCCATCTTTAATGGTATGCGGTCAATCTCCTGCTCCAAAACCCCTTCATAATGCAACCGGACGATCCTGCTCAGCAACTCCCTGCGGATGATCATCGTATTACTTGTATGTGCCATTTTCTTTGTCCCTTATTTTTGAGGCTGCAAAAGTAGAACAGTTTTTTGACTGGCGGAAATAAATTAAAGAAAAATTTCTTTATTTAGAAATGTATCAAAATAAAACCGCCGGATCAGGCGGTTTTAAAGTCTAATCAGGAGAAATTAATTCATTAATTCGATATCCCTGACAATAAGATTTAGTGTACCGGCAGCATCGCCATCTTTAGTGATAAAGGCATCGGCACTGGGTTCGCCTTCCACATAAACCCTTTTGCCTTTCTTAAGGTACTCGGCAATTTTAGTGCTTTGTTTTTCACTCTTCCAGATAACCGCTTTTATCCAGTCTGTTTTTTCAACTTTATTGCCGTTGGAATCTTTGTATTCCTTATGAACAGCAACACTGAAATTAATGGCTTTGCGTTTGCCAACTTCACGAACTTCGGCATCGGTGCCAAGTACACCATTTAATTGTAGTCTAAACATGATGAATTGTTTTAGGTTTTGGTAAATAAATTATCTTAGACAAATTACGTTTTTTTTGCCTAAAAGTCAAGTCTGAAAGAATAAGATAGCTTATTTTAAGGCACTTAACATGATTTCCACTGGGTGGAGGGCAGATTTTCCGGTTCCATCTTTAATGTGATGGCGGCAACTTGTTCCGGGTGCTGCCAATATCGTTTCCTCATTGCTTTTGCGAACCTCCGGAAACAATATCATTTCGCCGATCTGCATGGAAAGGTCATAATGTTCTTTTTCGTAACCGAATGATCCGGCCATGCCGCAGCATCCGGTTTTAAACTCTTCAACGCTGTAATTCTCAGGAAAAGAGAGCATCTGTAAGGTCGGCGTAGTAGAAGCCACCGCTTTTTGCTGACAATGACCATGCAATCTGATGGTTTTGGGTTCAGCAGAAAACGATGCTTTTGAAATACGACCAGCTTCTGCTTCACGCATAAAAAACTCTTCGAACAGCATGGTGTATCCGGCAACTTTCTTAGCATCTTCCTGCAAATGCTTATCCACAAGTTCCGGATACTCATCCCGGAAGGACAGGATGGTGGAGGGTTCCAGCCCGATCAACGGATGATCTGATGAAATAAGATCTTTCAGCAGCATGATGTTGTCTGTTGCCAGCTGTTTGGCTTTTCGCAACAAGCCCTTTGAGATGTAAGTCCGGCCACTGTCACGAAGCTTAGGTATCACCACATGATAACCCAGTTTATTGAGTAGTGCAATGGCAGCGAGACCGGTCTCGGGTTCCTGCATGTTGGTAAACTCATCAGCATACAGGTATACCAGCTTGTCTTTTGTATCAGTGGTTTGACGCACGCGCGAGGTAAGCTGACGTTTCACCATAGGGAGCGTTCGTTTGGGAGCAAATCCCATGAGTTTTTTGAATGCCGTTGTTTTTTGAACCAGGTTGGCCATTTCCCGGACCGGATAGATCAGGCGGTTCATAACCGGAAGGTAGGCAATCATTCCTGAACGAAACGGAATGCCGTGAATATCGTAATAATGCTGCAGGAATTCGGCTTTGAAACGTGCCATGTCAATATTCGCCGGGCATTCAGATTTACAGGCTTTACACGATATACACAAATCCAGAATATCGTAAAGTTCCTGTTGATCAAGAGGATCTGGTTTAGTGCTGTGGTGCATATGTTCCCTCAGCAGATTAGATCGTCCCCGGGTGGATTTATCTTCATCGCGGGTAGCCATATAGGTCGGGCACATGGTACCGCCAATAAACTCACTTTTGCGGCAATCTCCCGATCCGTTGCATTTTTCCACGGCTCTTAAAAATCCTTTCACCGGTGTGAAATCGCTTACGGTTTCAATTTCCGGATAACGGTTGGAAGGCAGATATCTCAGGCTTTCTGTAATGGGTGGAACATCCACTATTTTTCCCGGGTTAAAGATGTTGTTCGGATCCCAGGTTTGTTTGATATCCTTAAAAAGACGATAGATTTTATCGCCGTACATAAACGGAATAAAGTGCCCGCGTAAGCGTCCGTCTCCGTGTTCTCCGCTGAGCGAGCCACGGTATTTTTTTACCAGTTTTGCAATCTCTTCAGCGATGGTTTGATAGAGCTGTCTGTCTTCCTCCACTTTCAGATTTAGCAAGGGACGCAGATGAATCTCCCCTGATCCTGCGTGGGCATAAAACACACATTGTAAACCATATTTATCCAGTACTGCCTGAAATTCGTTAATGTAATCCGGCAACAGGCGCGGCGCTACTGCAGTATCTTCAATAACGGTAGTGCTTTTACGGTCACCCTCTACATTGGACAACAGACCAAGACCGGCAGTACGCAGATCCCAGACGCGTTTAATCTTATCATCCCCAAAGATGAGTGGAAAGGCATAGCCATAACCGTTTTTCTCTAGTTCTGCGGTCATCTTATCCACCACATCCCGGATTTCCGTTTCGGTTTCGCGGGCAAATTCAATAACGAGAACATTCTTTGGGTTCCCTTCCAGCCAGAAGCGGTTTTTGCGTTGTTCAATGTTTGATTCGGTGCACTTAATGATAATATCATCCATCATCTCAACGGCACCAGGATGATATTTTAATGCAATGATGTTGGCCTTTAAGGCCTCTTCAAGTGAATTAAAATGAGCTGCCACCACACCCTTTACCTTAGGAGGCAGCGGGATAAGGTTCAGCTTCATGGATTTTGTAAAGGCCAGAGTGCCCTCGGATCCTGCCAGTAACTTGCAGAAGTTAAAGGGTGTTTCTGTAGGTTCAAATGGCGCAGTTTCCGTTAAAAAGTCAAGAGCATATCCCATATTTCGCCGGTGAACCTCTTCCAGTGGATAGGCGTCCTTTATTTCCTGTTTTAGTTCCGGATCAGTCAGTATCTTTTGGATGTTCTGATAAATTGAGCGTTCAAGGCTGTTTTCTGAATGAAGCTTTGCCTCAAACTTTTGTTGATCGAGGGCTTCAAACTTAACTTCGGACCCATCAGAAAGAATGGCATCAACTTCAAGAATATGGTCTCGCACACTGCCATAAATAAGGGAATGCAGACCACAGGAATTATTTCCCAGCATACCGCCCACGCGGCACCGGTTGGCAGTGGACGTTTCGGGTCCGAACTGCAGACCGTGAGGTTTGAGATGCATATTAAGTTCGGCCAGGTTTACACCCGGCTCAACCTTTACCCAGTGTTCTTTAGTATTCAACTCAAGAATCCGGTTCAAATGTTTGGAGATATCAATGGCTATGCCTGACCCAACCACCTGGCCTGCAAGTGATGTTCCGGCAGCCCTTGGAATAACAGATGTTTTGTGGGTGTTGGCAAAGGCAATGGTTTTTTTGATATCATCGACAGTCTCCGGGATGACAACGGCCAGCGGTTTTTCGCGGTACGATGATGCATCTGTTGCATAAAGCGACCGCCAGACGTCGTTAAAATGTACATCTCCCTTTATTTCTTCCCTGAGTTGTTGCAATGCATCCGTCATGTCTCCGCTTTTAGTACCACGAATATAGTCCAAATTCAATAAAATTGTAAATCTGTCGTGTTTCGGATGAACCGGTTTCAAAAATAAGCGCTAATTTTATTCTGTTGATGGACGCTGAGAAATATATATCCGTTTCATACTACAGATCACCATTCGGGGAGTTGATTTTAGGATCATTTGATGGCGATCTTTGTCTGTGCGACTGGCGCTACCGGAAGATGCGGCAAGCCGTGGATGAACGGATCAAAGCCGGATTACGGGCAGAGTTTAAAACGGAAGAAACACCCGTGATCAAAGCAACGATTCAACAACTTGAGGCGTATTTTGAAGGGAAAAGAAAAGATTTTGAAATTCCAGTGAGGTTTGTTGGATCCGATTTTCAAAAGCGTGTTTGGAATGCCTCGCTAAACATTCCGTTTGGAGAAACCATCACGTATCTGGATCTGGCTAAAAGTCTGGGCGATGAGAAATCCATTCGGGCGGCAGCCTCTGCTAACGGTGCAAATGCCATTTCCATAATTGTTCCCTGCCACAGGGTGGTCGGACAAAACGGAAAACTGACTGGTTATGCAGGCGGTCTGGATACTAAACGCAGATTGTTGTTGCTGGAATCAAAAGGCCTTCATAAAAATGAACTTCCACTGTTTGACTGAAGTTAAACCGGAACAGCCGTACTGTATTTAACTTCATTTAAAACGAAAAAACTTTTAATCTGTTTGATATTTGGCAGAACGGCTAGTTTGTCGGATGAGAAAATATGATAGGCCTCAAGATCGCTGACGATCACCTTTAACATATAATCAAAAGCTCCACCCATCAGGTAACACTCCACTACTTCAGGTATTTTAGAAATGGCTTCGTTAAACTTATGCAGTTCCTCCCTTTTTTGTACATCCAGCGATACAGAACAAAAAACCACCATGGCATTTGTAAGTTTCTTCTTATCAACCAATGCTACATGCTTTAAGATGATCCCTTCTTTTTCCAGCCGTTTGATGCGTTCATAGATGGGTGTTTTTGACATTTTAAGGGCTGCAGCTATCTCTTTTACATTGCGTTTGGCATCCTCCTGCAACATTTGCAGAATGATTTTATCCGTTGAATCGAGTGTTATCATGGGAAATTTTCCGTTTTAATATTGAATTTGAAAGCAAGATAGTTAATAATTACTTGATAAAGTTTAAAAATACGGAAAAAATACTTTAATGATAAATGACATCCTTTAAATTTCCTGTATTAATTAAATTTAAAATAAAAATGTCAGAATCAAATCATAAATTTCATCCTGAGAGTGAGATGATGTCCTACGGGTATAATTCTGCCCTGTCAGAAGGTTCAATCAAATGTCCGATTTTTCAAACCTCAACTTTTGTCTTTAAAAATGCAGAAGCAGGTAAAGCTTATTTTGAACTTGCCGTTGGGTTGCGTGAAAAAGCCAAAGATGAGGAAGAACCGGGACTTATCTACAGCCGGCTGAATAATCCCGATCTTGAAATTCTGGAGGACCGCCTGTGCCTGTGGGACGAGGCTGAGGATTGTGCCGTATTCGAAAGTGGCATGTCGGCCATCAGTACGGTTTTTCTTACCCTGCTGAAACCGGGAGATGTTTTGCTTTACAGTTCACCAACTTATGGCGGGACAGATCACCTGATTCATCATTTTTTACCCGGACTTGACATTACCTGCATTGGATTTCATGCAGGCATGAGCAAGGATGAGCTGATAAAACTTGTGGAAGCTACCGGTAAACCAGAACGGCTGAAGCTGATTTTCATTGAAACGCCGGCTAATCCAACCAACGATATTCTGGATATTTCGTGTTGCAAGGCTGTAGCGGATCATTTTAAGACAAACATAAATGAGCCGCTTCTTGCTGTGGACAATACCTATATGGGACCACTGTGGCAGCATCCGTTAAAACATGGTGCCGACTTTGTGATCTATTCTGCAACCAAATACATCGGGGGCCACAGCGATGTGATAGCCGGTGCGGTTTTAGGTTCAAAACAACTGATGAAACAGATTCGTCATTTGCGTACCTATCTTGGCAATATGGCAGGCCCGTGGACGGGATGGTTGCTGATGCGCAGTCTCGAAACCCTGAAGGTCAGAATGGAGGCACAGACGCTGAATGCTCAGAAGGTGGCGGCTTTTCTGGTGGATCATCCTAAAATTGAAAAAGTGTATTATCCGGGGTTAATTCGTCCCGATTCAGAGATCTACGAGGTTTATAAACGACAGTACACTGCACCGGGTGCAATGTTATCATTTGATATTGCCGGTGGCGAAAAAGAGGCTTTTAAGTTTCTGAATAATCTGAAAATGATGAAGCTGGCAGTGAGCCTGGGGAGTACCGAAAGCCTTGTACAGCATCCCTATAGCATGACCCATGCCGGTGTTGATCCGGAATTTAAAAAACAGCTGGGTGTAACACCTAAAATGGTCAGGTTGTCTGTTGGTGTGGAAAATTATGAAGATATCATATGGGATATTAAGCAATCGTTAGATATGATTTAGGAAGGATGTTTTCCTGATTTTGGAGTTAGTGTTAAGGGGTTGCCGGCAGGCGGTCCCTTTTTTATGTTTTGAAGAATTGCCTGAGGAGCAATATTATTTCAGCCCTGGGTGAAAACCTGGGATTAAGAATGAAATGTAATTAAACCGCGTGATTGATAACAACAATGGATGCATGTTCATGACGGTTTATTACTGAAATAGAATAAAAGGAATTTTGTTGTGTTTTTCCGATGAATGGAAGTATATAATTTTCAGTTAGAAACCATTTCCAGATTAGCTTGTTGTAATCTTTACAACAAAAAAGAGTTGACGAAAAGATATGCCCGATTCTCATAACATACTGGTCGTTGGTTTTGGTCTGGCCGGTGCTGCCGTTGCGGCACATCTGGAGAAAAGAAAAGCAGATTATACGGTCATCACTTCCCCTTCCAAATCCAGCTCATCACGTGTTGCAGCAGGCATGTTCAATCCCATTGTATTCAGGAGACTGCTGAAAACATGGATGGCTGACACGATTCTGCCTTATGCTGAAACTTTCTACAGGGAGCTTGAGGAAAAGCTCAATGCAGAATTCTATCATCCGGTGCGGTATTATAAACTATTCGGAAAGGAGGAAGCTGAATTCTGGGAGAAACGCTCCCTGCTGGATGATACAAAGCCGTACCTGTCAGAGACTGTTATACCTGATCTAAACCAGAATTACCTTAAAACACCCTTTGGTGCAGGAGAGGTGTTTGGTGCCGGATATGTGGATATCAACACGTATCTTGATGCTTTCAGACATTACCTGAAATCCTCAGGAAAACTGATTATTGATGATCTGGACTATTTTGAGATTGAATTAAAAGAGCGTAATGCACATTTCAGAGACAAGGCTTATGATCGGGTTATTTTTTGTGAAGGGAGCCACGCCATACATAATCCATGGTTCAGCGATTTGCCGTTTAAATTGACCAAAGGTGAAGTCCTGACCATTGAGAGTGAACTGGACATGGATTTTGCGGTCAATAAAAACGGATTTGTGCTGCCACTGGGCAATCATCGTTACAGGGTTGGTGCCACCTATGAGTGGAAGGACGTGACAGAAGAACCGACTGAAGAGGGCAGGGAAACACTGGTCGGGAAATTCAGAGCGATATCGGATGCGAAATTCAGCATCATTGAGCATAAGGCGGGCATACGGCCAACACTGGCAAACCGGAGACCCGTATATCAGATTCACGATATATACAGGCAACTGGCCGTCTTTAACGGGCTTGGCACCAAAGGAGTGATGCTGGCACCGTATTTTGCAAATGAACTGGTAAAAAGTTTGTAGTGGGAGTGCGACATTGAATCGTGTTCCTACAAATAAAAAGAGGTTGCCTTTCGACAACCTCTTTGCTATGATAAATATGTTATTACTTATTTTGCATAACTTACTGAACGTGTTTCACGGATAACAGTGATCTTCACCTGTCCCGGATACGTCAGCTCATCCTGAATACGTTTGGCAATATCGAAAGATAACGTTTCAGAATCTTTATCCGAAACCTTGTCAGCTCCAACTATTACACGCAATTCACGACCTGCCTGAATGGCGTATGTTTTGGTGACACCTGGATAGGAAAGTGCCAGATCTTCCAGGTCTTTCAGTCGTTTGATATAAGCTTCAACAATTTCACGACGGGCACCCGGACGTGCGCCTGAGATGGCATCGCAAACCTGTACAATTGGCGCCAGCAAGGTGGTCATTTCCACCTCATCGTGGTGTGAACCAATGGCATTTGCCACATCCGGCTTTTCCTTATATTTCTCAGCCAGCTTCATACCGAATACGGCGTGTGGCATTTCCGGCTCATCATCCGGTACTTTTCCGATATCATGCAAGAGACCTGCACGTTTTGCTTTTTTCGGATTCAGCCCTAGTTCTGATGCCATGATAGCACAGAGGTTAGCTGTCTCACGCGAGTGTTGCAGCAGGTTCTGTCCGTAAGAAGAACGGTATTTCATTTTACCGACCAGGCGAATCAGTTCGGGATGCAGGCCATGAATACCGAGGTCAATCGCTGTGCGCTTACCGGTTTCAATGATCTCCTCCTCAATCTGTTTGCGTACCTTGTTTACAACTTCTTCGATACGTGCAGGGTGAATCCTTCCGTCAGATACCAACTGGTGTAATGCCAGACGGGCAATCTCACGGCGTACGGGATCAAAACCACTCAGTACGATGGCTTCCGGAGTGTCGTCTACAATAAATTCCACGCCGGTAGCTGCTTCTAGTGCCCTGATGTTACGTCCTTCACGGCCGATGATCCGTCCTTTTACCTCATCAGAATCGATGTGGAAAATAGTCACGGAATTTTCGATGGCAGCTTCTGTAGCAACCCGTTGAATGGTTTGAACCACGATTTTTTTCGCCTCTTTATTGGCGGTCATCCGTGCTTCGTCCATAATTTCATTGATCAGGGACATGGCGTTTGTTTTGGCTTCATCCCTCAACGATTCAATCAGTCTCTCCTTGGCTTCTTCAGCAGATAATCCTGAAATAGCTTCCAGGTGCTCTACTTCCTGTTTGTGCATCCGTTCCAGCTCTGTTTGTTTCTTATCAACTATTTCCAGTTGCTGATCCAGATTGGTACGTATGGCATCCAGTTCGTTACTTTTACGATTCAGTTCATCGTTTTTACGTTGAACATCTTTCTGTTGATCTTTAATGCGGTTTTCCGCAGCCAGCATCTTATTGTTTCTGGCATTTATCTGTTTCTCATGTTCGCTCTTCAGCTGCAAAAATTTTTCTTTTGCCTGAAGAATCTTATCCTTTTTGATCACTTCTCCTTCCTGTTCGGCTTCCTTGATAATCTTGGAAGTCTTTGATTTCAGGAGTTGCTGGATCATGACCCAGGATATTAAACCGCCCACAAGAAACGCTCCAAAACCTATTAAATATGACTCCATTGTTACATTTTATTAATGTTTATATATAAAAAAAGCATCATTCTCAGACCGTAATGATTACAGTCTTAAAATGATGCGTTATCGTTGATAAAATATCTTCTTTATGAATGCTGTTCGTCATTCTTAAGGAAATCTTCGAGTTCTGCGTTCAGATCCCGTAGTTCCTCTACAATAGGATTTATGTCTTTTTTGTTCTTTAAATCAACCAGCTCCGACACAAGGTCGACAGCTGCCATTGCTAAATAATCCCGTTCTTCCCCCTCTGAATAACTTTCCCGATATTTTAACACCTTATCGGTTATGAGTTTCGCAGCTTTTCTAAACTTTTCTTCATCCTTTCTCAGAATCCTGAGTGGATAGTATTTTCCGGCTACATTCAAATGGATGTTAAATTTCTCGTCACCCATTTCGTTATTCATTTAACAGCTCTATACACTTATCAATATCCCGCACCATCAATCCAATCTTTTTCCTTAAACCTTCTTTTTCTTCATCACTTCCGGAAAAAGCCCTGGATATTTTCAACATCTCGTGATTGTGATTTAATTCATCATACCTCTCATTTGCTTCAGACAGGCTTGCTTTTAATGCGACGTTTTCTTCGTTTAACGTTTTATACGATTTTTTAAGCTCTGTCAATTGCCCCTTTAAAACGGATATTTTTTCTTTCAGATCCCTGAGCAATATAGCCTGTTCGTCGGTCATTTTAAGAATTAATCACTTACAAAAATAGTTAAGCAACGTCAAAATAAAAATTAATTGACCTAATTTTTCAAAAAATGCAATATGCCTTTATATTTGTCGTCATTCAAAATAAAGCGTTTTATGCAAAAAGGATTGCACATCATCATATTTCTTGTTCTGTTTTCCGGTCTTCAGGCTCAGGTCGACAAATACCGGACCGGATTTACACCTCCACTGGATATTCCCTTATACCTGAGCGGCAATTTTGGAGAGACACGGGGAGGACATTTTCATACAGGTATTGATATTAAAACTCTGGGTAGAACCGGACTTCCTGTAAAAGCGGTTGGTGATGGTTATGTGTCGCGGGTTTATGTATCGGAGGGCGGATACGGAAAAGCACTTTATATCACACATCCAAATGGTTTTACCTCTGTTTATGGTCATCTGGAAGGTTTTTCTCCAAAAATCGATGCCGTGGTTAAAGATCTGCAATATAAGAACGAGGCATTTAAACTAAACCACATTTTTATGGAAGGGGAACTTTCCGTAAAACAGGGAGAAATCATTGCAAATTCCGGTAATACAGGTTCGTCCGGTGGACCTCATCTGCATTTTGAGATCAGAAGAACAGATACGGAGCATCCTGTAAACCCTCTGCATTGCGGCATGCCGGTTAAGGATGATATGCGGCCGCAGATTGTTGGAATAAAAGTGTTTCCCGTTTCCGGCAAAGGAGCTGTGAACCGGAAGCCCGAAGGCCATTATTATCCTGCTGTCTTTTATGCCAATGCATATCATCTGAAATCATCACCCCGCATAACTGTATCCGGTGAGGTTGGTATCGGGATAGAGACCTTTGATTATCTGACCGGGGACTGGAGTAAATGCGGAACCTATTCTGCCGATTTGTATGTGGATAATATCCTGACATTTTGCTGGACAATCGACAGTCTGTCCTTTGATGAAAGCCGGTGTATCAATACGGTTTGTGATTTTAAATCAAAAGTGGATGATCATAAATGGATCTACAAGATGTTTCGCGATGAACCCAACAACATTTTCAGCAACTACTGCAATGATAATACGGGAATCATCAACTTTGAAAAGCCGGGGACACATACTGTAAAACTGATCGTACACGATGCGTACGGTAACCGATCGGATTGCGAATTTAAGGTTCTGGCGGAAAGAGCAACTATTCCTCATGTGCAGGATAACGGTATTATGCAGGTTGCCTGGGATGAAGGCGGCACTTATGCCGATGATTCCCTGCAGGTAATCTTTCCCCCAAAAGCATTGTTCAATACCATAAATTTTGAACTAAAGAAGGAATCATCTGCAGATTTTTGGTCACAGACTTATACCGTGCACAAGGACAACGTAGCCATTTTTAAAACCATTTCTATAAAGATGAAACCTGAAGAAACCGGGGATATGAAAAAACTGTACATTGCCGGTGTGGGACGGTCCGGTAAGCCTGAAGGTTTTTATGGCAATACAGAAGCGGATGGATGGATATCAGGATCGACCAGAAGTTTTGGACGGTATGCCATTGCAAAGGATACCATTGCACCGGAAATCCGTTCACTGGATGTGAGTGATGGTCATAACATTGCATGGAAAAAGGAACTCCGGTTTAAGATTAAAGATGATGAGTCGGGTATTGCATCTTTCAGGGGAGAAATTGATGGCAAATGGATTTTGCTGGATCATGAAGCGAAAAAAGATATGCTGACCTACACCTTCGATCCGTCACGCGTTGAAAAAGGAAAAGATCATACCTTGTTTGTCAAGGTTGAAGATAATGTGGGGAATGTGAAGGTGTTTTTGTGTTCGTTCACATGGTAGATATACAATTAGGAATTACTGTTGTCCGGTTAAATCAGAGATTCCTCGCTTCACTCGGAATGACAGGCATTGGCTGGCTGTAGGACTGGAGGATGGGTTGGTTGATTCGCAACCAACCCATCCTCCAGTCACATATGAACCTAAAAGACTGTCATTCTGAGCGTAGTAAAATGAAGCGAAGAATCTTTATTAATATTGATTTTAGCCTGACATCAATAATTACGAATGTATAATGAACAATGAATAATTTTCACTCTTCATTTAATTAATCTGCAAAACTGTGTAAAAACACGCAAAAGTGTGTCTTATGTCTTGTGTCTTGAATCTTATATCTCAATTACTGTTTCACATTCTTCATGGAAAGGGCGATGCGTTTCCGGTCATGATCGATGCTTAGTACGCGGACAAACACCTGCTGCTGTAACGAGACTTCCGTGGTTGGGTCGCTGACAAATTTATCGGCCAGTTCCGAAATATGTACCAGCCCGTTTTCTTTAATACCAATATCTACAAACGCACCAAATTTTGTGACGTTGTTGATGATGCCAGGCAGAACCATGCCCGGTTTAAGATCGGTTATCTTACGAATATTCTGATCGAACTCAAAAACCTTAATCTGTTTCCTGGGGTCACGTCCCGGTTTTTCAAGTTCCTTGATGATATCGGTTATGGTTGGGATTCCAATAGTTCCGGTGACAAACTGTTCCGGCTGTAAACCACCCAGAAGTGTTTTATCGGCAATGAGATCTTTCACCTCTTTTTTGAGGGTGCGTGCCATGGCTGTTGCAATATGATACGACTCTGGATGAACAGCAGAGTTATCCAGCGGATTTACGGCATCAGGAATGCGAAGAAATCCTGCACACTGTGTAAATGTTTTGTCTCCCAGTCCGGGGACTTTTTTAATGTCCTCACGTGATTTAAATACGCCGTTATCTTTCCTGTAATCTGTCACCGATTCTGCAACCTTCGGCCCCAAACCGCTCACATAACTCAGTAAATGTTTAGAGGCTGTATTCAGATTTACGCCCACATGGTTCACACACGATTCCACTACCATGTCCAGCGACTTCTTCAGTTCGTTCTGATCCACATCGTGTTGGTATTGTCCCACGCCGATGGCTTTAGGTTCAATTTTAACCAGTTCGGCCAACGGGTCCATCAGCCGGCGACCGATGGAGATGGCACCGCGTACCGTCACATCGTATTCAGGAAATTCATCGCGTGCCAGTTTCGATGCCGAATAAACCGATGCGCCTGCTTCGCTGATCACAAACACTTTCAGTTCGCGGTCGAACCGGATGCGCTGAATAAAGGCCTCGGTTTCGCGGCTTGCTGTGCCGTTCCCGATGGAGATGGCCTCAATTTTAAACATCTCAACCAGGGATGACAGCTTTTTCATCGCCAGTCCGGTCTGACTCTGCGGCGGATGAGGATATATGGTTTCGTTGTGCAACAGGTTGCCCTGTTCGTCCAGGCAGACCACCTTACAACCGGTACGAAATCCCGGATCAATGGCCAGAATACGTTTTTGGCCCAGCGGTGGAGCCAGCAACAACTGTCTGAGGTTATTGGCAAAAATATTGATTGCGTCCTTGTCCGCTTTTTCTTTGGACAGGGCCGCAAATTCGGTTTCAATGGAAGGTTTAATCAGACGTTTATAGGCATCTTCCATGGCCTGATAAACCAGATCGGACGATGCCGTACTGCCTTTTACAAAAAAACGTTCCAGGTGATGTAAGGGTGATGCTTCCTCGGGAGAGATGGATACGCGCAGAATGCCCTCTTTTTCGGCCCGCCGGATGGCCAGCAAGCGATGCGATGAAATGCGCTTCAGTGATTCCGAAAACTCAAAATAGTCGCGGTAGTTGTCACCTTCCTCTTCCTTGCCTTTGATGACTTTAGCCGAAATGACTGCCGCTTTTTCAAAACTCCGGCGCACGATATTACGGGCCGTTTCGTGTTCGCTGATCCATTCCGCAATGATGTGCTGTGCGCCTTCAATGGCTTCATCGGTCGTTTTGACCTCGTCATTCAGAAAGCGACGGGCACTGTATTCCGGGTCATCCACCTGTTGTTTCATGATGATCTTCGCCAGCCCTTCCAGTCCTTTTTCGCGGGCGATCTGTGCCTTGGTTCGCCGCCTTGGCTTGTAAGGCAGATAAATATCTTCGAGTTCAATTGAAGAGAAGCAATTTTTAATTTTATTTTCCAGTTCAGGAGTCAGTTTTTCCTGTTCACGGATGGTATTCAGTATGGTTTCCCTGCGCTTTTCAAGCTCCTTCAGCTTGTCGTACTGCTCGCTTATCGCAGCGACTTTTACCTCGTCAAGATTACCGGTAAGCTCCTTGCGATAGCGGCTGATAAAGGGAATAGTGGCACCGTCGTCCAGCAGATATATAGTGTTATTTACCTGGCTTAGTTCAAGCGAAAGGGTTTGTGCGATTATGTCAGCGATCTGTTTCATGGTCAATTTCTGTATCAAATTCAATCCTCAACTGAATAGGTTCTCCATCATTCAGGGCATGCAGGTTGCTCATTGAAATTCCCAGAAGCCGAACCGGACGTTCTTCCCCTTCAAGGGCTTCGAGCAACATGTTATTTGCGCTTGTAAAAATAGTGTTTTCATCCGATATGGCATTGAGATGACTGCGACTTCTGGTGATCTGTTCGAAATCGGCAAATTTAATCTTCACAGTGATCGTTCTGCCCAGTGCCTGGTGTTTAAGCATCCGTTCACTTACCTTTTCAGCAATTTTTCGGAGTTCGCCGGACAGGCTTTCCCTGCTGTACAGATCCTTTAAAAACGTGTCTTCTGCGCCAACCGATTTACGGATGCGGTCGGGTTCAACCGGCCGGTCATCAATGCCACGAACGATGTTATAGTAGAATGCACCGGCTTTACCAAAAATCTGCATCAGGTTCTGCTGACTCATAGCCCGGAGATCTTTCCCTGTATGAATCCCCAGCGTATGCATTTTTTCTGCCGTTACCTTTCCTACTCCAAAGAATTTTTTTACGGGTAATGCATCCAGAAAATCCTGTGCCTGTTCCGGTGTGATCACAAATATCCCATCCGGTTTATCCATATCTGAAGCCACTTTAGCCAGAAATTTACAGTACGATACACCGGCAGAAGCTGTCAATCCGGTTGTGGTTTTTACCTTTTCTTTAATCTCTTTGGCGATCAGTGTGGCTGACGGATTATTGAATTTATTTTCGGTAACATCCAGGAAAGCTTCATCGATGGAAAGTGGTTCAACCAGATCGGTATACTGATGGAAGATATCCCGGATCCGGTTGGACTCGTATCTGTATTTGTCAAAATTTCCACGGGTAAAGATCAGATCAGGACATTTGCGTTTGGCTGTTACCGATGGCATGGCCGAATGAATACCGAATTTGCGGGCCTCGTAACTGGCAGCCGCTACCACACCCCGCGCATTGGGACTGCCAACCACCAGTGGTTTCCCCTGCCACTGCGGGTTGTCACGCTGTTCAATGGCAGCAAAAAAAGCGTCCATATCGATATGTATGATTTTGCGGATCATGGCACAAAATTAAAAGACTCATCATCAAAAATTAATTTTTATTATTACTTTTAACTTTTATATAATGTAAAAACCGGTGATAAAAAACTTGATAGAATTTTTTTGAATGGAAACCTGTTTAATCTATTGATAACACTTAAAGCTGAAAAACAGAACAACTATTATTGAAAGAAATATGGGATTTGATAGAGGAATTTGTACATCAATGCTTCTTCAACCTACATAAATCGTAAACTATGAAAAAGATAAAACTTGTTGTGCTATTATTCCTGGTCTTGTCCTGTTTCCCGGGATACAGCCAGGTAAACTTCAGAAGTGGATTTATTATTACCAATGATCATGATACGATTCAGGGTAAGGTTGATTACCGGTCGGACAAACGCATGTGCAATCTTTGTTTGTTTAAACCAGAAAAAGGTGTCAAAACAGAATATTTACCCGGAGAAATATTTGCTTATGGTTTTACAGGTGGTCGGGTTTTTGTATCCCGGAATATTGATGGGAAACCAAGATTTCTTGAATTACTTATTGAGGGGTACGCCAGTTTATATTATTACATTTCAGGAACTGAAAGGAGATTCTTTCTGGAAAAGCATCAAAACAGCCTGGCAGCGCTTGATTATGAAGAACGTCATGTGTATGTACATGCGGACAGTATCGGGGATGATGGGATAAAATATATTCCTACTAATCATCCTCCTAATTTCCAGTATTTTGGACAATATACATTCCGTACAACAGAGTTTAGGAGGGTTTTGCTGGATTCTTTATCCGATGTTCCGAAACTTGAAGAACAGATTAATCGTATTAACAGACCAAATCACCACAGTTTAATAAAAGTCGTTGAAGCATACGATGAGATAAAAAGTGGCGAGGACAACTATAAGGTATATCATGATTTACACATGAAGCCGGAATTTATTCTTGGTGTTGGTTGGTTAAATATTAGCTTAAGAGGTATTCAACCTGAGGAAAAGTTCTTAATGTACAGTTTTAAAGGGTATTACCCCGTTTCGGGAGAAAAATTATACCTGGGCCTTGGTTTTCAGCGTGCACTAGCGGAATCCCGTTATTATTCGTATAAAATTTCAAGAATACCCGTTTCGCTCAAATACCAGTATCCGGGAAAAATAATTAAGCCACAGGTCTCACTTGGACTGAATATTTACAATATTGACGGTGCATACAGTTACCAGGATTTTTGGGATTATGTTCCCTCATACTCCGTTGGTGTTGCTTTAACAGTATATAAAGGTATATCCATAGCGTACAGCTTTGATGGTGATATGCTGGGAAACTCCAACACATCATCAGCCGTCCTGTTTTTTAGCTATTCCAATAATATTGGCTTGATGGTGAGTTTTTAATGCTGGCAAACAAGGAAGATAAATTACTTGTCAGGACAAAACTTTTGCTTATTTTTGATATGAAACTGTTTGCGGTTGACCTGTTTGAGGATTGAATAATGCATATTGTAATGAAGAAAACCTGCCATATGAAAAAGATTGTTTTAATATTTCTTCTGTTAACATCCATCATCCTTAATGTTTTACCTAATACGCGAAATACTCCCATTAAAGCCGTTTTAGGTCTTAATTATTCAGAACATATCAATTCTGATGATTGCTGGTTTGAATATACACCAAAGCATCCCACCTATTTGGTAATATCCAGTTGCGATGAAACGGACGAGGATACATATTGTGAAATTTATTACATCAATTCAGATCATCCAATTGAGGAGAACGATGATGCATGTGATGCACAGTCCAGCATCCGGTTTATTGCTGAGAAAGATTCTACTTATTTAATTCGCTGGAGGGGCATTTATGCAAAAGGCGATTACAGCTGGAAATTGGAGGAAGAGAATATCGGTGCCGGAGAACATGCAACAACGGCGATAGAAATAGGGAAGAACCATTTAGACATTGAAATTCCTCCAAAATCAACCAGATGGTATAAATATACAAGTAATGACTATGAAGTGATCGAATTGTATTTTAGTCGGGATATCTCCGGAATGTATTTTGGTGTACCAGATCACTACTTTAATTTATATTATAATTCCATAGTTAGTTATGATTCTAAAAGGCCCTATTTAATTTCAACGGTTAAGGGGGAAGTATACTATTTTAAATTATTCAATTTCCATGAAGATACGAAACAAATGTTTTTGGAAATACAAAACACGGCACCAGAGTCTGGAGAAACGTTTTATCTGGCCAGGGAACTAGTCCCTAATGATACAACAATTGTAACATACAACGGGCTTAAAGATCATTGGTATCATTTTAAAAGTGATTCTTCCGGATATTTAATTATTGATCCAATTGAAAAAGGTCCAAGATCTTCAATGACTGTTTTAAAAAAGCAATCAAATGAAATAGTGGATGTTATTGTAGAAGAGGTGACTTCATTTAAAAACCAGTTTAAGTTTAGATACGAACCTGGTGTTGAATATGTTTTCAGGCTTAGATTAAGTAATGAAAGCTATTTTTACGCAAGAGAACATAATTTTTATAAGGGAGAGTCTCAGTTTGAGCCCATCAATATAGAACAAGGTGTTTATAAAATTGATTTTCATTGGGGTAAAGGTCTTTGGTATAGATACATTCCTGATTCAAGTATGACTGTAAATATTGTACCTGAGTATTTTAGCAGTCGGGTTATTTTGCAAATTTATGATGAGGAAAGTGGAAATTTACTTTCAGATTACCTCTTTTACGATTTTAATGATGAGGGTAAAATAGAGGTGAAAGTAAATAAGGGGAAAGCCTATTTATTTTATATTGGAAAAAACAACTATATTGATGATAATAGGTTTCTTTGGGATTTAAGAGAGAATCTCTCCGACTGCGCATCTCCTGAAATTATTGATGATCAAATCACTGTGTCAGGGAATACAGAATACTGGTTTAAATATGTGACTAAAAACCGTTGTAAACTGGATGTGTCAACTTCAAATTTAAATAACGGAGGTAGTGTTGATATCTCAATGTATAAAAATTGTGATTCGTTATTAGATTTAAGGTATGGATTATACCTATATTCGAACGACACAATACTTATAAGATCAAAGGGCTATGATATTTTAAATGAATATAAAATATTAGTTAACGAAACACCTTTAAAAGGAGGTGTACAACAGCTCCCTGTATTGGTAAGTGAGGGAAGTTACGTTACAAATACCTTAACTGATACCTGGTATAAGTTTATACCCAGAAAGGATGGTAAAGTTGTTGTTGATCTTAATGTCTTTGCAGACTCAGTGCCTAAAGTATGGATGTACAAATATGTGGATGATGTTTTATTTGGAGGGGAATATAATACAAAAAGTCATAGAGCTGCCATTAAATGTAATGCAGGAATCCCTGTTTATATAAGGTTTTACAACAATGACTCAGAGGATTCCGTCACATGGGTGATAAAGGAACATGCAACTGAACCTGGTGATGAGGTGAGAAAAGCTCTCGAAGCCAGAAGCGGAATAAATACTTCAGCTAAATTAAACAGTATGCCGTCGTATTATTTCTTTGTTCCAAGTGTAACGGGCGAAGTAATAATAACAAGTTATGAATTAACAGATCAGGATACTTATTTAGTTGTTGTTGACAGTGTAAATCAGAAATATTCTTCGTTGCGGAATGATGATTATTTAAGTAAACAATCTTACATAAGAATGAATTGTTACAAAAATGATACCTTGTATCTGATTTGGAGAGAATATAATATTACGGATGCTTATTCCTGGAAAATTGAGGAATATGCCTTTGAAAAAGGTGATCATAAAGAAAATCCCCTGGATGCTTATAACGGAATAAATCATTGTGATTTCTCAGTCTTCAGACGTAAATGGTTTCAATATACACCTGGGGTTGATGGTTACCTGAATATAAATAATTGTAATTTGGGACCTGTTGATAGAATGCTGGAAGAAATTAGAATTTATAAAGACGATTCTTCGGTTTATAGTTGGTCAAGATATTGTGGAGAGAATCAGTTTAATAAAACTATTGAGTGCAAAAAAGGGGCTACATATTATATTTATTTTAAAAATTGGAATAATGACTCAACGCATATAATGGATTGGAGGCTTACGGAAATACCTTATAAAGATGGTGAAAATTGTATTTATCCTATATCAGTTGATCAGGGGCCAAACATTTCGGATTCAGATACGAGGAAGTGGTTTTCATATACTGCCAAGGAGAATTCTGAAATTACCATTTCGTGCTGTGAATATAAGAATGGTAGTCATTCTAATTTACAGGTTTATAAAGAATGTAATAACCAAGCCATCTGGACTTCCAAAGAATCGTGTGATTATAATTATCCCATTTATACATTTCAGGCTTATAAGGATACGACTTATATTTTATTTTGGGACGTATCTAATTATGATGATAATATATCATGGAATTTGACGGAAACACCGTTTGGTCCACATGGTAGATGTGAGGATTGTAAGCAGGCAATAGAAGGTAATAATGTTGCAACACATACAGATTATGGTGATCTTTGGTACACTTATACGGCTCCGGAAGATGGTGAGTTGGACATCTCAATTGATAAGGATTCTGAGGTCAAAACCCGGTTGGAATTGTATTCTGGTTGTCCTGATGAGTATAATTTCCCGATACAGGAATGGATAGATTACTACTATAATAGTAGCAGAGATCATATTTTGAAACAGAGTTGTAGTAAAGGGAGTCAATTCAGAATTTGCTTTCGGGGCGATAGTGTAAAACAATCATATAGTTGGAATCTCATTTACAGACGTATAGGTGATTATGAGGATCTTCCAATTAATGCGTCACTTGGGACAAATACCAGAACAGGTTCAAACAGTAGAACCCAATATTTTTTATTTGAGAATGATTCAGCTAATACGGTATACGAAATAATTGTTCCTAAGAAAAATGGTAGAAAAAGAACCATTAATGTGAGTTATACAGATTCAAGATATAATGATGGAATTGAGATTTATGATGATTCAACAAAAGCAACCATGATTACTTTGCAAAGAAGAAAGTATTTAATAGAACTCATGAGTGAACCATCAGATACATTCGATTTTAGTATAATAAAACGGGATATTCATAATTTGAATACCAATGAATCTGTTTCTAGGCACAGTGAATACAAAAATGATTGGTATAAGTTAGGGTATACTCCGACAAATTATTATACAATTAATTCTGTTGAAAATGAAATTTCAGATTCTGAAATAGAACTCTATTCATCGCATGGAAGTTCTCTTGGAAAGAAAGAAATCATCTCATCCAACATTTATTGGCCAATTTATGAATTGGATTCTGTAAGAGAAAATTACGTAAAATGGATTTATAATCAATATGAAGTAAAAAACTGGAGTATTGCACCATTAAAAGTCGATAGACTTAATGATTGCAGAGATGCCAGGCTAGCACAATTAGGCACTAATAGACTCTTGCTGAATGCCCACAAATTTTATTATAAATTAAGGATCAATAAAACCGGCAAATATATTTTATCAGGGACTATTCCGGATAGTGTTAATGCAATTTTGGACATCTATCTCTACTATGGTGATTGTAAGGATTTTAAGCGAATAGACAATCTGTCCTACAATAAGTATAACGAACATATTGGCAATCAGTATGAAATAGAACTTAATCCTCTTATTAATACTTATACATATTATTTGCTATTTAATTTTTCAAATTATAGAGGTGTCGCCATATATAATTTTGAGTGGAATCTTGAATTTGATTCAACCTACACTGAGAAAAACTATTCAGATGATATTTTAGTATTTGAAAATCCCAATAATGGGAAGTTCAACATATCCTTTACGTCTCTCAAAGAAGATGCATTATTGTCAATTTATTCTCTGACAGGGAATATAGTTTGCCAGGAGATTATTGGAGAAGGGGAAGACAATCATTACATAGATATATCAGATGAACCCAATGGAATTTATGTATTAAGCATTAAGTCTGAAGATTCAGATTTTCAGAGAAAGATTATAAGCCTGGTTAAAGACTAACGCATTATTCATTTTTCATTATAAATTGTTCACTGAATTTGATTACTTTTAAGTAGTTGAAAATGAAAAGCTTCCGTTTATTTTTGAATGGTAATTTTAAAAAGGGAGACTTCATACTATTTAGATTTAAGAGTAAAATTCAGTAGGAACAATAATTAGAATTAATACAATCACAGAATGAAAAGCATAATTTACAGTTTGATCCTTTGTTGTGCATATCTCATTTGTGGAACGTCGTATGCTCAGCGTTACCAGGCCATGGTATCGCCCGGAGAAAGCATACAGGCTGTCATAGAATCTGCACCGGATGCACCAATGAACCCGTATGTGATATTGGTTAAAAACGGCATTTATAACGAGAAAGTCATCATTGATAAACCAAACATTGTGCTGCTTGGCGAGGACCGCGACAGTACCCGGCTTGTTTACGCTGAACTGGCCAGCAAGCGTACGATTAAGGAATACAAAGGAAAGCCGGTAGGTAATGGCGTGATTGTGTTGCAGGAAGGTGCCGATGACTGCATCATCAGTGGTTTAACAGTTTACAATAATTATGGTAGTACGGTAGAGGAAACCACCGCACATCAGATGGCGATCTTCGGACGAGCCACACGTACCATCGTCATCAACTGCAATGTGTGGGCTGATGGTAATGATGCCCTGTCTTTGTGGGCACCTGGAAGCAACGGAATGTATTACCACGCCGATCTTGACCTGCGTTGTCCGGGGGTGGATTTTCTATGTCCCCGTGGTTGGTGCTATGCAACACGGTGTACGTTTTACGGCGACGGGCGCGCCCTGATATGGCATGATGGGCGGGGCGATTATGATAAAAAGCTGGTGATAACCAATTCGCATTTTGACTCTAAAAGTCCGGTTACACTTGGACGTTACCATCACGATGCACAGTTTTTCCTGCTCAACTGCACCATGACGGATAAGATCATCGACCATCCGATTGGTTATGCATATACCGACAAAGTCCTCGATCCGTGTCCGTGGGGTCAGCGGGTCTATATGTACAACGTCACGCGGAAAGGCGGAAACTTTGAATGGATGAAAAACAATCTTGACGAGGCAAAAGGCTCACCCCGACCAGAAGATATAACTGCACAATGGACATTCAACGGGAAATGGGATCCGGAAGCCAAAATAAAGGCTCTATGGGATGTGCTTACTTATTCTAAAAAGTAAATTTGTTTAAAAAATCACTGTACTTATTAAAATACTCCAAAATGGAAAAGCCAAACAAAATGTGTCAAAGTTGTGGAATGCCTTTGAGCAAAGACGCTGAAAAAGGTGGCACCAATGCTGATGGTACAAAGAATCTGAAATACTGTAGTTACTGTTATCAAAACGGTGAGTTTACATTTAAAGGGAGTGTGAAAGAGTTTCAGGAATTCTGTCGTCAGAAAATGGTGGAGCAAGGTCATGGTAAATTTACAGCCTGGCTCTTTACGCGTGGATTAAAGCGTTTGGAGCGGTGGAAGAATTAAGCATTGAGAAATGAGTGAGAAATTTTTTACGGTTCAGTCAATAAATGTCACAATATTTGAGAACAGAACAGGTTAGGGTAAACATTGCCTGAAAAATATTATTTTTGCTGGACATATTAATTCTCAGGAGAACAGACATGCTTCAAAAGAAAATTGCCGGCGAAAAAGCAGCAGAATACATCAAGGACGATATGATCCTTGGAATGGGAACCGGTTCCACAGCATATTATATGATACAACGTGTTGGAGAACTTGTTGCAGAAGGTCTAAAGATAAAAGCAGTGGCCACATCTAAAAGTACAGAAAATCTGGCTACAGAATTAAATATTCCCTTATTAACAGTTGAAGAAGTCGATAGTATTGATCTGGTTATTGATGGCGTAGATGAAATAGATCCTCAGTTTAATGCCATCAAAGGTGGAGGTGGAGCACTGTTCCGTGAGAAAATAGTGGCCAAACTGGCCAAAGAGATCATCTGGATCATGGACGAAAGCAAACTGGTAGATGCCATCGGGAATTTCCCATTGCCTGTGGAGATATTGCCATATGGCTATACGCAACATTTAAGACGGCTGGAGGAATTCGGATTTAATCCGGTTTTAAGACTAAGCAAAGAAGGTGATACCTATATTACTGATAATGGCAATTACATCGCGGACCTTCATCTTGGTAAGCCGATGAATATTGAAGATGTACATCATAAATTGAGAGACCTGACCGGCGTTCTTGAAACCGGCCTTTTCCTGAATATGTGTAATCGCATCGTTGTTGGAACAGATGATGGAGTTAAGGTGATTGAAAACAGCACTAAGGAATTACGAATTACGAATTAGGGATTACGAATTTTTTATGCATTAATCTGTGTGATTTGAGGGAGGGAAAAGTTCTTGCTGATTTTCGCGTATGAATGACGCTGAGATGCGCAGAAGTTTTTTATTACCCTTCCCAAACTTCCGCCTCTTTAGGACTGTGTTGTGAACTATGAAATTTAAGCCGTAAATTGAGATATAGTCGGTCGTGCTTCGATCTGTTCAATATTGGAAGGATTTCTGTATAAATTGACCCGATTAGTTTCGGCGTTAATCTGCGGAAACATCTGCGTTAATCTGCGAGAAATAAGACGATGAACAATGAACAATGAAAAATTAAGAATGAACAATAATCAGCTATTCACTTTTCATTTTTAACTATTCATTTATTTTGATCACTTTTTGCTGGAACGTTCCTGCTTTAACCAGGTAAACTCCCTGTGATAAGTTGCTTAAATCAATTTGATTTGCTGATGCACTCAGAATTGATGTTTTAACCAGTTTGCCGGTTACAGTGTACACTTCAACAACCTGCAGATTTTGTAATCCTGAAATCGTAACTAAACCACTGGTCGGATTCGGATAAATCTCTTGCTCACTACTCACACTCTTACTCTCCAATCCAACCCAGGTGTTATTATTATAAGATTGCCAGTTTTTTCCGAAATGGTTGTCCAGATTGGATGATGCCAGTACAATTCCCTGCGCGGATGTTATGACAGGCCACGGTGCGCCGTTTTTATATTTCACCTGGTCAGCAATAATTCCGGTCGATGAAACCAGTCTAATAGTTTCACCCTCATTCGCAAGTCGTCCGCTTTCCCACTGATATAATGGTTTTGGATAGCCAGCCCAGAAGTCCAGGGCTGCATTGTTGGTTATGATCAGTTCGCCGTTTCCTCCTAAAGTTGTATTTTCAGGAAACACAAAGGTCACCCCTTTAGTGATCCTGTACCCTGACATATCAATCGGTTCGGTTTCCGGATTGCTAATAACCACGTACTCAACTTCTCCGGCACTGGCATCCGAGTTATACAATATCCTGCTTATGTATGGCTGATGTTCAGACGGTGAGAACTCTACATCTGCACCGATGTTCCCGGTAAGGCCTTTATTAAAGCACGGTGAATAGTGCGAAAGCGACAGATCAAACGTATTTGGATCACTCAGAATCGGATCCATGAAATAATTGTTATTATTGGCTGGCAGGGTATCATTGTCCGAAGCGGAGTACATCACTTTCAATGAAGAGTATGGATCAACCAGAATTGTTTCATCGTATGTATTTGATAAAACTGAGCTGGTAACAATGCCATTTCCTCCGGCATCGCCCACATTTTTTTCATAGCTGGCAACGGCAGTATTTACGCCATAATACGTGCAATGATCTATGGTAACATTACTGGAATCCTTAAGGCCTGCACCCAGTGTACAGTTGGTAAATACTGACTGACTTATTTTCACAGATGATTGCTGCCCGACTGATACGCTTTTGTCAGTAATATTATAAACGAATACCGAATCAATTGTTATATTCTGACATTTTTCGCCAATATCTATAGCATCGCTGTTTGATCCAAAGAAGTTATGAATCACGCAATTCCGGATTACTCCATCCCTTACGTCGTCATAGTCTATGGCGTCGGTATCCGGCATATCGTTGCCCCTGAACGAACTGTTATAAATATGACCTTTACCATATTTTACGTTAATCAGGTCTCCGGTTATTTCTGAGTGAAGCGAGCTGTTGGTTAAAGTGATATCTGAATAACGTGCGGCGATAGGGTTGGCATGGTTGTTTTCAAGCGTCATATGATCCATGATAAGGATGGAACTAAACGCAGAAATTGCTGCTACTTCCCGCACAGAGTGGTTTCCGATAGAAGCGTTTTCAACCACCACATAACTCAGGCGTGAAGTATCTGCTCCAACAAATCGCAATATGCTCCATTTGTGTTTGGGACTATCCGGATTACTTGTGAAAAATATGGGGGCTGTTTCCGTTCCTTCGGCATTTAAACGGCCATTTACTGTCATGGAAATGCCATCATCCATCCATATTTCCACACCCGGTTCAACGGTGAGTGTAGCACCTTTGGCAACAGTTACATTATCCGGAACCACATATGGCGAACATGCCATTGAAAGGATCATGTCGTTTGTTATTTCAGCAGGCAAAACACACTGACCATTTTCTTCAAATACCGCTGTCAGACTCAGGTTTCCAGTCTGAGAGGTGGTTATTTCGTTAGATGTGGAATAAAACGAGTTTTGATCGGTCTGGTAAGCATCCAGACTTAAGTCAAAGCTTATATCACTGCTTGTAGCCGAACTCTGATGTATTTCAACGGCAATGGTATTGGTTCCGTCAACCAAAACAGTGTTCTCTGTCAGATAAGTACTGTAATCATCCTCCGATACACCACCAACAGAAACAAGAGCCTCAGTGTTATAGCCGATCACTCCTGAGGGCATATTTTCCCTTGCTACTTCTGTTCCGTTGATATATACTACGGCTCCATCATCACATTTCAGGCTGATCCGGAGTTGCTGAACCGAACTTTTATCCGCAATATCAAAGGTTTTTCTAAAGTAAGTTGTAATATTTTTATTATTGGATCCACCGGTGTAAGCAACAACAGTATTTTCATCACCGTCTCCATAACCCAGTTCGGCCTGACCGGAAGCCCATATCTGGTCATCAAAACCGTTTTCTTTCCATGTTGATCCTAAGTCGTTGCCGGAATCGTTGTATTTCCATGTCTGTTCAATACCGAATACCGGTATCAACTGCGGTTTTATCCAACCTTTAAACGTATATCCGCTTTTTGCTTCTGCTTTTAACCTTATTGGTTCATCCAGTGGGTATGATCCAACATTTGGAGATGCATCGATAAGCAATCCGTTGAACGTAATTTTACCCGCACCGGCAGGTATGGATGAAACAGACAGCGGACTGCTTTCCTGAAATCCGTAGTTTTTCAGGTCGGCAAGAATTACATCCGGCCTTGCTGCTGCAAATGCTTTCAATGCATCAACTTCATCTTCCCAGTATGCAATGGAGGGAATGGCATCCCCATAACTCGATGTTGCTCCCTGCCAGCGGTTGATGTGGTCAGGTATTTCATCACTGATTCGGGCTTTAAACTCATCAATAATCCGGTTGACCCGTGTCTGGTTAAATGAGGTGAAGAACTGGTCTGCCAGTCGTCGACCAAAATATTTTACATAGTCCTGATTTTTCATCAGACCTGTAAATGGTGTAGCACCTTCATTTTCAAAATAGCTGATCATGCTGGATGACGGATTGAAGAAGCCCCGGTCCATATCTACCAGGATCCATTTCCATATGCCACCGTCCCTTGGTTTCCATGCCATCACATTATGGTCAAGGGAACTGTTACGTACATAGATTTCGGTTATCACAAAATCGGTGAAATTATCCAGATCCATGGATGATACCACGGCATCGTAATTTGCCTGAACGGTAAGATCCTTATTATACAGTGCCATGAAATCCTGATACTGATCCAGTGTGCCTGCTTCGGCATAGTCTTCGTTTTCAACCATATCCACACCGGCAGGTCCAATATCATGGTTCTCCAGAATAAAGTCTTCATCCACTTTCGAGCGGATATTGTGAATCCCCATGTACTGTCCGTTTACATAAACCACACAGGGCTTGTAACCCTGAACGTCAACCGTGGAGTTGAGTTTCATAAGATGTTGTGACAAAGCGTCCCTGAATAAGGTATAGGACCAATCGCTACCGGAAGCTCTGAGGGCAAACGAATCAAAAACATTACGGGCACGATCCGAAAACAGAGGATAGTCCAGCTTGCCTTTCCCATATTCTTTTCTGAAATAGATCCCCAGCATTTTTTGCGGCAACTGCCAGGAGTAAAGTCCATTGACCTTTGTCCCTGCCTGTAAATTAAAAGCTGCACGGTCTGATCCGTCATTTTCAAAAAGTTCCACATTAACGGGCACTTCCCAATCCGGTTTAAAACTCTGAACATAAATGCCTGTATCTGCATCCCAGAAGTTTCCGGGGTCTGTCGCTAATGAAATGACCGGAAGTTTTCCGATTTCATTATTAGGATCAATAAAATAAGTATGTGTGATAACTTCACCGGGGACCATTCCGGGCTTGAATATCCTAGCCCTCAGCATCCCTGTTTCCGTTACATCTATCATTCCGTCAACGACCGGTGAACTTTCAGTGGGAACAGATCCGTCAAGCGTATACCTTACAGTACCTCCAAAGGTGTTTTTTATGGTTACAGAAACGGATGTTTTGAAAATTCCTCCCAATGGTTCAAATGTGGGTTTATTTTTTACGATCCCATCATAACTGGTAGTGTTGTTAGTCGCGCCGGGAGTAGGTGAAGTAAAATAGCCCCATGAACCGGCTCCGTCAGAAGTTCGTCCCATAGATATATTCACTTCCTGCAATCCATAGATCAACGAATCTACCGGTATTGAGTCAGGAGTGAAGAGCCCAATCTCCTCGCCTGAAGCGGATAGTTTAAAACTGGTGTGCAGACCCGAATTATATCCGTCTGTCCAGATAATCAGAAAACTGTTTGGTGCAATCGAAGTTCCTGATGGAATTTGCCATTTATCTTTATTGGAAAGATTATCGGTTAAATAGTATCCACTCAGGTCAACCACTGTATTTCCCTGGTTATAAAGTTCAACCCAATCTGAACTTTCGTTGTAATCAGGGTCTGTTATAATACCTGTATTGGAAGCTAAAAACTCATTTATAATAACCTGCCCCGATAAGGAAAATTCCACAAGCAGCAGGAGTGGCAAAACGATACTTAATACTAAAAATTTCATTGTCTTTCCGACCAATTAACAATACCTTTTTGATAGGATAAATTGCAAACACCGGATCAAATGTATTAAATATTATTAAAAACCAGCTGTTTTGTATGATATTTTGATAGTTATCTTAAGGCAATTTTAAGAAACTTGCTGATTACATAACGTTGAAATATTAATCTGTAATATCGGATTTATATTGAATTTCTATAAAAAAGTTTCCCTGTTATCAATAGTCCGGCAAAAACAAATCCTGCAAACACAAGACTGCTGATGGCAAGCTGCATACCTCCGGATAATATATGTCCACTGGTGCAGCCTCCGGCCATTCTTGCCCCAAAGATCAGGATGAAACCACCTGCAAAGGACCATAAAATTCGTTTCATCTTATTGGAGCCATGATATTTTTGCCAGTTATCGTGGATTAATGTAAGTTTAAACTCCTTTCTGATAAGTGAGAAAATTAAACCAGCTAAAAAGGCACCTGCCAGAAATATTAATTCCCAATGGCCGGGTGTGGCAATTTTTGAAAAGTAAGTGCCGGATGTTGTGCTGGTTAAAACATCTGCGACATAAGGATACGAGGTGGAAGCACCTATTGGCCTGTTGGTTGTGGCAGTTAAAAATACAATCAGGTTAAGGATGGCTAATGCAATACCTGAAACCAGCCATTTATAATCACTCTTTTTGTCCATCTTATGCATCCGGAAGGCCAGAAGGATCAGCATAATGCCAACCATTAAGGTAAAGATGTAGAATAAAACCCGGTTGTGAATAAGAGAATCAATAGAGAGCTTACCCCAATCAGGACCAAGAATTGCCTGAAGGTGAGGAAACAGTGCCGTAAACACAAATCCTCCTGCCAAACCTCCGATAATGCCGATCAATGCGTCGAGTGAACCTTCGCCCATAGAAACTGCCATGGTCCCGGGGCAATATCCAAGGATGGCCATTCCGGCTCCAAAGATCAAACCGCCGGCCATAATTCCAACAGCTATAAATGGCTTCACGTGATAGGTTGCCAATCCGAGTCCGATCTCGACGTTTAAGAAGATTGCGCCAATGCCAACCGCAACTGCCAATGCTTTTGCAACAGTAAGGTCAGAGAGTGTGGCAAGACCACTAATGGTGTTAAATCTGTTAAGTTTGGCATACTGTAAAATGGCGCCAAACAGAATTCCGAAAGTGAGAATAAGTAAAAACATGATATATAATTTAAGTGATTTCTTTAAAATTTAAGTATCACATAAGGCACAGCACTTAAAGAAATATCAGGTTATTTGGGAATAGTATAACAATGTAAATCAGGAAAAGTTGGTGAAACAATTATTCCTTAAGTAATTTTTTTATATCCACGGTAAAAAAAGGGCCTTTGGAGGCTGGAACTTTATTCATGCTTACATGCATTAACATTTTTGATGGTTCAAAAAGTACACACTGCAAATTTTTATTTGGGACGCGGGCATCATACATGGCATCCTGCAAATAATTCAGGCTGAATTCGCCGTAATGATCACGGGCATTCAGCATCAGACATGCAAAACGGTTGTCAATCTCAGGTTTGGAATACATCTCAGAACTGTAAAAATAGTTAGACGATGCCAGGACGCCTTTACTTCCTTCACGCACAGAAAATCTATTGAGACCAAGTTCGGCAATGATGGCTTCTGAAGTGTCCGCGCACATCACATTTATCGGAATCATTTGTTTTTGTAGCGTCAGAAAATTTATCATTTCGCGTGCGCTTGCAGACTTTTCACTACCGATCTGCATCCACAGGTGAATGGGTAAACCATCAATCTGCGTTGAATCTTTTCGGCTGTTTTTTACCAGCATATTGCCGAAGCAAACTCCTTTTTCGTTTATTCCGGTTAAAGAACCAACCAACCCGATGAATGACGAGGCCACTGTGGCATATCCGGTTTTCGGGTGTTTTACAATAATGATTCCAAGCGCTTTATTGATTTTTTTCAGGTTGTAATCGGCGTTTCTTCCCATCATCAGGCTTCCGTCGGGTGTAGCCTTATCCCAAACTGCCAGAACAGAACATGACGTTTTAGGAACGAGATTTATAGCCAATAGTTTTTTGTAATCTGTGCCTGAACTTTCGGCCATAGCTTTAATAAAGGTCCGGTATTCATAAGGCATGGAAGGTTCTGCCTTTTCGGCGAAAGCCATGTATTTTTTTACCATGCGTTTTGGGAAAACCTTTTCAACCATATATATTACAGAGACAAGCTGCTTTTTCAGAATCTTACCGTACTGTGAACCCATCTCTTCAGGAGTGCCGTAGAGGTGTAAAACCGGGATATTATTCTGAATCTCCAGTCGCGGTTCACCCAGATGAGCTGTTGAAGATGCTTCAAGGTGGCTGTGCATAACATCATTATAGGCTGTATAAAGTTTACACCCCGAAACAAGAATCACTACTGCGAGCAAAGTGATAATATGACTGAATTTTCTGTTCATCCTTCATTACCTCATAACAGGCATGTGAAAATTAGAAGATAATTTTCAAAAAAGGAAATTTTAGAAACCAGATTTGGAATATTTTTAATTGTTGATTTCTCTAACGATATAACTTAATATAAAATAATCAGGCGAAGAATTTAATATTTTATTTGTTGCATCTTCACCCTTAGATAATTCTCGTGCTCCACAATTTCTGATATATCCCCGCTTATCCTTCCATGATGAAATGTATGCCAGTACTGGTATTTGTTCGTTAAGTTTCCATTCTGTTTCAGAATACTTTTTCCAAATATAAAATTGTCGGTTATAGGTTTTAGTAAATTCAAAATTGCGATTTAAAGTAGTCCTGTGTAAATAAATAGAAAGGTCACAGTTGTTTTCATTTTCTTTCGTAATGATTCTCATAGAGTTGATGTATTTTTTTGTTCTTTGGTTCAGACTATCATTTAGTGAGCTGTACCAGTTCTCTCCTCTATAGAGAATTTTTGAACTAATTAAGGAATCTTTGGAGTATTCTTCTAAACGCAGAATGAATTCCAGCTATTTATCAAAAATTCCGATGTTGAATTTGAAAATTTCTATTCCGGCTACATTTAAAGCTGCCATGATATCATTTTGGTTCAACTGCATATTATCTATGGAATTTTTAATATCGCCAGTATTCTGACTATTTATATTGAGCCATATTGCATTAATGAGCACAAGTCAAAAAAAATCTTTTTCATAGATTACCTTTGTATTGAATGGGTTAGTATTTTTTTAGGTTAAATATGTAGTTATCCGATATTAAATGCCAGTTTAATGCCATCAATGGTCATTCCTGCGCCTATAATGGCCAGAATTAGTCCCATCAGCTTTCCCATTACGGCAATAAGGTTATGTCCCAGTTTGTCTACGATTTTTTCACTTAAGGTAAAAGCCAGATAAGTGAGATATACCATTAGGGCAAATATCAGGACTACTATACCGATATGAATAAAATCGGCATTCGTAACATTGTTCATGGCTGAAACGATGGTTCCAGGACCTGCAAGAATAGGAATCGCGAGAGGTGAAATAGCAACGCCGTCATCCACTTCAATGTGTTCCTGGGTATGGATTTTGGATTTTTGAGATAAGAGCATTTCAAAGCCGATGTAAAAGATCAGAATCCCACCGGTCATTTTAAACGCCGGAATGGTGATGCCAAATAGCTCAAAAATATACTTTCCAAGAATAACAAATGCGGTTACAATAACAAATGCCGTAATTGTGGCTCTTTTGGCAATGCGCTTTTTTACGTCATCACTGCTGTCGCCCACTAAACCCATGAAAATAGGCGTGTTGGCAATAGGGTTCATAATGGCAAAGAAACCGGTGAAAACAGAAAGTGAAAAAGTCAGATAATTATCGCTCATCGTTCTGCAGTTTTTTTAATTAGTACCAAAATTACTAAATGCTGGAATGAAGTAGCTCCTTTTTTAAGATTTAATAAGTGTTTGTCGGATTAAAAAACTAAACGGACAAGTCACTACTGTGCTTGTCCGTGAGAATGTTAATTGTTTTTAGTCGGCGGTGGTGGTGGCGGTAGAACCTCACTTATTTTAGGTGGTGGCGGGGGAGGAGGTGGTTTGGGACTTGCAAAGGAAATCCTGACCGGTACGATTTCATTAATGATCTTTCTTTGCTCAGTAGTTAGCTTAAAATAATCATTTTTAAACAATTGGTTTGCTTTGATTTGTCGCAAAGCCAGGTATTTTTCACCTATGCCTCTGAGCAGATCATCCAATACGTCCTTGTCTGTTGCTTTGTCAAACTGTATGCTGATGACGCCTTTAGGTATCTTCTGCATTCCCAGGTTTCCGATTTTCTTTTCAGAATAATCAGGACTGAGATGCTGAGTTTTCAGCGCAGGTTTTCCATTAATGAAATTTTCAACGCTGTTTATAACACCGTCCAGATTTGATCTTTCATTTTCAACCAGAAATTCATTCTGTCTGTTAATTAAGATGATCAAGACATTTTTTTCTTTCATTGGTGGAAGATTTGGTTCAGCTTCAGGAATCGGCATACCGTTTTTCGCTTCCTTAGCAGTTGGAATATGAACCTGTTTTACATGAATGTTTTCCCTTACTTTATTGACATTTGTAAGCGTCCATAAGCTTAGCCATTGCTGCGAACTGTCCTGAACAGAAAAAAGAGGTACTGCAGAAGCAATATTATTTATCGCTTCGGGGCGTGAAAATGCCTGGAGCATCAGAGCTGCCAGGGGCACAAACAATAGTAGTTTGAGTCCGGCCCATCGTGGTTTATTCGTTTTTTGAATCATTTTAAATCGTTTTAAAATTGGTTTTTGAATAAATTGATTTGCCAGGGCAAAACGTCTTTCACCCACAGCTTTTTCAAGGACCAACAGTTGGTATGTTTGTGCATCGATGCCTGTATTAATGACGGCCTCATCGGCCTGGTATTCGTGAATCAGTTTCAGATCACGCCTTAAAAGCCACATAAAGGGGTTGAACCAATGGAACAGGGTAAAGAGCTCCAGAACGAACAAATCTGTTGCATGGTTGAATTGAATATGTGCTTTTTCGTGTGTAATAATGATGTCCCTGTCTTTTTCATAATCGTGTTGATTCATCACAATCCGGTTCATAAAGGTAAACGGTTGAACCAACTCTTTTACGATGGCTATCATCACATCTTTGATGTGAACGCTTTCGGCTTTTCGAATCAGCTGAACTACTTTGAAAAGGGATATAATGAGTTTTAGAATCAGAAGTGCTATGCCAACGAAATAAGCTAAATAAATTATATTTCCGGTTGTAAGAAGGTGTTTATAAGCCAGTGTATCTGTTGCCGGAGCTGCCTTTTCTGTGATATCAAATGTGAGCGGGGCGAACAACTCCTGTAGCACATTTAATGGAACAATGTGATTTTTTTCGGGGATGAATGAGAAATTCAGAAAGGGAATTATGGCTGAACTCAGCATGACACCGATTAAAACGAATCGATTCAGATAATGTGTTTTCATCCGGCTCATAAAACCTTTGTAAACCATGTAAAAAACAGCCAGGCTCAAAGTTGATTTCAGCAGATATGTCAGAAATGGTGTCATTTCGTTTCCTTTTTGCTGTTTTCTATTTTCCTGATGATTTTCTTAAGTTCTTTGACTGAGATGTTCTGATCTTCCACGAATTGTGATACCACATTCTGATACGAGTTGTTAAAGTACTTTTTTACAACAGTGCTGAGTGTTTTTGTACGGTATTCCTCCTGAGATATTGCTGGAAAGTACCGGTAAGTATTTCCAAATTGTTCGTGATCGAGGTAGCCCTTTTCTTCCAATGCCCGAACCATAGTTGATAAAGTATTGTAATGTAATTTCTGATCTGCATAAAGTTCAACCAGTTCCTTGACAAACATTGGGCCTTTCTCCCAATAGAAATTCATGATTTCTTCTTCTTTTTGCGTCAGTTTTTTCATAATCAAACAATTTATATCACAAATATAACTAAATAATCTAGTTTTTAAACTATAAAATATAGTTATTCGCACTAAAAAATATATTAATATTTTTAATATTCTGAATATTAATATTTTAATCGAATATTTATTGATTGTGTAAAGCGTAATAGTACAGGTCGCTTGATAAAATTGAAAGCGAAAACTATAATATTTAGTTGTTAGTTCCGACAATCACTATCCGTTTTGGGATATTTTTCCTAAAGGTTCGGGAAAATTCAACACAAGTGGTGCATTTTTCTACAGCATGAACATAAGTGTATTTTGTAAGATACAGATAATCAGGCCTTAATGGGAGTTGCTCTTGTTGGCATGGTTTTGTTATATACAATATATGTTGACTTGAACAGCAGATTATTAGAATAGCATATTAACTTTTTAAAACAAATAATTATGAGATCAATACTTTATTTAATAGCAGTAGTCCTTGTTGTCGGTTGGATATTCGGATTCTTTGTCTATTCTGTCGGAGGACTGATCCACATATTACTTGTTCTTGCCGTTATATCTCTCCTCATCTCAATTATCAGGGGAAAGTAGCCCTGTAATGTAACACTCAAAAACCAATATATATACAACACAAACTACAATCCGTTTGCTTGTTGTCAGAACCTGAGAATCAATACATGGAATGGTATGTGATTTTCAGGTTCTTTTTTCTGATCAAAACCATTGCCGTTTTCGGAATAATAATACGCCTAGTATTGAAAATATCAGTGACCCGGAAATAATAGCCGGCATTGCCCAAAGACTGTTCTCCATACCATTGTGTATGTTCATTCCAAATATACTGGCTATTAAGGTTGGGATCATTAATATAATGGAAATAAGAGTAAGTTGCTTCATCACTACGTTCAGGTTATTTGAAATAACGGAAGCAAAGGCATCCATCATGCCGCTCTGAATATCGGAGTAGATCTGCGCCATTTCGAGCGCCTGTTTATTTTCAATGATGGCATCTTCAAGCAGGTCTTCATTTATTTCGGAGGTTATTTTTTTAGAGCTACGCAGTTTTGCAAGTACAATTTCATTGGCCTTGATGGAAGTTATGAAATACACAAGGCATTTTTCCATTTTTAGCAGCTTATTCAGTTCTCTGTTTTTTATTGATTTTTCCAGATCCTGTTCAATGGAAGATGTCATTTGGTTGATCTGCTTCAGATATTTCAGGTATAAACTTCCGGATCTTAAAAACAAACGCAAAATAAAATTGATGTTATCGGTTATTTTGCTGTATTGTTCTCTGAAAGGAGAGGGTTGACCGATAGGTAGTACATCATTGTCCTGAAGGCAGATCGTTAGTGTAAAATCGTCGGTAATAAAAATGGCAAGCGGAACGGTGTAAAACGGCACACCATTATTGGTTTGTTCAACCGGAATACGTAAGATGATCAGTGTCCAGTCGTCTTCAAACTCAACACGAGGTCGTTCGTCAGCATCCAGTATATCATTTTGTAAATCCGCCGGTAATCTGAATTCAGATGTAATTTTTTGAATTTCTTCGGTAGTTGGTTTGGTCACATTAATCCAGCAACCTTTTTCTACTTTGGAGATCTCGTTGTATCCGCCAAATGTTTTGAAGATTTTTATCATGATTTTGCCTCCTTACATGAAATCTGCAAGGAAACCGGAAGTGCCCTTACAGATAGGTTAATAAATAAACTGACTATGATACGGGCCTTCGTCCATGTGATAGTGTTTTAAAATTCGGATGCAAATGTATGCCTTATTTTTTTGAATAAGGAAATAAAACGGACTTTTAAACTTTTTTTGCATTAGCTTAAAAAATAAAAAAGGATCCGGAATGTAATCCGGAATCCTTTTAATTGGAGAGTAATTCCCTGTGGGAAATTACAGTGAGTTATGATTCTTTACCAGGTTTTGCTGTCCGGGTTTAATTCGCTAATTATCAGTTTGCCAGAAATGCACTGTACATCCAGACCAGTTTTTCCTGCTCTCTGATGTAGTCACTCATTAAGGCATTTGTTCCTTCATCATTTGCTTCATCACTCAGGTCGAGAATGTCCCGCTGTTTTTTTATCAGTATTTCAAAACTATCTAAAACAGAACTAACTGTTCCCTGGGCATCGCTGACATTTTTCAACTCTTTCACTTCTGAATTTTCCAGATAGTCGCTGTAAGAGTGGACCGGAGTTTCTGCCAGAGTGAGTACCCGTTCTGCTAATTCATCAACTTTAATCAGCAGATCATTGTACAACTCCTCGAATTTGACATGTAATTCAAAAAACTTTTCACCTTTTATGTTCCAGTGAAATCCTCTTACGTTCATGTAAAATACCTGGTAGTTGGCCAGTAAATCGTTCAGCTTCTGTGATAATACAACTGATTTTTGTTTGTCTAAACCTATTCTGTTCATAATATTTCGTTTTTAGATTTTATGTTTTGTTTTTATCTGTTACAAATATCCGGTTTAAAACAATATCAATCAAATTGATAACATCTATCTTTGTATAGATAAAATCTATAATTATGACATTACAACAACTGGAATATGTAATAGCGCTGGATAACTACCGGCATTTTGTTACGGCTGCAGAAAAGTGTTATGTTACACAGCCAACGCTGACCATGCAGGTTAAAAAACTGGAAGATGAAATCGGTGTTCGATTGTTTGACCGGAACCGGAAACCTTTAATTCCAACAGCCGCAGGGGAGAAAATGATTATCAAGGCACGGCAGATATTGCGTGAGGTTGAAGAAATGAAGGCTTTTGTCTACAACGAAACAGAAATGCTGGAAGGCGAGTATCGCTTAGGAATTATCCCGACCATTTCACCGTATATTCTGCCACGGTTTTTACCGGGATTTCTAACTGAGAATCCCCAAACAAGGCTTAAAATTACGGAGTTGCAAACCGATCAGATTATTGATAAACTGAAAAACGGCATGCTGGATATTGCCATTCTTTCCACACCGCTCAACGACAAGGCCATCAGAACCATTCCATTGTATTATGAACCGTTTCTGCTTTATCTTCCAGATGATCACAAACTAAATAGGGTTGAAAACTTAACTGCAGACATGTTGAACCCTGAGGAGATACTCGTTCTGGAGGAAGGCCATTGTTTCCGCGATCAGGCTTTGGCTATTTGTTCCACAACGCTTGCCGGCAAAAGGCTTAATTTTGAATATGATAGCGGTTCCATAGAGGCATTAAAAGGTCTGGTGGAAAAAAAGCTGGGGTATACCCTGGTACCGGAATTGTCAGTTGGCAATAGGGCAGGATCAGTCTCTGCTAAGCGATTCAGCGAACCGGAGCCGGTAAGAGAGGTAAGTATTGTGGTTCATAACAGTTTCACTAAAGAGGCTCTGATTGATCGACTGCACAAATCCATTCTCGAAGCTATCCCGGATCAGTTTAAAAAGATGAAACACTATACACGGGTAAAGTGGAGATAGGATTAATGAGAAATTATCAGTGTAACTGTTAATTTAAAATAATATACCTGATCTAATACTTATTCCATTAATTCCAACTGTAAGTGGCTTATTACTTGTCCAAAAATCATCGTAAGTAATATCTAAAAATATTCCAAATTGACTGTTTGTATTATACATAAAACCTCCTCCAAATGAATATCCAAGTAGAAAATCGTTGATTAAATTAGATTCATCAGTTTCATTAATTTCAATAATGTTATCATCAAAGGATGTAACATAGAGGTTGGAATTATTTCTTAGATTAAATAATCCTGAAGGACCAGCTTTTAAATAAAAATGGTAATTTCTTAACGGTAAAGTAAATTTAAGATTAATCGGAATGTTTAATGAAGTTATATTTGCCACTAAATCTAAATCTACTTCTCTGAAATTATTGAATTCATGATATGAAAATGCATGTTTTGAAAAGCTCAATCCACTAAAAATCGATAAATTGCTAATAGAAATAGGTTGATCAATAAAAACACTAATATCATAACTTGGGATGTAATCGAATTTAAAGTTCATAATATCAATATCCGCTTCATCCACAATATATAATTTTATAGGATTATACCCAATAGATACACCATATCTAAAATGAGGAAAATACCTGGAATTGTTGTTATTATACCTTGAAATATATTTCGACATTGATCTTTTTGAATAATCAACATATTTTAAGTTTTTTCTAATATCAGGTTTCCCTTTAGTTAACTGAAATAATTGAGATTTAAAAGTGTTGTCAAGTTTGTATTTTGGAATTTCGAGTAATGTTGTATCATCAATGCTGATAAAAAATGTTTTAAAGTCTTTTTCTTTGTAATAAAAAAGAGTTATATCACCTGACTCAAGCTTCTGTAGAAACACTTTTTTTGTTGAGCCAGAAATACTAATTTTTTTTGATACAAAAACGCGTCCATCTTTAAAACCATATTCTTTTATCTCGGAAGGTGTAAAACGTAATATGGAATTGCCCTGCTTTACCTGACAAATTTTACAATTTATTATATCGTCACTATCTATGAGTTTCACTCCAATGAAAGCTGAGCTATCATTCTCATAGTAACTGTTTTGACTCAATCCCAAGATTGGGAACAATACGAAAAAAAGAATAATTATTTTAAGTCTCATATAGGTTGTTTTAAATCATATATAGTAAAGTCAGAATTTAATTGATTTAAATAAATAAGGTCAAAAATCATCAAGGAGTAAATTCATAAAAATAAGGGAGGTCCACTCTGCCGGAGCAATCCCCGTATCCCAGATATGCCTTATCTCCAATGACAAAATGAGCAACCTCATCTATACAGCGGGGAAAATCTTCTTTTTGAATCCATTTATTTAAATCGGGATGATATTCCCATGTTTCGCTATATGATGTTCCACCTCCAACATATCCTTTGCCGTTCAAAGAAAAACCATAAACATTTGATTTAGAAGGGAGTTTTGCAACAGGTGTCCACTCTTCAGTTTCTGGATTAAATTGCCAAAAACCGCTATTATAACTAGCTCCTTCTTTAATATACCCTTTGGAGTTTATAGAAAAAGCAAGTGCTTTATTAAGTGATACCTTTCCCGGAAAAGGATCCAATTCCTTCCAAACACCAGTCTTAAAATTATATTTCCAAAAATCGGATAATGGCCTATTCTCATTGAATCCAAGCCCAAAATATAAGTAATCTCCTATAACAAATCCCGATGCTTTGATCCGGGGTCCGCCTTTAAAATCAGTCAGTTTTATCCATTTGTCCTGTTGTGGATCATATTGCCAGAATTCATTTGTAATACTTACACTATACGATGAACCGCCAATGTTTTTTGTTTTCCTTCCGGTTATCATATATCCTTTTGCGTTATAACTAAACCCAAAAGCCATATCGAAAGCATAACCTTCAGGAAAATCAGATAATCTTTCCCAAAGATCTAAACCAGGATCATAGCGCCATAATTCTTTTACTCCAGTATTCCCTCCACTAAAATATCCTTTATTATTAATTGAAAAGGTTGTTGCATTTGCTCTGTTTTTAAAAGAAGTGCCTCCAAAATTGCTGACTTCCTTCCATGAATGTTTTAGAATAAAGGGTTTCTGAGAATAAGTTCTTTTGCTACCGTTTTTTATAGTGATAATTGGATTTTCATGTAACCATCTCGGGACAGTACAAATTATTAAACTATCAGAAACGTTAATAGTTTGTGCTCTTTTTTCTTTAAAGAATATTTCAGATTTACCATCATTGGTAATAAAACTTTTACCACTGATTTTAATAATTATGCCTGTGGTTCCGGTTAAAGGACTAATATTATCTATTAAGGGGCCAAGAATTGTAAATTTATTTTCAGGTTCTAAGTAACTATTTCCATAAGTAAACTTAAAGCTATAGTTCCCAATGAGGGTATTATGGGGTATATTGGCAATTATTGTATCTGTTTTTCTTTGTACGATTTGTAATTCAACATTATCTAAAAAAATATTAATATCAGTTTTAAAAAATCCTAAATTTTCAAATATGAAAGTAACCGGAGTATTATCATAACCAGCAGTTGGCAAGAAAGAAACTAATTTTGGTGTTAAGCTTCCATTACTGATAAATTTTTTCTCATTACTGTATAAAATGTTTTTGTCTGTAATAATAACCGCCCTTATATAATACCTTTGATTATCGATTAAACCTGTACTTATAGTTGTATTAAATGAGTTTTGCGATGGACTCCCATTTTGTATACTCTGATTACTTTTATTAAGCAAAGGATCTTTATTTTCATCCCACACAAATCCATACCCAGTTATATCCTGATTCCCAATGGATTTAATTTCAGCATTGATTTTAACTCCTTTATCAAATAATACAGGTTCGTCCAATAATAAATAGGGATAATCCTTTGGGCTAATTTCTGCATCCTTAATGCAATTTTGAAATCCCAATGTAACTACCAGTATCAAAACAAAGATATATAGATACTTCATTATTGAATTTTCCAAATAATTTCTTTCAATATCAAAAGTATAATATTTTTTTGTTAATCTTTAATTTGCAGTGCATATTGATGTAATTGTTTCATTGTTTAAGCGCAGCTTTAGTAAAAATATATTCCGGTATGTCCTGGTTGAATTTGATATCGGTGATTTCGAACTCTGTGCCTTCACCCTGTTTCAGCATATCTTTGTACACCATCTTCATAGGGAACCAGCGGCCATCAACCTTTCTGACATCAGAGAGCGTTGTGCGTTTTAGTAACTGCCCGCTTTTGGCATATAATTCTTCTTTTAAGGGAACAAAACGTTCGGTATCAATCCACATTACACGTTTGTAGTAAGCCACATCAGGCACATTGGCTATCATCTCCAGCTCGTAGGTATTGCGACCATCAATTTCTTCTTCCCCAATCAAAGCTGCATCGTAAATATCGGTCAGTTTGCGGTCGTCCATCATATCTTCGTACGAAAGGTCGGAACCCATTACACTTTGCCGTAACATATGGCCCGAGATCTGGATGGTTCGGTCCGTAGAAGGAGCGTAAATCCAAAGCTGATCTTCCAGCTTTAACATTTTAGTGCCTTCTTCCCGGGCCGGTGAAAGATATTCTGTAAAGGATTTTGTAGTCCCTACAGAATATGTTTTGGAGGTGATCGTCCGACTGGCTCTTCTGCCATGAATGGTCATGGACGATTCCATTACACGGTTATCTGATGACAGATTCTGATCCACTTTGTCGATGATTTGTTTTGCCGTCAGTTGAGCCTGCATCAGTCCTGGTGCAGAAAGAAGTACCAACCCGGCCAGTATAAATTTTATGTTTTTCATATCTAATAGTAATTTAATCTTGTTTCTCGATTCTTGTGTCTTGCATCTAATTAAACTTCCAGTTCATTAAATAGCCGTGCTGTTTGTCGCTTATAGATTCCAATTCCAGACAAAGCATTGCCCAGAACCATTGCAATTATACCCGGAATAAATCCAATATAGTAAGCTTCAGGAGTAACCTCTGTTCTGAAAACTGTTGGCAACATCATGCTGCTGCCCTGGAAATTAATGCCCAGATCCAGCCCGTTAATCTGCAGATAATATCCAACGCTCAGACCAATAATCGTTCCAATAACTGATCCTATCGTTCCAATAAGGGCAGCTTCATATATCAGTGATAGGTATATGTGTGTTTTATCTTCGCCAAGAGCCAGGCGTACGCCAAATTCTGTGTAACGCCTTAAGCCGCCCAAAAGGCCCATATTCCACAACACAATACTCATGGCCACTACAAAAATAAAGGTGAAAATAGTGCCCATCATGTTCATAGCCGTAATATAAACATCCATCCCGCTCTGATCTTTCAATTGTCGCATTTCAGGCGAAAATTCATCGTTAGGATTGTAATATTCGGCATTAAATTTTTCTTTAATAGCTTCGGCTCCATCCATATTGTAGCCATCTTTCATGAACCCCAGAATTTCACCGGAAGCATTCTGCATATCAAAGGCTTTCTGAGCATCGGTAATATCAATCAGTATAGCTCCTCTATCCAGTTGCTGGTTCCCGAACCTTACGGTTCCGCAAACTTTAAAATTATAAAACATCATGCTTCCATACATGGTAGATCCAAACAGGGTAACCTCGCTGCCTACACTTACATCATATTTTTCCGCAAACATATCGCTGATCAGCGCATCTCCAGGTTCTGAAGGCAGCTTTCCTTTAATAATGGACTTCGGGATATTCATGCGTTCTGCTTCTTTGCTTCCTTTTGAGAAAAAGTCTATGGCCTGACCAATGGCTGGTCCCTGTGCTCTGGTTTCTCCCTTTGCATCAGCTACATCAAGTAGTCCCCCGAATTTGGTGCGTTCAACCCATTCAACATCTGGAAATTCCTTATGTAATCTTTCGATTAATTTTTTTACGTCAAGAAGTGCAAGATCATTGGCTGCCATAGTACTTTCGGCATATGCATGCGTCGTTATTTTCAGATGACCGAGTTCATAATTCGCATTCATGTTTATCATATCGGAAAAGATACCTCTCATCCAGGTGCTAAGGAACACGGTTAGTGTTACTCCGAGTGCCACAATGATAATTGGGATTACGCTGCGGTTCTTATCTCTGAGTATGCCTTTAAATAAGAATTTTATCATTGTATTTTACCTTTAAGTGCTTCAGTTGGTTTGAGCCGGGCGATTTTACGTGCCGGAATAAAACTCACAATAGTAGCCGTTAGTATCACCAGTAATACGGTAGATACAATCAGTCCCAGTGAGAAGTAAGGATAAATCACATCAGACATGGCAATACCGATATCTGCGTCTCCCATGGGTAGCGGGAAGCCTTTGTTTGCCAGGTAATAGAAGACCGGTGTTCCGTAGATTGTAGTCAGTATGGCTGCAAATATGCTGTATGCTGTACCTTCTACCGTAAAGATCCTGACGACCTGCCACCGGGTCATTCCAAGTGCAATGTATGTTCCTATTTCTTTCTGACGCCTGAAGATCGACAAAACCTGTGTGTCAAAAATGGCCAGTAAAGCCAAAATCAAAATCAGTCCCCATAACAAAGAGGATCCGCCTTTTTTGGATTTGATCAACATGTCAATATCCTTAAAAAGGTAGTTCTGGTCCTTGAATTTCCAGTTTTCAATATCTCCTCCCGGATAACTATTGCCTGCAACAAAAATGGTTGCTTCATTTTGCATCCCGGTCATTTTCTGTAGTTTATCAAGAGGAAGCCAAATAATTCCTCCATCAACTGTAGGGACTATGGTTTCAAATACGTCCACAATTTTTACTTCACGGGCATCAAAGGTTCCGTTTTTGTCTCTCCAGCGCACCAACAGTGTCTTCCCTTTTTCAGTCTTCATTGCCCTGGCCATTCTCTTTCCTATTATTGCAGGGAGAAAATCTGATGTTGCTTCCAGTTCCTTTGTCGGTAATTCCAGGATCTTCTGTTCCGGATCAATTCCTTTCAGAAGAACCGTCATCATACGACCTTCGGGATAAACGGATGCCTGACTATACAAAATTGGCGTCAGCTCATCTTTCTTTATCAGATTATGAATTTCTGGTGATATGGGTGCGTGTGCATCCTGATAAGTATATACATCCAACGGATCAAAATCCGGGTGCCAAAGTTCGCCTTTGCCTACTTCCCATGCCTCAGTATCATGTTTTGCCTGAACATTCCATCCTTCAAACAAACCGTTATAAAAAATAATCAGGAAGAATGCGAATGAAAGCACACCAGCATTAAGCCAGGTGCGCAGGCCTGCACCCAGTAAATTTTTAAAAGCTAATCGTATTGCAATCATAGCAGTATATTTAAGGTTGAACCTTAACCTTTTGAGGTTTCATTATTTCATCACTGGCTACTTTGCCATCAGAGAGAGTTATTTTTCGTCTCAGGTACTGCATCACTTTTTCGTCATGTGTAGCAAAAATGAATGTTGTTTGAAGTTCCTCGTTCAGTTTTACCATGGTTTGCAGTATATGGTGTGAATTCTTTGAGTCCAGATTTGCGGTTGGTTCATCAGCCAGTACAATTTCCGGTTTTTTCACCATGGATCTTGCAATGGCTACCCGTTGGCTTTCTCCGCCTGAAAGTTGTGAAGGCTTTGATTTTACTTTATCCGTGAGTCCGACCCACTCCAAAGCTTCCATTACCATTTTTCTGCGTTGTGCACTTGTCAGATTTTGTAAAAGCAGAGCAAATTCTACATTTTCGAAGACCGTATAAACCGGAAGAAGATTATAGGTTTGAAAAATAAAACCGATGTGCAGGTTTCGTAGTTTAGCCGATTGTTTATGGCTCAGGTCTGAAACCGATTGTCCTAAAACTGCGGCTGAACCTTCAGAAGGCACATCCAGGGATCCTATAATATTCAGCAGGGTTGTTTTTCCAGATCCGCTTGGCCCGACCAGCCCGGCAAATTCTCCTTTGCCAAAGCTCAGATTTACATCTTTTAAGGCTGTAAACTCACTGTTTCCTGCCGGAAACTTTTTAGTGAGATGTTCAATCGTGATGATTTCCATAATATATTAGTTTAATGTCTTTCCGGTTGTTAATCCGGTATCTGACGATTGTTTCAGTTTTAATGATTAAATACCAGCATCAGTTGTATGCCTTTCCCTCCGAAAATATTCGTTGTTCCACCCTGAAGCGGCACGTTAAAATTCTCAGGATTCCAGTATGCCATAACATAAAGTGTCAGTTTATTGAACTGCCTCTGGTAGTTGATAAAGTTATATGCATTGTCGTTGTTCCAGTCATAATACATGATGGCACTGATTTGATCAAATATCCCAATGGGATACGATAAGGAAAGCAGTGAGAACGTCGCTGTCTGGTTCATGGCAAAAGCCTTTTCATCAAACGAAAATACCAATTGTTCAAATGCGGCATACAAGCCGCTGCCAATTCCAAAAGTGTAGTCAGCACCGGCATTAAAAACTTCCTGATTTTTGAGCCATCCCAGATCTGCCTGTTTATTAATCCATGATCCTTCCACCCAGAATCCGATGACATAATCCATCCTGAGATCGAATCCAAATCTGTTTTCCGGTATTTTTGTAAAAACGGGCAGGTTGTAATCTGTTAAATTTGCTGTGCTTGCAAATCTGTGATGATAGGTGATGCCGGATTCACCCGACAGAACCGGAAACTGAAAACGGCCACCGAGTTCAGGATACCTGGTATTGGTTTGAGCCTGTTCCCAGCCTTTTGGGTTTTTATTTCCGGCTAATCCCCACAACCAAATGTTGGCATTGTTTAAAAAGTAATACCGTCCTAATACTCCCCACACGCCATCTGTTAGCTTTAAAGGATCACGCGGATCAATCTGGTCGAACCACATCAATGGTCGAAGCATGGTGGCGGAGCCAAAATTGATCTTTTGGAGACCTGCCCGTATTTCGAGCTGAGGTGTGCTGTAGCGTATCCAAGCACGGTATGGTTTTATTTTTCCGTCGGTTTCAGCATCGGTAAACGGATCAATAGAGGCGGAGCCAAACATGTTCCCTGACACTTCCAGATCCAAAAGCCTGTTGTTTTTCAGGTTCAACCGGTAATTGATTTGTGGTAAATACCTGCCGCCAATCAAAAGAGACTCTTCGTTGGATGGGTTGTAATGCAACCATGATATTGCCTGTCCTCTGAATTCGAAAGTTTTTTCAGAATCCTGCGCATTAACTCTTGTAAAAAGAAATATGCTGACAGTAATGGTTAATATGATAAATAGTTTATTCATCTTTCCGGGGAATAATCCCGTAAAACATCAGGTTTATGAATTCCATAACAATATTTTGTACATTGCCGTTATACATTGCAACCAATTGAGGATCAGAGATCATCTCGGTCATTTTGTTGCTTAGGTAAAAAATAAAATCAATGTTGACGTTATTTCTAATTGCACCTTTTTTTTGTGCTTGTAAATAATTATCTCTTACCATATTTACCATTCTTACAGTAATTTCGTTGAAGAAGGTTTTTAGTTCTTCATTCCAACCTGAATATACATCTGCAACAAATGCCTCACTTATGTTAATGGTGCCTTCAAACTTCATTCTGACCTGTTCTTTTATCTTTTCTTCAAATGCAATGTCCTGTGACATCAAGGTCTTGTAATCCTTTTCAGCTTTTTCAAAAATGCTTGAAATAACAACTTTTGCCAGTTCAATTTTATTAGGGAAGAATCTGTAAAAGGTCATTTTGCTAACTCCGGATTCAGAACATATCTCTTCAATGGTCACCCTTTTGATGCCGAATTTCCAGAAGAGATCGTGTGCCGTTTCAACAATTTGTTTGTATTTCGGATTTGATTTATGGCTTGACATTTGGTTTTTATTTTTACAATGATGGTACAAATATACGAATATTGTAAAATAAAACAAATATCGTATAATTATTTTTGATTCGTATGATAATATGGAAGCCATAAAATGATGCAAAATCGTACGTTTATGTCTGAGTTTTTTAGTTAAAAATTTATATATTTGTTGTGTAAACATGTGTAAGGTTGTTTAATGATATGGAGAAGTATTTGTCAATTAGTCAGGCTGCTGAAAAACTTAATGTAAGTTCTGAAACCCTTAGAAGATGGGATAAAAGCGGAAAATTTAAAAGTATACGGCATCCGATAAATAATTATCGGGTTTACTCCGAAGTACAGGTGGTGAGTCTGGTAGAAGAGCTACAGTTAGAGCTACAATATAAGCCTGTAAAGGCAGATGAAACTATAAAGCCTTACTTTTCAGCACAATATGGGAATCTGTATAATTATGACGCCATAAAGTATTTAAAACAACTGGATTCTAATTCTGTTGATCTGATTTTTGCCGATCCACCATATAATATTAAGAAAGCAGAGTGGGATACATTTTCTTCTCAAAATGAGTATGTTGAATGGAGTATGGAATGGATATCTGAGGCTCACCGGGTGTTGAGAAAAACGGGATCGCTTTATGTTTGTGGTTTTTCGGAAATACTGGCAGATATTAAATGGTCTGCATCTCATTTATTTAAAGGTTGTAAATGGCTGGTTTGGTTTTACAGGAACAAAGCAAACCTTGGTAGCGACTGGGGCCGTTCACACGAAAGTATTTTGCATTTTAGAAAGTCAAAAGATTTTATTTTTAATATTGATGACGTAAGGATTCCATATAATGAGCATACTTTAAAATATCCAAAAAGAACTCAGGCTGAAACCTCTCAATATTCAAATGGTAAAAAGGATTATGTATGGGAGCCCAATCCTTTAGGTGCCAAACCTAAAGATGTGTTTGAGATCCCAACCATTTCTAATGGTGCGTGGGAGAAATATCCTCATCTTACACAAAAACCAGTGGAATTACTTAGAAAAATAATCCTGTCTTCTTCAAATCAAGATAGCTTAATACTGGATCCGTTTGGTGGTTCAGGTACAACCTATGCTGTGGCAGAAGCTTATAAAAGGCGTTGGTTAGGGACAGAACTTAATCTTGAATACTGTAATATTATTAAGGAAAGGTTGTCTGATCAGGAACATATTATCAGAATTCTTGGAGCCAAAGATGAAATGGAATCCAATAACAGAAGAAAAAAGTTAAGAGGCTAGAAGTTCATTCAATTTACCGGTTAGAAGCTCTGAAAATGTACTTATATAAACATTGTAAGGTGACTTAAGGGCTGTAGGCGGAGGGTCAAGATAATAAACACCTTCCAATTTCGTCAGAAACTCGGTATACACCATAAATAATCCCGAAACAAGCGTAAAACCGATATTATTTTCTTCTTTTCGTTGAACATCGTTTAAGAATATTCCAATGACTTTCTGCGGATGTTTGACAAACCGTTCAAGCAATAGTTTGTCGATAAACATTTTACCCATCCTATCTTTTGAAGTCGTTTTGATGGAAACAACGACTTCCTTTTCATCCAGAGATTGCGATGTTGACTTAACTTCATTATACGGGGAAATAACAAGATCGTTTTCACATTTATATGTTTTAGTTCCTTCATCTGTCTCGTAAGGTATTTGCAAAACGATTTTACTATTTGATATTCCAATTTCAGTAAAAATTACACGTATTAATTCTTCAAATCTGTTTCCGACATGCTTCCTGGCACTATTTGGATTTACCAGTAAATCAAGTCCTGCTCCAATAGATTGTTGAATGGTATAAACTACTTTATCAATAGTAAGTTTTTCTTCATCAGTTACGTCTTCTTTGTTCTTTATTTTCAGAAGTACATTATTTAATAGTTCAACAGAATTGCTAAATGTTTCAGGTTCAGTAATAAAAAGTCTGCGGTTAATTGGTCTGACATATTTTAGGTTTCCTGCCTGATTTGAACATAGAATCAGATAATCTCCTTTCTCTTCACTATTGCTGATTACATTAGGAAAATAGTTCAGCACACGCAATGAAATTTCTTTAAATTCTTTGATGCTGTTTTTAGGTTTTTGTAAATCTTTATCTAATGGAAGCATTAATTTCAAGGTTTTGATGATGTATAAAAGTACAAAAAAATGTGAGATTTCAAATTGTACAAAAGCTGTCTCGTTGACATAGATAATTGCATGAATTTTTTTATATCTATAGATATAAGGTATAGGTTCTGTGATAAAACTTTGAATTGCATTTGGTTTATAAGAACTGAAATCCTTTAATTTGCAAAAATTTTAAAAGGTTGAATCTGATTATGGTTGAAAATTTAGTGATCGTTGAGTCCCCTGCTAAAGCAAAAACGATAGAAAAGTTTTTGGGTAAAGATTTCGTTGTGAAGTCCAGTTTCGGTCACATCCGTGATCTGAAGAAGAGGGATTTGAGTATCGATCTGGAAAATAATTATCAACCTCATTATACTATTCCAACGGACAAGAAAAAAATTGTTACGGAATTAAAGAAGATGGCAGCCGATGCAAAAACGGTTTGGCTTGCATCGGATGAGGACCGTGAGGGAGAAGCAATTGCCTGGCATTTGGCCGAGGCCTTAAACCTCGATAAAGAAAAAACAAAACGCATTGTTTTTCATGAGATAACTAAGGATGCCATTCTTAATGCCATACAGACGCCTCGTAAAATAGACCAGCATCTGGTAAATGCGCAGCAGGCACGCCGTGTACTTGACCGCATTGTGGGATTTGAAATTTCGCCAATCCTGTGGAGAAAGGTAAAGCCATCTTTATCTGCCGGAAGGGTACAGTCTGTAGCTGTTAAATTAATTGTGGAACGTGAACGTGAAGTAGAAGCGTTTGAACCTCAATCGTCATTCCGGGTCATTTCTGAATTTCTGGTTCCCAATGGAAATGGAGATAACACCTTATTAAAAGCAGAATTATCCAAAAGGTTTAAAACAGCCGAAGAGACTGCAACATTTTTACAGGGCTGTGCCGGGGCAAGCTTTGTAATTGAAGATATTTCTAAGAGGCCGACCAAAAAATCACCTGCTCCGCCATTTACAACTTCTACTTTGCAGCAGGAGGCCAGCAGGAAGCTGGGATATTCTGTTTCGCAAACTATGACCATTGCCCAGCGTTTATACGAATCGGGTCACATTACATATATGCGTACCGACTCTGTTAATTTATCAAGTCTGGCGATCAATACGTCGAAAAGTGAGATTATTGAACAGTTTGGTTCCGAATATTCCAGGGTAAGAAAATTTTCAACGCAATCAAAAGGAGCTCAGGAAGCGCACGAAGCTATTCGTCCTACCTATGTGAACCAACACGAAATAAGCGGTTCGGCGCAGGAGCAGCGTCTGTATGAACTAATATGGAAGCGCACCGTGGCCTCACAGATGAGTGATGCACAGTTGGAAAAAACAACCATAAAAATAGGTGTAAGCAGCCACGAAGAATATTTTACGGCTACTGGTGAAATCATTAAGTTCGATGGTTTTCTTAAGCTGTATATTGAGTCGTTTGATGATGAAGAAAACGGATCGGAAGAAAACGGATTATTACCGGCAGTGCAAGTTGATCAGAAGCTTGACCTGAGTCAGATTGTTGCAACAGAAAGGTTCACTCAGAAACCGCCGCGGTATACCGAGGCAAGTCTGGTTCGTAAATTGGAGGAATTGGGCATTGGGCGTCCTTCTACCTATGCGCCAACTATTTCTACCATTCAGAACCGGGAATATGTGGTGAAAGAGAGCCGCGAAGGAGATACAAGGGAATACGCAGAGCTGGTTCTGAAAAATGGCGCTGTAAAAGAAACAACCAAAAAGGAAAATTACGGATACGAAAAGTCAAAGCTTTTCCCGACAGATATAGGTATGGTGGTGAACGATTTTCTGGATGAGAATTTCACCGACATCATGAATTACAACTTTACCGCTGAGGTTGAGAAGGAATTTGATGTGATTGCGGAGGGGAAACTGGACTGGACAAAAGCCATTGATGAATTTTACAAGGATTTTCATCCAACCGTGGAAAAAAGCAAGGAACGTTCTGAAACCAAAGTTGGTGAACGTATTCTGGGTACCGATCCGAAAACGGGACGGCAGGTTTCTGTAAAGATAGGCCGTTTTGGCCCTATGGTTCAGGTTGGAACAGCCGAGGAAGAGGAAAAGCCGCAGTTTGCAAGTCTGTTGAAAGGTCAGAGTATCAATTCTATTTCTTTAGAGGAGGCGCTGGAACTCTTTAAACTGCCGCGCGAAGTTGGTGAGTTCGAAGGTGGAAAAGTGGTGATTGGTGTTGGTCGGTTTGGCCCTTATGTACGCCATGCAAGCAAATTCGTATCGCTTGGGAAAGAGGATGATCCGCTTTCCATTACGTTGGAACGTTCCATAGAGCTTATTGAGGCCAAACGTGAACAGGAAAAAAACAGTTTGATTAAAACTTTCGATGAGGAACCTGATCTTCAGATTCTGAAAGGCCGTTTTGGTCCGTATATTAAATACAAAAAGAAAAACTTCAAAATACCCAGAGGAACCGATCCTGAGGCATTAACATTGGAAAAATGCATGGAACTGACCAAGGATTCCGGTTCAAAAGGGAAAAAGACAGCTGGCAAAACCACCAAAAAAACAGCCGCAAAGAAGTCAACAAAGTCATCTAAAAAGTAAATCTGATGATCCGGTTTTCGAAAAAGATTCTGAGCAACGGACTTAAAGTTGTTCACCACTTTGATGCGTGTTCGCCGATGGTGGCTGTTAATCTTTTATACAATGTTGGGGCAAAGGATGAGTCTCCTGAACGTACCGGATTTGCACATTTGTTTGAACACCTTATGTTTGGCGGAACACCTGAGGTTCCGGTTTACGATGAACCGGTCCAGCAAGCAGGAGGAGAGAACAATGCATGGACCAGCAACGATTTTACGAATTATTACCTGACATTGCCAAAGCAAAATGCAGAGGTCGGATTCTGGTTGGAATCAGACAGGATGAGGGGGCTGGCATTTTCGTCCAGGAGTCTCGACATACAGCGCCAGGTCGTAATAGAGGAGTTTAAACAGCGTTACCTTAATCAACCGTATGGCGATGTAACCTTGTATTCAAGGCCGCTGGCTTACAAAGTGCACCCTTATCAGTGGCCAACTATCGGTAAAACTATTGAACATATTCGTGATGCCAGTATTGATGAAGTAAAAGCATTTTTTTATTCGCATTATGCGCCAAACAATGCCGTGCTGTCAATAGCCGGAGATATTAAGGCTGAGCGTGCGTTTAGGATGGCCGAAACATGGTTCGGGGATATTGAACGTCGCGATGTAATGCCGCGCATGTTACCGGTTGAACCACGGCAAACGGAACGTCGTGAGCTGACATTGAAACGGGATGTGCCTTTGAATGCTTTGTTCATGGCATTTCATATGTGTAGCAGAACCGACAGGGATTATCATGCTACCGACTTGATTTCAGATATCTTATCCAATGGAAATTCATCGCGTCTTTACGAGCGTCTGGTAAAAAACGATCCGGTTTTTGTGGATCTGAATGCATATATCGGTGGCGATATAGAACCCGGATTGTTTTATGTAACCGGGAAAGTAAATCCTAAATATACCATAAAGGAAGCCGAGAAGAGGGTTCGCTGGGAACTGGATACGATTGTGAATGAGCCTGTTCATGAAACAGAATTGCAAAAAGTAAAAAACAAAGTTGAATCTTCGCATGTGTTCGAGGAATCGCACTATTTGAATAAAGCCATGAACCTGGCGTTGTTTGAGACGCTTGGCGATGCCGGAATGATTAATAACGAATCCGATAAATACCGGAATGTAACCATCAACGATATTCAAAGAGTAAGCCGTGAGTTGTTCCGTGAAGAGAATACATCCGTACTTTATTATCTTTCAGAATCGTTAGACGCATGAACATCAGCAAAAAAATACCGTTGATTTTACCGGCAGAACCTTTCCGGCCTGATGCCCCTCATATTTATGAAATGAGCAACGGAATAAAGCTGTACGCATTTTCACGGGGAGATCAGGAAATTGTAAAGATCGATGTGGTGTTCGAAGCAGGCACCGTTCATCAGCCATTGCCTTTGGTTTCTTTGCTGACCGGAACGTTGCTTAAAGAAGGTTCGCGTTCATTTAACAGCGGCCATATTGCTTATCAGCTGGATTTTCACGGTGCTTTTCTGGAGTTTACCAACGGATTTCATCATAGTACACTTTCTCTGTATGCATTAACCAAACATTTGCCGAAGCTGATGCCTTTGCTGGCTTCAATTGTGCATGAACCTTCATTTCCGGAAAAGGAATTTGAGGTGACGCTTGAAAACAGAAAGCAGGAATTTCTTGTAAACCAGGGAAAAGTGAAGCTTTTGGCTGCCAAAGCATTCAGTAAAAGACTTTGGGGCGAGAATCATCCCTATGCACAGCAAGCCGAAGAAGAAGATTTTGATAAGGTTAATACCGCCCATCTTCAGAATTTTTATAATTCTCACTATTCTTCCAACAAATGCACTCTGTTTGTTTCAGGAAAAGTGGATGATAATGTGATCAGCATTATTGACAAGTATTTATGTGTGGGTTGGAACGGATCAACACCTTTAAACGGATCAACTGAATATGTAGCAGAACCGGAAAAGCCGGGCGTAAGGTATGTACCTAAAGATGGCGTTCAGTCAGCTATAAAGGCTGGTCGTCACATTATGGATAAGGGCGACAGGGATTTTCCCGCATTTCAGTTGTTGTGTGGTGTATTGGGAGGATATTTCGGAAGCCGGCTGATGCGGAATATCCGTGAGGATAAAGGTTACACCTACGGCATTGGTTCGTATGTAGTGAATCAGCCTTTAGGGTCCTACATGGGAATTTCTACAGAAACGGCCAACGAATACCGCGATAAGGTACTGGAAGAGATCAGGAAGGAGATGATATTGCTACGGAATGAACCGGTTCCGGTCGATGAACTTCAGATGGTTAAAAATTATCTGAGCGGTGAAATCATGCGCAGCTTTGACGGACCGTTTGCCATTACCGATGTTTACCGGTCGTTGTGGGAAAATGGATTAAATTTTGACTTTATTGAAACCTATCTTGAAACCATGGATGCAACAAATTCTGATTCCCTTCAGGCGCTGGCTCAAACATGGCTGAACCCTGATGATCTGATTATTGCGGTAGCCGGCAGTCAAAAGTAGTTTTCCAATTTTTTCATGTGTAATAAATTTCTGTAAGATTGAGCTTTACTTCCATTATTTATATTGCAGAAGTTTGCTAAATCATCTATTTTTGCAACAGGTTTAAAATTAACCTGGATAAAATCATTCAATCAATTAAAACCGCATTTATGAATCCACAAGCCAAAGAATTAAACGACATTATTCAGGCAAAGAGCCCTGTCGTTTTCGACTTGTTATCGGAAAAAGGGAAAAATATTTTCTTCCCTAAGAAAGGAATCCTGGGGCAGACTGCTGAAGCCAAGGGAACTAAGATTAATGCAACAATTGGTGCTGCCATCGAGGACGATAACAGTCCGATGCGTCTTCCATCCATCGAAAAGAACATTAATCTTGATCCTTCATTGGTTTTTCCCTATGCTCCAAGTTTTGGTCGTCCTGATATCCGAAAGAAATGGAAGGAGATGATTTATGACAAAAATCCGGGTCTAAAGGGAAAAAATATCAGCCTTCCGGTTGTAACCAATGCACTGACTCATGGGATAAGCATGATGGGTTACATGTTTGTAAATGACGGTGATGAGATAATTGTTCCGGATTTATTCTGGGGTAATTATAATCTGATCCTGACCAATGCATACGGTGCAAAGCTGGTTAAATTTAATACTTTTAAAGATAACGGATTTGATGTTGAAGCTTTGAAAGAGCAGCTGCTGTCAGGTGGAGACAAGAAGATCGTTATTCTGAACTTTCCGAATAACCCGACCGGTTATACACCAACATTTGCCGAAATGAAGGCCATTGTTGCTGCCGTAAGCGAAGCTGCAGAAGCCGGTAAGAAAATCGTGGCTGTTATGGATGATGCTTATTTCGGACTGGTTTATGAGGATGGTGTGGCAACAGAATCAATATTTTCTGAGCTTGCTGATATGCACGAAAATGTGCTGGCAGTTAAAGTAGATGGCCCGACAAAGGAAGATTATGTATGGGGATTTCGTGTAGGATTTATCTCTTATGGGTTCAAAGGAGCTGATGATGCCATTTATAATGCTTTGGAATCAAAAACTGCCGGAGCTGTGAGGGGTAACATTTCCAATGCCGCAAATATTTCACAGTCGTTATTGCTGCATGCGTTTGAATCTCCGGATTATCAGACCGAGAAAGATCGCAAATATGACATCATGAAAGCGCGTTACGATGCAGTAAAAGAAGCGTTAAATGAAGAAAAGTATAAGACATATTTTAGTGCCCTGCCTTTCAATTCCGGTTATTTTATGTGCGTAAAGTTGCGCGAAGGAATGGAAGCTGATAAAGTAAGGCAGATTCTGATTGAAAAATACAGCATTGGTCTGATTGCTCTGGGCGATATTTTACGTATCGCATTTTCTGCTGTTGCGGCAAGCGATATCAAAACCATGTTCGAGGGAATTTACAACGCCTGTCTTGATGCAGATGCTTAAACAGATAAGATATAGCCAATTAGAACCCGCAGCGTGTGTTGTGGGTTTTTTTGTGCGTAACTTTTAAATGTAATACCACATAAAAGCAACTTTAATTATTGGCTGAATAGTACAGGATTGTTATATTTGAGAGGAATTCTAAAGTGCAGATTATGCTTTGGACCAATTATCATTGTCATACGCAGTATTGTGATGGAAGAGCGGATGCAAAGGAGTTTGTGAAAGCTGCCGTAAGGTCAGATTTCACAAAACTTGGATTTTCATCACATTCTCCTGTGCCTTATCATTCGGATTGGAATATGAGAGCGTCCGATATACCTCTTTATATCAATGAGGTTTTGACACTCAGAGAAAAATACTGTCATAAGATAGAGATCTTACTGGGAATGGAGGTGGATTATATTCCCGGAATGTTTGGTCCGCAAAGTAAGCTTATAAAGGCTTTACCAACTGATTACCTGATAGCTTCTGTTCATTATCTCGATTATCTTCCTGACGGAACACCATGGTCTGTTGATGGTCCGGTAGAATGGTTCGATCTTGGTATCAAAACGATTTTTAACGGAGATATCCGGAAATTCGCCAGGCGGTACACGGAAGTTTCCTGTGAGATGATGGAGCATAATGGTTTCGATATCGTTGGTCATATAGACAAAATGTATCAGCATGGATCAAGATATCACGATGTGAATGAGTCTTGGTATAAAGATTTGGTAGGACAGCTATTGGATGTTGCCAGTCAAAAGGATGTGATTGTTGAAATTAATACTAAATCTTACCGGAAACTGGGATTCTTCTATCCGCACCAGTCATTCTTTAAATTATTGGCAGATAAGAATATACGGGTCACAATAAACAGTGATACGCATGAACCGGAAAACATGAGCCTTGCATTTAATGAAGCCGCTGAGGCCCTGACTGAGGCCGGAGTAACCAGTGTGGTAGAATTTATTAACGGACAGTGGCAGGATTGTAAATTGACAAAAAAGGGAGTGTTGGTATGATGCTGATAGGAATAATTGTGTTAACCGCTCTTGTATCTGCCCAGGGATTCAGGGATAATGTGTTGTTGAATAAACTGTCTTTTAATCCGCATAAAATTAATTATCACAGGGAATATTACAGGGTGTTCAGCCATGGTTTAGTTCATGCAGACTGGATGCATTTGGGTGTAAATATGTTTGTGTTGTACATGTTTGCAAATTCACTGGAACATCAGTTAAGTATCAATTCACATCTGTTGAACGGTACATTTTTATTTACTCTGTTATACGTTACAGCGCTTCCGGTTTCTTCAGCGGTTTCCTATAAAAAACATAAGGACAATCCATATTATACGGCTATTGGGGCATCAGGGGCTGTATCGGCAGTTGTGTTTGCCAATATTTTTTATGATCCGTGGAACCTGTTGTATTTTTTTGGAATCATTCCGATTCCTGGAATTATTTTCGGTGCGGGCTACCTTTACTATTCATATTACATGAGCAGAAAAAACATTGATAATGTGGGGCATGATGCGCATTTTTGGGGTGCGGTGTATGGATTTATATTTCCGGTATTAATACATCCGGTGAGCATTTTTGATTTTATTTCGAAATTGAACCCCTTTTAAAAAGGACAATGAGGAAGGCGATATTTATTGACAGGGACGGAACAATAAACAGCGATGCAGGCCATTACTATATCTACAAACCAGAGGATTTTAAACTGAATCCTGGTGTTGGAGAAGGCCTGAAATTGCTTCAGGATGTCGGATTTTTAATTATAGTGATCACAAATCAGGGTGGTGTGGCTAAAGGTGAATATACCATTTCTGATGTGGAAAAGGTACATCTTGAAATGCGTAACCAGCTTAAGAAGTTTGGTATTTCACTAACCGAAATTTATTATTGTCCGCATCACAGCGATATACAACGTTGCCTGTGTCGTAAACCAGGGAACCTGAATATTGAAAAGGCTATTTCGCGTTTTCGGATCGACAGGGCACAATCGTACATGATAGGTGACAGTGAGCGTGACATGCAGGCGGGACAGAAATCGAAATTACGCTGCATAAAAATATCCACAAATGCTGATCTGCTTCCGGTGTGCCAGGAAATTTTAGATGAACACAGGGCATGATAAGACACATATGTTTTAACGGTGATTTATATCCAGCCAAAGAATTTACGGTTGGTATAAAAAACCGTGCATTCCGTTATGGTGATGGATTGTTTGAAACCATGCGCAGCCGTGGCACGACCATCCCGTTTTTTGATTACCATTACGAACGCTTGTTTCGCGGAATGGATGTTATGCGGATGGTTCCGGGGATAGTTAGTAGTTCATTATTGAGAGAGTCGGCAGAAAGGCTGATAAAAGCAGATAAGCTTTTTAACGGGAACAGCATTCGTATTTCCGTATTCAGAAAAGAAGGTGGTAAATATGCTCCACTTACGAACGAAGTTGATTTTCTGATTGAAGTTGATTCGGTAGCAGATAACAAATTTACACTGAACGATAAAGGTTTATTTGTGGATACTTACGAGGAGCATTTCAAATCTTCGTCAGAACTTGGAAATTTTAAAAACAGCAGTGCGGTCTTGCTTGTTCTTGCCGGCATTAATATGCAGCGGCGAAAGTTAGATGACATATTGATTCTAAATGAAAACAATGTGCTGGTGGAGGCTTTGTCTTCGAATGTATTTATTTACAAGGCGAATAAATTGATTACGCCTTCGTTAAAAACAGGTTGCGTGGATGGCGTAATGCGCCGTGTAATCCTGGAAATAGCATCGGAACAAAATATCGAGTTGAAGGAAAGCAACAGCCTTGTGCCTGAAGATTTGCTAACCTCGGACGAAGTATTTATCTCCAATGCCATGCGCGGCATAAACTGGGTGGTTGCTTATAAAACCAAACGATATCTGTATAAGATGAGCCGGTTTCTGATGGCAGAGATCAATAAAAAGGCAGGGTTATAAAAAATTAGGATCCCAAAATGAAACCCTGATTTTGATTCAAATTTTATCGCATTATTTTAAAGGTACATAAACAATGGTTTCCCATTTGTCCTGATCCGGTTCCATCATCGGATCAGTGGTGTAGATTTCGAATGCCTGTTTTGAGTTATCTGCCTTCATTTTGTTATAACGGATGTAACTAAAGGCCGCAGACCAGGCGTTGCCTGTATTTTCATATTTCCCAAGGTGCTGCACTTTCAGTGCTTTTCCTGCAGGAAGCATCCCCGAAACAATGCCATCCATTTCAGTTATCTCGCCCTGAACAGGAATCGCTGCAATAATATTTACCAGGCCACCATCCATCCCAAAGTCGTTGTAAATGCTGAGAGGATGTCCTGCAACTTCCAGCTTTGGATGCTGATTAATCACATCGGCCAACCGGATATAGGCATTATTCATAAATGTATCCAGGGCTTCAAATTCAAGTTCTCCTTCAATGCCTATATAATTCTGCTGATCCACATTTTCTACCCCCAGAACGTTCACTTCAGAACTTACTTTCCCTGTTTCCAGTTTTTCCTTCAGCATGCTCAGGCCTCTTTCATAATCCATCCCTATCATTGGCTCCATCTGCTTAGCCATAAATTTAAAAAGGAATGGCATCTTCCCTTTCATGCCCCAGGTGATCTCAGCTTCTGTTGAATCACCCTTGAATGTCCAGTATACATCTGAATTTGACGGGAACGGTTCTTTAAAATACAATCCTTCTTCTATAAGTTCGTTAGGTATCAGTTTCGTTGTGGTCATTTCGCCTGATCCTGTGAGTTTCCCTTTCCATGAATAACCATGATTCAGTGTTCCCGGCTCGCCGGTATAGTTCATTTCTGCATCTTTCTCCATGATCAGCCATGGCGACCAGTCTTTCCAGTTTTTATAATCTGCAATAAATGTATAGGCTTTTGATACAGGAACATCAACTTTAACGGTCCGTTTCACATGGTACGAACCATCTATAACCGCCAGCCAAATAACCACTCCGGCTATGATTATGGCGAGAATAAGCAAAATTTTTTTAATCATAATTACTAAGGTTATATCTTTGTTACTACAATAAAAACAAAAAAACGGTTAAGTTGTTGGGATACAAAGGGAAATAAAATTTACTAAATTCCGTTTTTGGTTAAACAGACTCTATGAACTACAGAAATCTACATCCTTCTGAGATAGAAATACTTGAAGGCCATGATTGCCAGTGTGAAGATTGGGATCTTGTCATGGTAAAAGATGGTTTTGATCCGAACCGGATTAAAAAAACACAATTTTCGGGTAAAATAAAAATAGGTGTACTGGAAAAAGATCATCTGTTCTCCAGTGGTATCAGGAGACCTTCGTCCGTTTCAGGTGCATTTTTACATAATTGTATCATAGGTGATAATGTTTATATCCATAAGATCAGGAATCATATTGCCAATTACAACATCGGCGATGAAACGGTGATTGAAAATGTAGATATCATAGAGGTTACGGAGAAGTCCTCATTTGGAAACGGTGTTCAGGCTAAAGTGTTGAATGAAACTGGTGGACGCGAGGTTCCTGTGTTTGACTACCTCTCTGCTCATTTGGCCTATATAATTGCACTTTACCGTTATCGCCCGAAACTCATTGAGCGGTTGTATCAGATGATAGATGAGTACGCAGAATCGGTAACTTCGGACATGGGCACCATTGGAAAATCGGCCAGTATCAGAAACTGTCAGTTTTTAAGGAACGTGCGGATTGGAGACAGTGCTGTGATTGAGGGCGTAAGTTTTATAAAAAATGCCAGTATTAACAGTAACGAACACGATCCTGTGTTTCTCGGTTGTGGAATAAAGATTGAGGACAGCATTGTGTCGTCAGGATCAAAAATTGCCGAGTCGGTGATCCTGGAAAGTTGCTTTGTAGGGCAGGGATGTAAAATGGGGAAACATTATTCGGCAGAGAATTCACTGTTTTTCTCCAATTTTGAAGGCTATCATGGTGAAGCCTGCTCCATCTTCGCTGCACCATTTACGGTGACACACCATAAATCAACCTTATTAATTGCAGGATACTTCTCGTTTTGTAATGCAGGTAGTGGCTCAAACCAGAGTAACCATATGTACAAGCTGGGGCCTATTCATCAGGGCATTATGGAGCGGGGTGCAAAAACAACCAGTGATTCATATCTGCTTTGGCCAGCTAAAGTAGGGCCGTTTACACTGGTTATGGGAAGGCATTATAAAAATTCCGATACCAGTGATCTTCCTTTTTCTTACATGATAGAAAATAAGGATGAGAGCGTTCTGGTTCCGGCTATTAACCTGAAAAGTGTTGGTACTATTCGGGATGCACAAAAATGGCCCCGGAGGGACCGACGTCAGGATCCGGTTAAGCTTGATTATATCAATTTCAACCTGTTGAGTCCGTTTACCATTCGTAAGATGATTGCAGGCCGTGTGATTCTGAAACATTTATTTGAAATTTCAGGCGAGCGGGCAGAACAATATACTTTTCACAATGTGGTTATAGAAAAAAAATCATTGTTGCGTGGAATTGAATTGTACCAGATAGGGATCAATAAATTTCTGGGAAACTCTATTATCAAAAGGCTTGAGAATCTGCAATTCGATTCCGATGAAGAAATCTGTAAGCGTTTAAAACCGGATGAAGAACTTGGTAAAGGCGAATGGATTGATCTGGCCGGACTAATAGCACCACAGGAAGCCATAAATGATCTTTTGGACCGGATTGAAAACGGTGCAATTAAGAGTTTGAAAGAGGTCAATAAAACCTTTAAATTCCTGCATAAGAAATATTACGATATCGAATGGACCTGGGCAATGGATATTCTGGAACAGGAGGAGAAAAAGAGTTACGATAAATTTACAGCGAAGGATGTGGTACGAATTGTGGAACGCTGGAAAGATAGTGTGATAGGTTTGGATAAAATGTTGTACGAGGATGCCCGGAAAGAATTTACCCTATCCAAGCAAACCGGGTTTGGTGCCGACGGGGATGACTTTAACAGAAAGATAGATTTTGAACAGGTTCGGGGCGATTTTGAACAACACGAAGCAGTTGCCGCCATTAAAGAACATATGGTAAAAAAGGAAGCACTGGGCAACGAGTTGATAGGTCGCTTAAAACATCTGGTTAACTGATTACAAAAGGCCGAGTTCAACCATCCTGACTATCTGCTCCGTTTGAAGATCTTCACCCTTTGCGTCGTATTCGGCTTTAAGGTTCGCGCCAAAAATACGTGCAATACCCTGCCAGAAGAATGCAGAGAACCCACCTCTGTATAATTTTACAAGTTCGAAAGAATTTTGCTGACATTCACGGTCAACAAGCTTAATCAACAGTCTGCCTTGTGAAAAGGTGAGTTTTCTTAAGGGTTGCTCAAACTCTGAAAACAGATCTTTCTCCACACTTTTAAGATACTCTTTCCTGGCCTTTTCACCTTTAATGTTCTGCAGGGAATCGTTAACATTGTCCAGGATATTTGCTGCCTGTTTAGCGTAAGGTAAAGTAATCCTGACATCCCTGATCAAACGGTTATATAATCTGCGCTGCCTGTTGTTTTTGAAAACCGGACGCGGGTAAACATCAATCTGTGGTAGAATTTTCATGTAAATGGTGTCTTTCTGTGGAACAGTAGCAGGCGGAATATCGGCCATTGCAGTAGCTTTGCTCTCGGAAAATGCCGGGAACAGACCAGATACAATGAAAAGAAATATGACTATGTATTTGCTCATATCATAACAAAGTTAAGCAAAGACCATGCAATTTATTACTTAAACGAATAAATCTCACTGGTGGTTATAAATTTAAACAGTTTAACACATATAAAAAAATATATATGATTAGGGAGATGTAATGATTATTTTGTAATTATGCACTGGATTTAAAATAAAGGGATGAAGAAATTTAGTGCAAGAGTATTGGTTTTTATTCTGTTCGTTCTTATTGTTACGCTGGCGCTTGTGGGTTTACAGGAGATCCTTTCTCTAAATTATTCATCTGTAATGCTGCCTCAGCTTGCCCCTGTACTGGCATTTTTACTTTTATCCTTAATATTTCGCGACATCCGTTTTACGTTGAATTTCAAGGCAGATCCATGGAACATCTATAAAATGGTGCTCGCTTTTATTTTACCTTTTTTGATCCTGTTTAAGGTATACCTGATCGGCAATATGATGCATTTCCCAATGATTATTACCCAACACCGGTTTAGTGCACTTTGGCCGGTACTTCCGGGAATGATTCTTGGAGCTGTTGGTGAAGAGATAGGATGGAGGGGATTTCTGCAACCTTATTTTGAAAAGAAATTTTCGGTATTATTATCGGGAATATTTACCGGTATATTCTGGGGACTGTGGCACGCTCATCTCTATGCAAAAGGAGTGGCTTTTATGTTGTCGTTCCTGTTGTTTACGGTCTCATCATCAGTGGTTGTGACATGGATGTTGCGGGGAACATCCTACAATATCTTAGTGGCTTCATTATTCCATTTGTCGCTGAACCTTGGCTTCTTTTTCTTCTTCGAAGGATCGTTAAACCATACCGGGATTATGCTGACTAATGGCATCGTCTGGACTATTCCGGCCCTGATAATCGGATTTTCAGCCAATAAACAAACGTTCTACAACGATGTTATTAAAGCAGAATCCTGATAATTTGTTATGACACTTACCCCTGTTACAGAAACTTCGAGGCTTATTCTCAGGGAGTTCCAGCTAAAGGACGCGGAAGCGTTTTACCTTTTAAATTCTGATCCGGAAGTTTTACGATACACCGGTGATTCGCCTTTTGGAAATGTGACCGAAGCCGAAGAATTTATCCGGAATTATGATGATTATAGAAAAAACGGATTTGGCCGATGGGCGGTGATCCTCAAATCGACACATGAATTTCTGGGTTGGTGCGGGCTTAAACTGAATGAGGAGAATATGATTGATGTCGGATTCCGGTTTTTTAAGAATGAATGGGGAAAGGGGTATGCCACAGAGGCGGCAAAGAGCACCCTGGAATATGGTTTTAATCAACTAAAAATGGCAGAAATTATTGGTCGTGCTGCGCTCGCTAATAAAGCTTCAATCCGCGTACTGGAAAAGCTTGGCATGACGTACTGGAAAATGGCTTCGTGTCATGGTATTGAGGATGCATGTTATTACCGGGTCACAAGTGAAACATTTAAAATATGACAGCCGGTTTGTATGGCAGGGTTTTATGGTTTATTTTTGATCCATGAGCATTCACAATGTTTTTAAGGTATTCGTCTGTATTTTTCTTTTACCCGTCGTTTCTCAGAGTTGCAAAACGGTAGTTGCTGATCCTTCAGTAACTACCCGGAATTATGATTTTTCGCCAGTTGATACACTGATCAATGCATGGATGAATCAGGGGAATATAAACTCCGGTGCACTATATGTGACCGGGAATGATATGGTACTGCTGAAAAAAGTATTCGGATCAGATACTGCTCTTACAAAACAGTTTGATGCTTATGTGAAAGCGTTTACTCCATTAAATAACAACACCTTTTCTGCTCAAACCAGTGTGCTGTTGAATAGCGATCCGATTGAACGGTATAGCCTATTTCAACGTATTGCAACGCTTTATAATAACGGAATGGTGAGCATTAAGAATCTTCGTGACAGGGATTCTGATGCTTTAAATCAACATGCAAAGGTGTGTTGCTGGACAGATACTATAAATCATGTAGTTGGTTTGTTTATGTTCCGGCTAAATGCTGTTAGTCAGCAACACGACAAGGATGCCGAATTAGCGGTTCCGGTGCTGCCGTTCTGGATCCGCAATATTATTCAGACTGCACAGTTGCCGGATTCTGTAAAGAAGGGATATGCCGGCGTGAACGGAACCCGGTTGTATTACCAGGAAGCCGGATCGGGAGAGCCACTGATATTTATTCACGGGCATTCGTTTGATCATACGGAATGGAATCCTCAGTTCGGAGTTTTTGCAAAACATTTTCGTACCATAGTATACGATGTGCGGGGTTACGGTCGTTCAGCTATGCAGGTTGAAGGACAACAGTTTTTACATGTGGAGGATCTTGTGGCCTTGATGGATTATCTGAAAATCGATAAAGCACATGTTGTGGGCTTATCCATGGGAGGATTCATTGCTACCGATATGATCGCAAAGTATCAGAACCGACTTTTATCTGTAACTCTTACCAGCGGTGATTTGCGAAGTTCTCCGGGACCGGATGAACCCTGGACTAAAGAAACTATTGCAAAAGAAAAGAGAAAAATAAGAGAATATATTGAGGGAGGACTAATAGAACATAAATTTAACTGGCTGGATGGTCTGGTCAATTCCGGTGGGCCAAATGCTAAATCCATCGAGCCGAAGTTATGGGATATGATCTATTGCTGGAGCCAGTGGCAGCCAACGCATGTGGAAGCGCGTGTTTTGTACGGAAAGGAGGATGAAGAGATGATCAGAAACCAGAATATCACGGTTCCGGTTCTTGTTTTAACTGGAAGTGTAGATGCACACAAGCATCGTAAAATTGTAGATTTAATACCGTTGGCCAAACAGGAGATTGTTCCCGGTGCCGGGCATGTAAGTAACCTGGAAAATCCGGAAGGGTTCAATGATAAAGTGATGCAGTTTTTAGGTGTAATGAAATGAAAATTGAATATATTTACCCTTTACGAAGGCTTAAAGAAAACCGGCAATTAAATGAACAAAGAGCTTAAAAAGAATTTGAAATTCATTGGAATAACCGTTCTGATATTATTGTACCCATCGTATTATCTTTTTAAATATGCTTACAGTGACTATCTGAATGACAGAGCCCTGAACATAGTGTATGGTGCGCATAAGGGCGTAAATGAAACTGAAGCAAAGGAAAAAGCAATTGAACTTCTGGAAAAGGCGAAATCCTACCGCAAAAAACATTATATCTTTTATTATAACCAGGCTAAGCTTTATCTCGAACTTCAGAACTTTCCCAAAGCTGAAACAACGTTGGGTGAGCTGATCCAAATCAGACCGGATGATGACAAGGGATATCTGTATTATGGAGTTGCTTTGGAATTAAACCATAAACCCGATTCTGCAAGGCAGTTATACATGGAATACAGAAATAGGGTGGACCGGGAATACCGGGACACAAAGCCGGAGAACCAAAATCCGGACCGATACAGGGCATACAGATTGGTTCTTGATTTTTTGTTAAACGATGATGTTGCTTTTCGTAAAGATTTAAACTTACTTCAAACGGAATATCCGGATTTTGATACCGGAGAAATCCTTGAGAAACTGGAAAAGGAAAGCCGAAAGGAATTTTTGCTGGAACGTTTGGGAATTACGGATTCAACAATGATGAAAGAATCAATGTCCCATTAGAATATTATGAGTAGGATAAAGTTGTAATGAAACGATTTTTTAACGGTTTTCAGTTAGTTGAATTTTCACTGAAAACAGTGATTTTTATTACAGAGGAACACCGTATCTTTACAACATCATAGAAAATTACCTTACGTTTGAATGAAAAGTATAGCCCCGCCGTTCCCAGGCGGGGTTTTCTTTTTAAATAATTATTCCGGATTATACGTCCAACCCTTATCGTTATGGTAAATCATAAGTTTGGTCATGCCACCATCTATCGTTATGTTTTGACCTGTGATAAAACTGCTTTTGGGATCGCATAAAAACAGTACCGCATTCACAATATCTGCCGGATTACCCACACGGCCTACAGGATGCTGTTCTGCATTAGACCCGTTGTATTCGGTATTAGTGGTATCAATCCATCCCGGAGAAATCGCATTCACCCGTGCTTTCCCGGCAAGTGTGACAGCCATCGCATGGGTCAATGCAGTAATTGCTCCCTTCGCAGCGGTATAGCTTTCGGTGTCGGTCTGGCTCATCAGATGTCTGGTTGAAGAGATATTCACGATGCTTGCATCCTGGTTTAGATGATCCATAAACAACTGCGTTAAAAGAAAAGGTGCTGAAACCCCAATCCGCAGCACATAATTAAAATCGTTATAGCTGCAACTGTTTAAACCGCCTCTGGTCAGGCAGGCATTGTTGATGAGATAGTCAATCTTCCCATAATCAGAGATTACTTTGGCTGAAAATGCCCTGAGTACAGTTTCATCTGCAATGTCCCCGACAAAGTAGTCGTTTCCCTGTATATCTATAGTGCAAACCGTAATGCCCTGTGCTTTGAAAGCCTCACAGATGGCTTTCCCTATGCCTTGTGCACCACCTGTAACAACCGCAACCTTTGATTTTTTCATAAAAGAGTTTTTGGAAGGATAAATTTAAAAAATTAATCCCGGAATCTTTTAAGAGGGTTGGAAAAGAATACAGACTTATAATTGTACAAAAAATGGGCTGTTATTTAATTATGATGTATCCGGAATTGAGACAAAAAAAGCTGTCTCAAAATTAATTTTGGAACAGCCTTTTCATGTGTATTATTTCTTCGTCTTTGTAAGCAAGAATACTTTTTCTATTTCACAATCACTTTTTTCACTTGTTGTATTTTATCGGATCTCACGGCAACAAAATATATGCCTTCGGGCATCTTATGAGTAAAGGTAGTAGCAAGTTCATGCGTACGCAACCTCACTGCGCCGGAAATATCATAGATGATTACATCAGAACCCGGAATGATATTTTCGATATGTAGATTCCTGTTTTCAGAATATACCCACATATCTGATTTATGGTCTGCCTTTAAATCCGTTACAGGAGTGGTCTGATCAAGCTGTTCAACTTCACCTGAAGACAGAAGTAACCAGCGTTGTGTCGTCGATGTGTTAGCAATATTGAACCCACTTGTAGAAGTTACTTCGGTGGCAACGGCGGTCAGACAGGCAGGAGAACTTTTAGCTTCGGGATGAATAATCCAGTAACCTTTTTTTGTAAGGTCACCAACTTTTGTTTCCACGCGTGCTTCCATCAGTTGAAAATAATCGGCGCTATAGGGTTGTGATCTTGAAACGGTTGATATACCGTTTGAACCTGTAGACCGGTACGTAAAATACCTGCCGGTAGCCACATTCTTAATGGTATAGTAGCAGTTAACAGGATTAAAGGTGAAAGTCCATGCTGCACTGTCGTTTACTAAAGCCTGACCGGCTGTCATGACACGATTTACCAGATTTCCGGATCCTTCCAGTACCACAAATGCATCGTCCCTTCCGGTCTGAGCATTTTCGCTCTTAAGATAATACTTAATGGTGTCCTCTGTGTCCAGTGTATAAGCAGGTAAACTGAAGCCACTGGTCGGGATCAGACCGTCTTCACAAAGAGCCTGTATTAACAACGAGTTTGCAGTGTATAACAATTCAGAACCGTCATCTTCCTGTGCACCGTTAATCCCGTAATTCAGCGGTGAAGCAAAACCAGTAGACCACATATGGACTGCATCGCCCGTAACAGTGCCTGCATTACTGTTTTCCAGGAAACGGACTACATTATTGGCCCGGTCGCCAAGCCATAAACCTCTTGATCCATTTGATCTCAATACAGAATTAGGTCCATACCACATCCAATGTGTGCCCACACCCATGGCATGTTCCATTTCGTGTAAAACCGTACCGGTACGCTGATAAGCTGAATTGGGACCAATTCTCATTGATCCACCGTAACTGCAGTCTGCCGTTGGAGTGCCTGAACCATAAGAACAGGTAATATGTAAACCCTTGATGCTTGTCAGATTATTCCGGTAGTCGGTGGCTTCTTCAAGCGCAGCAGCAATACGGGCATCTGCATCATCCGGACCGCCGTAATTGTACCAGTATGTTGCGGTACCTTTAGGGATGGTTATCACTTTAAGCACATCTCCGTAGCCCACTGCATAGTCTTTGGTCATGGCGTAAGCACGAACATAATACACGGTAGATGGTGTGAGATTTTCCATTTTGTAGATATAACCGTTGTGTGAAAAGTAGCTGTTAGTACGGTTGTCCAGTACTGTAGGGTTTGGACTGGTACTCCAGCAGAAACCGTGTTCCAGCAAGCCAGAAACAGCAAAACCTGCAATGGTGCTTCGGCCAAAAGCTTTTGTTGCACCGCGGAGACACATCGGATTAGTTACTACAACAGGAGCAGGCCCTGTAGCATTGGCCAAACGATACACAAGGGTTGCTCTGTCCATATCCTTAGCTGCAGTTTCTATCTGTGTCAGTGAAGCATTGAGATCGTTAACAATAGCTGTCGCAGCATTAATGGCTGTTTGCAATGCAGTTGCTTCATTTCCACTTCCATCGCCATAAAGCGTTGTAGCCAGATCAATCACATTTTGCAAATTGTTATAAGCTGTGATTGATGTTTTTGCCCCGGCTGAACTACTTTGTATGTTTAAAATAATATTCGACAAGGAATCCTTTGTTATATTCTGATCCGCGATGGCCTGTTCCGACAGGTTCACTGATGCAACAAGTTCGGCTCGCACGTTGTCCTGCATCTTTGAACCTAATAATACATTTGCTGTATCAACCAGTATTTGTAAATAGGATTTAATCGCATCAACATCGTATCCCTTGTATAACAAACGGAAATTATCGCAGGTTACCCAGTTTCCTGTGGCGTTTACCGTTTTATAACCGATTGTAACCTGATTATCAAATACGAAGAAACTTACAGAACGAAGTTTTATCGTATCTGCTGCCATAGCATAATCTCCGGCGAAAAGTGACGCACCTGTTTGAGCATTGCCGACGTTCGTTGAACTTCCGGATCCGGTTTGTTGAATATTCCCACAGATGGCAGTCATCGTGTAATGACCATTTGGAATATCGTTTAATTGTTGCTGAACAGACACATCAGGTACCCTAGTGCCCCTATTTACCCATTTTTCGGCGTATAAAGAACCATCTTTCCCGGGAAAGACAGTGTTGGATTGTGTGGCGAAACCGTCATTTGTCCATCCGGTAAACCCGGACTCGAAGCTCGGGTTGGTGATGATACTTGTCATGTCCAATGGTTCTGATGAACCTGCATTTGCCAGTTTAAAGTTAAACATGGCATCTTTCAGATTTGAAATGGCAAGCCGTACTTCAATAGCGGAAGTACTGGTCAGCAAACCCTCAGCAGATGTAATGGCATCCTGCAGGTCCTGTGCTCCCGCTGATGATGCATCGTATAAATCCTGTGCCTGTTGAATGGTGGATTGCAGCCCTGCACTATCCGGTATTTCATATGCCTCGTGAAGCGCAAAATTATCAAACCCAAATCTGTTGTTCAACCAGCGAAAACGCGCCACGATGTTGTTGTATGGGAATGTGTTGGTAAACCCTACCGCATTTTTTGTCCATACCCCACCGCCATTCACTGTTGTGGTGTCAATAAGAATTGAAGGTTCCGCATTGCTGGTTGGATCATTTGTCAGTGATACTTTCAGCCACACTTCGGGGACTGCAGCAGTTGAGGCATTCAGGTATTTTACATTATAGGAAAAATAATAGGTCTTATCCGGTTCAATGCTCCATCCTGTACCGATGGAACCGGCAGATGCAGAACTGGAATTTGTTGTTCCGACAAGAAATTTAGAGTTGTCGATGCCACCGGGTTCTGTCAGTGAAAAATAAGCCGAAGAGAGCTGTGCTGTGGAAGGAGTAGCGTCTGTCCATCCGGTAAATCCATCCTCAAAACCCGGATTGGAAATCAGGTTCTGGCTCAATAGTACAAATTTTGTGTTGCCAACTGAAACTGTGTCGCCTTGATGCTGTGCCTGTATATGCAATATGAATGATGCAAATACAAGAAATATCATTATAATTCGGTTCATATAAAATATTTTCGCGTTAGATTTCTTGCTAATTACCAAATTAGATAACGTAGTACGTTAAGTATACAAACAAACAATTTTTCATTGCAATAAAGTGTAACATATAGCACTTATTCTGTCATTTTTTTTCAAAAAAGTTGATAATAAGAGCATACAAAAATGTCAGCTACAATACTTTCAAACCGTATACCAGATATCTTTTATCCGGTATTTTCCTCCGAAAGATTTTTGTATAACCGTACGAATGCAAGGTGTTTTCATTTACATTGAAACAGCACACCTGTTTTTTCATTTACTTTTCCATTTCATAGAACATGTCAATAATGGAACTTTTCTCAAAAGGGAATGCTTATCTTTATCATTTTGCCCGGGACTGTTTCTGTGTCAGGGTATAAAAGTATTTTGAAGTTAAAAAATATCATATGAATTACACAGGCTTTATATTAAAGACATTTATACTCATGTTGACTGTCATTATTCCTGATCAGGGGATATTTGCTCAGGGTAGATTCACCATGACTGTTTCTGCTAATGAGTTGCCTGAATTAGAGGAGATGCCGGATCCACTGACCATGAATGACGGAACAAAGGTTACAACTGCAGAACAATGGCAGATCCGTCGTCAGGAGATGATACGTATTCTTGAAGACTATGAATACGGACATATGCCTCCGGCTCCGGGGAATGTAAAAGCTACAACTATTTCGAGTGAATCCGGTATTCCTGTAAATAAAGACAGCATGCTTACTGCAAATTATAGAAAGCAACACCTGACATTCGGACCCAATGTTGTATGTGGTTTTGATCTGGGCATATTCACTCCTGTTGGTGAAGTACCTGAAACGGGATATCCGGTATTTGTTACGCTTGGTTTTAATGCAGAGCGTTCAGGTGTCTATTTCGCAGGGGAGCCTCTGAAACGAGGCTATGCAGTGGTTACAATACCTTATAATCAGCTTGGTGCTGACGCTCCGAATTGGAATGAGACCGCATTTTTCCCACATTATCCGGAATATGACTGGAGAGATTTCTCGGCATGGGCATGGGGCATATCGCGTGTAGTGGATTACCTGGAGAAAGACTCTTTGATTGATGAGGATAAAATAATCGTTTCCGGTGTATCACGACTAGGACAGGCTGCATTGCTTGCAGGTGCAATGGATGAACGAATTGCAGTGACAGCACCTGTTGCAGGTGGTATGGCATGGCGTTTTTCAGGCAAAGAAATGGGAAATGGCCTGGGGCAGGGCATTACTGAGGTTGTTGATCAGAATACCTACTGGTTTGGTCCGAATTTTGAGAAATTCAGAAATCTGACGACACACCTTCCCTGTGATCAGCACTGGCTTCCTGCATTAACGGCTCCGCGGCTTTTTATACTGTGTAATGCGTTTAACGATGAGTACGGAAGGGCCTATGCTGCATTTCAGACTGTACAGAGTGCTCAACCAGTATATGAATTTCTTGGGGTTAAGGATAATCTTGGGATGCATTTTCGCGAGGGTGGCCATGGCATGACCATGGAAGACTGGAATGCAATTCTGGATTTTGCAGATCAGAACCTACTCCATAAACCGGGAAAACGTGTATTTAACCGGATACCATCAGCAGAGAAATTACCTTAATTTGGAACAGAGATTTTAAATAGGCTAAGTTCTGGAATTCTGTATTATAAAAGGTATACTTAAGGTTTCCTGGTTTCGTAATTTTGTAAATTTATCGATCGGGTTTTAAGTATTTTGCATTGTTGAAAACGGCAGGTATCGTGTGGTAATATGTGTGCAATCACATTTATGTTTTAAACAAAAAAGCCTAACTATTAAATAGTTAAGCTTTTTGTCTGTTGTCCCACAAGGACTCGAACCTTGACTGACGGTACCAAAAACCGGAGTGCTACCATTACACCATGGGACAATCCTGAGCTCATTTCGTTTGAGCGCTGCAAATATAGAACACTTTTCAAAAATGCCAAAGCAGAAAATATAATATTTCATATTATAGTTACAGGTGACGCGTGACATGTTGCGAAGAAAGAATTTTATTGTTCGTTTCTCACTTTAAATTGTTCATTACATTGGTCACCTGTAACCCAGTCGCCCGTCACCTTGAGACCTGTCACTTTTTTAGAATAATTACATATTAGTATGTTTTTGGCTAAAAAATGAAACCCTGTTGAAATATCTGTTTCAAACCTGTTTCAAAATAATATATTTGCATAAGGAAATTTTGTAAACAAACACAATGAATTATTCCATTTACGATGTCCTGACGCTCATCGGGTCGCTTGGCCTTTTCCTGTTTGGAATGAAGATGATGAGTGAAGGTTTACAGAAAGTTGCAGGTGAGAAAATGCGGGCCATTTTAAGTGCCATGACTACCAACCGTTTTACCGGAATTCTCACCGGCGTTTTAATTACTGCGCTTATCCAGTCTTCGTCGGCCACCACGGTGATGGTGGTTAGTTTTGTCAATGCAGGTTTGCTGTCGTTGATCCAATCTATCGGAGTAATTATGGGTGCCAATATCGGAACCACGGTTACCGCATGGATCATTTCCATCCTGGGCTTTAAGGTCAAAATGAGTGCCCTTTCACTGCCTTTAATTGGATTAGGTTTACCGTTTATCTTTTCAAAAATTGGAAAACGCAGGTTCTGGGGCGAATTTATCATTGGTTTTGCCCTGTTGTTTATGGGACTTGAATTCCTTAAGGATTCTGTACCCGATATCAAACAAAATCCTGAAATACTGAGTTTTCTTTCCAACTATACACATCTTGGCTTTGGTTCGGTTTTAATCTTCCTGTTCATCGGAACGCTGCTGACCATTGTTATTCAGTCCTCCAGTGCCACCATGGCGCTTACGCTGGTGATGTGTAACAATGGGTGGATTTCATTCGATCTGGCAGCGGCTATGGTTCTGGGAGAGAACATTGGAACAACAATCACCGCCAATCTGGCTGCGGCTGTAGCCAATTCCACGGCAAAGAAAGCCGCCCGGGCGCATCTCATTTTCAATATATTCGGTGTCGTCTGGATGTTGATCATGTTCCGGTTGTTTCTGCATGGCATCGATTACCTGGTATCGGATGTTATCGGACTAGACTCACCTTACCAGGTGGCAACGGCTATTCCTATAGCCTTGTCGTTGTTCCATACATCATTTAATGTAATCAATGTGCTGGTGATGTTCTGGTTGGTTCCCGTTATTGTAAAAACAGTCAACTGGATGGTCAAACAGAAGGATTCAGACGAGGAATTCAGGCTGAAGTATATTGCAACGGGACTGCTGTCAACATCCGAACTGTCTTTGGTTCAGGCTAAAAGCGAGATAACACTCTATGCCGAACGTGTACATAAAATGTTTAAGATTGTGCGCAAGCTGTACGATATAAAAGATGAACGCGATTTCAGCAAGCAATACAGCCGCATTGAGAAGTATGAAACGATTTGTGATAACCTTGAAGTTGAAATTGCCACTTATCTGACTCAGGTTTCCGAAGGAAAAATGACCCAGGCCAGCACCATTAAGTTGCGCTCCATGATGCGCATTATCAGCGATATTGAAAGTATTGCCGATTCAAACTTTAATCTGGCTAAAACTGTTTTGAGGAAAAAGGAGGGTAAGGTTAAATTTGATGAAGACATTGAAAAGGAAATCTTCATGATGTTTGATCTGGTTGAGAAGGCGTTGAAAAAGATGGAGGAAAATCTTGCCGTTACTGATTCAAAGGATATCAATATAAATGACGCGCTTAACATTGAACACGAAATCAATAACTACAGGGACCAGTTAAAGATTCAGCATCTTGAATACATCAAGACCAAACGCTATAAGTACAAAGCGGGTGTAATCTTTATGGATCTGGTTACGGGAAGCGAGAAAATGGGTGATTCCATCATCAATGTGTCTGAAGCACTGGTAGATAAAAAATAGTTCTACCAGGGTTCTTCAGGAATCACAAAGATGCAAATGATGTAGGCAATAAGTCCTCCGCCCCACAGAGAGAGGACAACCCACAGAATTCGCATAATTACCGGGTCTACATTAAAGTATTCACCCAATCCGCCGCAAATGCCGGCTATCATCCTGTCGTTACGACTTCGGTATAATTTTTTAGTATTCATCTTTGCTGTTTTACAACAAATATACTGTCGGTCCGGCTCGATGTCCAGAAAGAATAGATGAAATGAGGAATTTTGTCGGTTAAGTTATGGAATCAGGCTTTGCGAAGTTCGAGCAGCGTAATTTCAGGAGGCATACCGATGCGCATCGGTATCCCGATAAAGCCGAGCCCCCGGTTCACATATAAATGGCGGTCGCCTTTGGTATAAAGTCCATCCCAGTACCGGTATTTCCATTTGGCCGGACTCCATTTAAGATTTTTATAGCTGATTCCCATTTGCATGCCATGGGTATGACCTGCGAGGGTTAGTTCTACATTTGAATCCGGTAATATCTCGGCTTCCCAATGATCCGGGTCATGCGACATTAATATTGTAAAATTATCTTTCGATATGCCTTTCAGTGTCTTTGTCAGGTCGCCATATTGTGGAAACGGAGGTAAACCCCAGTTTTCGTTACCGGCCAGCTTAATGGTCTGATTGTTTAATACCAGGTCTACATTCTGATTCCTCAGTAGTGTGAACCCAAACCGTTTATGAGCCTGGACGATTTCATCGAAGTTGCGTTTTTTTGCTTCTTTGGATTTCCAGCGGCTGTAATTCCCGTAGTCATGATTCCCCAGTATAGAGTATTTGCCGTATTTAGCTTTGAGCTTATTAAATACAGGAGCCCAGCCAATGGTTTCATCACTGAAGTTATTGACGAGATCACCGGTAAAGAGAATCAAATCAGGATTCTCGTCATTGATCATATTAATAATTGGATACAACCGATGATACTCCTTGTTATAATTGCCCAGATGAATATCCGATATCTGAATAATTTTGTAACCATCGAAGGCATCCGGCAGGTTTTTAAATTTAATGGGAGCATGCTTTACATAATAGTTGAAACGGCCTTTAGCCATTCCATACAGCATGGAAGCAAAGGGTATTGCAGCCATCAGCAGACCTGCTTTGCCTAAAAATTCCGAACGTGTAATCTTGTCTCCTTTACGGGGACGGCGCTCACTTTTAAGGTTTACAACAAACTGCCGGATCAAATTATAGATTGTATTCAGAAAGATGAAAAAAAGGTAGATCAGTTTTGGTACATATATCAGTAGGAACATCCCTATAATCCACATAAAATGGTAATAATAGTTCCCCGTGTCAGCCTGTTTTAACAATGAAAAATAATAGACAAAGATTACAGAGAAAACTACAGGAATAATCCAGTAGACGGTAAAAAAAGATAGTTTAATGAGTTTTTGCTTCCGGGTCATCCAGCGGTTGATGTACTTATAGATTAGTCCGTCAACAATGAATAATAAAGCAATAATTACAAATAAAAACCAAAAATCAGCCCTCATTCCCTTTTCTGAATTTGGAGGGCAAAAGTAATATAATTCTTTTACTAAGGTGTTTCAAATTAAATAATTAACAAAAATTTCCTGTTGTTAAGATTTTGAATGTTGTGGTAGTGCAACCCGAAATCGTACTGCCATGATAACATTCTTAAATATCCTTTTTAAAACACCGCTTCCTTTTATGTTGAATATGATCGAATGATTTCCACATCTGTATGGCTACAAAATTATTCTCGAGCATAGCTGTTGTCTCAACATATTTAATTCCTGCTTTATTGGCTGTCTTCCATAAATCATTCATCATTAGTGCTGCCACGCCCCGTTTTTGAAACTCCGGTACTACTCCGGTCAGCATCAGGTCCATTTCATCCGGATGTTTGAATGCCTGCATGATATGATACCACCCAAACGGGAACAGCTTTCCTCCGGCTTTTTGCATCGCTTTTGATAATGACGGCAATGCAATCAGGAACCCGATCATTTTATCATTCTCATCTACCACAAGTTTTACATATTGCGGTAAAAGAATGGGATAATATTTGTCGATGTAAAAATTGATGACCTTTTCGGGTAACTCATATGTTCCGAACAATTCTGTAAATGCCTTATTAAACAACTGAAAAATCTGTTCCTTATAAGGATCAAGTTCTTTTTTCGATTCAAATTCAAGGCTTCTTAGCTTGAACCGGTCACGTAACAAATCGGCCACGCGAAATGATTTTTCAGGCAGGGCTTCAGGGAAGGTGATCCTGAATTCCAGCCAGTCTATTTCCTTTTCAAAGCCTAATCTGTCGTAATGCTTTTTGTAATAAGCAAAGTGGTAATCCGATGCTACAGCAGGCAGCCATTCGTGGCCTTCAATGAGTAGGCCCTGGTGATCCAAATTTGAAAATCCTAGCGGACCCATCAGGGTTTGCATGCCTTGCGATTTTGCCCATTCTGTAAAGGTTTCAAATAATTTATCTGCCACTTCTTCGTCGTCAATAAATTCAGGCCGTGTGAACCGTGCTATTTTTTCACCGGTCTTTTCATTGCGGGCCGGAATAATTATTCCTCCAATGCGGCCAACCGCTTTGTTGTCGCGATAGGCAACCCAGAATTTTGAAACAGCGAATTCCATGGCAGGATTTGTTTCGGGCGAAAGTGCTTTATCCTCGTCTTTTTTCATGGGTGGAACCCAGTACGGATCGTTCTTGTATAATTTGTACTGAAAATTTACAAAATCCTTAATCAGTTTGGTTGAGTTTACCTCTTTAATTATGACTGCCATGATGAATTGTATTTTAAGCTGTGAAAATAATAATTTTTAACGCTTCCAGGAAAATTCATTTCATATATCATATCATTCAGGCTATAATTCCGGTCTTTTTAAAAAAAACCGTATATTCGGGAGTTTTAAATCTAATCACGAAATCGTAAGTTTAATAATATGGAAAAGGTAGTTTTAGGAATAGATATTGGTGGAACCAATACTGAAATAGGTTTTGTTACGGAAAAAGGAGAAGTGGTTGCCACAGCTCATACACCCACGTTAACCAATACGGATTTCAAACATTATTTTAATGCGCTGGTTAAGGCTATTCGAAGGGCAGAGCAGTCTCTTAAGGGAAATTACAAAATTGCTGGTGCCGGAATTGGTGCTCCGAACGGAAACTACCTGAATGGTTGTATTGAGAATGCCGTAAATCTGGGCTGGGGAGATAAAGTTCCCATCATCGATATGTTAAAGGAAGAATTTGGTTATGACGTATGTGTGCTTTCTAACGATGCCAATGCAGCTGCTGTTGGTGAAATGATTTTTGGTGGAGCCAGGGATTTTAAAAACTTCATTATGTTAACCCTCGGAACCGGACTTGGAAGCGGAATTATTATAAACGGACAGTTGGTGGTTGGAACCGATGGCAATGCAGGTGAACTGGGCCATTTAACGGTTGTGCCGGGTGGCCGTGAATGTGGTTGCGGTCATCTTGGGTGTCTGGAAAATTATTGCTCAGCTACGGGCATGGTAAGAACAGCGCTTGAGTTTATGGCGTATAACAAAGTGCCTAGTGTTTTGCGAGATTTCAAAGCGTCGGAGCTGACATCCAAAGATATTTTTGATGCTGCACAGGCAGGGGATTCTATCGCGTTGGATACATTTCAGTATACCGGTGAAATTTTGGGTGCAGCCATTAACGATATGATTACTTTCTCAAGTCCTGAAGCCATTGTCCTTTTTGGCGGACCAACAAAAGCAGGTGATTTTATCCTTAACCCAACTATAGAATCCATGAAGGCCAACAAGCGCAAGTTTATGAAAAACGACGTAAAAGTTTTGATTTCCGAACTTGACGGAGCACAGGCTGCCGTGTTGGGCGCTGCAGCCATGGCCTGGAACGATATTCAGTAAGGCAAGTCATGAGTGCCCGGTCTCTGATTCTCACAATCCTGTTGTTGGTGCCCTTGATTGTACCGGCTCAGGATGATGTGTTCATAACCGAGGAGGACGATCTGCCATACTACGGATTCTTTGTTCCGATCAATGTTGTTGCCAACCGTAATGAATCCCCGTTGAAGGGAGGGGCTGGTTTTGGATTTATGTATGCATCGAATCCCTTACCCAATAAAGCAGTTTATATGGGAGGAGAGTTTTCGTACGTATTTATGGGAAGTGATAAAATCACGTATAACGAAGATGAATATCTCTCCAGTTCTGCGTCATTCTGGAACCTGAATTTATTGTTGCAATACAGAATTTTCAGGCATAATAAATTCGGGGTTTACCCGGAAATTTCTGCAGGTTTGCTCATGCCGGGTTTTTCATCTACGTATAATGTTTACGATTATCAACAGGATGACTATGTGGGTTCATTAGAGAAAATAAGGCTGTTTCTTACCCCAAATTCCGGTATTGGTCTTGGCGTCAGGCTGTTTGAATATGTTGATGTTAAATTCAGGTACAGCGTAAGTATGCCTGTTAAGCATTTTCACCCGTCCGATGTGTATGAGGTTGGCTCAAAAATTTTCTATCCTTATGTTAAGAAGCCCATCAACAGATTTGAAATAAATCTGGCGGTTATGGTTAATTAAGCTTATTATGACTGAATTTTACTAAATTTACAGGAGTCAAAACTGAATTGAATGGCTGCAAAAATTAAAAAGAAACATTTTGGATACTTGTACCGGGCTTTATTATTTATGGGTGCGGTGGCATATATTTTATATCTGTTCCCAAGGGAAGGTAAGTTTCGTTATGAATATCAGAAGGGCAGAACATGGCAACACAGTACGCTTTATGCCCCGTTTGATTTTCCGGTTATGAAGTCGCAGCGGGAACTGACGGCAGAAAAAGATACACTTTTAAAGAATCACCATCCCTACTATAAGGTTTCATTAAAGGAAACTGAAGATATTGAAAAGCAGATTGATAAGCGCTTCGATCTGGAATGGCAGCAGTATGACCTTCCGGAGAATAAGGAACAGTCGTATCTTGATGTAGTGAATAAACTTGTTGATGATACCTATTCGCAGGGTGTAATTTCATATTCCGATTTTAACCAGTTACAGATTGACGGACAGGAAGCCGTTGTGGTGATAGGAGAAGATTTTGCCAAAACAATATCAATTTTCGATCTGCAAACATCGAAAATGGCGTATGAAAAGATCATGAACGCTGTTGCAAAAATTGATTCTCTGCCACGATTTTCGGAGTTTGTTACCAGTCTGGATATGAACCAGTATCTGGCGTCGAATCTGGACTTCGATAAGGAACTGACCACAAAGTCAAGAGAAGAGCTGTTGGATAAAGTGTCTCTTAGCAGCGGATTGGTGAGGGCCGGTGATCCGATTGTGGATCGTGGTCAGCGCATTGATGACGAGGTTTTTAAGGTGTTGGAGTCTTTCAGAACGGCTTATGAAAGCAGACTTGGATCATCAGAAAAGCGGGATATTATTATTTTGGGTCAGGGAATTATTATTACGGTATTGCTGACAACCTTCTATACTTTTCTGTTTTTCTATCGTATTGATATATTCAATAATAATCGTGATATCACCTTTATTGTTTTCAATATCCTGATATTTATTACTATTACGGCATTGCTAAGGCGGTTTACATCTCTGTCGTTATATCTGATTCCGTTCGCTATTTTACCCGTTGTATTGCGTACGTTTTTTGACTCACGAACCGCGATCTTTGCAAATGTGATTACCATCCTGCTGGCCTCCTTCTTTGCCGGAAACAGCTTTGAATTTATATTGCTGGAGATAACAGTTGGTATGGCTGCGGCTTTCAGCCTGAAGGAGTTGTATAACCGTGGACAGTTGTTCCGTGCAAGCGTTATTGTATTTCTTTCCTACTGTTTGATCTATCTTGGACTTGCACTTGTGCAGGAAGGGAGTTTCAGCCAGTTGGTGCTGGAATATAAACACTTTTTGTATTTTGTGCTTAACGGACTACTAATGTTGTTTGCCTATCCGCTGATTTACATTTATGAAAAGGTGTTTGGCTATTTATCGGATGTGACGCTTATGGAACTATCCGATACCAATCATCCGCTGTTGAGGCGTCTTTCTGAAAAAGCACCTGGTACATTTCAGCATTCCATTATGGTGTCGAACCTGGCACAGGAAGCAGCCATAAGAATAGAAGCAAATCCGCTACTGGCACGCGTCGGAGCACTGTATCATGATATCGGTAAATCGGTTCAATCCGTATATTTTACCGAGAACCAAACAGGGCATATAAGTCCGCATAGCTCGCTGGAACCGGAAGAGAGTGCGAAGATTGTCATAGACCATGTAAAAGAAGGAGTGAAGCTGGCCAATAAATACGGATTGCCTAAAATGATCACAGATTTTATTTTAACACATCATGGCTTAGGTAAAACAAAGTTTTTCATGATCCAGGAAGCCAAGGCTCATCCTGATAAAGAAATTGACGAACACAAATACATGTATCCCGGACCGAATCCGTTCACAAAAGAAACGGCCATATTAATGATGGCTGATTCTGTAGAGGCGGCCAGCCGGTCTCTGGAAGAATATACTGATGAATCCATTAATAACCTGGTGGAAAAGATCGTTCAGAACCAGTTGGATGAAGGCTTTTTTAAATTTGCGCCTATTACCTTTCTGGAAATAGAAAAGGTAAAAGAGAGCTTTAAAGAAAAGCTAAAGAATATTTATCACACCCGTATTGCATATCCAAAGGAAGCACTGGAATCAAAAAAGGATAAACAGAATAAGACCAACAGTGCTGATGAGAAGTAAGGTTCTGTGGCTCGCGGTTCTGTCTTCTGTTTTGCTGACTGGTTTTGTGTTTGCTCAGTCAACTACCGTTGTTGCAGGCAGGGAAAGTTCACTTGCCGGAAGAAAACTAAAGCTCCAAAGCTTTAATCAGCAGATTTTTATTCATCCGGTCACGCTTGATACAACCACAGCAGACAGTACCGGTGCATTTCTTTTCAGGTTTAATATTTCAGGAGTGAGATCTGCTGAACTGAATCTGGGCTCCTTTACTTTACAATTTTTCGTTGATCCGGGCGATAGCTTATTTCTGCATTTACCTGAATATTCCCCATTAACACGGTCGCAGTTGTACGATCCTTATTTTAAACCCGATGTTTATCTGTATGTGCCTGACGGGGAAAAATCCGGTCCGTTGAATGAAAAAATTCTGACGTTTGAAACCTGGTATGATTCGGTTTATCAGGCTTCCATGAAATCGGTTGTGGTTTATCATAACGATTCGGTAGTGGCAGACACCTGGCTGAAAAATTTTGGATCAATGCCCAAACACAGTTTTATGGATCGTTACAAATGGTTTTCTTCTGCCTCGCTATACCGGATGGCTTATCCGTACGCAAAAGATAGTCTGATAAAATTGTATTTCAGAGGATCGGGACCTGATTTGTATAATCCGGCGTTCTGGAGTGCATTCAATGCCACGTTTAAATCTGCCATTATTGAAGAAGGGAACAATACCATATTTAAAAATATGGTGGATCCTGTATGGAAAGGCGATTACATTGGGCTGCGTCGGGCGATAAATTTATTTTACAGGTTAGAGGATGATGCAATGAGCGATTTGGTCACGCTGAAAGGTGTGTATGAGGTATGGTTCCTTTTCCCTGATCTGCATCCCATGCTGGAAAAACTGTTGAATAATGGATTAGGATATATTCAGGATTCCAAAATTAGAACGATGGCAACAGTTATGCTGCAGGAGTTGACTGCCTTGTTACCCGGAAAACCCGTGCCGGAATTCACTTTGCAAGATGTATACGGTGGTTCAGTTAACCTTTCCCGTCCCGGGAATTATGTTTTGTTGGGATTTGTAAGTCCCGAACTTTTACAGTGCCGTAAAGATTTTATGGTTCAGGATGAAAAGGCTGAACTTTTCGGTGACCATTTAACAATGGTTAATGTGGTTTTGTATCAACCGAAAAAGGACTTTCAGGAATTTATGAAATCTTACCAGGGCAAAATACGGTTTGTATATCCGGATCAAACCGAAAAACTGGTGACCGGTTTTAACGTAAAAGGCTTGCCGGTGTATTATCTTATAAGCCCTACAGGTACTATTATTGCTGTGCCACAGCACGGAGGATTAGTACAAATGTTCGAAAAACTTGAAACTTTGTATAAATAAGGGCACTCCTGATTTTTTTCATACTTTTTCCATCGACTGACCCATATATTTGTTACCGCACACAAGTCAGAAAAACGGGTGTTTTACAACTATGCCCGAATTTTTAAAATTTACAGATTAACATGGGAAAAGGATTTTATCACGTACCGGTTGCAAAAAATGAGCCTGTGATGAGTTATGCTCCGGGTTCGAAAGAGAGAGCAGCGATAAAAAAGAAATTGGCTGAAATGAAAGCAGTGATAGTGGATATACCAATGGTTATTGGGGGTAAAGCTGTTTACACTGAGGTAAAAAAAGACATTCGTCCGCCGCACGATCATAGCCGTCTTTTGGGACAATTTAATTACGGCGATCAGTCGCATGTAAAATTGGCTATTGAAGCTGCATTGGCAGCAAAAGAAAAGTGGGCTGCTCTGGAATGGCAGCACCGTGCCGCCATATTTTTGAAATGTGCAGATTTAATTGCAGGTCCTTACCGCGATAAAATCAATGCAGCTACCATGCTGGGACAGTCAAAAAATATTTTCCAGGCCGAGATAGATGCAGCCTGCGAAATGGCTGACTTTTTCAGATTTGGAGTCAAGGAAATGGTTAAAATGTATGATATGCAACCAGAGTCTTCTGCCGGTATCTGGAATTATAATGATTTTCGTCCGCTGGAAGGTTTTGTGTTTGCGCTCACACCATTTAACTTCACCTCAATAGCCGGGAACCTGCCTGCTGCGCCTGCCATGCTTGGCAATACAGTGGTTTGGAAACCATCGCGCACAGCGATTTACTCGGCTCATGTATTGATGGAAGTATTCATTGAAGCAGGTGTACCTGCCGGTGTCATAAATATGATTTTTACATCGGGACCTGAAACTGCTGAGGTGGTTTTTGAACATCCCGATTTTGCAGGAATCCACTTTACCGGATCAACGGGAGTTTTTCAGGGCATTTGGAATACCATTGGTAAGAACATTCATAAGTATAAAACATATCCACGTATCGTGGGTGAAACAGGTGGTAAGGACTTCATCTTTGCCGATCCTACAGCAAACCCACAGGCTGTGGTTACAGCGATGACCCGTGGTGCATTTGAATACCAGGGGCAGAAATGTTCTGCTGCATCCAGGGCTTACATTCCAAAATCGATGTGGAGTGAGGTTAAGGAAGGTGTAGGAAAAGATCTGGCTACCATTAAAATGGGTGACCCGGAAGATTTCTCAAACTTCGTGAATGCTGTCATTGATAAGGCATCTTTTAACAAACTTTCCGGCTATATCGGAGAAGCTAAAAAATCGGCTGATGCTGAGGTGGTGTTTGGTGGTGTATGCGATGATTCCAAAGGATATTTCATTCAGCCCACTATCATTGAGGCAAAGGTTCCGGATTACATCACGATGCAGGAGGAATTGTTCGGTCCTGTGCTAACCGTTTATGTTTACGATGATGAAAAAATGGAAGAAACACTGGACATCCTTAACAGTACTTCGATGTATGCACTGACAGGAGCTATTTTCTCTCAGGATCGTTATAACATCACACACATGGTGAAAAAGCTGGAGAATGCTGCAGGAAACTTCTATATCAACGATAAACCAACCGGTGCCGTAGTTGGACAACAACCATTTGGTGGTTCAAGAGGATCGGGTACAAATGATAAGGCAGGCTCTATTTTCAATATGCTGCGCTGGGTAAGCGTTCGCACTATCAAAGAAAATTTTGTGTCGCCCAAAGACTTCCGGTATCCTTTTATGGATGCGGAATAACCATACCAATATTTTTTTTACCATAAACAGGCGGCATTTTGTCGCCTGTTTTTTTATATGTTGAAAAAATCGTAAATTCGTTATGATTTTTTAAGATTAAAAATTATTCTTATTCTAAACTGCATTAAACCTTGAAAAACTTTTATTTATGCAAATTTTTGATAGAACAATCAAAGAAATTTTAAATAAAAATCTGGAAAAATTAGAAGATTTTTTTGAGTCTGATGTTATTTTTTATTTTGGAGAAATACATCCGTCTTATGAGAAATTATTCCGGGATTTTATTGAGATATTAAAGGAAGAAAAACCGGGGAAACAAAGATTAGCGATATTGTTAAATACTCCAGGGGGAAGTGCTGAGACTGTTGAGAAGATGGTTGAGATTATCAGACATCATTATAAAGAAGTATATTTTGTAGTACCAGATTATGCAATGTCGGCAGGAACAATTTTTTGTATGTCAGGAGACAAGATTTATATGGATTATTCTTCCTCTTTGGGACCAATAGATCCTCAGGTTTTTAATGGGACAACTTATGTTCCTGCGCTTGGCTATTTAGATAAAGTAAATGAATTATTGGAAAAAGCAAAGGCAGGAACATTAACGCAAGCTGAATTTTTAATTTTACAAAACCAAGATTTAGCAATGCTAAGAAGTTATGAGCAAGCTAGAGAATTAACAATAACATTATTAAAGAATTGGCTTGTTGAATATAAATTTAAAGATTGGTTAAAACATAGGACTGATCCTGAAAAAGTTGGTAATGATGTAACTATTGATGAGAAAAAACAAAGAGCTGAGGAGATAGCAGATAGGTTGGGAGATAATAAAATTTGGCATTCTCACGGTAGGATGATCAACATTAATACACTTAAAAGTGTTTTAAAATTAGAGGTCGAGGATTATTCAGAGAATAATGAACTAAGAAATTTGATTAGAAATTATAATGATTTATTGACTGAGTTTATTGCAAGAAATGGTTTTAAAGTCTTTTTGCATAGTAGAAAGTATTTTTAATATATTTGTGCCATGGGTGAGATAAGTGATAAGATTAAGGAAGTATCTGAAGAACAGAAACTGAAGTTTGAAGACGATTCAAAATATAAGGAATTTAAACAATTCTTCGATGAAATGAAAGATAAGGGGTTGCTTAATCCAAAACAATATTCGATTCCTCCATTAGATACAGTAGGGAAGAGATTATATAATTCTGATCATTAGTGATTTAAATTTGTAAATTATCCTTGTTAGAAAATAATAATTCTTAATTCAGTTTTAACTATAGTTGTCGAAATTGAAAACAATTATTTGATTTTTTACCGAAAGAAGTATTTTATTTTTGATTATATATTCTTCGATGTTTGGTATAATAATAGACTCTTTAATTATGTTTAAAGGTGTATAGAATTCTATGGCCCTTTAATTTCCTTGCCTTCTTACTTTTTTAGGTTAAATTTGGGTCTTTAAAACGTAAACATGTATTTCAAAGATATTGCCGGACAGACTGTCGTGAAACAACAATTACTGGATGCCTTTAAAAAACAGCGCATTCCCCATGCCATGTTGTTCAGTGGACCCGAAGGAAACGGGAAGCTTGGTCTGGCAATTGCTTTTGCCCGGTACATCGCCTGTAAGAACCGCACAGAAAACGATGCGTGCGGTACATGCCCGTCGTGTGTAAAATTCAATAAACTGGAACATCCGGACATGCACTTTGTGTTCCCGGTGGTTAAAAAGAAGGGTAAACAAGGTATATCTGACGAGTTTGTAGAAGAATGGAGGTCTTATATTATTGGATCACATTATGTGTCTATTAATGGCTGGATGCTGCAGATTGATGCCGAAAACAAGCAGCCCATTATTTACACTGAGGAAAGCGAGTCGATTGTTAAAAAGGCTAATACAAAATCCTACGAAGGTGGTTACAAGTTCATGATCATCTATTATCCTGAACGTATGCACCTGAGTTGTGCCAATAAGTTGCTGAAGCTGATAGAGGAGCCGCCGGACAAAACATTGTTTATTCTTGTAAGCGAAAATTCCGATCAGTTGCTGACGACAATTCTGTCGCGATGCCAGATTATCAATATCCCACGCATTGCAGATGAAGAACTGAAAACGGCTTTACTCGAATCCGAAGATATTGAGGATTCCGGGGCTGATGAGGTGGTTCGTCTGGCAGGAGGAAATTTTGTAAAAGCCAGGGAATTGATTTCTCAGTCGGAAGAAAACCGGGCTAATCTGGAATATTTTATCAGATTGATGCGTCAGGCTTATGGCCGTGATATTGTGTCGCTGAAACAGTGGACGGAAGAAATGGCATCTTCGGGAAGAGAGAATCAGAAAAACTTTCTGAACTTTACACAACGGCTCATCAGAGAGAATTTTATATTAAACCTGAGGCAGGAAGATTTGAATTACATGAGTGCAGAAGAACGTAATTTCTCGGTGAAGTTTTCGCCGTTTGTGAATGAACGTAATGTGATAAAAATTTATGAAGAGCTTGATCTGGCGCAACGGCATATTGAACAAAACGTACACGGGAAGATGGTTTTTTTTGACCTGTGTCTCAAAATGATCATGTTGCTTAAGTCCTAATTAAAAGCTACTTTTGCATATTTAATACTAAAATATTAGTGATGGAGGAACGAACTAACGGAGGGTTGGAAAACAATAACATAAATCCCAATATCAACATAAAATCCGATCAGCTACAAAGTTTCAGGCTTGATGCCCAGAAGCTGAGTGTACACGATTGGTTAAGTGATTTGCCTGAGGCTGTTCAGGCCAGTGATCTTGTAGAAGTTCAGTTTAAAAATACTCGAAAAGGCTATTTTCGCAATTCTGCCAAACTAAAGTTGACAATTGGCGATATTGTGGCAGTAGAATCGTCTCCCGGGCATGATATCGGAGTGATAACACTGATGGGCGAACTGGTGTTGCGCCAGATCCGTAAAAACAATATAGATACAAACCGGTATGAAATAAAACGCGTCTATCGGGTCGCCAAACCCAACGATCTTGAAAAGTGGGAAAAAGCCAGAGCAAGGGAACATAACACCATGATTCGCTCACGCCAGATTGCCAAAGATCTTGGATTGGATATGAAAATCGGTGACGTTGAATTTCAGGGCGATGGCAATAAAGCCATTTTCTACTACATTGCGGATGGGCGTGTGGATTTTCGCCAGTTGATAAAAGTGCTGGCGGAGGAGTTTAGGGTCAGAATAGAGATGAAGCAGATTGGCGCAAGACAGGAAGCAGGACGTATCGGAGGTATTGGTCCTTGTGGCAGAGAATTGTGCTGTTCATCATGGATGTCAAAATTTACATCGGTAAGTACAGCTGCTGCGCGTAATCAGGAGCTATCGTTGAATCCACAAAAACTTGCAGGTCAGTGTGGTAAACTGAAATGTTGCATGAATTATGAACTGGATAACTACCTGGAAGCCAGGAGTGAATTGCCGGATACCAACATCGCGCTTGAAACGAAAGATGGAAGGTATTTCCATCAGAAGACAGATGTTCACAAAGCATTGCTAACCTATCTGTCCAGCGGTTCTAAAGGACCTAATATGGTGACGATTTCTGCTGATCGCGTGAATGAGGTGATCCGAATGAATAAGAAAGGTAAAATGCCTGATAAACTGGAAGCCAAGGCAACGGTTGAGGCAGTACCTGAAGTTGGTTACGATAACGTGGTAGGGCAGGATGACCTGCACCGGTTTGATAATAAAGCCCGTAAAAAAAGGCGCAAACCAGGCAGAAATAAAAGGAATAACAGACAGAATGGTCAGAATAATAACCGGAACAACAATACTCAGAATTAGGAAACTGATTACGTTTGGTACGTTATCGTTATTACTGTATGCCTGCGATCCACACATGGTGTACGATACCTGGAACACCATTCCTGATAATTCATGGAATAAGGATAGTGTGACTGTTTTCAACCCCATCATACTAGATACGATAAATCCGGTAAATATTGTTATAGGTGTACGCAATACAAACGACTATCCATATAGTAATCTTTGGTTGTTTGTCACTACCAAAACGCCATCCGGAATGTCACTAAAGGATACCTTTGAAGTCGTTCTTGCTTCATCTTACGGGAAATGGTATGGCTCAGGATGGGGAAATACGTATACATCACTGCATTATTATCAGCGTAACGTTATTTTGAACGAAAGTGGGGAATATACTATTTCATTGCAGCACGGCATGCGCAAAGATAATCTGGAGGGCATTAATGCTGTCGGGCTCAGGATTGAAGAGGTACAATCTGAATAAAGTTTGTTGAAGCGTGGGAAAAGGAAAACTACAGAAGTTTGCTGATATGGAAACGTTCCCTCACGTTTTTCAGTACCCGTTTGGAGTGCTGAAGGAAAAGGGGTTTTCGTTAAAAGGGAAATGGAATAAGGGATTTTTCAAAAATACAAATCCTGTTGTATTAGAGCTGGGTTGCGGTAAAGGTGAATATACTGTAGGCCTTGGACGGTTGTTTCCTGAGAAAAACTTTATTGGAATTGATATTAAGGGAGCCCGTATGTGGAGCGGTGCACGGCAAAGTTTTCAGGAAGGCATGAGCAATGTAGCTTTTATAAGGACCAGTATTGAATTGCTTGATCATTTTTTTGAACCGGGCGAAGTAAGTGAGATTTGGCTCACGTTTCCGGATCCGCAAATGAAAAAGGTCAGAAAGCGTTTGACCGCCACAAATTTTATGGAACTTTACCGTAAGGTGATGAAGCCGGACGGATTGATCCATCTAAAAACCGACAGCAACTTTCAGTACCGGTACACCTGCGAGATGGTAAAAGAAAACGGATTTGAGGTATTGGAATCAACCGATGACCTGTATCACGAGGATTATACAGGTGAGGTTTTGTCCATTCGCACGCATTATGAACAGCAATGGCTGGAAAGAGGCCTGACCATAAAATATATCCGGTTCAGGATGCATGATAAATCACTGAGGGAGCCGGAGGTGGAAATTGAACACGATGCATACCGCAGTTACAATCGCAGCAAAAGAGGTATGAAAGAGGCAGGTGCATGAGCGATTTATATGATCAGATATACGATATTGTGCGTCAGATACCGCCAGGCAGGGTAACTTCATACGGTGCCATTGCCCGTTGTCTGGGAACCAAAAGTGGCGCGAGGATGGTTGGTTGGGCCATGAATGCAAGTCATAGTACTGAGAATTGGGTTCCTGCGCATCGTGTGGTGAACCGGAATGGAATGTTGAGCGGGAAGCATCATTTTGGCGGATCAACCGTTATGGAAGACCTTCTGAAAAGTGAAGGTATTGATGTGGTGAATGATCAGATTGTGGATTTCAGGAAACATTTCTGGGATCCTTTTGTTGAACTGGAAATAAAATAAACAGTTATGGATCAAATATATCCCAAATTAGTGACCGAGGCGTTAAGCCATGTAAAATATCCCGGAAACGGAAAAGACATTGTTTCTCTGGGAATGGTAGAGGACGACATCAGAATTGACGGACGAAAAGTTAGTTTTTCACTGATCTTTGAAAAGCCAAACGATCCGTTCCGTAAATCCCTTGTAAAGGCAGCTGAGACCGCCATTAAAACCTACATTGGATCAGATGTGGAGATTGAAGGGAATGTACATATTAAGGTGAAGGAACAGCCTAAAAAGAAAGAACGAAAAATATTACCGGAGGTAAAAAATATTATTGCCGTTGCTTCAGGGAAAGGTGGCGTGGGGAAATCTACCGTAGCTTCAAACCTGGCTGTAGCTCTGGCAAAGGCCGGATACAAGGTGGGCTTGTTTGACGCAGACTTATTCGGACCTTCGGCACCGAAAATGTTTGATGTGGAAAACGAAAAACCTGTGGCTATTGAGGTTGAAGGTAAAGAAGGAATTGCTCCCATTGAAAAGTATGGTGTCAGTATGTTATCTATCGGTTTTTTTGTTGATCCGAACAATGCCCTTGTTTGGCGTGGTGCCATGGCAACCGGTGCCATTAAACAGCTGATTGAAGAAGGTCACTGGGGCGAACTGGATTATTTTGTCGTTGACCTTCCTCCTGGAACAAGCGATATCCATTTGACGCTGGTTCAAACGGTGCCGATAACCGGAGCCGTAATTGTAAGTACTCCTCAGGAGGTTGCTTTGGCTGATGCCAGAAAGGGAATAAATATGTTTGAGAATAACAATATCAAAGTGCCTGTACTAGGACTGGTGGAAAATATGGCCTGGTTTACGCCGGAAGAATTGCCGGATAATAAGTATTATCTGTTTGGGAAAGAGGGGTGTAAAAAACTGGCTGAACAGATGAACGTTCCGTTACTGGCACAAATTCCTATTGTGCAAAGCATACGTGAAGGTGGCGACGAAGGGAGGCCTGTGGCACTGGATGAAACATCTATCATGGGTAAGGTTTTTGCTGATCTCGCAAAACGTGTGGTTGAAGAAACTGACCGGAGAAACCGCGAACTGGAACCCACAAAAAAAGTAGAACTTAACGATTAACATGATACGAACTACCCTGCTCTCACTCTTAGCAATACTTATGTTCAGTTGCTCCGAGACTCTTGAACAAAAAGCTAACCGGATTCATAGTACAATTGTTACACTTGATTCGCATACCGATACCCCATTGAATCTGATGGACAGCACATTTGACATGCAGCAAAGGCATGATCCTCTCGTCACACATTCAAAGTACGACTATCCACGTATGAAAGAAGGCGGACTTGATGCTGCTTTTTTTGCGGTTTTTGTGGGACAGGCAGCACGCACTGAAGAGGGAAATCAAAAGGTGATTGCTAAAGCACATCAGATTATGGATGCCATTTCCCGTGAGGTAAAAAAGAACAGCGATGTGGTTGGTCTTGCCGTTGATCCGGATGATGCAGCCCGATTGAAATCAGATGGTAAACGGGCCATTTACATGGGAATTGAAAATGGGTATGCCATTGGAAATAATATCAGTCTTTTAGATGAATACTATAATCTGGGTGTGCGTTACATGACCCTTTGCCATACCCGTAATAATGATATTTGTGATTCTTCGACCGATTCGATGGAATTTTCCGGACTCTCAGAGTTTGGTTATAAAGTGTTGGACCGTATGAACGATCTGGGAATGCTGGTAGATGTATCGCATATCAGCGACAGTTCGTTTTACGATGTGATCCGGGCAACTAAAGCGCCGGTTATTGCGAGTCATTCCTGTGCAAGAGCCATTTGCGATAATCCGCGTAATTTAACGGACGATGAATTAAAAGCACTGGCTAAAAATGGTGGCGTGATCCAGATGTGTATCCTGAGTGATTACGTTAAAACTCCCGCACCTAATCCACAACGCGATTCTGCTATGGCAGCACTAAAGCAGCGTTATAACAACTTTAAAAATCTCACAGACGAGCAGAATAAGAAGGTATGGCAGGAGTGGAGTGATGTTGATGATGAATACCCGAACGAACTGGCTACCGTGAGCGACGTGGTTGATCATATAGATCATATTGTTGAAGTTGCCGGAATTGACTTTGTTGGCATCGGAACCGATTTTGACGGCGGAGGTGGCGTAAAGGACTGTTTTGATGTAAGCCAGATGAAGAATATTACCATTGAACTGTTACGTCGTGGATATTCTGAAGAAGACATTGCCAAAATCTGGAGTGGTAATTTCATGCGTGTCTTCAGGGAAGTTCAGAGTTTACGGAAGGTTTGAAATATTCATATATTGCCCTTTCAGGGCGGTTTATTCTCATCATTTGTTATATTCCAGGTATTGCTCGGAATTGTTGCAGTAAAGCCGTTGTCGTATGTAAATCACCGTTTTTTGAATAAAGTCCGAAGGACTTAAAGCATTAACAAAGGGCAACGCCCTTTTGTTTAGTCGTTAGACTAAGAATCGCCCTGAATGGGCAGAAGCATAAAATAAAGAGATTATTCCACCAAATGTTCAATCCAGAGAATGAATTGGGTGTTTTTTGTGGTTTTAAACCGGTCGTCAATTCTGTAGCCAATAACCCAGATTATATTATCTCCTGAAAGCAGTACATTAACGCTTTCTTTTTCGGCCAGGTTAATTTTATTATCAATCAGAAAATCGCTGACTTTTTTAAAACCTTTCATGCCCAGCGGTCTGAATTTATCGCCTTGTCGCCATGGTCTGATCCGTAAAGGCAGTGTAAGTTGATCCATGTCCAGACAGGCAATATGTGCTTCTTTGGGAATAGATTCCAGTTCATTAATGGAAAGTTCCTCAAAATGCAGGTTTGAATCCAACTTATTTTCCGGATAAACCACTCTTGCTCCAACCTCTTGCTCTTGCTGTTTTAAGGGTTCGATAAGCAGGTAGTCCCGGTCCGCCAATATATAGTATGCGCCTCCAAAAAAACGTGAGCCGCTTTGATAAGGCCAGGCATTATAAATGTCCTGAATAGCAGAGGCCCCGAAACCAAATTCAGACAGGATGCCGTATAAAATGGTCAGGCTTGCAGGACTTTGAAACAGCTTCTCAATGGGAATCCGATCCTGATCAACCATGTTTTTCTCTTTCCATTTTCTGATGTATTCTTCAACAATGATCCCGGATTCTGCAAAGCGCTGCGATAAATCATCCACAGATTCTGTAAATGACGGATTCAGCGTTTCAATACGTGGCAGAATTTCGTGTCGTATAAGGTTGCGCCGGATTGTGGTATCCGCGTTTGTGGCATCTGTCCTGAATTGAAGTTTATGTATGCTGACATAGTCTTCCACTTCTTTTCGGGTCATGCATAACAACGGACGGATGATCTTCCCGTTTTTGGGCAACATGCCTCTCATACCCGTAATCCCGGTTCCGCGGATCAGGTTCATCAGGATGGTTTCGGCCTGGTCATTTTTATGGTGTGCCACAGCAATGGCATTAAGTTGATAGGTTTCAAGCAGCTTATTAAACCAGTTATACCGGATCTCTCGGGCAGCCATTTCAACCGAAAGTTTATGCTTTTTGGCATAGGCTTTAGTGTCTTCCTCCAGGTAGTAGAAAGGAATATGAAGCTGTTCACAGAAATTACGGCAAAACCGGGCATCTTCGTCAGAATCTTTACCACGCAACCTGAAGTTGACATGCGCGGCTTCGCAGGTATAACCCAGCTCAGAAAGCAGATGCAGTAGTACAACAGAATCGGCACCACCGCTAAAGCCAACAAGGACTTTTTCTGATGACGCTATAAGTTCATGCCTGTCAATAAAATCTGCTACCTTTTTCATCCTGGCAACAAAGGTATAAAAGTTTGGCCTGAAAAGATATTCGTGTAAATGGAATCAGAGTAGTTGCACTGAAAAGATGCCAATTGGTTTTAGCGCATTATTCCTGCACCCATAACCATCGTTGAAAAAGCTGTAACTGCTATTCCTGCTCCGATAATGATAATAAAAATACCGATCCATTTAATGATATTCCGGACTTTTTCGTAGTGGTACTGCTCTATCAGTCCCTCAGGAACTGGTTTGCGAATAATTAAGGAAAGAATGGTTTCAAAATGATCTTTGATCAGTAAGCCGATACTGATCCACAAACCGGCTTTAGCCAGCGAAAGTAAGAATGGGATAAAAAAGAACATGCGCATAAAGTATATGTTAAAGGTTAATCATAATATTCTGTTTTTGACAGGAGCGTTCAGTCTAAATATAATTTCTAAAAGTAATTAATTATTTACAATCATCGAATATGTATGATTGCATCTTTTGTTAAAGTGTTTATAAGGAAAAACGGAATAATGCTGTAAGTTTACGTTGTCAGCCATTTCAGCGCTTCTTCTTCTGTTGAAAAAACACGAACAATAAATCCTACTTCATCCAGTACTCTGTTTTCAAAAAAGAGGGATAATGCTGTGCTGACTGGATCATCGACAAGTAAAGCCTGTTTTTTCCCTTTCAGAATTTCTTTGAGGTTGGATAATATGTCAATTATATCATCAATTTCACTGATAGTACCGGTTATTTTCGAGTCGGAGTAGTCCGATAGTAGGTTGTATCTCTGGCTTGTGAATTCGGTAATTTTCAGTAATTCATCCCATGCTAAACCGATATCTTCTTTTCTGATAACTCCGGAATGCTTATATCGTATCAGCTTGTTGGTATGATCTGTTTTTAATGAAAAGTTCATGTTTATCAAAATTAGGGTTATATGTTTTGCAAAACATGAGTAACTCAAAAGCCTGTTAAGAGGGACATTTCATAAATACGGTAATATTTTGGTTTTATCTTGACAACCATAAAGTTAAGATATTTATTCGACATCAGGAAGTAACTGAACCAATAGAAAACAGACCCGGAATAACTATTGTTTTCCCAGGTATCCATGCATAAATGAAGTTTTTTTACTTATACTAAATATCTGTCTGATATCTGATCAACTGACCATTCAGAATCTTAACCTGTCTTTTATAATCTGTAACCTGTTTAGTTTTTATTACTTTTGAGGAAAATCATTTAATATGGCATTTAAACCACTGGAATCTGTTTTGATCAAACCTGCCGGTCCGGATTGCAATCTGGGATGTACGTATTGTTTCTATCTCGAAAAGGAGCAGTTATTTACACAAACCCAAACGCACCGAATGAGCGACGAGGTATTGGAAATGCTGATCAAACAGGTTATGCAGCAGTCAGGTCAGTCTATATCCATAAACTGGCAGGGTGGCGAACCGACTTTGATGGGACTGGAATTTTACCGCAAAGCCATGGAATATGAGAAGAAATACGGTTTTGGGAAAAATGTGGGGAATGGACTACAGACCAATGGATTATTGCTGGATGAACGATGGGCTGATTTTCTGAATGAATATAACTGGCTGGTCGGATTAAGTCTGGATGGACCTGAATATATTCATAACAGGTACCGGCTGACCCCAAACAGCAAACCGTCGCATGCCATTGTAGAAGAAAAGGCCAGAATGTTGCTTCGCAAAGGCGTGGAGGTAAATGCCATGTGCTGCATTACCAGTTACAGCTCGGGATATGCCGAAGCACTCTATAACTATTATAAAGATCTTGGAATCAGTTGGATGCAGTTTATCCCCATTGTGGAGACGGACAAGGATAATCCGCGTAAATCTGCCCCATTCTCACTTACAGCAGAGCAATACGGTGATTTTATGGTGGAGCTCTTTGATCTCTGGAAGGCAGATTTTGTGGATGGACAACCAACAACGCACATCCGCGATTTTGATTCGGTATTTTATCCTTATGTTGGATATGAGGCCCCTGAGTGCACCTTGCGGCCGGAATGTGGTGTGTATACTGCCGTGGAACACAATGGCGATGTATATTCCTGCGATTTTTTTGTGGAACCCAAATGGAAACTGGGCAATATTATGGAAGGGGACCGACTGATTGATATGCTCAACTCTAAAAAGCAAACTCAGTTCGGCCTGATGAAAACCAAACTTCCCCGGAAATGCCAGGTCTGTCATTGGAAAAAATATTGCTATGGAGGATGTACAAAGGATAGGATAAAGGATCCCAGAGACAATGGAATGCCACGGTTTTGTCGGTCATACATCACCTTTTTTGAACATGCCGATCCGTTTTTAAGAGAACTGGCCGGGAAATGGAAGGTGGATCAGGCAAAAATGGATGCCCAACAGCAACAACAACAGTCCAACAGCAATACCTATAATGCATTCGGAGATTTCTCCTGATTTAAACTTTTTGCCCGGATAAGAATTATACAGATATGGTTACTCAAAAAGAATTTACACTCGGAAATAAATCAAGGGGATTTCATTTGGTCACAACTGAAGTGTTACGTCATTTAGACGCATTACCGGAGACCGGATTACTACATTTGTTTATAAAACATACATCTGCTGCTTTGTCATTAAATGAAAACGCTGATTCTTCAGTGCGTTACGACTTTGAGCAGATTATGAACCATATTGTACCTGAGGATGAGCCGTATTATACCCATACACTGGAAGGGAGTGATGACATGCCTGCGCATGTAAAATCATCTCTAATAGGGCCATCTGTAACGGTTCCTATTAAAAATCACCGGTTGAACCTTGGAACGTGGCAGGGAATCTATCTCTGTGAATTTCGTAACTATGGCGGCGCCAGAAGATTAGTGGCAACGATTTATTCATAGCTTTCTCCCGCAGATTTCGCAGATGATCGCAGAAATAAATTTTGTGGTATCAGGGGACAACGCTTGAAATCATATAGCTACTGTTAGAGAAGTTACTTAAGGTATCTGTTTTGGATAAAAATGATTAATATGTTTGGTGGACCCTGTAGGGAATTAAAGGGTAAGCGCAGCAATAAAAACATGCGTCATTTCATACGTTACATAATACTAGAATTTAAAATCTAATCTGCATTATCTGCGGGAAACTCAAATTCTCCTTCTGAACTCCGAGCACACAATGGCTGTTGCTGTCGCCACATTCAGTGATTCAGAAGTTTGTGAATTCCCGGGATATGGAGGAATATAAAGTTTATGTGTAACCAGGTCTGATACAGCATCCGAAATTCCGTTACCTTCGTTTCCCATTACAATAATTCCGTTCGAAGTAAGATCAGAAGAGTATACATCCTCTCCCTCCAGAAATGTGCCGTAAACAGGTGCTCCCGAAATCCGTAGAAAGTCTGTCAGGTCAGTATAATGAATATTTATCCTTCCCAATGCGCCCATGCTGGACTGAACCACTTTAGGGTTATAAACATCCACTGTTCCTTTGGAACAGACAATATTTATAATTCCGAACCAGTCGCAGACTCGAATAATGGTTCCGAGGTTTCCCGGATCCTGAATATCATCCAATGCCAGGATTAATTCTTTGCCGGGATCGCAAAGTGATAAGTCAGTACGTTTGTATTTAAATACGGCAAAAACACCCTGTGGATTTTTTTGGAGAGAGATCTTCTGAATATCGGATTCTTCAACAACTTCTGCCTTAAACCCTTTAAAATCTTCTTCGAATTTGTGTTCAATAAAGATACTTTCTGGCTTAAAATATGGCAGCAGATCAAGCACCAGTTTAGGTCCTTCTGCTATAAAAACCTGTTCATTGTCCCTGTTCTTTTTCAGCCCCAGAGAGCGGTAATACTTTATTTGTGATTTAGAAAGCATGTACAAATATAAGTTTATTTAGTCACCGGGTGATTATAACCAAGATGTAATGTATTCACCCGGTGACTAACAGGTAATAAACTCTTCAATTCTTTTCCTATTTATAAGTTGCCAGTTTCTTATTCCGGTAAAATCCAAATAGGATGTAAATTCCCAATCCTCAGGTGCATTTACAAGCCCTGCCTTAATAGGATTTTTATAAATGTATTCAAAACAAACCTGAACATAATTTAATTCAGGCATATCAATATTTAGCACTGTGCCAAATTCAGAATTGAAATAAGAAGGAGTTAGCTCTGTATTTCTCGTCAGACAAAGTGCCTTAGTCCTTTCTCTGAAAAGTGATCCGGTTCTGTTTTCCTGTAAATTTATTGCGCGGGTATAGGAGCGTAGCATTATTGCTAACGACTGGTTCAATGTTCTGGTTCGATTAATATTTTGGTTAATGAAGTCTAATTTTGCCTTATTTACATATATCATCAGATGAAAATGGTTTGGCATTAAACACCAGGCAAGGATGTCAGAAAAAGGGAGAATATAATCTTTTATCTTTTGAAGAAAAAACATGTAATTATCTCTTGTGAAGAAAATTTGTTGTCTGTTATTGCCTTGGTTGTAAATGTGGTAAATGTTTTCGTTTTCGAATTGCATGATATTAGATTTAAGGTATGTTCAATATAAGAATGTTTAATTGAAGGGGCAAATTTTTCTCCTCTTAGTCACCGGGTGATTATAACCAAGACTTAAAGTATTCACCCGGTGACTACACCTTAAAGCGAAGCCCTCACTAACCATAGAAACCATGATAAAAACTATTTTTCTAATTCTGAGGATTCAGTTATCTTTGTTCGACATTTTTAAACCGTATTTCAATGTACAGAACACACACTTGTGGAGAACTCAGATTAGACCATGTAAACCAGAATGTTACCCTTGCAGGATGGGTGCAGCGTACCCGTGATCTGGGTGGCATGACTTTCGTGGATTTGCGCGACCGTTATGGCATTACCCAGTTGGTTTTTGATATGGATACCAATAAGACGTTATGCGAATCGGCCCGGAAACTTGGACGCGAATTTGTGATCCGGATTGAAGGGACTGTTCAGGAACGAAGCAATAAAAACAATAAAATACCAACCGGTGACATTGAGATCATCGTTAATAAGCTATCTGTTCTGAATCAGTCAGATGTTCCACCATTTACCATTCAACGTGATACTGATGGTGGTGACGAACTGCGCATGAAATACCGTTACCTGGATTTACGCCGGGAACCTTTAAAGGAGAATCTTATGCTGCGTCATAAAATGGCTTTTGAAACACGCCGTTATATGGATGAACAGCAGTTTATAGAAGTGGAGACACCGGTACTGATTAAATCCACACCGGAAGGTGCACGTGACTTTATCGTGCCATCCCGTGTGAATGAGGGACAGTTTTATGCCTTGCCTCAAAGTCCACAGACCTTTAAGCAGTTGTTGATGGTGGCCGGTTACGACCGTTATTTCCAGATTGTAAAATGTTTCAGGGATGAAGATCTGAGGGCTGACCGCCAGCCTGAATTTACACAGATTGACTGCGAGATGTCTTTCGTGGAACAGCAGGATATTCTGGATACGTTTGAGGGATTGACTAAGCATCTTTTCAAAGCTATTAAAGGCATTGATATGTCGTATAGTTTCCCTAGAATGTCTTACGATGAAGCCATGACCAGTTATGGTTCCGATAAACCGGATACACGTTTTGAAATGAAGTTTAAGGAGTTGACCAGTCTGGTTCAGGGAAAAGGATTTGTGGTGTTCGACAATGTGGAATATGTGGGTGGAATTTGTGCTGAAGGATGTGCCGAATATACCAGGAAGCAACTGGATCAGCTGACCGATTTTGTAAAAAAACCGCAGATAGGTGCCAAAGGTCTGGTTTACGTGAAGTTTAACCCGGATGGCACTATTAAGTCATCTGTTGACAAGTTTTACAGTGAAGAGGATCTGAAAACATGGGGTGAACAATTCGGGGCTAAACCTGGCGATTTGGTTTTAATTCTGGCCGGTGACCGCAAAAGAACATTGACGGCATTGAATGAGCTTCGCCTCGAAATGGGAAGCCGTTTGGGATTGCGTGATAAAAATACGTTTTCGCCACTTTGGGTGGTTGATTTTCCGCTGTTTGAATGGGATGAGGAAACACAACGCTTTTATGCCATGCACCATCCGTTCACATCGCCTAAAAAGGAAGATGCGGAATATATTAACAGCGATCCGGGAAGGGTTCGGGCTAACGCATACGACCTTGTGATCAATGGTGTTGAAATTGGTGGGGGGTCTATCAGGATTCATAACGAAGACCTGCAGCAAAAAATGTTCGATGCCCTTGGGTTCACTAAGGAAGAGGCCAAAGCTCAGTTTGGATTCCTGATGAATGCATTTAAATACGGAGCACCACCCCACGGTGGTATCGCATTTGGTTTCGATCGTTTGGTTTCGATGTTTGCCGGACTCGATTCTATCCGTGATGTGATTGCCTTCCCGAAAAATAATGCTGCCCGCGATGTGATGATAGATTCACCTTCGAAAGTGGCACAGACTCAGCTCGATGAACTCAGCATAGCACTGAATCTAAAACCAAAAGCGTGATTAAAGTCAGAGAGATAACAGATGTACTGGAGGCTTTTGCTCCGTTGGCACTGCAGGAGAGTTACGATAATGCCGGCTTGCTTGTAGGAGATCCGGATATGAATGTCAGGGGTGTTCTGGTGACACTGGATGTAACATCCGAAGTGCTGGAGGAAGCCATGCAACACAATTTGAATATGATTGTGGCCCATCATCCGTTCATCTTCTCAGGTCTTAAAAAAATAGCCGGCAAAAACGATATTGAAAAGTGCCTGATTACAGCCATTAAAAACGATATTGCCATTTATGCCAGCCATACCAACACTGATGCAGCAGTTAACGGTCTGAACCAAAAATTTTGTGATCTGCTTAAGTTGAAGAACTGCCGGACACTTTCTCCAATGAACGATGCATTGGTAAAACTGGTCACATTTGTTCCTTCCGATCATGCGGAAAAAGTACGACAGGCCATTTTTGATGCCGGAGCCGGACACATTGGCAACTACGATTGTTGTAGTTATAATCTGACAGGAGAAGGAACATTCCGGGCTTTGGAAGGAACTAATCCGTTTGTAGGCGAAAAAGATCAGTTGCACGTTGAAAAGGAGGTTCGGATCGAAACGGTTTTGCCGGGCTTTATGCAACACAAAGTGGTGGCAGCTATGATCAGGTCACATCCGTACGAAGAAGTGGCTTATGATGTGTTTCCTCTGAAAAACACCTGGAATGGTGCCGGAATCGGTATGATTGGGGAATTGAATGAACCTTTGCCGGCTTCCGATTTCTTTAACATGCTGAAAAAAACGTTAAATGTGTCTGTGGTAAGACATACAACGTTTTTGGATGGACCGGTTCAGAAAATAGCGGTTTGCGGAGGTGCCGGATCGTTCCTTATTAGCGATGCCATAAGGGCGAAAGCAGATGTTTTCATTACCGGGGAAATTAAATATCACGATTTTTTTAAGGCAGAAAACAGAATAATTCTGGCTGATATAGGACACTTTGAAAGTGAACAATTTGTAAAAGAAGTTTTTGGAGAACTACTTCAGAAAAATTTTTCTAAATTTGCAGTCCGATTATCGGAAGTAAATACAAATCCAATTAAATATCTGTAACAACATGGCAGAGAAAGTAATGACCGTTGAAGAGAGGTTAAAAGCGTTATTTGACCTTCAACTCGTAATGTCCGACATAGATAAGATTCGTACGCTTCGTGGTGAGTTGCCACTGGAAGTTCAGGATCTTGAGGATGATATCGCGGGTCTGGAAACACGTATTTCCAAATACAAAGAGGATATTGAAGAGCTTGAGACAGCAATTTCGACCAAGAAAAATGAGATAGAAGAAGCAAAAATGCTGATCGAAAAATACACAGAGCAGCAGAATAATGTACGTAACAACCGTGAGTACGATTCTTTGTCGAAAGAGATTGAGTTTCAGGGTTTGGAGATAGAGCTTTTTGAAAAACGCATTAAGGAATTTACTGCTGAAATAGGGCAGAAAAAGGAGAGTGTTGAAGGTGCTGAAACAGAACTGAAAGAGCGGAACGAAGATCTGGAAGCTAAAAAAGGCGAGTTGAACGAGATTGTCAATGAAACAAAAGTTGATGAAGAAAGTCTTCGCGATAAAGCTCAGCAAATTGAAACAAATATTGAATCTCGTTTACTGACAGCATTCAAACGTATTCGTAGAAACGCACGTAACGGTTTGGCCGTTGTTACTGTTGAACGTGATGCTTGTGGCGGTTGTTTCAACAAAATTCCACCTCAAAGGCAGTTGGATATCAAACAGCACAAAAAAGTTATTGTATGCGAATATTGTGGACGTATTCTGGTTGATAACGAATTGAAAGAAAGTTAAAAGACTTAAAACTATATTGACAGAAGGGTAATCGGGAACGGTTACCTTTTTTTATGCAGTGATTTTGATTAAATTTAGGTTGAAAACAGCAAAATGATTTACAGCACATGAATCTTAGGGAGCTTTTACTCAGAACCAGGAGTTACAGACGGTTTGATGAATCATACAGGATTCCGGAAGCAGAGCTGGAAGCACTGGTGGAACTGACACGGTTGGCACCTTCGGCAAGAAATCAACAGGTGTTACGCTATATTATTGTTTCGGATAAAGAGACCTGTGATGCCATATTCCCAAATACAGCCTGGGCGGGATATCTGAAAGACTGGAATGGTCCTGTATCTGGTGAACGTCCTTCAGCCTATATCCTGGTGCTTAAGGATCGCGATCTGACTTCCAATCTTTATTGTGATGATGGTCTGGCCATACAGACTATTATGCTTGGTGCTTCAGAGAAAGGCCTCGGCGGTTGTATCATCGGCTCGTTCAGTAAACAGGCTTTGCTTGAGATGTTTAATCCCGGAGAAAATTATGAAGCACTGTATCTTATCGCTTTGGGAAAACCAATTGAAACTGTTGTAATTGATGAGATTCAAAATGGAGATATTAAATACTGGCGCGATGACAAGCATGTGCATCACGTGCCCAAACGTCCGTTGAAAGAATTAATTTTAACCAAAAATGATACGCCATGAAGAAACGGTTATATTTCCTTGCAGCTTTAATGCTTTGTCTGACTGGTGCTCTTAAAGCGCAAAATGGAACTGATTCACTCACCTTTACCGGTACAGTGTTCGACCGTATTACATTAGAAACGCTTGATGATGCGGTCTATTTTAAAGGGCATCATACATATGGACTACAACCTGGCGGAAAGTTCAGAGTTAAAGCCGCTGTCGGAGATACCATCATTTTTAGTTATCTGGGTTATAAAGATCTGATTGTTACGCTGGATGATTCCCTCGCCAATAACGATTACCTGATGGGTGTATATCTTTCTCCTGTTGCAACAATGCTTTCCGAAGTAGTGATTGTTCCGCGGTATTACAGCCTTGACGTTCTGGTCGCCATTGATCCGGTAAAACAGGCAAAGGAACAGGCATATGCAGAACGTAACCTTAAAATGTCAGCCTACCAGGGACTTTTACCGGCGACAAAGATGGATAATGAGATGAATCAGAAAATGACCATCGAAAAACACCGCATGGATGTGGAATACAAACAAATGCTGAGCCCTGGTCAGATGGTTGGTGTAAACTTTTTTACAGTGGTGCCAGAAACGAAGGAATACCTGGCCGGATTAAGGGAAAAAGGATTAGCCCTGGATTTGGGAAAAATAACAACCCAGGAGGAAGAAAACTATCTTCGGTCTATAATTAAAGCTATGCAGTTAGAAAATAAGGCAAAAAAGAATGTAATTGAGATTGAGGATACGTTACTTGATGAGGAGATCAAAATTCCAAAAAACTATTAACCGGATTCCAAAATTCTATCACTGGATTATTTAAATAAGGGGTTTTAAATGGATTTTTTTTGCGTTCTGTGAAATACTTAATGTGCGACTTATTGTACTGATTTATAATTCTAAAACTTATTGGTTGTTAGTATTTATAAGGATTCTGTGAATAAACACTAATTTAGATTGAATAAAAAAATACTTGGTTTAAAAAATTATTGCTCTATATTTGCCGATGAAAAAGTGACAAATATCATATTTCAGCATTATAATGATTAAAAATTCTTCTGACATAAAAGTAACCATGATGGCATATATAATGTGTATGTGTTGTAACGGTTATGTTATGCGGAAGGATAAAAATATATAGTAAGCGAATAATTTTAATTATAGGCCCTTCTGCTACCGCGGGAGGGCCTTTTTTATTGTTTTCAGATTTTCAGGTGACCGCAGGGTTACTTTGTAAAGAACAAAAGAAAAATTTTAAACAAAACGTTTATGCCAAAAAAACTTGAGAGTGTCAGGATCGTAGAGAAGAGAAGCAGAAGTATTGTGAAAACAATATCGTGGCGCACGCTGGGAACAATTGATACCATTATCATTTCGTATTTTATTATAGGCGATGTGCATTTTGCCATGGCCATTGGAGGCTTGGAGGTTTTTACCAAAATGGCCTTGTACTTTTTCCATGAGCGAGCCTGGAGCAGGATCAATTTTGGAAGAGCAAAGGAAACACCCATTGACTATGAAATATAAAAACGATTAACATGGAGCATAATTTCTTACCCATAGCTATAGATATTGCAAACCAAAGAATCCTTATCATAGGAGGAGATCAGAGTGCATATAAAAAGCTTAAGATACTTCATCGCTATGGTGCCGAAGTCGAAGTTCTGGCCAGATTTATCTGTGATGAGATTAAACAGACCGGCGTGAAGTATTTTGAAACGAATTATGACAAATCGTATTTACAGGGTTATCTGATGCTGTATTCCTGTACCAATAACGATGTACTGGATCAACAGATCGTAATAGATGGTAACGAGGCAGGTGTTTTAGTCAACATTCATGATAAACCTGACCTATGCCAGTTTATTTCACCGGCCATCCACAGAACTGGAAATATCTCAGTCGCAGTAAGTTCAAACGGCAAAGATGTATATGAATCCATCCGGATACGAAACAAGATCCGGGACGAACTAACTATTGAATAAAAATAATAATGAGCATAAAATCAAATCCATTAAATGAAAACCAGCTAAAAGCCTTTAATCAGCTGGTGGAGGAGCTGAGCCCGAACCAGTTGTTCTGGATCAGCGGATATCTGGAAGGCCGGCTGGCAGCAACAGGTATTAAATCTGATAACACAGTTGATGCGGCGACCGTAGTAACACATCAAAAAGCAAGGCTTACGGTTTTGTATGGCACAGAAACGGGAAAGTCTCAAAAAGTAGCTGAAGAGCTGGCAAAGAAAGCCGGAGAAAACGGAGCAGTGGTGAACCTTGTTAGTTTGTATGACTATAAGCCAAAATCTCTGAAGGACGAAGAGCATGTAGCCGTTATCGTGAGCACACATGGCGAAGGCGAACCACCCGATATGGCTGAAGATTTTTATTCGTTTATAACCGGTAGAAGGGCTCCGGAACTGAAGCATGTAAAATTCGGGGTGCTGGCGCTTGGCGATAAGTCTTACCGTTTTTTCTGTAAAACAGGAGAGGACATATACAATGCCTTCGAAAAGTTGGGTGCTCAAAACCTGACACCACTTGTAAAATGCGATGTGGATTATGAAGACGATGCAACAACATGGGTTGATACACTGGTTCAGAAACTGAAACCATCTGCTCCGGGCGTATTTGAAACTAATCAAGGAAAGACACAGGCAACATCTGAATATTCAAAAAAGCATCCTTTCTTGGCTCCGGTGCTTGAAAAAGTGAAGATCACAGGTCGGGATTCGGATAAGGAAGTATATCATTTCGAATTGTCTCTGGAAGGTTCCGGGTTATCCTATGAACCGGGTGATTCGGTGGGAATCTTTACCAGGAATCCAAATCTTCTTGTGGAGAGGATTCTGAATCATTCCAGCCTTGATCCCGGACAAAAAGTAAACCTGAAGCTTGGTGAGGTAACTCTGATTGATGCCCTGACCTATCACCTTGAGATCACGGTCCTGTCAATGGATATTCTTCAGAAATATTATAATAAAACGCAAAATGAAGCACTGAAGGAAGTGTTGGATAATAGTAAAATTCTGGAAGAGTTCTTATACGGAACGGATCTTCTTGATCTGTTGGAAGACTTTCCTTACAATTGGGAAGCTCAGGAATTGGTGGATCTGTTGCGGCCTCTGCCGCCAAGGTTATATTCTATTTCATCCAGTCAGGAAAGTGTTGGAGAAGAGGTTCATGCCACCATTGCCATTGTGCGCTATACACGAAAAGACAGGGACCGGCTGGGAGCATGTTCCACTCATCTGGCTGATCATGTGGTGTTGGATGAGAAAATCCCGCTCTACATTGAAAAGAACCCGGCATTTAAACTGCCTGCAAATGGCGCTAAAATCATTATGGTAGGCGCCGGAACAGGCGTTGCCCCGTATAGGGCATTCCTGCAGCATCGTGAAAGTCAGGGTAAAAAAGGAAATACATGGCTCTTCTTTGGCGAACGCAGATTTCAATCCGATTTTCTTTACCAGGTTGAGTGGCAGAAACTACTGAAATCAAATCATCTTGAACGTATGGATGTGGCTTTTTCAAGGGATCAGAAGGAGAAGCATTATGTACAACACCGGCTGAAGGAGCAACAGAAGGAAGTTTATGAATGGCTGGAAAACGGTGCCCATCTTTACCTCTGTGGCGATATGAAACATATGGCAAAGGATGTCAACAGAACACTGCTGGATATTATTCAGGATCAGGGAGGTAAAAACATAGAAGAGGCACAGGCCTATGTGAAGCAGCTGAAAAAAGAAAAACGGTTCCAAACCGATGTGTATTAATTGAAAAAACCTTTGATAATGAGCGATAACATAAAATGGGAAGAACTTTCCGAAGTTGAAAAAATAAAATATGACAGTAATTACCTGAGGGGTACACTGAAAGAGAGTCTGGCTGATCCGATTACGGGAGCCATTGCAGCTGATGATACGCAGGTGTCAAAGTTTCACGGCATTTATCAGCAGGCGGACCGGGATATTGAAAAGGAACGTAAACAGCAGAAGCTGGAACCGGCTTATTCGTTTTTAATCCGTCTCCGTCTGCCGGGCGGCAAGGTTACACCGGAGCAGTGGCTGAAGATGGATGCAATTTCTGACCGGTATGCCAACGGAACACTAAAGTTAACCACCCGTCAGACATTTCAGTTACATGGCGTTTTAAAACGTAACCTGAAACCGACCATTCAGAAGATGAATGAGAGCCTGATGGATACCATCGCAGCATGTGGCGATGTGAACCGTAACGTGATGAGCCATGCCAATCCTGCGGAATCAATTCTGCATCCCGAGGTGATCGATTTGGCCAAACGGTTAAGCCTGCATCTCATGCCTAAAACGGGCGCTTACCACGAAATCTGGCTCGATAAAAAACTGGTGGCTGACAGCAAGGATGAAGTGGAACCATTATATGGCAAGCGATATCTGCCCCGTAAATTCAAAATTGGTGTTGTTATTCCGCCCCAGAACGATTGTGATGTTTTCTCACAGGATTTAGGGTTGATTGCCATTGCTGATACAGATAAGATTGCCGGATATAACGTAGTTGTCGGGGGTGGTCTGGGGTCAACATTTGGTATGGAAGGCACCTATCCACGAACCGGAGATGTCATCGGGTTTGTTAAACCGGATCAGGTACTGGATGTGGCTGAAAAAATTTTAACCGTTCAAAGGGATTACGGGGACCGTAAAAACCGCAAACAGGCGCGACTGAAATATACGATTGACCGCCTTGGTCTGGATTGGTTTGTTTCGGAAGTGGAAAACCGGTTGGGATATAAACTGGAAGAGGCAAGGCCATATAAACTAACCCGTAACGGAGATAATTTCGGCTGGAGAAAAGGAACAGATGGCAGGTGGCACCTGACCTATTTTGTGGAAGGAGGACGCGTGAAAAACACCGGCGATAAACGTCTTAAGGATGCCTTGCGCGAAGTTGCGGAAACCATTGATGGTGAGTTTATTCTGACCGGTAATCAGAACCTCATTATAACGGGCGTTTCGGATAAGTCAAAGGAAACCGTGAATGCGATTCTGAAAAAATACAAGGTATCACCGGAAAATATATCGGGTCTGCGCAAGAATTCTATTGCCTGCGTGGCATTGCCAACCTGTCCGCTTGCTTTTGCGGAAGCGGAGCGTTACCTGCCTGACCTTGTCACAAAAATTGAGCATATCCTTGAGAAATACGGACTGTTTAAAAAGGAGATCGTAATTCGCATGACCGGTTGTCCCAATGGATGCGGCAGACCATATCTTGCCGAAATTGGCCTCATCGGCAAATCTCCCGGCTATTATAATCTTTACCTGGGAGGTAATTTTGTGGGATCCCGGCTTAACAGTCTTTACCGTGAAACCATATCCGAGGAAACCATTTTGTCGGAATTGGATCTTATCATTAAGGATTTCTCTGAGGCACGACGTACCGGAGAGCAGTTTGGTGATTTTGTGATCCGAAAAAATTATGTTAAAGAGATTAAGGAAGGAAAAGAATTTAAGCATTAATGCCCTGATCTTTGTTTAATATGAAAGGCAGGAAAAGAATATGAAAGAAAAAGTTTCCATATTGGGTTGTGGCTGGCTGGGAACAGCAGTTGCTAAAAGACTGAGTGTTGCCGGTTACACCGTCAGGGTTTCAGCAGCTACACCTTCACATGTAGAAGAGCTTGAGGATGCCGGCTTTGATGCGTACCGCGTGTTGGTTCATCCGGAATATCTTGAAGCGGATGATCCGGCATTTTTTGATGCCGATGTGCTCATGATCTCCATTCCGCCTAAACGCATCGATACTATTGAAACCGTTTTTCCGTCTCAGGTTTCTCAAATAATTGACAAAGTGAAAGAATACGCCATACAAAAAGTGGTGTTCATTTCCTCTACATCCGTATATGAATCCAAAGGGACCATTGTTAAGGAAGGAGAGGAAGGAGAACCTGAAAAAGCAAGTGGAAGAGCATTGCTGAAATCCGAACTGATGTTGTTGGCTCACACGGAATTTCAATCAACTATACTTCGCTTTGGCGGCTTAATCGGCGGAACCAGAAATCCTGCCCGTTTCCTTTCGCGGAGATCGGAAGTTCCGGCTCATACACCGGTCAACCTGATTCACCAGGACGACTGTGTGAATATAATTCAGCAAATCATCGAAAAGAATGTTTGGAATGAAATCTTCAATGCAAGCAGTCCGGTTCATCCAACACGAAAAGAGTTTTATACCCGTGCTGCTGAGGTAAGTGGTTTATCTGCACCTGGTTTTACAGATAAAGAAGAGCCTTATAAAATTGTGAGTAGCGATAAGCTGATCAAAAGGCTGGGCTACCGGTTTGTTTACGAAAGTCCGGTGGATTACCTTAACGATATTGAACCATGACCGACGGACATCTGATATCCATTGTTGGCGCCGGTCCGGGTGATCCGGAATTACTGACTGTAAAAGCGCATAGGAGACTGAAAGAAGCGGATGTGATATTGTACGACGCCTCTATGGGAAGTGAAATGTTGCAGCTGGCAAAGCCTGACGCCATTAAAAAATTTGTAGGAAAGTCGGCTGCTGACGGCCAGGACCAGAATGTGAGACAGGAGGCCATCCATCGGGAATTTCTGATATGGGCTGCACAGGATAAACGTATTATTCGGTTAAAAGCAGGTGATCCGATGGTTTATGGCCGTGGTGCCGAGGAGATCAGGTTTTGTAAGGAATGCGGACTGAATTACGAGGTCATTCCGGGATTAACGGCAGGAGTGGCTGCTTCGTCCCTTTTTTCGCTCCCTTTAACAGAACGTGGGAAAAATAATCTGATCCTGTTTTATACCGGACAGGATAAAGGTGAAGGATTTCCTGATATTGAAACCACAACAAATGTACTGAAGAACGGATCACCGGTGATAGTGTATATGGGATTAAAAACGCTTCCGTTGCTGTCTCAGCAGCTGGTCGAAAAAGGCGTGGATTCATCCCTGCTGGTTCAGATCCTGAGCCGGATTTCCCAGAAAGATCAGTCTCATCTGTCAACGACACTTGCAGATGTCAGTACGCTGTTAAGCCAGGAAGACCCGCCTACACCTACCCTGGTCATTATCGGAAGAAATACAGGGATGATTTGATTCTTTTCTAATGCCCCTTCAGGGCGAAGGATTTTCAGCTTCGGTATTCACAGGGCGGTGCCCTGTGTTTATGCTTAAGCACCTTCGGTGCAGTTACAACATACATTTTCGTATTTGAATAAAGTCTGAAGGACTTATAGCAATAGCACCGGGCATCGCCCGGTATTGGATATCATCAAAGTTTCATTGCCCTGAAGGGGCAAAAGAATTAATCCCATAAGTATCTCTCATCATATTCAATATTGTATTTCTCAAGAGATGCTCTTAATTCATCCTGAAATGTTTGAGTCTTATGATGTTCTTTTTGATTTAGAATATATTCTGTAACAACCTTTACTCCTGATGGATTGACAGAGAAGATGCCATAGCCATTTTGCCAGTAAAATGATGCATATCTTGGATTAATGATCTTGATCCAAATTGACGATTCTTTTTTTAGCTTTTCAAGTAATATGGCTTGTGTAATCTTTCTTGAGAGAATGCAAAGGATGTGTATATGATCATTATATCCTCCAATTTGAACAGGATTACATTCAAGTCCTTTACAAATTCCACCCAGGTAATCGAAGAGTCTTTTCTGAATTTCTTCATCTATCAATGCTTTTCTGTTTTTGGTACTAAATGTAATATGCACATAGACCTTGGATAATGATTGAGGCATGGTATTTCGTTTAGAGTTAGGAATATAAAGTTATGAATTAAATAAATGCGAAATGATAAATTCTTCTAATGCCCCTTCAGGGCGAAGGATTTTCAGCTTCGGAAACACAGGGCTTCGCCCTGCGTTTATGCTTAAGCACCTTCGGTGCAATTACACCATAACATTTACGTGTTGGAATAAAGTCCGAAGGACTTATAGCATTAGCACCGTGCATTGCCCGGCACCGATATTCAACACGGTTCCATTGCCCTGAAAGTGCACAAAAATGACAAGTATATTTCTATCAGAATGGGATGATAAGAACATGCATAGATACACATTGTGGTGCCCTGCGTTTGTGCTTAAGCACCTTTGGTGCAATTACACCATAACATTTTCGAGCTTGAATAAAGTCCGAAGGACTTATAGCATTAGAACCGGGCATGGCCCGGTATAGAATATCATCAAAGTTCCATTGCCCTGAAAGGGCAAAAGAATGACAAGTATATTTCCATCAGAATGGGATGAAAAGGACGTGCGTTTACGGTTCATTGCCGGAAGCCGTTTTCAAAACCTAAATATTTAGTACCTTTATTCGGATTTTTGAAAACCTCAGTCTTAAGTATTATGGTTCAGTTCCACTCTATCTTTCGAAAACCGAATTTTTGTCTGGTTTTAATCCTTTCATTTATTAGTGTGATGGCCTGCAAGTCAGGTGAAAAGGATGTTGTCAATTCAGAACCAATTGATCGTTACGATCTGGTGACCCGTCATAATGTGGTGATCCATGAAACTGATCCGATGGCAGTTATGTCGGTAGGTAACGGAGATTTTGCGTTCAACGCTGATGTAACCGGTTTTCAGACGTTTGAAGATTATTATTATACTAATGGCATACCGCTGGAAACACGTACGACATGGGCCTGGCACTCCTTCCCTAATACGCAGCATCTGACACTGGAAGATGCCATGACAGCTATCGATTTTCATGGAAGGGAAATTAAATATGCCAGTCTGCAGAAAACGCCTGCCGGTGATTATTTTCGTAAAAATCCTCATCCGGTTGCTATGGGGCAGATAAGCCTGGTGGATCAGGATAACAAAGCATTAGGACCTGACGCTATTGATAAGATTAATCAGAAGCTCGATCTCTGGACCGGTTTGGTGACCAGTCAGTATACCGTTAATGGAGAACCGGTTCAGGTTGAAACCGTCAGCGATCCTGAAAGGAGCCTTGTAGCTTTTAAACTTGCAACAACGCTTCTGAACTCCGGAAAACTGCAACCTGCTTTCCGTTTTCCGTATGCCTACGACCTGACTAAAAAGAACAAACCTGCCCTGGATTGGAGTAAGCCTGATCAGCATGAAACAACCGTTATTTCTGAAACACCGAATGAGGTTATTTTGCAGCGAACCGTTGATACAAGCCGGTATATTGTAAAGATTCACTGGAAAGGGAAGGCAAAATGGATAAGAGATGCTGCTCACCGGTTTCATCTGGACTGTACCGGAATTGACAGTATTGAGCTGGTATGTGAATTTTTACCTGTGAATACGGCCGATGAAATACAATCATTTGATGAGACCAAAAATGCATCGGCTTCCTCATGGAATGATTACTGGATGAATGGAGGAGCCGTTGATTTTTCAGGTAGTACAGATCCAAGGGCAAAAGAGCTGGAGCGGCGTATTATTTTGTCGTTATACCTGATGAAGGTTAATTATTCCGGATCATTTCCACCGCAGGAAACCGGTCTGGCCAACATCAGCTGGTACGGGAAGCATAATTCAGAGGTCTACTGGATTCATGCGGCGCAGTTTTACCAGTGGAACCATACTGATCTTTTAGAGAAAGGACTGCAGTGGTACAGGAAGATACTTCCTGTGGCGATGGCTGATGCCAAAAGCAAAGGCTTTGAAGGAGCACGTTGGCCGAAGATGTCAGGCATAAACGGAAGAGTAAGTCCCGGAGGCATAAATCCGTTTATCATCTGGAATTTTCCAAATCCGGTTTATTTATCGGAGCTCGTTTATCGTGCGCATCCTGATTCCACAATATTGAATAAATACGGTGATATTGTTTTTGAATCCGCAAAATTCCTGGCATCATATGCCTGGTACGATGAGGCTACGGATCGTTACATTTTGGGTCCGCCCATAAAAAGTGTAAATGAAAGCACAATAGAGAATACAACAATGAACCCGACATTTGAGCTGGCCGAATTTTATTACGGACTGAAAGTTGCGCAGGACTGGAGGGAACGGCTTCATTTGAAACGTGTACCGCAGTGGGATGATATTCTGAACAAGCTTGCACGGCCTACGGTTCAGGACGGAAAATATGTGGAACTGGAATCTGATCCTAATATGTATAACAGTCAAAGGCATTATTCGTCTGCCATGCTGATGGCTTTGGGATATTTACCGAAGACAGCGATGATAGATGAAGACACGATGCGGAATACCTTTGAAACCATTTATGAACGAAATGGCCTGAATAGCTTTGTAAGCTGGAGTATGGGAAAAGGTGCGCTCACTGCTGCCCGTCTGGGGGATGCTGAGAAAGCCGTTAATATTGTGTGTAATGATGCTCCTCAGGCCAGGTTTTATAAAACCGGGTATGTGCCGCGTCCCAAAGAAGGCAGGAAAAACCCGGCTTATCTTCCGGTTAATGCATCATTTCTGGAGGCTGTTGGGCTTATGGCAGCCGGATGGGGTGAAGATGATCAGGACATAGCACCCGGATTTCCGAAAGATGGATCGTGGACTGTACGTGTGGAAAACCTGAATAAGTTACCGTAGTGCTGAATAAAAGGTTTTTCGGCATAAAACTGGTTCGCCAGCCATACTTTTTTTAATTTGGCGGAATAAAATGAAAACCCAAAATAATTGTATGATGAAAAAACATTTTATCACAACAGCTTCAGTATTTTTAATGGTATTGTTGTTCACCCATTGTGGAACGAAACAGCCGGAAAAGGAGATTAGTTTAACCAATACATCGGATGTTAATCTGATTGATAAGGCTATCTCTGTAAAGCGATCTGATATTCCGGGCTATTCCAAAGAAAGTGCTTATCCGCTTATTTTATCTGAAAAAGGAGATACGATACCGTCGCAGTTAAATGACCTGGATGGCGATAAAAACTGGGACGAATTATTTTTTGTGGCTGATCTTCCTGCAAAAGGTTCCGGAACATTCACGTTTAAGTGGGTTCAGTCACAACCGCATTATGTCATCAGGACCAGTGCACGGTTTGGAAAACGGACCTCTGCAACGACTCCGGTTCAAGCGGAAACCAGTGATACCCTGTATGCGAAAGATTTACCCAAAAGTCTGGGATATCAGCCTTATCAGACTGACGGGCCATCGTGGGAAAATGATAAAGTCGGTTTTCGCCACTATTTTGACGGAAGAAACGCCAACGACCTGTTTGGAAAGAAAGCTCCTTTTATGTCACCCGAAGATGTCGGAATCAATGCCAAAGGTGAGGTGGAAGACAATTATCATGTCATGGCAGACTGGGGCAGAGATATTCTCTCTGTCGGAAATTCTGTTGGTCTGGGAGGTTTTGCCCTTATGACTGGTGATCAGCTGTTGCGTTTGGGTGTAACCGTAAATGATTCAGTGAATAATGTGGCTATGACCTCATTTGAAATTACGGCTGAAGGTCCGGTAAAATCGGTGATGAATTACCATTACATGAACTGGAACCCTGAAGGTGAAGACAGGGATTACGACGTTAAAGAGACCACCAGCATCTGGCCTGGTATGTATGCCTATCAGAATAAAGTGGAGTTTGATGGTCTTAAGGGTGATGAAACCCTGGTGGTTGGACTGGTAAATATCAACAATCAGAATCCATTGGAGGAGATTCCGGTGAATGATCAGTGGATGGTACTGTTGACGCACGATATGCAGACTTACGACCGTCAGTGGTGGCTTGGACTGGCGCTCATTGTTCCGCGTGATATCTACGAAGGCTACACCGAAGCTCCTGAATCTGGTCAGTTGTCCAATACCTTCCTTGCAAAACTTAAAGTATCTAACCATGAGCCTGTAACATATTATGCAGCAGCCGGATGGGAGATTGCTGATGAACAGTTTAAAGATCATGATTTCTGGGTAAATTATGTGGTGGATCTGACCAGACAACTGTCAGCAAAGGTGGACGTAAGCGTAAAACCTAAAGCAGAATAGCAGATGCTGAGCTTAAAAACAAAATATTTTTTTTTAGTCCTATTACTTACCGTTATTGTTTTTGTAAGCTGTGGGTCAAAAAAAGAGAACAGCGGTGGTCCGGATCAGTTTAAAAAAGGTAAGTTACTGTATGCTGATGATTTCTCGGATGGTTTGAAACAGTGGGTTCCTGAGGTTGAAGATAAACCGGGTTCTTATGTAAAAGTGGAAGAAGGGAAAATGATTGCTGATGTTCAGGGTGGAGCCACCATCTGGTTCAGGGATGAGTTGCAGGGAAATATTTTGATCGAATTTACCAGGACTGTCATCATAAATGGCGGCCCAAACGATCGCTTATCGGATATGAACATGTTCTGGATGGCTACTGATCCAAATAATGATACCCTGTTTACGCGAAATGGTGTGTTTACAAAGTACCATCCCTTGCTGTTATATTATGCCGGTATTGGCGGGAACACAAATTCTACCACGCGGTTCAGAAAATATGATGGTACAGGCAACAGGATTCTTTACACGGATTATTCGGATGAGGCACATTTGCTGAGACCCAACAAAACATATAAGATTCAGATTGTAGTGTATAACGGAACCACCAAACTGTTTCAGGATGGTGAGATGTATTTTTCATTTATGGATGACGATCCCCTGACCAAAGGATATTTTGGTTTCAGGCTGGTAAAGTCGCATCAGACAATGGATGATTTTAAGGTGTACAGGCTTAAAGAATGAATAATTAATAATGAAGAATGAATAGTTGGTTTTTATTGAAAGTGGTTTAGCAGGGGACAGAAGGGTGAGCGAAGGGAGGTATATGTATGTAGTCTCATTTGTCTGAACGACATGAATTTTTAACTATTCATTGTTCACTTTTCATTAAGTAACACGTAACGTGTCACCCGTAACTATAATTAGGATGAAGAAACAAATTTATATAGTATTGGGTATGCTGATTGGTATATCTGCAGTTGTGAGAGCCACATCGTATTATGTGGCTACAGATGGGAGTGATACAAATCCGGGAACGATAGATCTGCCTTTGGCTTCTTTACAGAAGGGACAGGAAAAGGCATCGCCGGGCGATACGGTATTTGTAAGAGGCGGAACATACCAGGTTTCTGCCAATGCGGTGTCCAATGTGGTATCCGGATTGTTTGCCTGTGTAACGTATCTGGACAAGAGTGGCCAATCAGGAAAGCTGATGCATTACTTTAATTATCCGGGAGAACGGCCTGTGTTTGATTTTTCATCTGTGAAACCTGCAGATCAAAGGGTTGTGGCAATTTATGTGCGAGGTGATTATATCCATATCCGTGGTTTTGAAATGACCGGCGTTCAGGTGACTATAACTGATCATACAGAGTCATACTGTATTTATAGTCGGGGAAATTATAATATTTATGAGAATCTGATTATGCACGATAACAAGGGAACCGGAATACGGCATTATGGTGGTGGTCATAATCTGTTTCTAAACTGTGATGCCTACCGGAATCATGATGATGTCTCAGAAAATGGCAAAGGAGGTAATACCGATGGTTTTGGCTGTCATCCCGGTGATGGTGGTACCGGAAATGTATTCCGTGGCTGTCGTGCCTGGTTCAACAGTGATGATGGTTTTGATTGCATTCGCGCCAGAGAGGCCATTACATATGAAAATTGCCAGGCTTTTTATAACGGCTATTCCCCAACATTCCAGAGTCTGGGTGATGGAAATGGGTTTAAGGCAGGTGGCTTTGCTTACGACGTGGCTGTTGATATTCCCAATCCGGTGCCTTCGCATACCGTGCGGTTTTGCCTGGCTGTCAATAATAAAGCTAACGGTTTCTACTCTAATCACCATTTGAACGGTAATACATGGTATAATAATACAGCCTATCGCAATGGCGTAAATTATAATATGGTGAACCGGGAAAGTCCGGAATCTGACAACATCAATGTGAATGGGTATGATCACGTTCTGGTCAATAATTTGGGATATAAAGCCAGGAGCAGTGAAACAGCATATATCGATCTGAGCCAGAATACACTGGTAACGAATTCGTTTAATAACAGTTCAGTCACAGTTTTGGATGCTGATTTTCTGGAACTGAATGAATATTATATTACCCTTCCCAGAAATTTAGACGGGACTATACCGGATAACGACTTTATGCATCTGGCCCCCGGAAGCGATCTGATCGATGCAGGCACGGTAACAGGTAAACCATATTACGGCAAGGCGCCTGATATTGGTGCCTTCGAATATGAACCAGGTGAAGCATATCAGCCTTCAGCAACCGTAGGGTTTACAATCTCTCCAAATCCTGTAAAATCATATATTAATTTAGATACAGATGAGTATAAGGATATTAAAATAATAGATGCCACAGGCAAGGTTTCAGAATCCCAAAGCGGCTTGAATAAGCTGGATGTTTCGGATTTGAATACAGGCATCTATATTTTAAAATTGATCACAAAGAATGGCAATATTCTGACAAGTAAATTTGTTAAGCTGTAACCTCATTTTTAATGAATAAGAAAAAAAAATCACTTCCCGTTCTCCTTTTAATAAGTCTTTTTTTTGTTTTTGGCTTAATTACAAAAGGCGCTGTTTATGAAAAATGTCAACCAACAGAACTATCCGTCAATTTCCTAACCCGGGCCGGGCAGGTATTTTTGAACGGCTATCCGGTCAATACAACTTTACATGATGCTGTTCACCGGAATGAAAATTTCCAGTTTACAGAAATTGCCCAAAAGAAACCGTTTTTTGGCTGGGTTGTAAATTCGGATCAGGAAAATACGTTGCAGACCGCTTATCGTATTCTGCTTGCATCCAATCTGCAAAATCTACAAAATGATAATGGCGATCTGTGGGATTCAGGGAAAACAGAAAGTGACCAGTCTCTGAATATAAGCTATGAAGGGAAGGCTTTGCAAGCTAACGCTGTTTATTTCTGGAAAGTAAAAATCTGGGACAATCATGGAAATGAATCGCCCTTTTCTGCGGTGTCACAGTTTAAAACAGCATCAAACCTGGTGGATTATGAAACCTCCCGTTATCCCTTACAAAAACAGGATGAATTCCCTATTGCAGTAAAGGATCAAACGAACAATGTGACCTTTATTGATTTTGGGAAGGATGCATTTGGAAGGCTCCGGCTCAATCTGGAAAGTCAAACAGGCGAAGATACAATTACGATACGCCTGGGTGAAGTGGCGAAGGATGGCAGTATTGATCGTGATCCGGGAGGAACGCGCCGTTTTTCAACGTATCAACTGGCGTTGAATGCAGGCCGGAATACCTACATCATTGCCATTCGTCCGGATAGGCGAAATACCGGGTCGAGGGCCATTCATATGCCGGCTTATACAGGTGAGGTCACGCCATTCCGTTATTGTGAGATTGAAGGTTATACCGGAAAGATAGAACCGTGTGACGTTATCAGGGAGGCTGTATTTTATCCGTTTAATGAAACAGACTCTTATTTTACCAGTTCTGATACAGTGCTGAACCAGGTGTGGGAGCTGTGCAAATATTCCATGAAAGCAACTTCGTTTACCGGTGTATTTGTAGATGGTGACCGGGAACGGATACCATATGAAGCCGATGCGTTGATCAATCAACTGGGATATTACAGTGTGGTACGGGACTACAGTATCGGACGTTATACCGAAGAGTATCTGATTCATCATGCCACCTGGCCAACGGAATGGATTCTGCAGTCTGTTGTAATGGCGTGGTACGATTATCTGTATACCGGAAACAAGGAATCCCTTGAGCAATTTTATAAGGACCTGCAGGCTAAAACACTTTTACCACTAGCTGACGAGTCGGGATTTATCAGTACCAGAACCGGGAAAGTAACCCCGGAATTGTTAAAGTCAATACATCTCAATGATAATATCCGTGATATTGTGGATTGGCCGCATACGGGTATTCTGGGCCTGGGTAAAAATGAGAAGGGAGAAACCGATGGTTTTGTGTTTACGGATGTAAATACGGTAGTAAATGCCTACCACTATTTTGCATTGAACGCAATGGCAACCATTGCAGGAGAATTGGGTAAAAAAGAAGACCAGGAGTTTTATGCATCACAGGCCGGGAAACTGATGGACGTTTTTAATAAAAAGTTACTGGATAAAACAAGGGGAATTTATGTAGACGGCATCGGAACAGATCATTCTTCGCTCCATTCCAACATGTTCCCTGTAGCTTTTGGTCTGGCACCAAAGAAGAATGTGGATCAGATTTCTGATTTTATCCGCTCAAGGGGAATGGCCTGTAGCGTGTATGGATCACAGTTCTTGATGGAAGCCGTTTACGACAATCATGACAGCTGGTATGGTCTGGACCTGCTAACCTCAACGTCGGAACGCAGCTGGTACAATATGATCCGTGATGGTTCCACCATTTCCATGGAAGCCTGGGGAAACAAATACAAGCCAAATCAGGACTGGAACCATGCATGGGGAGCTGCACCGGCCAATATCATTCCGCGTAAACTCATGGGCATTGAACCACTTGAGCCCGGATTTAAAAGAATACAGATCAAACCACAACCTGCTGATCTTGAGTACGCCAAAATAAAATGCCCAACCATCAGAGGCGCAGTGTATGTGTCGTTTACAAATAAGCCCGGAGAAGCTTTTAAGCTGGATATTTCTGTTCCTGCCAATACGACTTCTGATGTTTACGTTCCGGTTCGGCCCAGTGCCAAACACTTATTCCTGAACGGACAAAAGATCAGGTACAAAAAAGTAAATGGATTTCTTAAGGTAGAAAATGTTGGTTCAGGTGAAAAAGTATTTGAATTGAAATAGGGGCCAACTTTTTGCAAATAAATATGTTATGCTATTATGCATTTGTCACTTTTATAGATCTTTATTTAAAGTACAATGTGATATGAACATAACAAATGAAAAAGACGATACTATTAACCTTCCTGGTTCTGACACAGACCATTGTTGGACAAATCTTAAAACCTGGATTTGATAAGGAAGAATACATTGAAACGCTGAAAATCAATCACAGAACACATTTTGATCTGGAGAAATGGGACAGCATTGCCATTATTACTGAACCTGAAAAATATAGCTTTGAATACCGTTCTCCCCGGGTTGCATTTGATAACCTATGGGATTTGTGGATCAATAAGGAAAAACCTGTGGCTTTGATTTCAATTCGTGGAAGCATACTTACAGAGGCAAGTTTCCTTGCAAATCTCTATGCCGCTATGGTTCCGGCTCAGGGAGAAATACAGCTTGATACCAATTTTTTATTTAGATATAAGCTGGCTGATAATCCCAAAGCTGCGGTGCAGGTTGGATGGTTTATCGCTATGGCATATTTGTCGCGAACCATTGAACCTAAAATTGATTCGTTGTATCAGGCAGGCTATAAAGATTTTATTATCACAGGGCATAGTCAGGGTGGCGGCATAGGTTTTATGCTGACAGCCTATCTGCAACATTTGAAAAAGGACCATAAACTGCCTCAGGATATTTGGTTTAAAACCTATTGCAGTGCTGGACCTAAACCGGGAAACCTGTTTTTTGCCTACGATTATGAAAATATAACAAGGGGCGGATGGGCGTTCAATGTGGTTAATGCAGCGGACTGGGTTCCTGATGTGCCGTTTTCGGTGCAGACAGTCAATGATTTCACAAATGTAAATCCGTTTTCACATGCACGAAAGATGATTAAGAAACAGAAATTTCCCAATAATCTGGTGCTCAAACATGTGTATAATCAATTGAGTAAACCCGGAATCAGAGCTCAGAAAAATTATCAGAAATATCTGGGTAAGATGGTTTCTCGAGCTGTTGAAAAACAAATGTCCAATTACAAAGCTCCAGAGTATTATAAGAGCAATTATTTTGTCAGAACAGGGAATACCATCGTTTTGTATCCGGACGAGGAATATTATAGGCAGTTTGATAACTCACCTGATAATACTAACATCTGGATGCACCACTTTACGGATGCGTATATGTTTTTGATTGAAAGGTATAAATAACGGCGTTATATTAATGCTCAGGATAAGTTCATCTGTTTTTGCGATATTGACTGTGGTGTATAATGGGAGGTTCTGTAACAGTACAATTTCATTATGAATAACTTTGATTTTGTTAACAAACTTGTTAACTTTGTTCGATGATCAGGGAAATACGATTTTATGAGAAATATTTTATAGAATTCTATTTGTCGCTGGATTCAGCAGTGCAGGAAAAAATTGAATATGTTTTTAAAGTGATCAGAACTGTTGACAGGATTCCTCAAAAATTTTTAAAGCATATTGAGAATACGGATGGATTATATGAAATACGGATTAAAGTCGGAAGTGATATTTACAGAGTTTTTAGCTGCTTTGATGAAGGAAAGATTGTGATATTGTTCAATGGATTTCAGAAAAAGAGCCAAAAGATACCCGGGAAGGAGATTAATAAAGCGTTGAAGTTGAAACAAGAATATTTTGATAAAAAGCAAGGGAAATAGTCATGAAACAGATAAGCGAAGCAAAAACATTTGATGAACTTCTTGATATTAAATATGGTAAACCTGGAACAGAGAAGAGAGATGAATTTGAAGTAAAAGCAAAAGCTTTTATTATTGGTGAAATGATTAAGGAAGCAAGAAAAGAGGCTCATATGACTCAGGAGGATTTGGCCTCAAAAACAGGAACAAAGAAGAGCTATATATCCAGACTTGAAAATGGTAAGATCGATGTTCAGATTTCTACATTATTCAAGATTTTTGAAGAAGGATTAGGAAAACATCTTGGATTTACTTTGCTTTAAGACATTTTATGTAGTTTTTATAGTTGAAACAATGCATCTATTTTTTACTTTTTCTAACCTATTTAAGTTTTGATTTTTAAGAATATGAGCAAGCAAATTATAGGAATCATTTTTGTGTTAACCACTTTAGTGAGTTGTCAGACACCTCAGAGTACTGTTATAACAGAGCAAACACCCTGGGGTGAACAGGTGTTTGAAGTCCCTTCATTCAAAAATAAAGTGTACAACATTCAGGATTTTGGCGCGAAAACCGAAACAAAATTTAATAATCAAAAGGCCATTCAGGAAGCAATTGATAAGTGTGCTGAAGCCGGTGGAGGGAAGGTTGTAATTCCTGAAGGAACCTGGAGCACGGCCTATCTTGAATTAAAATCAAATGTGAATCTCCATCTGGATAAAGGTGCTGTGTTGTCCTTTCTGGACAGCATCCCGTTGTACGCTGTTCCTACCTTTACACGCTGGGAAGGCCTGGAATGTATGAATTACCACCCATTGCTTTACACACGCAATCAGGAGAATGTAGCCATTACCGGTGAAGGTATTCTTGAGGGTAACGGCAAGGCATGGTGGGACCTGGCCAAAGGCACTCAGATAAAATCACTGACTAAGTTATACGATCTGGTTGAGGCAGGTGTAGAACCTGAAGAACGTAACTGTCTGGCTTTTGAACCAACATCCTATCTGCGTCCGGCCATGGTTCAGTTTATAGGCTGTAAAAATGTTTTGGTGGAAGGCATCGAGTTGCATTCAGGACCCATGTGGACCACCCATTTTGTGTACTGCGAGAATGTTGTAGCAAAAGATCTGAGGGTCATAACCACAGGAACCAATAATGATGGAATTGTACCGGATGCCACTAATGGCATGCTCATCGATAATTGCTATTTCTCAACAGGAGACGACTGCATTGTAATTAAATCCGGCTTGAATGAAGATGGCTGGCGGGTTGGAAAAGCCAGTGAGAATATTGTCATCAAGAACTGTACAACCAAGCATGGTCATGGTGGTGTGGTAATTGGGAGTGAGATGTCGGGTGGTGTACGTAATGTTTATGCTCACGATTGCGACTTTAGTCAAACACAGCGTGGATTGCGCATCAAGTCTATGAAAGGCCGGGGTGGTGTGATTGAAGACCTGTGGTTTGAAAATATTCGTATGGATAATATTGAGCGGGAAGCCATTAAGATTAACATGCATTACGGCAGCAGTTCTATTAAACCACGTACGGATAGTCTGCCAACATTCCGAAATCTTCATTATAAGGATATCACATCTAAAAATTCACAGTTTGCCATCAGAATACAGGGAATAGATAGCCTTTTTGTGGATGAAGTATATTTTGAAAACCTGACTCTTGAAAGTAAATATGGCATTGTAATAGAAAATGCGGAGAATACAGAATTTAAAAATCTGAAATCCACGACTAAGGATTACTACCCTTTGAGTCTGTCAAATGTGCAAAATCTTACTTTCGATTCAGTTGAATTTGTATCTGCAAGCGAGACCATGATTAATGCAGAAAAACTGATTGAAAATGTAAGGTTTAAAGGAGTAAATGATAAGGACTTTAAAGAACTGTATAAGTCGGATTCAAATCCCGATATCGTTGTAGAGTAAATAAACGTAAAATGAGGAGGATTTTCTCTGTTCCCGGTCTGGTTGTTATTATTTGCTTTCTGTTGCCAGTTCGTCTTGAAGCTCAGGGCATTGTATTTGAGGTAAATGTAAGTAAACAGATTACACTTCCACACATTCCGTCGGCATCTGCTTTAGTGAAATATCGTGGCAGCTACTTTATTGCGGGTGATGATTCCCCATATCTGTTTCAGTTGAACACCAAATATGAGGTAGTGGATTCTATCAAAATATTCAGCACGAAACACCTTGAAAACGGCAGGCTTGCAAAGCATGAAAAGGCCGATTTTGAATGCATGACAGTGGTTCCCTGGGGAAAAGATTCTGACCTGTTGGTTTTTGGTTCAGGTAGTACCGGTGATAAAAGTGAGGTGATGAGCCGAGTCGATTTTGACGGTCAGGATCATAAGGTTACGACTTATGATTTGGCTAAGCTCTACAAACATATTGCACAAAAATCTGATGCGCAGGCCGGCATAAATTTTGAAGGAGCCGGACTTTGGAAGAAGAAGCTGATCCTCCTGAATCGTGCCGACAATACACTGATTATGATGGATCTTGATGATTTCAGAGACTATGTTAAAGACGATAAAAAGGATAAACCGGACATTAAATCCATAAAATTCAACCTTCCTGCCGTTAACGGCGTATCTGCCAGATTTTCTGGTATGTGTCTGTTGCCGGAAGAAGATATTCTTGTTTTTTCTGCATCGGTGGAGAATGATCCGAACTGGATCGACAACCAAAATATTGTAGGCAGTTATATTGGACTGATAGATTTGAATCAGCTTGAAAATAGGACTCCGGTTTGTGAAAGAATAATGCATAACGGCAAACCATTGCAGGATAAAGTGGAATCTGTTTATGTGGTCAGCAGCACCAATTCAGATATAAAACTGCTGGGTGTAACTGACAATGATGATGGCAGTTCTAAACTATTGGAGATAGATTTTCGTAAAAGAACACACTAATCCTGATATAATAAATACCTGGATCTTAATTGAACAACAGGTTCTGATGTTTAAAATATACACACTTTAGATTAGTGCATACAATCTCTTGTTGATCTGATTACATTAACTTTGATAATGGTTTAGTTTATCATATGAGAATGTTGATGTTTAATTACTGCAACAATTAATTTCACCATGAAGAAATCCTTGCTAATCACGTTTGTTGCACTGATCGTTTTTTCGTGCACATCAAATAAAAAAGAAAAAATGCAGACCGGCATTTTTGAACCAACCTGGGAATCATTGAAACAATACGAGGTTCCGGAATGGTTCAGGGATGCTAAATTTGGTATATGGGCACATTGGGGACCTCAATGTCAGCCGGAAGCCGGCGACTGGTACGGGCGTCATATGTATGTTCAGGGGCACTGGCAATACAATTATCACCTGGAACATTACGGTCATCCTTCGGAATTTGGATTTAAGGATGTAATTCATGAATGGAAGGCGGATAAATGGGATCCTGAGAAACTGGTTGCATTGTATAAGCGGGCCGGTGCAAAGTATTTCTTTGCCATGGGGAATCATCACGATAACCTCGATTTATGGGGCAGCAAATACCAGGAATGGAATTCTGTAAATGTTGGTCCGCATAAGGATATTCTTGCCGGATGGGCGAAAGCAGCCAAAGCTAACAATTTGCCATTTGGTGTCAGTATTCATTCAGCACATGCATGGCGTTGGTACGAAACAGCTCAGCAATCAGATAAAACAGGAGATCTGGCAGGCGTGCCTTATGACGGAACACTGACGAAAGAAGATGGAAAAGGTACCTGGTGGGAAGGTCTGGATCCTCAGAATTTATATGCCCAAAATCACCCCTTAAGCAAAAACAGCAAAGATCCCGGATCAATTGGTAGTCAGTGGGCCTGGGAGAATGGAGCTACTCCTCCTTCCGAAGAATACTGTCTTAATTTTTACAACCGGACGGTAGACATGATCAATACCTTTGAGCCCGATCTTATTTATTTTGATGACACCGGCTTGCCCCTATGGCCTGTCAGTAATGTTGGGCTGGAATTAGCGGCTCATTATTACAATAAAAACATGGCTGATCACGATGGAAAACTGGAGGCCGTTCTCTTTGGAAAAATATTGACAGATGACCAGAACGAATGCCTGGTCTGGGATGTGGAACGTGGTGCACCGGATGCCATTCAGGATAAAGCATGGCAAACCTGTACCTGTATTGGTGGATGGCATTATGATCGCAGTTTGTATGAAAGAAGCGGATATAAATCAGCAAAAACTGTCATCCAGATGTTGGTAGATATTGTCAGTAAAAACGGGAATCTTTTGTTGAATATTCCTGTTCGGGGTGATGGTTCAATTGATGAAAAGGAACTTGCAGTTGTTGAGGGTATTACAGAGTGGATGGATACAAACAGTGAATGCATTTACGGAACACGGCCATGGGCCATTTACGGAGAAGGACCCAAAGCTGATAGTGCCAATCCGATCAAAGATCAGGGATTTAATGAAGGTAGAGGAGCCACGTATTCAACTGAAGATATCCGGTTCACAAAAAAAGGAGATGTGTTATATGCTGTTGTTATGAATCAACCGGAAAGCAATCAGATACTTATTAAGTCATTAGCTGTTAATGGCCCGCATTTCAATGATAAAATGAAGCATGTGGAACTGGTAGGCGGTTCGGTTAACTCTTTTCATTTCGATGAGAATGGCCTGAATGTTCAACTGTCCCAAAATGATCGGACAGACATGCCGTGTGTGCTAAAAATATATTGAAGACAGCGTTTCAAAAAATTAAATTCATGAAGAATCCGGACCGCACCCTGCCACATACTAAATTTTTACTGTTTATCCTCCTGTTGACTGCTTACGGTATTCCGCTTCTGGCTGAGGGTGACGGATATGGTGAAAATCCCGGAGGCGCAGGTGGAGATACTATCATCGTAGATAATGCAAACGATTTGAAATCTCTGGCCGGCTCATCCACGCCTTATGTGCTTCTGATTAAGGACACAATTGATGTTGGTTCGGAGGTTAGAGTGAGAAGTTATAAAACAATTTCAGGTCTGGATTCAACCTCAACAATTATTGGTGATATTAATATCAGTAGTGGAACTCACGATGTGGTTATAAAAAACCTTAACATAACCAATCCGGCAAATGATGGCATCACAATACGGGAAGCACGATATGTATATGTAACCAATTGTACGGTTTACGATTGTGCGGATGGGTGCATTGATGTTACGGTTGAGTCTGATTTTGTGACGATTTCATATTGCCGGTTCTATTATGACAAGGTTACCTTTCATAAATTTGTAAATTTAATTGGTGCCGATGACAGCAATATTACCGACCGGGGGAAATTACATGTTACAATGCATCACAACTGGTGGGATACGGGATGTACTTCGCGTATGCCACGGGTGCGTTTTGGGCGGGTACATGTTTACAATAATTATTTAAGTTGTGTCGGAAATAATTATGCTAATCGTTCCGCCCTCGAAGCCCAGATACTATCGGAGTATAATTATTTTGAGGGTGTAAGAGACCCGTTAACGGTTGAAGGTGGTGAGGCGCGAAGCGAAGGCAATATATATGATAGCTGTGAAGGTACTGTTTATGAAGGCGCGGATGATGTTTTTACACCGAGCTATAATTATACCACTGTAAGTGCCGAAGATGCAAAAAGTGAGGTTATTGAAAAAGCCGGAAATGAAAACAGGGATTCTGTTCAGCCCAGTCAAAAGAAAGAAACAATAATAAACTGGAATGACCTTGATCCCATTATCTTCGGTACACCTTTGGATGAAACCCGGCTTAATGCAAGTGCCAATGGAAATACAGGTTCACCCGTATACAGTCATCCCATTGGATCGCAATTGCCGGAAGGATTTAATACCATTACAGTAACTTTCCCTGAAGATGATAACTATAAGGCTGCCAGTAAAACAGTGAATATCAAGGTAAATTATGAATATTTTGCACTACGCATTAACATCACTGATGGTGTTGATCCCGGATTAATAACCATTTTCCCTGAGGGAAATCTTGTAGAAGGAGAACGTTTATATCCCAAAGGGACAGTGGTGACTTTAACGGCATCTTCCAATCCTGTTTCATATTTTGACCACTGGAACGACAATCATAGTGATACGACTATTACAGTTACGATGGATCAGGATATCATCGTTAATGCCTGGTTTAATCAGGCTAACTATATTGTGGGATGGGATTTTTACAAGGATGGAGAATATGTGCGTAATGCGGACTTTTATGAGTCAGAGGAAAATCAGAATGCATCATTTGTTCTTTTACAGAATGATGGGTCAATATTTAGTTGGAAGTTATTTACAGAAGACTATCTATGGTTAGGTCGGAATGCAGCGATGATCCGTAAAGGCAAATCATCTGCAGGGCAGTATTATTTCAGAATAAAGTTTGATGCCAGTCATTACAAAAATATAAGGATTGCAGCTGGAATGTCAGGATACTCGGCTTATTATTTTACTCAGAATGTGGAGTATTCAACAGACGGTATAACCTATTATAAAATCGGTGAATTTAATCTTGAAGAAGATTCAGTGTGGTATGACAAGGAATTCTATCTGCCGGATGATGCCAATCGCAGGGATTCGGTATTTGTCCGGTTCATTGCGGATAAAGGTTCAGAACTGATCACAAACGGATCAATACTGGGCGCATCCATCAGTAGCATTTATGTATATGCGGATAATGTGACGAATGATCAGCTTCAGACATTTGTGCCGAGCCGGAAGATTGATAAGGTTATTTATTATTCAATTGACGGAAAAGCAAACCCGGATCCTGTACAGGGAATAAATATTGTAGCTACCTTTTATAAAGATGGAAGTATTGCTACCCGTAAGATTTTTATTAAAGATCCGCTTGCTTTCCCCGAGAATAATCTTTTACTATCTCGTTAACACCCTTTAAAACGTAGTGTGGGCGATAGGCAAATTCCTTGATGGTTTCTGTCGTTGATATCCCGGAAAGTACAAGACATGTATCGATTTCTGCTTCAATCCCGGCTACAATATCAGTGTCCATCCGGTCGCCTATAATAATGGTGTCTTCACGTTGGATGCCAAGTTTTTTCAGGGCGATGCGCATCATTAGCGGATTAGGCTTACCTACAAAATAGGCTTGTTTGCCTGTAGCCAGTTCAATGGGAGAAATCAGTGCTTTTGTGGCAGGAGCGATGCCGTTTTCAATCGGACCGGTCAGATCGGGATTGGTTCCAACCAGTTTGGCCCCTTTGTTAACCAGGTTGACTGCTTTTTCGATGACCTCGTAACTGTAGGACCGTGCTTCCCCCATCACCACGTAATCCGGATCGATGTTGTTGCTGGAATAGCCGGCGTTGTAAAGTGCATTGATCAATCCGGCTTCGCCAATGATATAGGCGCTGCCATTTGGCTTTTGATTCTGCAGAAAAGTAGCTGTGGCCAGGGCGCTGGTGTAAAAATGTTCGGGCCCCACATCGAGTCCCATTCGCGACAGCTTCCCCTGTAATTCTTTAATGGTACGTTCGCTAGAATTTGTGAGGAATACAAATTTCTTATTCTCCTCCTTAAGCCAGCCAACAAATTCTTTTACCCCGTCCAGAATTTTGTTACCATGATATATCACACCATCCATGTCACAGATAAATCCGGATTTGTTGCGGATATTTTCAACCATTGCTTTTTTTGTCATCAATACACTGTTTTTTATGCTTTCGAAGCACTTTTTTTCAGGCGTTAAATTACAACCTTTCTTTATGTTATCACTTATTTCTGTCCGTTTTTTAATTCTGTATTATCAGAATTAGATTAAATGAAATGTTTTTTACGCAGGATTGGTTTATTTTGTAATAGTAGAAGCTGGAATTTGCATCTATCCGGAGGCTGGTCAATGCATTTAAAAAAATATTAGTTTAATTTGTAATATTGCAATTTCCCGGAGAATAAACACATTAAGCATGAAAACCTTAAAAAGTATAATAGTTATTATTTGCCTGATCCCGGCATTTTTGACAGCACAGGTCAAAGAACAACTGGAACTTTTCCCGTTAAACTCAGTGCGTCTGCTTGAAAGTCCTTTTAAGCATGCAGAAATGAAGGATTTGGAATATATTCTGGCGCTTGATCCTGATCGCCTGCTTGCGCCTTATCTTAAGGAAGCCGGTCTGGAACCTAAGGCAGAAAACTACCCAAACTGGGAGAATACAGGATTGGATGGACATATTGGAGGCCATTATCTTTCCGCACTTGCAATGATGTATGCTGCCACTGGCGATCAACGTATGAAAGAACGAATGGATTATATGCTCAGTGAACTGAAACGCTGTCAGGATAACCATGACGATGGCTACTTGGGTGGTGTTCCGGGAGGACGCGCCATGTGGAAGGAAATTGCTAAAGGACATATTGATGCAGGAGCTTTCAGCCTGAATAAAAAGTGGGTGCCCTTGTATAATATTCATAAAATTTATGCGGGATTACGCGATGCATATCTCTTTGGCGGGAGTGATGAAGCTAAGGAGATGTTGATAAAACTGACAGACTGGGCCATCAAACTGGTATCAAACTTGTCTGAAGATCAGATACAGGATATGCTGCGAAGTGAGCATGGCGGACTGAATGAAGTATTCGCAGATGTGGCTTTTATTACGGGAAATGATAAATATCTGACTCTTGCCAAACAGTTTTCCCATCATTATGTGCTTAATCCCTTGCTTCAGCACGAAGACAAACTGACCGGAATGCATGCCAATACGCAGATCCCAAAAGTGATAGGGTTTAAACGCATTGCGGAATACGATGGCGATACAACATGGGCCGATGCTGCCCGTTTTTTCTGGGAAACCGTCGTGGATAACCGGACTGTCACTATCGGTGGAAACAGCGTTCGGGAACATTTTAATCCGGTGGATGATTTTTCAGGCATGATCAACAGCGAACAGGGGCCTGAAACCTGTAATACTTATAACATGCTCAAGTTGACCAAAATGTTGTTTCTATCCGATCCGGACGTTAAATACATGGATTATTATGAACGGGCACTGTATAACCATATCCTGTCAACGGAGGAACCGGATAGAGGTGGTTTCGTATATTTTACACCCATGCGCCCAGGGCACTACAGGGTATATTCTCAGCCCGAAACCAGCTTCTGGTGTTGTGTTGGTTCAGGCCTCGAAAACCATACCAAATACGGGGAGTTGATCTATGCTCATGACGATAATGACCTGTATGTAAACCTGTTTATCCCATCAACACTTGACTGGAAGAAGAAAGACATTAAAGTTGCCCAGAACACAGCGTTTCCTGATAAGGAAAAGACAGAATTAACGCTTGATCTAAAAAAGAAATCTAAATTTGGAATTCATATCCGGTATCCCGAATGGATTACAAAAGGGGGAATGACCGTTTCCGTGAATGGGGAACCGGTTGAAATTCCGGATCAACCGGGAGAATATGTAACCGTATACAGGAAATGGAAGGATGGTGATAAGATAAGTGTATCCCTTCCGATGCATACCACTGTGGAACAGATTCCTGATGGCGAACATTATTTTGCCATTCTTCACGGGCCGGTAGTGTTAGCGGCTAAAACAACAACAGAGAATATGCCGGGACTCTATGCCGATGCCAGCCGCGGAGGACATATTGCATCAGGAGAAAAAATTCCGTTGCAGGAAATGCCGATTATTGTAAGCGAACCGGATCAGATTGCCGCAAAAGTCAAACCGGTGAAGGGCGAAGCACTAACATTTACCCTCGACGATCTCTATTCAGGAGATTACAACAACCTGACGTTAATGCCGTTTTACAGGCTGCACGATTCACGCTATATTATCTACTGGCAAAGTGAAACGGAAGATGCTGTAAAGGAAATTAAAGCTGAGATCGCCGCTAAAGAAGCAGCCGAACAGGAACTGGAACGCAGCACTGTTGATCTGATCTATCCAGGAGAACAGCAGCCGGAATCGGATCATTTTATAAAATTTGAGCGATCCAATGCCGGAGTCAATGCCGGCAAACACTGGCGTGATGCACAGGGATGGTTCAGTTATGAATTAAGAAATCCTGATAAGGTACCTGTAAAACTACGCGTGATGTATTTCAGTGGCGACAGGGGCCGGAATTTCAATATCCTGGCCAACGGCAAGGTGATTGCAGAAGTTAATTTAAGGGGCAGGAGAGGAAATGACTTTTATACTGTAGACTATGATATTCCTGAAGATATAGCGATAAACACTTCGGGTACTTTTATTGTTAAGTTTGAAGCAAACCAAGGTTCGGTGGCCGGAGGAGTTTACGAAGTCCGATTGCTGAAAAAATAGATAACTTTTTTGATCCTGATTTGTTTTTGTATACGGGCAATTAAATTCAACGATTAAACCGGTCTGTAGCTCAGCTGGCAGAGCAGCTGACTCTTAATCAGCGGGTCCAGGGTTCGATTCCCTGCAGACCGACAAAAAAAGCCATCCGTCAGTTGACGGATGGCTTTTATATTGTGATTACATTTCTTTCTAATAGAACTTAACCCTTCTGTCGTCAATCTCGGCTTTATCCTTAAGCGCATTGAATGTCTGGTAATTTGCACGGTAAACATACCCCTGGGCAAGCTGTTGTTTTTCCTGATCCAATGTAGGAACACTTTTATTTTCTTCTTCACTGACCACACGGAAAACATAAACTGCATTATCACCTTTAACGGGTTCGGAAATTTCGTTTACAGGCGCTTTCACAACAGCTCCTATCAGTGCAGGAACGTATCCGTTAGCTCCCTGAATATAGTAAGAACCAAAGGTAATATTTGATGCTGATTTAATTTCAGCTCCTTCTTTTTGAGCCAGCGATGAAAGGGTCTGACTTTCGGCTTTAGCAGCATTGATTTCCTTAATAAGGTATTCTGCCTGCTTATCTTTTAACAGTTCCGCGCGAATAGAACCTTCTACTTCTTCAACCGGCTGAATGCCTTTGTCACGAATTTCAGTCACAACAGCAATCACAAACCTGTCGCCCAGTTCCTGTACGTCAGACAGTTTTCCGAGCTCTGCATCATTGAAAGCCCAGCGAATCAGCTCACGACTGTTATCCATGTTATTCACTTTTTTATCGCTTGACTTTACTGTAGCTGCAGTATGGTGGATCTTCGCAATTGAAGGATCCTCTTTTACAGCTTTTTCAAATTTCTCGTACGTATTGTTTTCGCCGAGAAATTTACTTGCTTCACTGTAAACATCACGGTAAGTATCTGTTGATGGTTCAACATTTCTCGAAAGTGTGGCTAATAATACTTTATCTACATTTTTGCTCTTGTCCTGAACCAAAATGATGTGAGTTCCATAAGTTGATTTAGCTTCAACTATTTCACCAACTTTTGCATTCACACACGCTTCATTAAAGCCCGGAACCATCATTCCATCCTGGAACCATCCAAGTTCACCACCTTTTTTTGCACTTCCCTGATCCTTGGAAAATTGTTCTGCCAGCTCAGTAAATTTACTTTTGTTATTCTTTAAAACTGTATAAATACTGTCTGCCAGTTCCTGTGTGCGTTCAGCGGTAGCTTCCTGTATCAAAATATGCTTGGCTTCGATTGAATCCGGACGCATTGCCTCGTCAACTAATTTTACTACAACATATGCATCAGAAGCATTGTCTTTATAAGGGCCGTAAACAGCTCCCGGTTTGCTTTCATCCACGAAATCCTTCAAACGGGCATCAACTGCATCCTTATCCTGATAACGGTCGACGAAGCGACTGTCTGAGTTAAGATTTACATATCGGGCAATTTCTTCCTGATCGTTAATAGACTTAATTTCCGTAGCAGCTTTTTCCGCCCATTCCTTTACATCTGCATCATCCTTATCAGATGCTTTAATGTTAAATTCAACATATTCGATCTTTCTTGAAGCATCCTGCTTATAGTCATCCTTGTGAGCACTATAGTACGTTTCAATTTCAGAATCAGAAACTTTTAATGTTGAATCCTTAACAGAAGAAAAAGGTTTAGAGAAGAATTCAATGTTCTTTGACTTCTTGCTGTTTTCTGTTACGAATTCAGCTTCCTTCGAGTTTGCATACAAACCTTTTGCGATAAGTGTGTTGTATTTTTCAAACAACCTCTGACTTACAATTTCTTTTTCCCAGTACAGCCAGTATGCTTTTGCAGCCGGGTCATTCTCCTTTTGTTTCAGGAAATTCAGTACGGCAGACTTATTCACCTGACCTGTTTGAGGGTTTCCAAACAATTGTCTGACTATAGGAGATAAGTGATCACCCTGAACCAGGTCGAACAATTCATCTTCCGAAACTGCCAGTCCCAACTCCTTGTACTCATCGCCCATGATATACTCTCTCTGAATGTTGTTCCAAACCTGATCATGTATCATGTCAACGGTTTGCTGATCAAGCGACTGAGTCTGCTGACTTTGCTTGTAGATTTCAGTAAGTTCCTGAATTTTATTCTGTAATTCATCGATCATCACAGCGTGACCGTTAATGTCGGCAACCTCGCGTTGTGATTGACCAAAGAAAGTTGATCTTGACTTAAAGAGATCGCCCAAAATAAATGCGGCCATGGCAACGCCAATCACCACAATCAACAACACTGCTCTATTTCTGATCTTTTCTAAAGTAGCCATTTAATGTTCTTATTTTTATTATACAAATGGGTTTTTTAAAACAAGGGTACGAAGATACAAATTTTAGTGAATTAACATATTATCAACCTTTTTTTTATTACGCTTTCTGCTGTAAGGCATTTTTTAGTATTTGGCAAGGTTCAAAATTCTCCTGAACGCCTTTTAAATACATCAATTGAACCATGAAACCAATGGACGAAAATATGCATTTGCTAATCTATAAAAATATAAGTTGTGTGACGATATAAACCGGCAGCAATACAATCAACGAAAATTTCAGAATATACCCAAAGAAACTAGGCATTTCAATTTTATTTTCTTCAGCAATTGCTTTAACCATAAAGTTTGGTCCATTACCGATGTATGTCATAGCGCCAAAAAATACAGCACCCAAACTAATTGCTTTCAACATTACTTCTGATATATGTGCGACAAGGCCGGGCGCATTCGGATCACCAACTAAACCTAATGCAAGGTTGTGGAACGAAACGGCAGTTGGAGCATTATCAAGAAATGAGCTTAATATCCCTGTCGCATAATAAAACTGATACGACTTCGTCAGTCCAAAGGATTGAGCATTTTGTTCCAGATACATTAATGCAGGTACCATTGTTATAAAGATACCGAGAAACAGAAATGCGACCTCAAGAATCGGGGCCCAGGTGAATTTATTGGATTCGTAACGCATTTTTTTGTCTGTAAATATCAACGACAAAACTGCCATTAACAAAATAACTCCTTCCCGGATAAATCCATGATAATGATTTTCGTGTATTTTATGAATGTAATGTTCGTTTAATAAGGCGACAGAAAGAATAACGCCCAATAAGAACAGAAAATTTATATTTCCTTTCAGTTTAATCGGCTCAATATGTTCGTGATCCTGTTTTATTGCCTTTGGAGTTTCTTTTTTGTGATAATATTTATCCGTAAAATAGTAAATAGCCAGCAAAACAGCTACAACAAAAGCCCATTGAGGTGCTAGGCTAAAGAACCACTGGAACGGTGCTCCCCGTAAATAAAGCAAAAACAAAGGCGGGTCCCCAAGCGGTGTTAGCATACCACCGGCATTAGCGACAATCGCAATAAAAAATAATATTGTATGAACTTTATATTTTCTTTCAATATTGGTCTTGATGATTGGCCTGATAAGCAACATTGCAGCCCCGGTTGTTCCCATAAAGGATGCAAGAATGCCTCCGATTGCAAGGAATAATGTATTTATAGAGGGTTTTGCCTCTATATCACCTTCAAGATGAATTCCTCCGGTTATAACAAACAACGCTCCCAGCAAAACAATAAAAGGAACGTAATCAAAAAGAATCTGGTGTTCAACATTGAGCAATAAACCTCTTGACGCCATAATTAAGACAACCGGAATTCCCAGTGCCAGCGAAACGATCAGTTTGTTTTTATTCTGCTCCCACCAGTGTTCGAACAGCAAGGGACCAATTGCGATAAAAAGAAGCATGACCACAAAAGGAATTGACAACCACAGCGGCATACTTTCGATAACTCCATGTTCCATAGATAGATTTTTTAGATTACTAGATGCTTTATAATTGAGCCTAAAATATAAAATTATTAAATACCGTACAGCAAAAATTGCCGGGAGATATATATAATTTTCAGAAACAATACTGACTAACTATATGAACTTAGTCAAGTTTTAAAACAGCAAGGAAAGCTTTCTGCGGCACTTCTACGTTTCCGATCTGCTTCATCTTTTTCTTTCCCTTTTTCTGTTTTTCAAGCAACTTGCGTTTACGGGTTATATCACCTCCGTAACATTTAGCCGTCACATCCTTCCTTACAGCTTTTACTGTTTCGCGGGCTATGATTTTTGACCCGATAGCAGCCTGAATCGCAATATCAAACTGTTGTCTTGGAATCAGTTCCTTTAACTTCTCACACATTCTCCGTCCCATGTTATAGGCATTATCCACATGAAGCAGTGCAGATAAGGCATCCACCGATTCACCATTCAGCAGGATATCAAGCTTGATGAGTTTCGAAGGTTTATATCCAATAGTGTAATAATCGAATGAGGCATATCCTTTGGATACACTTTTCAGTTTGTCGTAGAAATCAAATACGATCTCTCCCAACGGCATATCAAACTGGAGTTCCACGCGGTGTGCTGTATGAAAGTCCTGTTTTTTCAGTTCGGCCCGTTTATTCAGGCAAAGCGTCATAATCTGGCCAAAATAATCGGGATGTGTTAATATGGTTGCCCTGATAAATGGTTCTTCAATCCGTTCAATATGTGTTGGATCCGGCAGTTCACTTGGTGTGTAAACATCCTTTGCTTCGCCCTGCTTGGTATAAACCTTATACAATACGTTCGGTACCGTAGTAATCACGTTCATATCGTATTCCCGGTCCAGACGCTCCTGTATGATCTCCATGTGAAGCAGTCCCAGAAATCCGCAACGGAAGCCAAAACCAAGCGCTGCAGAAGATTCCGGTTCAAACGTAAGAGATGCATCATTCAGCTGCAGCTTTTCCACTGCTGCCCGCAGATCCTCGTAGTCATCAGAATCAATAGGGTAAACACCCGCAAATACCATGGGTTTTACTTCTTCGAAACCGGAAATGGCCTTATCACATTTTCTTTTTACATGGGTGATGGTATCGCCCACTTTTACCTCGCGTGACGTTTTAATTCCGGAAATGATATAGCCCACATCACCTGTTCTAAGTACATCGCGGGGTTGCATGGAAAGCCGTAACACACCTATCTCATCGGCATAATATTCCTTGCCGGTATTCACAAACTTCACCAGATCACCTGTCTTAATCTCTCCGTTCACAATTTTAAAATAGGCAATGATGCCTCTGAAAGAGTTAAATACAGAGTCAAAAATCAAGGCCTGTAACGGTGCTTCGGGATCACCCACGGGAGGTTTAATACGATGCACAATAGCTTCCAGTATCTCATCCACACCCTGCCCAGTTTTACCACTTGCCCGGATTATATCCTCAGGATCCACGCCAAGCAGTTCAACGATTTCTTCTTCTACCTCCTCGGGCATGGCATTGGGCAGATCCATTTTATTCATCACCGGAATAATTTCCAGGTCGTGTTCCAGGGCCAGGTATAAGTTTGATATGGTCTGCGCCTGAATACCCTGTGTGGCATCGATGATCAGCAACGCACCTTCGCAGGCAGCGATCGACCGCGATACTTCATATGAAAAATCCACATGTCCCGGAGTGTCGATAAGGTTCAGTTTATACTTTTTACCTTCCAGCTCATAGTCCATCTGGATGGCATGACTTTTAATGGTAATTCCCCTTTCTCTCTCCAAATCCATACTGTCAAGAACCTGTTCCTGCAAAGCTTTACCCGTTACAGTATGAGTCCGTTCAAGTAACCTGTCGGCCAGTGTACTTTTCCCATGGTCGATGTGTGCAATGATGCAAAAGTTACGTATATGATCCATTAAAATTATTTTCCTGTTTTGGAATGCAAATATATATATAAATCGCAATTTATGAATGCAGTAGCGTTAAGGATTTGGGCTCACTCCTGTTTATCATCTCAACCGTGCATTCGTTAAAATTTTAAACGCTGTTTCTACGCGTCTGCATATAAAATAAGATGTAATGTTTTTGTAAGCTTTTCCAAAGTTCAAAACTTTGGAAAAGTTTAGCCTCCTAAAACCAGAACAATACGGATTAAAAGTTAAAATTTTCCGGATCGGGCCCAACACGCTGGTTACGGTCAAGCGCATTAATAGCCCTCATTTCTTCTTCGCTGAGTTCAAAATCAAAAATATCCGCATTTTGTCTGATCCTTTCGGGGTGCACAGATTTTGGAATCGTTACTGTGCCACGTTGAAGGTTCCAGCGCAGGGTTACCTGAACAGGAGACTTATCGTATTTTTTACCAATCTCGTTTAACAGCATCACATCCAGAACACCTCCCTGCATCAGCGGACTCCAGGCTTCGTGCTGTATACCTTTTGATTTGCAGAAATCCACCAACGATTGCTGAACAAGATACGGATGAAATTCCACCTGGTTCACTGCCGGAATGACTTCGGCCATTTTTAATAATTCTGTTAAATGCACTTCATGAAAATTGCTGACCCCGATGGCACGAATTAAACCTTCTTTATATAGCTTTTCAAATGCTCTCCATGTATCTGTAAATTTTCCTTTTACAGGCCAGTGAACCAAATACAAATCCAGGTAATCCAGTTGCAGTTTTTTCAGACTAACTTCAAACGCTTTCAACGTTTTTTCATAACCCTGATCCGAATTCCAGACTTTTGTGGTGACAAAAATATCTTTGCGGTCAACATCAGACTTAGCTATTGCATTTCCTACGCCGGTTTCATTATGGTAAAACGAAGCGGTATCAATATGCCTGTAACCTGCTTCAAGAGCTGAAAATACAGCCGTTTCAACTTCCTCTCCGTCTTTGGTAAGGTAAACGCCAAGTCCCAGATAGGGCATTTCTACTCCGTTATTCAATGTTACTGTTCCTGCTAAATCTGTAATGTTCATATTTTTAAGACTTAAGATAAAAGATATATGATATAAGACAACCTGATTTTATAATGAGTCAGATCCCACTTTGTTCAAAGGTTAACAAAGCTACGAAAAAAGCCGCTCCAAACGGAACGGCTTTTACATATATCTTTTAAATGTTTCAGATTTCTGCGCTGGCAGTTTCCATTTCGCGGTCAACTTTTTTAACCAGTCCCTGCAATACTTTACCCGGACCAACCTCTGTAAAGGAAGTGGCACCGTCGGCAATCATATTCTGAACGGTCTGTGTCCATTTTACAGCACCTGTCAACTGTGCAATCAGGTTTTCCTTGATCACTGACGGATCAGTCTGCGGTTTGGCATCCACATTCTGGTAAATCGGACAAACCGGGACATTTATTGTTGTTGTTTTAATGGCCTCTGCCAGTTCTTCACGGGCAGGCTCCATTAGTGGTGAATGGAAAGCACCTCCAACCGGTAAGACCAATGCGCGTTTGGCACCTTTTTCTTTCAGGGTTTCGCAGGCAGCATTAACGGCTTCTACAGAACCGGAAATCACCAGCTGACCAGGACAGTTGTAGTTGGCAGCGACCACAATACCTTCGGTTGTTTCGCAAACAGCTTCCACGGTTTCATCATCCATTCCAACAATGGCTGCCATGGTTGACGGTTCAACTTCGCAGGCTTTCTGCATGGCCATGGCACGTTTCGAAACCAGGGTCAATCCGTCTTCAAATGTCAGGGCTCCGGCAGCCACCAGGGCAGAAAATTCGCCCAAAGAGTGACCGGCAACCATTTCAGGTATGAATTTTTCTCCCATTACTTTCGCCAGAATCGTTGAGTGTAAAAAGATAGCCGGCTGGGTAACCTTTGTTTGTTTCAGGTCATCCATGGTTCCTTCAAACATCAGATCGGTGATTCGGAATCCCAGAATATCGTTGGCTTTTTCGAATAACTCTTTTGCAATTTCGTAATTGTCGTACAGGTCTTTCCCCATTCCTACAAACTGGGCACCCTGTCCCGGAAATACAAATGCTTTCATTGTCTATAATTTTAATTTGCGCCGCAAAGATATAAAAACTTTATGGTAGAAATAAATACATGACATTTACCTTTTTATCGTCATTTACTATCTTTATACCTTCAACCAATTTATTAATGTTGCATGTTTAAGCCACTACTATTCTTATCGGTCATTTTTCTGATCGGATGTGCCGGAAAACAAGAAAAATCACTCCCATATATCGATCTTTCAAAGTTTGAAGATGGCATTCATCACTGGAATCTTTACAGCGAAATCAGAACACAGGAACGCTATGACTCCGCTGATGTTATTGGTATTGCGGATAATTTATTGCGTTATCAGAATAAAGATGGAGGTTGGCCCAAGAATATCGACTGGCTGGCAAAGCTGGACAGAGATTCCGTGATCAATGCCTTATCGGATCATTATCGTGAAAGCACGTATGACAACCGGAATACCTTCCCGCAAATTGAGTACCTGGCAAGTGTTTATCACTATTCAGACAATGATAAATACAAAACAGGAGCAGAAAAAGGGTTGCATTATATTCTGAACACACAATATCCCAAAGGTGGCTGGCGGGGCTGGGATGCCGATGCCATAACCTTTAACGATGATGTGATGACCGGCATCATGAACCTCTTGCTGGATGTAAAAGAGGAACGCGATATTTATTCATGGATTGGCAATGAACTGCGTGATTCTTTGCTCGAAGCGTATGATAAAGGACTTAAGGTGATCCTGAATTGCCAGATAAAACTGGATGGCACAAAAACGGCCTGGTGTCAGCAGCATGATCCGGTAATGTATGAACCGGTTCAGGGCAGAAGTTACGAACTGCCATCTATCACGGCCCGTGAAAGCAGTGATATTGTCCTGTTTCTAATGCGGATTAAAGATCCGGATCAGGCCACCAAAGATGCGATTGAATCTGCCGTAAAGTGGTTCAAAAAGGCAAGAATTACAGGGTACCGCTATGCCACCATAGAAATTCCGGAACGGTCTTATCATGAAACAACGGTGGATTTTGATCGTGAGTTTGTCCCGGATAAGAACGCCAAACCTGTTTGGGCCAGGTATTACGATCTAACAAACGGAAAACCATTTCTCTGCTTTCGCGACGGCACTGTAGTTTACAATTTAAGTGAGATTTCATTCGACCGCCGTATCGGTTACGACTGGTACGGCTTTTGGCCTGAAAAAGTCCTTGAGGCATACAAGGCATGGACGGAATAAAATAGTTTTTTCTTTCAATAATCTTCTTTTTTGTCAAACTAATGAAAGTTGATTCGTCCGACTTTCCAAATCCATACGTTCGATTTCCTTAAACCTGTCGATTCATAGCTTCCTGCCGACGTAGTTTTGTGAAGAATTTAAATGGTCAGTTTAAAATTGCTGATATAAAAGATGTGGCTATGAATCATTTTACAATCATATTTTTTGCGTTAACAGGAGGGATATTTCTATCCGTTCAGGGAGGATTAAATGCACAACTAGGATCCTTGCTAAAAAGTCCGTTGCTGGCGTCTCTGGTAGCATACCTTTTCAGTACGCTGTTTGCTTTTTTGCTTGTACTTTTTAGTATAAAACAAGTTCCGTCTATGCAGCAGGTCAAAGCCATACCCTTTTACCTGTGGTTTACCGGTGCACTTTTTAGTGTGTTAGGGATCAGTCTGTATTATTATACGATTCCCAAACTTGGAATTTCTACTATGATCTCCACCGGTCTGGTCGGACAAATTCTCTTTTCTTCTCTGGCCGGACATTTTGCCTGGTTCGGGCTCCCTGAAGAACCTCTTGATATTAAGAGGATTGTCGGGTTATGTGCAATGGTTATTGGAATAGTATTACTAAACAATAAATAAAATGGATTTAATAAGAGAAAATATTGAAAACCTGACAAGTCTTTGGCAGATTGTCGGAGAGAGGGCTAATGCTTTTTATCAGAAAAAAGGATTTAGCTATTGCGGAATAAACTATTCTGAATGGCCAAACAGATTATGGTTTCATGGTGAGGTGAATGATACAAATCTTCAGGAAGCAAAAGCTTTGATATCAGGTTCCCGCGTGAATCTAAAAATTGCATACTGGGACATCTTTGAAAATAGCGCTTTAAAATTATTCGAAAAACATGGTTTCGTCAGAACCTCAGAACAAATTGGCATGTCCCTGAAAGTCGATAGGCCTTTCGAAACAACAAAACCCATAAAACTGGAAAAAGTAGCGAATAAGAGTCAGGCTGTATTATGGTCTGATTTGTTCAAAAAGGCATTTAACTATGACATAAGCTACATTCTACTTTTGCTGAGCTCAAACGATATTGATTATTTCCTGGCTTACAACAATAATCAACCCGTTGGAACATGCATGGTTTTCAGCCATACGAAGGAGGTAACAGGGATACATTCTTTGGGCATCATTCCTGAAATGAGAAGAAAAGGCTATGCCGAAGAAATTATGAACCATATCCTTGACCAGTCTTACGAACAAGGCTTTAAATATGTCACCCTTCAGGCCTCAGAGATGGCCCGTGCAATGTATGAGAAACTGGGATTTTTAACCCAATTTAAAATGTACAATTATAACATATAAAAACATTTTTATGGAATTACTAAAAAACATGGAATGGCGATATGCCACCAAAAAGTTTGATCCTGACAAAAAAGTGGGATCATCAGAAATTGCAAAACTTAAAAAAGCAATTCAGCTGTCTGTTTCCTCGTATGGATTACAATTATATAAAGTACTCATTATTGAAGATAAAGCGTTAAGGCAAAAACTGAAACCGGTGTCGTGGAATCAGAACCAGATTACAGATGCATCTCATTTGTTTGTCTTTTGCAACTATTCAAAAGTTGAACCATCAGATATTGAAACACATATCCATCTGACATCGGAAATAAGGAATATTGATATTGAAAAGATAAGAGGCTATGGAGATTTTATCGTATCCAAACTCAATGAAAAAACCGATATTGAAAAGACAAACTGGCTTGAGCGTCAACCATATATTGCATTGGCAAACCTGTTAATGGCATGTGCCGAACTGAGGATCGATGCCTGTCCGATGGAAGGTTTTGAACCTGAGAAGTATAACACAATTCTTGGTTTGGATCAGCAAGGGTTAAATGCCTGCGTCATTGCTACGGTTGGATACAGACATAATGATGACAGATCCCAAAAACAGGCAAAAGTGCGGAAGCCTTTGGAAGCACTTTTCATGGAGATTTAACATTTTACTTAGGATCTCTGTTATAAAGATGTTGGGAGACATAGCGATTAAAAGTAAAAAATGATCAATTTTTGTTCGGAATTATAATTCCGAACATTTGTTTATCAGACCATGTTTAGTTTTACGGCATTATTTTTTCCTGAATAAATGAATTATATATGTAGGAAAGACTTTTTTCAGAATATTACTGATGTCGGGCAAAGTTTAAATCACACAGAACGAAAATATTCAGGTTTATATTGAGGGTTGCCTCAGAAAATAGCTAACACACACATAACAGAAGATGAAAGAAATATATATAGCACCATCGCAGGAAGCGGGGCGTGACTTTGTTTTAAGAGGAATAAAAGGTCCGGTTGTAATGCTTAACCTGCTTCGTTTTCGTGAGACGGCTGACTATTCAGCCTCTCCTGAGTTAGAACCGGAGAAACCAATCAGCGGTAAAGAAGCTTATCAGTTGTACATTGACCATACCTTACCTTTTTTAAAAGTATCAGGTGGCGAAATTATGTTTCTGGGAGAAGGAGGAAAATATCTCATTGGCCCCAGCGATGAACGATGGGACCTTGTGATGTTGATTAAACAAAAAAACGTGGAAAGTTTTCTGAATTTCGAATCACACAAAGATTATCAAAAGGGAATAGGTCACCGGACAGCGGCATTGGAAGATTCACGATTGCTCCCTGTTGAGGAATCGAAAGAATCCGGAAAATTAATTTTTCAACAATAAATTTTCCAAAGCGTTTAATCTTCAGAAGGTTATCGAAAAGAAAATGAAACAACTCAAAAGAACACTCGAAGAACAACGAAAGGAATTTTCAAAACGAAAATTTTTAGCAACACCGCTGGCCGGATTAATAGCTTGGTTGACCTCAGGGCTTGCCGCAATCTTCTTTCCTCCATCCATAGCTGTTTGGGTATTATTTATTGCTACCGGAAGCATTGTTTACCTTGCTCTGTTTATTTCAAAGTTTACCGGCGAAAATTTTCTGGACAAGCAGAAACCCAAAAATGAATTTGACAGACTCTTTATGTACAGTGTCTTTCAATCGGTTCTTGTGTATTCCATTGCCATTCCCTTTTTTCTTGTCGATTACACTTCATTACCTATGACCATTGGAATTTTGACCGGGCTAATGTGGCTTCCCTTTTCGTGGATCATTCAACATTGGATCGGAATTTTTCATGTTGTTGTCAGAACAGTCATTATTCTTGTTTTGTGGTACTTGCTACCCGGATATCGGTTTATTGCTATTCCTTTCTCAATTGTTCTGATTTATCTGGTTACAATTTTTATCCTGTTGAACCGGAAGAAAAGTTATGAAATGGCAGATGAATAGTGGCGCATATTATTTTGCGGTCAAAACGTATGAATTCTAGCACAAATATTTTTCAATTAATAATTAGGGTACAATGTTTTATATTAAACATTTCCTCACATACTATGTTAGTTTTTATAAGTCCGGATTAACCTTTATAACAAATGAAAATATTGGTGCTATTAAACTTTGCGGCTGCCTTACAGGGCATATTCTTAACTTATTTAATCGCACACAATAAGCCCAAAGACACCAAACCCATAGTTCTTGGATTATTAACATTAGTGCTTTCCATCAGCCTTTTAGGTGGGATCTATGGTATGACAGGTTATTACAAAACCTTTCCCCATCTTATTAATGTTATGGATCCTTTATTTTTGCTTTACGGTCCTTTATTGTACGTATACATCTTTGTGCTTACAAAAAATAAGCTACCACGGTTTTATCTGTTTCACGCCATCCCGTTCTTCATCTATATCATTTCGTTTATACCTCTGTATGTGAAGAGCGGGGAAGAAAAAATTCAGTTTGCTGAATACATTTTTTTGAATAACGAAGTTCCATTAGAAGCTTTGATTATGCAACTGGGTCGGGTCTTTTACATTACTATTTATGTTGTTATAAGTCTGGTTTTGGTAAAAGATCATCAGAAAAAAATTAAAAACAACTTTTCTGATATTGAAAAGATCTCTCTGTCACAGGCAAAAAAGATCCTTTATTTCTTCCTGTTTGTGTTGCTGGTAGCATTGATTTCATTTATGCTCGGTTATAAATTTTCCTACAGTTTTTCGGTTTCAAACAACATTATCGGATTCTTTGTGGGAATTATCATTTATGCGCTTGCATATTCCACCTGGCGGACTAAAAACATTCAGCTGTTAGATACAATGGATAGCAAAGGCTATCCTGATGATAACACATCCGTTTCAAAAGGGAAGGGGAGAAGCGTATTTATTTTAAACGATGATCAGATAAAGAAATATTCAAAACTACTGACAACGGTTATAGAAAAGGATAAAGCCTACATTGAAAATGATATCTCCTTAGCTGAACTAAGTTCAAAAATCAACATTCAACCTTATCAGTTGTCAGAATTAATCAGCCGGGTTTATGGTGAATCATTTTTCGATTTTATTAACCGGCACCGGATCGAAGAAATTAAATCACGTTTGGATGATCCAAAATCCGACTCATACTCTTTACTGGGAATTGCAATGGATTGTGGCTTTAATTCAAAATCATCTTTCAATACGGCATTTAAAAAGTTTACAGGTCTGACCCCAAGCGAATACCGCAAGCAAAAAATGGTTAGCCCGACTATCTAGATATTTACTGTCTTTTACCTGTTTTTCTCTTCAATACACCGGAGCAGGAAATTTTGAAGACATGTCACGCAAAACGTCCTGTTTATCAGTTTTTTGCCAAAAAAATCAAAATGATATTTTACGTTCTTTTCAAAATTGTGTGTGTCTTAAAAATCATCACTGTATGTATAATCCCCCACAATAAAATTGGGGTTTGGGATAATTTTTTTCTGAAAAACCAGCTTATTGTGATGTGGTAAGGTATAAGCGGCATTTTTGTCAGGAATTTTCATTGCTTCAAAATTTAACTATTTCATTAAATAGCCTGTCAGATAAAGAATAGGTTGGCTTTCATTAACTTATTCAACCCTGAAAATCGCATGAAAAATCATGCGCCCTTATCATTTTTATAGATAAGCATATACATACATTTTGGCCCGCTATTATAATTCCGAACACCTGCATTGCTATTCCGAACTTTTGCCAAACTCACCTCCTCTACTTTTGTCAGCGTCCTTCAATTGAAGATGTACAAATAAGTGAAACACTAGTGATAATTGATATGAAATGCTTAGCAGAAAAAAAAATCTCACAGGAACACAGGCATGGCAAGTCGCGGCCGGACTTTATTTCTAAAGAGAAATGGATGATGTCCGACTTCATAAATCCGAACGTCCGACTTACTTAAAAACGTCGAACACAGGTGGCAGGGTCTGTAGATTTGCACCATAACAAATTATAAGTCAATAGAATGAAACTTTTACTACAAATTGAAGAAACAAGCATGCTGGCGCTCTCATTTTATCTGAGTCTCCTTCTTGGTTATAAATGGTGGATATTTATTCTGTTCCTGTTTGTGCCAGATCTGAGCATGCTAGCATACTTTTTCGGAAACAGAACCGGAGCATTTATATATAATCTGTTTCACTATAAATTTCTAGCAGTAATCCTTGGCATTTCAGGTTATCTGATCTCACTGCCATCTCTCGCATTTGCAGGTACTATTCTCTTTGGACACAGTTCTTTTGACAGAATCTTTGGATACGGATTAAAGTTCAAAGACGATTTTAAACATACACATCTTAGTAATAACAATAAATTTTATTCAAAATGAAGAAATATAATCTTATAAAATTGCTGTTTCTGTTAATCCCTGTTTTTCAGGGGTTTTCGCAGGAGAAAGTTACTATAAGCGGATTTTTAAAAGACGCGGACACAGGCGAAGGATTAATTGGATCAACAATCTATGTAGAGGAACTTAGATCCGGGACAACAACAAACCTTTACGGCTTTTACTCCGTCACCTTGCCTAAAGGAGATTACAATCTCAGATATTCCTATGTTGGCTACAAGAGCATTACCATTCCGGTAGAACTTTCCGAAGATGTTAACAACGATGTTGAGATGCATATGAAATCAACTCAAATAGATGAAGTTGTAATTCTGAGTGAAGGGGCAGATAAGAACATAAGAAAAGCTGAAATGGGAGTCATGAAACTATCTCCCAAAGAGGCTAAAATGATCCCTGTGCTTCTTGGAGAACAAGACATTTTAAAAACCATTCAGCTATTGCCTGGTGTAAGTTCGGGCACCGAAGGAACCACAGGTTTTTATGTAAGGGGTGGAGGCGTCGATCAGAACCTTATCATTCTTGATGAAGCGACGGTTTACAGTGCATCACACTTAATGGGATTTTTCTCAGTCTTCAATTCCGATGCCATTAAGGATGTAGAGCTCTATAAAGGTAATGCTCCTGCCAATTATGGTGGTCGTCTCTCGTCCATCCTGGATATTCAGATGAATGACGGGAATTATAAAAAGTTTACAGCCTCAGGCGGACTAGGACTTTTATCTTCAAGGTTAACCCTTCAGGCTCCAATTGTAAAAGATAAAAGCTCTTTTATTATATCAGGCCGCAGAAGTTATGCCGACATATTTACGGTATTTTCACGAAGCCGGACTCAAAAAAATACAGACCTCTATTTCTACGATTTAAATGCGAAAGCAAACTACAGGATCGACAATAATAACCGCATTTTTCTGTCAGGATATTTCGGAAGGGATGTTTTTAATATACACGACCTTTTTGCCTTGAAATGGGGCAACCAGACCGGAACGCTACGCTGGAACCATGTTTTCAACAATAAACTATTCAGCAATAGTTCACTTATATACAGCAACTATAATTACGGTTTCGGATATAATTTTTCCGATAATATGATTTACATTAATTCCGGGATCAGGGACATGAATGTAAAAGAAGATTTTCAGTGTTACATCAATACAGATAATACCCTGAAATTTGGATTTAATGCGATTCATCATACGTATCGTCCCGGAGAAATAGATGCAGGAAACAATGATCTCTTTAATTCAGTATTCATGGGCAGAAAGCAAGCCTACGAAGGGGCAGCATATGTCTCACACGAATTAAGCATTTCCGATCATATAAATATTACTTACGGGTTAAGGTATTCCGGTCTTGCATCAGTTGGGCCCGATACTGTATATACATACAACGAAAGAGATGAAATAACCAGCGCGGAAGCTTATTCCAAAGGAGACATCATTCAGTTTTACAGCAATCTGGAGCCGCGTGCAACATTCAACTTTAGATTGAATAACAGGAATTCTGTCAAACTCTCATACTCACGAAACGCACAGTATGTCCATTTGCTGTCCAACTCCTCTGCATCACTTCCAACTGATGTCTGGATTCCAAGCAGTAAAAATGTAAAACCGCAGATCGCAGATCAGTTCGCTCTCGGGTTTTTCAGAAATTTTAAAGATAACATGTTTGAAACGTCTGTCGAAGTTTATTACAAGAACCTCAAGAATCAGATCGATTATCAAAACGGAGCAGAACTCCTGCTTAACAAGAATGTGGAATCACAGCTTATTTTCGGTAAGGGTAGAGCCTATGGCCTTGAGCTTTTCGTGAAAAAGAGGACAGGCAAATTAACCGGATGGATAGGATATACGCTTTCAAGGACTGAAAAATCTATGGATGCCATTGACAATGGGGAGTGGTATCCTGCCAAATACGACAGAACGCATGACATTTCAATTGTTGGGATGTACCAGCTTAATAAAAAATGGAACATGTCTGCCACCTGGGTCTTTAATACAGGAAATGCGGTAACATTTCCAAGTGGAAAATACCAGGTAGATGAATTTACGGTTCCTGTTTACACTAAAAGAAATGCTTACCGGATGCCGGATTATCACCGGATGGATATTGGTGCAACTTACACACCCAAAAAGAAAAAGCGGTTTGAATCAAGCTGGAACTTTTCCGTATATAACGTTTATGGCAGAAAAAACGCATTTTCCATCACTTTCAGGGAGAACGAAAGCAATCCGAATCAAACAGAAGCGGTCCGACTGTCCCTTTTTCAAATGATACCATCAGTAACTTACAATTTTAAATTTTAAATCATGAAATCAGTTAAAACATACACTTTAATATTTGGCCTGGCAATAATATTATTCGGCTGCCAGGATGTAATTGAGATAAATCTTGACTCCATTGAACCCCGGCTGGTTATAGACGGATCTATAACAGATATCGATACAACGCTTGTTGTTAAACTAACCAAATCAGGCGATTATTTTGACCCTGAAACTTATCCTAACGTGTCCGGTTCAACAGTTACTATTACCGACGATCTTGGTTATGTAAGTCAGCTTTTGGAAACAGCTCCCGGAATATATTCCGTGAACAGGACTGGTGAAGAAGGCCGTTCATACACCATGAAAGTAGAGTCGGAAGGAGAAATCTATAATGCCACTGTTGAGGTGCCATATAAAGTCGCAATAGACTCGGTATCTTTTGAGCCAACACCGGCGTATATGGAGTTTTCGGGAGGATACATAATAAACTGCCATCTGCATGATCCGGCGAATATTGAAAATTACTACCGATTGAAAGTGTATAATATTGATGATCCGGCAGGTGCAAGCCAATCCCTGAAATTATTCGATGATGCATTTACTGACGGGCATGACGTTGTATTGCAATGGGATGTTGAACAGTTTATTCCGCTCAACAGAGTTGTGGTTGAACTACAAACACTAGATAAATCAACATACGATTACTACTTTGCGTTATCTTCTCTTTTCGAAGGCGGAATGATCGGTAATGCGAACCCTTCGAACCCAATAACCAATATTTCCAACGGAGCATTAGGATATTTTGGAGCATATACTGTAAGCCGGGATACTGTTCTGATTTTCCCTTAAGTATAAAACATTAAAGCACTAAAAATAATGAATACAATACAAACGGTTCTATCCGTAAAAAGGAATGCGCGTATAGCCGGCATACTTTATCTGATCATTATCATTGCAGGTTTGTTCAGCGAGATGTTTGTCCGGTCATCTATTGTTGTTCCAGGTGATGCCCTTATAACGGCACATAATATACTTAATCACAGCGTGTTGTACAGGGTTGGATTTGTTAGCGATTTAATCATGATTATGAGTGATGTTGCCGTGGCCCTGTTATTTTACCTGCTGCTAAAACCAGTAAGCAAAGAATTGTCTTTGCTGGCTGCATATTTCAGACTGGCCCAGGCTACAGTACTGGGTCTTAATCTATTGAATTATTATATGCCTCTGCTCATTTTCGGCGACAATACTTATCTGAGTAGTTTTTCCGGAGATCAGCTTAGTTCACTGGTTTTGCTGTTTATAAATGCGCATTCATACGGGTACCTTATCAGTGGTGTGTTTTTCGGTATTAGTTGTATAATAGTAGGATCTTTAATGTATAATGCCGAATATTTTCCTAAATGGTTGGGTATTCTGATAATTGCTGCCGGAATAAGTTATCTGGTTGACTGCTTCGTCAACTTCCTGGGACCTGAGTTTTCAAACGTAAGTGAGATACTGGTCGTGACCATCGCAGTTGCCGCAGAATTGACACTTTGTTTATATCTGCTGGTCAAAGGAATTAAAGCAGATTCAGGAAATCAAATTACTATGGCCTGAAAAAGAATTCATTTCAACCACTGCATCAGATACAACTGGTGCGGTGGTTTATCATCTGTGCTAATAGTAAAGAACGTACTTAAGAATTAATCAAATAAAGGCTTCAGTCTCTCCCAATTGCTGAACAAAAGGATTACGTTCAGCAGCGCCACAAAAATAGCCGGCCACATCTCTTTCAGATCACTGTTCAGAATACTGAACATCATAAATGCAACGGAAAGTGGAAACAACGCAATAAGTATTGCCAGTGTCCACTTGTTTAAAATAAGCAGTGCCCCAACGAGTATTTCAAACATATAAAGATACGGAAGATACATGACGACTGCATCCAGAAATGCCTGCGTGTTCTGAGGCATGTCTCCATAACTGTTGGGAATAAAGTGAAAGAATTTGTTTAATGCATAAGCGACCATAAATACACCCAGTACTACTCTTAAAGTAGCCATAATTTTCCCATTACTTTTCATAACCTAAAATTTAAATATGATAGTGGGCGTAAATTATCATCTTTAAATACCATAGGAGTAAACAATATGTGATATAGAAAGTTTATTCCGGGATCTTTAATTTCAATCCAAAACAGCAATGGATAACAGTGGTTGAGAATACGTTTTCATCACCGGCGCTGCACTGTAAAGTATAAGCGTAATAATGCTTCGTTAAAGTTTAAAAAAGCATAAAAGGCAGTTCCCTTTGTAGAGAACCGCCTTTTACATGATAAGCTAACAGCTTTTATTCTATAACTTTAATTTCTGATTCAATCGGAATAGCCATTCTGTATAAAGCCTGTACACCGCAATACTTTTCAGCAGAGAGGTTAACCGCTTTTTCAAGTTTATCCATTGGAAGATCTTTTCCTTTGAATTCGTAAGTTACTTTCATGGACTTGTAGTATTTGGGATGTTCTTCGGTGAGTTCTCCTTCAACTTTTATATTCAGTCCATCATACTGCACCCTCATTTTATTTAAAATTGATACGACGTCCATTCCGGTACATCCGGCCAGCGATACCAGCATCAGTTTTTTGGGTCTTGCTCCTTTATCTTGCCCACCTACTTCAGGACTTGCATCTAATGTGAGTTTATGACCATCTAAATCAGTTGAGAAGGCCATGCCTTCGTCCCAGGATAAATTAATTTCGTTCTTCATATTTAGAATTTTATATATTTAACGGAGAGATTATAAAAAAGTTCAGAATTAATACAGGTTCTTTTCTTTGAGTGCCTGGATGGCCTTTTTTGCTGCATCCTGATGGCTCTCTTTCTTCGATGTGCCGGTGCCATCGGCATAACGTTCATCGTTAATCAGAACCTGTGTGTAAAACGTAGGCACATTGTGTTTGTTGATGACCTCCTTTACCAAAGAAAAAGTGATTTCCTTTCTGTTTTTCTGGCTCCATTCCAGCAGCAGCGATTTATAATTGCTGTCTTTTCGTACCATGTTCTTCATTTCGTCAAGCTTTTTATAAAGCCTGGTCTCAACAAAGTTTTTACAATTATTATATCCCTGATCCAGATAGATGGCGCCAATCAATGCTTCAAGGGTGTTCCCCGGGATATTGGTGTTTGGATTGTTGCTTGTGGTTTTAACCAGTTTTTCCAGTCCAAGATCTTCGGCCAGGCTATTCAGAGTGTTTCTGCTGACTAACTTGGCCCGTGCACTGGTTAAAAATCCTTCATTTCTGTTGGGGTAGTTTACGTAAATGATATCTGCTACAATGGCATCCAGTATAGCATCACCCAGAAATTCCAGGCGTTCATTATTGGCATGTCTGCCATTCTTCTGTTTTATGGAAGTGGATTTGTGAATGAAAGCGAGATCATAAATATCCGGATCATTCGGTTTAAAGCCCGTAAGTTCTTGAATGACAAACGAAAAAGACTTTTCCTTTTTGGGCAGGAAAAGTCTTTTAATTCGTTCAATATTTTTAATCACTATTTATTCAGTGAATTTTTTTATGATGACAGAAGCATTATGCCCGCCAAATCCAAAGGTGTTGGACAAAGCAGCATTAACCACACGTTTTTGTGCTTTATGGAATGTGAGGTTAAGCTTTGAATCAATGTCAGGATCAAGTTCCTGAAGATTAATTGTTGGAGGAATAATATCTTCTCTTACTGCAAGGATGCATGCCATAGCTTCTGCAGCTCCTGCAGCTCCTAAAAGGTGACCGGTCATTGATTTGGTTGAACTGATATTCAGATTATACGCATGATCACCAAATACTTTTTTAATGGCCTGAGTTTCGGCGATGTCGCCCAGTGGAGTAGCTGTACCGTGTACGTTTACGTAATCGATGTCTTCCGGTGTCATCCCGGCATCTTCCAAAGCACGTTGCATTACCAGAGCAGCACCAAGCCCTTCAGGATGTGGCGCAGTAATATGGTAAGCATCAGCCGACATTCCGCCGCCAACAATTTCGGCATAAATTTTAGCACCACGCTTTACGGCATGGTCATAATCTTCCAACATTAAACAGGCACCGCCTTCACCCATAACAAAACCATCGCGTGTTTTACAGAACGGACGGGATGCTGTTTCAGGATTATCATTATTAGTGGAAAGTGCCTGTGCAGAATTGAATCCACCTACACCGGATTCGGTGATGGCAGCTTCAGATCCTCCGGTGACGATCATGTTAGCTTTGCCGAGACGGATATAATTCAGTGCATCTATGATTGCATTGGTTGATGAAGCACACGCAGAAACAACACCAAAGTTTGGTCCACGTAAGCCATATTTCATAGAGATATGTCCAGGTGCAATATCAGCAATCATTTTGGGAATAAAGAAAGGGCTGAAACGAGGTGTTCCATCGCCCTTTCCAAATGCTGTTAATTCCTGCTGGAAAGTTATGAGCCCACCAATTCCGGCTCCCCATATAACGCCGACTCTGTTTTTGTCAACGGAGTCATCTTCCATTATACCGGAGTCTTCAATTGCCTGGGTGGCACTAACAATAGCGTACTGAGCAAATAGGTCCAGCTTACGTACTTCTTTGCGGTCAAAATATTCTTCAGCGTTATAGTTTTTAACCTCGCACGCAAACTTCGTTTTGAATAAAGAAGGGTCGAAATGGGTTATAATACCCGATCCACTTACTCCTTTAGACAAGTTGCCCCAAAACTCCTGTACTGAATTTCCTAGTGGAGTAATAGCCCCAAGGCCAGTGATTACAACTCGTTTAAATTCCATGCAAAAATTTTAAAATGCGATTAGTTAACCAGCGTTTTCTTCTATGTACTTGATAGCATCTCCAACAGTAGAGATGTTTTCAGCCTGATCATCAGGAATAGAAATATTGAATTCTTTTTCAAATTCCATGATCAGCTCAACAGTGTCAAGCGAGTCAGCTCCTAAATCATTAGTGAAGCTAGCTTCAGGAGTCACTTCAGTTTCATCTACTCCCATTTTGTCAACGATGATCGCTTTAACTCTTGATGCAATGTCAGACATAACTTTTTAATTTTAGTTAATAATTAGTTTCGAAAATATCGCTGCAAAGAAATATATTTTTTCTGTAATAATTAAAATTTTGTGACACAAAAATCATATTTTTGAGCAGTTTAACATGCAAGTTAAGAATTTTTATTGAAAAATAATATATTGTAAATGAAGAAATTAGCGCTCTTGGCAAGTGGTTCGGGTTCCAACGTGGAGAACTTCTATAATTATTTTAAAGATAACAATAATATAAGCATTTCTCTTGTGCTGTGTAATAACCCAAGTGCCTTTGTTATAGATCGTTGCAAACGATTGAATATCCCATGCAAGGTGTTTAACCGGGATCAGTTTTACAAAACGGAAGAGATTATCGATATGTTAAATTCGTATTCCATTGATTTTATTGTACTTGCAGGCTTTTTGTGGTTGATCCCGAAGTACCTGATCAGGGCTTTTGATAAAAAAATGGTTAACATACATCCGGCATTACTGCCTAAATATGGAGGAAAAGGAATGTATGGCGATAATGTTCATAAAGCTGTTGTGGAGAACAGGGAAATAAAGTCAGGTATCACGATACATTATGTAAATGAACACTTCGACGAAGGCGAGATAATATTTCAGGCTGAATGTCCGGTTCAACCCACTGATACCTATGCCGAAGTAGCCTCAAAAGTACATGAACTGGAATATGCCTGGTTTCCTAAGGTGGTAGAAGAGCTGTTAAATGATTCACCAGAATCTTAGAAGGTAAACTATGAAGGTCAGATTGGCAATTCTAACTATAATTGTTTATATATCGTCGGTTTGTTCTGCGCAGGATATGGTCACAGACCGCCCGGATCAGACTGAATCGGCAAGTATCGTTCCTAAACTTCATTTTCAGTTGGAGTCTGGATTCGATTTTACGGATGCCAATTCATTGTCCGACATTAAAGATGTGAAAAGTATACAGTCGTTACTTCGGTTTGGGCTGACTTCTGCTTTGGAACTCAGGTTGGGTTTTTCAAACGAAACGGCCACATTAGTTAGTGATCCGGAAGGTAGTGTATCCAATATTCTGAATCCTGGATTTAAGTACAGAATATTTAAAGGTGCCGGAATTATTCCTGATGTGGCGGTAATGGGGTCATTTCTGTTGCCTGTTAAAACAGATGATGCGGATCATTTCTGGTCGCCTGAAGTACGCCTTGCTGCACAGCATGATCTGCTGGATGTTTTGAGTCTGGGGTATAACCTTGCACTTTTCTGGGACAATAAAAATTATGATACCCAAAAATTTTATTCGGTTACGGCTGGTCTGAATGTTATTCCTAAGACCTGTTTGTTTTTAGAGTTTTTTGGCGAAAATTATAAAACGCTCGGTAATGCCGGATACATTGATTTTGGCTTTACCTACAGTATTATTAATAATCTACATTTGGACGGATATCTTGGTTATGGTCTGAACGATAATTCCAACAATATGTTTTGGGGAGTTGGTTTTACTGTAAGGCTGCCTAAGTAGGCTCTGTTATTGCCTAAAATAACTATCCAGCGTTTCACTTATTATTTTCGCAATTACCATCTGTCCTTCAGGTTTCAGATGAATTCCGTCAATGGTAACGTAATCAAAAACACCCTCAAGGTGCGGATAAGTGTTGATGAAAACACAACCTTCTTCCTTTGCCACTTTTTTAAATTCCTTGACAAGGTACTGAATCCTGTTGTTCCCTTTCAGGTATTTTTCGTGCAGTTCCGGGTGTGGGTTCATCGGTGGAGGTGAAACAATAAACAGCTTCGGGTGCGACGCCTGATACACGGGATGCGCTTTTATCTTTGCGATAAGGGTACGCATGCTGTCCGGTACATTTTTAATGTTATCTGTAAAAACAGCTTTGCAGTCATTGGTTCCCAACATAATAACGATGGCATCCTGTTTCCCGCTGTATGCATAAGCTTCGTCCAGGTAGCGGTCAATGTTCCTGAGTGTATTTAATGCAGGTCTGTTCAGATTATCATAGCCGATTGTATTGCCTGATATGCATGAATTATAGATAAAGTCATCAAATCTGACTTTTTTAAGCTGGGTGACCCAACCGAAATAAAACTCTCCATTGGAATCTCCAACGGCCAGAATGTTTTTGCTTTCAGCAGGATTCAGTGCCACGTCGGTTAACATTTCGTGTGTGCCTTCAAAAATAGTCAGTTCTACGAGATCTTTATAGTTTTTACGGTACTGGATTATCCTGTCTCCTAATTTTCCCTTTGTCAGAGTCGGATAATTCTGTGATGTAACAAGGGTAATCATGTCGCTTTCCGGAACAATGGATTCTGTTGCGGTCGGATCAAAATCATTAACTACTTTATTGTAGAATTTAATGGATTGTGTTACCGGAACCGAACCGGTATAACCATCATGAATACCGGTGTAAATAAAAAGTTTGGAATTTTGTCGTTTTGCAACCGGCGTTTGCATAAAAAGAGGTGAGCGCTTTATGGCCTCTCTTTTATTAATGTAATATCCTTTTGGCCCAAATTTCTTGCCGGTGGTGGCTATGGCAATATCCCTTGCATATTTATTGCCACGTCCTTCCGATTCATTAAACCATGCTTCAAGGTCAGAAATCGGAACCCAGGCAGAGAATGTTTTTACCGGGTATTTTGTTTTCATGTAAGCCAGCAATGTGGCATATCCACCACCACTAACGCCAATAATATGGATTTCGGATGTATCAACATTGGCATGTTTAATGGCGTAAGCTATGGCGTCATCAATATCCTGAATAACAAGAGGACTCCCGCAGGCATCAGGTTTGTTGTTGGCTCCACGGAAATCAGGATGTATGTATGTATAACCTTTTTGTATGCATTTCCACGATAATGTATCTTTTTGCGTGTAATCGCCGCTCCAGGTGTGCAGGCTTATAATTAACGGAGCCGGTTTGTCTGACCCGGACATAAAGAACCTGGCTTTCTGTTCTGTTCCGTCAGCTGTTGAAATAATTGAAACTTCTTTGCATCCTGCCGGCCAGTCTTTGCGAGTTGTGTTGTCCCATTTCGGATCATCCTGCGCAGTAGTGTTTAAACTGAGAATCAGTAAAGAGAACAGGATGCTTTTAAATATTTGTTTGAAGTTCATTTTAAGCAAAATTTAAAAATGCACGTAAAAATACAAAACCAACCAAAGGAATAAAAATCCTGCTAAGAATGATTGGTTTTTTATTGTAAATTTGAGGTTCAGGAGAAAGCCTGGGATGAACCTCTAAAATTGATGTACCATGCGAAGACTAATGTTTGCCCTCATTTTAATGCCTATAATAACTGTCGTTCAAAGTCAGGCGCAACAACCGGATTATGGTAAAAAAGTCGACAGTTTGTTGTCGCTTATGACCCTGGATGAGAAAGTCGGACAGATGAACCAGTATAATGGATTCTGGGACGTAACTGGTCCGGTTCCCACGGAGAAAAGTACAAAAGAGAAATATGATAATATTTTATCGGGGAAGGTTGGCTCGGTGCTTAATGTGCTTGGCACAGATGAAGTGCGTAAAATGCAGGAATTGGCTGTAACCAAAAGCAGGCTTGGTATACCTTTAATTTTTGGGTTTGATGTTATTCATGGCTATCGTACCTTAACACCAATTCCTTTAGGAGAGGCGGCAAGCTGGGATCTTGTTGCTATAGAAAAATCTGCAAGAATAGCGGTGCTGGAAGCTTCAGCTGCCGGACAGAACTGGACTTTTGCCCCAATGGTGGATATTTCACGCGATGCCCGCTGGGGACGAGTGATGGAAGGTGCCGGTGAAGATCCTTACCTGGGAAGTCTGATTGCCAAAGCCAGGGTTAAAGGTTTTCAGGGCGATGATCTTTCAGCGAATAATACCATTATAGCCTGTGCGAAACACTATGCCGGTTATGGTTTTGCAGAATCAGGTAAAGACTATAACACAGTTGATGTTGGGACATCTACGATATATAATGTGATCATGCCTCCGTTCAGGGCAGCGGAGGAAGCTGGTGTAAAAACGTTTATGAATTCGTTTAATGAACTTAACGGTATACCTGCAACGGGGAATGAATTTTTACTGCGTACTATATTGAAGGGTGAGTGGGGATTCGAAGGGTTTGTGGTTTCTGATTGGGGATCAATCGCCGAAATGAGGGCCCACGGTTTTGCCAAAGATAACAGAGATGCAGCAAAAAAGGCAGTGAAGGCCGGATGTGATATGGATATGGAATCGTATGCCTATATTAATTACCTCAGGGAATTGGTGGAATCCGGAGAGGTTGATATAAATCTGATCGATGATGCGGTCAGGCGCATCCTTCTCGCCAAATATGAACTGGGATTATTCGATGATCCTTATAGATACTGCAACCCGGACAGGGAGAAAAAGATAATAGGACAGGAGAGCAACAGAAAGGCAGCTTTGGATATGGCAAAAAAATCCATGGTGTTACTAAAAAACGACCAAATGCTATTGCCTTTGAATAAAGAAGGAATGAAGATTGCACTCATCGGTCCTCTGGCTGATGATAAAGATAGTCCACTTGGTAACTGGAGTGGGAATGTGATTCGGAATTCGGCAGTTTCTGTTCTGGAAGGAATGGAAAAGTTTGAAGGTAACCAGTTGCGCTTTACAAAAGGTGTTCAACTGGTGAATAATAAACCTGCATTGGCAGCGGGAGTTTCAATCAATAATACGGATACTGCGATGCTTGCAGAAGCTGTCAGCCTGGCCCAAAATGCAGATGTTGTAGTTATGGTGCTGGGGGAACACGGCTTACAGAGTGGGGAAGGCAGAAGCAGGGCTTTTATTAATCTACCGGGTTTACAGCAACAATTACTGGAAACGGTATATGCTGTAAATCCAAATATTGTTCTTGTGCTTATGAATGGAAGACCTTTGGCTATTCCCTGGGCTGCAGAACATATTCCGGCAATTCTTGAAGCCTGGCAGCCGGGAAGCATGGGAGGACAGGCTATTGCTGAGGTGTTATACGGGGATTATAATCCCTCAGGGAAACTTCCAATGTCGTTTCCAAAAAGTGTGGGGCAACTGCCATTGTACTATAATCATAAAAGTACCGGCAGACCAGGACCTAAAAAGGATGTGTATTGGTCACACTATATCGATCAGAGTAATGATCCGTTATTCCCATTCGGTTTTGGATTAAGTTATACGGATTTTAAATATTCTGATTTGCAGGTTAAAGCAACATCTACACCGGAGGTATTTGTCTCTGTCATGGTTCAGAATACAGGAGAAATGTCTGGCGAGGAAGTAGTACAGCTTTACATCAGGGATAAAGTTGCAAGTGTTACCAGGCCTGTTAAAGAGTTGAAAGGTTTTAAGAAGATACAGCTCAAACCGGGTGAAAGTCGTAAGATATCATTCATTCTGACCAAAAATGAGCTTGGTTTCTATAATAATGAAGGTGATTTTGTTTTTGAACCCGGAGATTTCGATATCTGGGTAGGAGCCAGTTCGATCGATGGATTACATACTTCCCTTTATGTTGACCAACAGGATGAATAGCAGAAATAGTTTTTAATCCCGGTCTACATCTTAACAGTGGCAAAGCTGTTTTAAGCCTTATTTATCTGTTCTTTTTAGCCATTCTTCGGCCAGAACAGGCCAGGTTTCGCCTGCCAGTGAACCTTTTCGTAATCCGTAGCCATGTCCGCCTTTGGGCAACATATGCAGTTCAACAGGAACTTTGGCATCGCGTAATGCAGTAGTCATAACCAATGCGCTGTTGCTGTAAGGATCGTCTACAGTGGCAAAAATAAACATAGGAGGCGTATTCTTATCCACTTTTAATTCAGGTGTGAGGCTCCTGTTTTCTCCTTTGTCTAAATATGCAGGATAGATGAGCATGGTAAAGTCCGGTTTGCATGAAACGTTATCTATAGCATCCTGAGCCGGATAGGTCTGTTCGTTGTATAAGGTAGAGGCACGTGCGCTTAAACTTCCTCCGGCAGAAAATCCCATCACGCCAATTCTGTCTTTGTCCAGTTGCCAGTCAGATGCATGACTCCTTACAATTCGTATAGCCCTTTGCACATCCATTAAAGCGCCGGCCTGTTTTTGCGGGACCCTGTATTGCAATACAAATGCGGTATACCCAATGCTTGTTAGCCATTCTGCAATTTCATACCCTTCTTTATCGATGGCTAAAATACTGTAACCGCCACCCGGGCAAACCACAAATGCACCTTTGTTCTTTACGTCAGGTTTTGGATCGAACCGAACCAGAACAGGATTGGTGACTTCAGCAATGCGGGTGGTATTGCCGCCGTTATTTGAGCTGATCACAGCGGAATGTTTTGGTGCTGCTTCCCCGGGAACCTTATCCGGCCATATATATAATGTGTCTGTTGCCTGTCCGAATGTAGCAATTTGTACCGTCATTAAAACAATTAGAAGTGTCAGCCATTTCATGGGAATCAGTTTTTAAGATTGGATCACAAATTTAACAAACATATTTGGAGTTTCTACTTTCTTAAACCAATATTGAATTTGTTTATGTTTCATTAATGCGTTATTTTTGAGTTATTATTAACGAATTAAAACTTCACGGTTTACAAAAAAGGCTGTCCGAACGATTTCAGACAGCCTTTTCTCTCATCTATTAAACTCCAAATTCCCTAATTGGGAATGCCTTTCGTGTGCAGGGTAAACGTAAATATACTTCCCTCGCCCTTGCGACTTTCAACTTTAATGTCGCCATTATTTTTTTCTACGAATTCTTTACACAAGATTAATCCCAGGCCGGTTCCCTCTTCCTGTGCCGTTCCGTATGTTTTCACTTTTTCTGATATTTTGAACAGTTTTGAAACTTTATCGTCAGACATGCCGATGCCTGTATCGGTAATAGAAACATCTATTCGCCCACCATTTAGCTTCGATTTCTTGCACGAAATTTTAACTTCACCTCCCTGGTTTGTAAATTTCAACGAATTAGAGAAAAGATTTCGAACTACGGTATGGATCATGTTTTTGTCAGCATATACATAGGTGTCTTTAGGGACATCTGATTTTATTTTTATCATTTTGCTTTGTGCGTGATCCTGTTGCATTTCCAGAATATCTCTGCTTATTTCTTCCAGATCGAAATATTCCGGTTCATAGTTTATGTTTCCCGTTTGCACCCTGGCCCAGTCAAGGAGATTCTGAAGCAACTTATAGGCATTTTCTGATAATCGTCTGATCCTGTTCAGAAAATTCATCTTCCCTTCGTTATCCAGTTCCTCAAAATCATCTATCAGTATTTCCGAAAATCCAATTAACGTATTAAAGCTTCCCTTCAGGTCGTGACCAATAATTGAGAAGAATTTATCTTTTGTGGCATTGGCTACTTCAAGTTCTTTGGTTCGTTGAAGTACTTTCTCTTCAAGTGATGCGTTCAGTGCTGCTAATTCCTTGTTTTTGCTTCTTATCTGGTTTTCCTGAACATAACTTCGGATTGCTTCTTTAATAGTTAGTGCAAGGTCTTCTTTGTCCCATGGTTTGGGAATGTAACGGTATAACTTGGCCCAGTTGATGGCGTTGGCAACACCTTCAACACTTGCCTGTCCCGTAAGCAATATTTTATGTGTCTCCGGAGAGATTTCATGAATTTTCTTTAGTAATTCATCTCCCTTCATATAAGGCATAATATAATCTGAGATAACAACCGGGATTTTATATCCTTCTTCTCTCAGTTCATTAAATATTTCAATGGCCTCTTCAGGATTGTCTACTGTTTCAATGATAAATTTGCTGCCCCACGTATCTTCAAGCTGGTCTTTTAGTGCATCCAGAATCATCTCTTCGTCATCAATACAAAGAATGACTTCCTTTTCATTAACGGTACTTTTTATCTCGAATTTCTGCATGGCAGATCTGATGGTATCTATCAGGTTTTCTTCGTGCCACGGTTTGCTGATACATGAAAAGAGGTTTGCATTTTCAATGGCGTTTTGAATTGCCTCTTTCGATGCATGGCCGGTAAGCATGATAGGTACAATTTCAGGATATAACTGATGAGCCTGAACCAGAAACTCATCTCCTTTCATGCCTGGCATGAGCCAGTCTGACACAATAACAAGTATGTCTATGTTTTCTTCGCTCAGCTCCCGAAGCACTTCGTTCGCTTCATCGGCATTTTCAGCGGTTTCATAAATAAGATTGTCGCCGAAATTCTTTTCGATCTGTTCTTTCAGGCTTTCCAGAATAATCGGTTCATCGTCAATGCATAAAATTGCTCTTTTCTTTGACATGGCATTAAATTTTTGGAAGTTCAATAGAAAACGTTGTGCCTTTATCTACTTCAGTGTCAATGGTAATTATGCCATTATGCTTCTCAACAATGCGTTTAACAATATCGAGCCCTATTCCAGTTCCTTCTCCTGAGGCTTTTGTTGTGAAGAAAGGCATAAAGATCATATCCCGTATCTCGTCGGGAATACCACATCCGGTATCCCTGAATTCTGCTATTACAGTATCTTTTTTATCTTTAATACTTATATAAATTTTCCCCTTGTTGTTCATGGCGTGGATGGCATTCGTGATCAGGTTGTTCCAGACCTGACTGATTTCATCCGGATAGACATATATAAATGGCACCTTATCATAATTTCGTATAATCTCCACACCATGTTTCAGTTTGTTGTGGTTCAGTGTAATAATAGTTTCTATGTTATCAATAATGTCTGTTTGTGATTTTTTCCCATCCGGTGTTCTGTGGATATATTTCTTAAGCGCTGCAACAACCTGTGATGCCTTCTCTGTTGCAATAGATATATTTTCACTGTTTTTAAGAACCGAAATCATACTTTTTGCCGATTTCAAAACCTTAAGAATATCAGTCCTGCCGGTGTAACTCAAAATGGTGTCAAGCTGATCCTGTTGATTCAGGTAGACAATGATATCGGCGATCGCATTTCCATTTCCGTTACCTGATCCGTTTATCTGTTTTTCAATCTCTTTCTTCAGCTGTCTTTTCTCGCGTGATCCTAAGGTGTGATTGGTAAAACCGTTGTAATTCTGAAGCAACAGTTTTAGCAGGTTCATTTCATCAATTGAAAATTGCGCAAGGTTATTTTCTATATTGTCAATCAGTTGAGTAAAAGAGGTTTTGATATTGGAATTTGAAGCATTTATTGCGCCCAAAGGAGTGTTTACTTCATGGGCGATTCCTGCAATTAACTGCCCAAGCGCTGCCAGTTTCTCAGTATTAATTAACTGTGACTGGGTTGCTTTAAGATCCGTCAGCATTTCTTCAAGTTCACTGTTTTTCCATTCCAGCTCAAAGTGTGCTTTTTCGATGGCCTTTTCAGCGTCTTTTAAGTCAGTTACATCTTTCGAAATTCCAAATGTGCCAATCAGCATGCCTGTATTGTCATATAAAGGTTTTTTTGTAGTATGAACCCAGGTGATTTTTCCGTTAGGCCATACTTCTTTCTCAACCTGAATGATTTCTTTTCCGGTTCTCAGAATCTCCTGTTCATCGTCAAATGCCTGCTGTGCGTGTTCTTTGGCAAAGAAATCAAAGTCTGTTTTGCCAGTTAATTCGTTTTGGTGTTTTACGCCAAATACCTTGAGCATGGATCGACTGGCCATAAGGAATCTGCTTTCCAGATCTTTAAAGTAGATGTATGCAGGCATTTCATCCATTATTTTTTCAAGGTAAAACTCTTTGTTGTGATTTTGGGATACAGTATTATATTGTCTGCCTGTTACCTCAAACTGTTGAAGTATTCTGTCCGGTTCGTCCGATTCATCAGATATAATGGCAATCGCATTAACTTTTATATGCAGTGGTTTGCCAGATTTATGTAAGCGTTCACTATTATAGGTTACATTGGGCAGTGCATTATTTATAAGTTTTGCCAGTTCTTTTTTTTCAGGTTTTATGTTTCCCGGAGGTGTTAGATCTATTGTAGTCAACTCCAGCATTTCATCCGGAGTGTATCCAAGTAATTCTGCAAATGCTGCATTTATTTTATAAATGGTTCCCTGAATGTCCGTTATTATACTGGGAGTTACCGAGTATTCAAAGACCAAATCCAATGTGCTTACTTTATTTAATGTATTGCTCACAATTAAGTATGTTAATCAGGAAACAAATATAAAATAAAAATTAAATTAACACAAAATTAATAATGAATAATTTTAAGTTAATTGTGAGTTAACACAGGTGCGAATCCCATTAATTCGCTCAGATTTAGCAACTTTATTTATTGAAAAATATAAAACATGTTATACAGCACAATTTCAGGGGTTTAAGGAATGGTAATAAAAAAGGGGTAAAAAAAGATTGGAAAAAGTTTGGATAAATGGGATAATAATGATTTTCTTTGCAGCCGCTTTTGGAAGGGGTAGAGGCCCTGGAGAGTTAGTCTTGAGTTTTG